>JBKQIY010000140.1:0-30029 GCA_052148155.1 Acidimicrobiia bacterium | reverse complement strand
ACGGGCGCGGTTGCGTCGGCGTAAAAGGGGCCGGCGTACCACGTATACGGTTCCACGTGGGGCGGCGCTGGACCGGCCGAGCGGTTCGCGACGCAATAGACGGGGCACGACTTCGGCACCCAGATCTGCCATACGGCCAGACCGGCACTGGCCGCGATCACGGGCACCAACGCGACGAGCAGCGGCGCGGCCAACCGCGTTCGGTGGCGCCGCACGAGCTCGCCCTGCACCGCGAGCAGACTCACGAGCACAAGCCCGGCAACGAGGAGCAAGACATACCCGTTGAGCCGGTAAGGGAACTGGATCGAACGTAGCGTGGTCGGAGCCCAACTCCAGAACGGCGTGATCATGATGAGCAGGAACACGCCGACGAGCAACAAGACGATGGCGGTCCAAATTCTCCGTAGGACCGGCATCCGGCGGCTTCTCCAGATCCAAGTGCCGCACACCAACGACCACACCAAGAAATAGATCGGCGCCTGCACGTACAACGCGGGAGACCCGGTCTCCAGCGGCGGAACCGCCCGGCCCGGATAGAACAGCACGCTGAAACGGTCGAAATACGCGTACAGAATGGTCGGAATACCCGCTCCGCCTTTTGTCGTCTTGCCAAACGCCAGGTCGGGCAGGAGGAACCACCCGTTCACCATGGTCGCGAGCGCGACGATTCCGGCGACGACGCTCAAACGCCGCAACGAAAGTCCTCGCGGACGTACGAACGCGGCCAACACGGCCAGCGACGCGGCGCCGATCAGCGTCCCCCAGAGCAGGGTCAGGTTGTGACTTCCGGTAAAGAAGAACGCTGACACGACGAGCAGGACCGTCGGCATCGCGGTCGATCGCGGCGCGCGCACCTCGTGGACGGCGGCGGCGATCAACAACGGAATCGCCGAGAGCGCCACGAACTCCGGGATGTCGCCGCGGCCGTACAGATTCGTGAGGTAGTACGCCGACGAGACCACCGCGAACGCGGGAACGTGAGCCAAAAGGCCGCGCAGACCGGACTGCCGAGAGATCCACAACGATCCGCCGTACGCCGCTGCGAACGACAGGACGACCAACACGATGTAGGCGGCACTGATGCCGAAGATCGCGATCAGCGCGCCGAAAACGGCAAAGAGGGAACCGCCGTAGAACGCGAACAGCGGATTGAACACTCCGCTGAGCGGCGCGTGTCCGGTGTTGATGAACAGGCTCGGCGGTACGCCGTGAGACAGCGACTGCCTCATGATGGATCCCAGCCACAACGCATTCGTGGTGTCGACCGCGAACACGCGATTCGTGAACAACGCCGGGCTCGACAGCAACACGATGACCGCACCCGCGATCGAGACATCGAACCACGGCCGCTCGGAGCGACGACGCGAGCGCCGTGTGGCCGCCACCTCGGGTTCCGTCTCCCCCGCCATGGACCGGCGTTACTTTCGAACCGGCTGGTGTCGAGCGCGCGTCACAAGCCAAGAACGGCGAGGGAGTGCTCGCATCACTGACCGCATGAGAAGGTCACGAAATCCGAAGAGGCGACGAACTCGGTCTGCTCGATCGACTCGGACGCGGCGGGCCCAATCGAAGTCATGCGCGACCATCCTAAGGACGCGTCGGATATGAGTCGCGGGGGGTAGCGCATCGCTGATGGGGGTACCGGGGCTCTGCGACGTTGACGCTGTCGAAGGTCGTCGAGCTCTCGAAAGCTCTTGCGCAAGGGGAGCCTACGCGTCTGTGCGCGCTGTCGGTCGGACGGCCGGCGGTGGTCGTGCGCGGCGCCGACGATGACCGCGGCGGTCCGTTGCGTGTGCAGGTTGAGTCTCGGAGCCGGCGTCGGTCCTGTTCGGTGCCCGGGACAACGCCCGCACCGACGCCGCTGGAGTATCTCCGTGCTGGCAACGAGCCGCCGGTCGGCGCCCGACACTGGTCGCGCTCGTCGTGTACACCCAAGGTGTTGGCCTGGCGACGCGGGCCGGTTCGAGTGATCTCGCGACGCGATCAGGCGAGCATGCCGGTGTTCCCGGGCACGACGGGATGAACCTGAACTGGCACACAACCCGCCATCCCGACCCGCACGACGATGGACGTTGTCGTGTTGGGCGGCGTGACAAGGAGCGACGGGTACGTGGGGCATGAGGTTTCGGTACCCCTGGGCACATCGTCACCTTCGACGGTGGCCGACGCTGTGTGTCCGGGTGAGAGGGTCACGATCGGGATGGCCTGACCCGGCACCGCGCGGACGTAGCCGTGGGTTGTGCGCTGGGCTTGGACGACTTGTGTGCCCTGCGCGTTGAGGCCGGCGACGCCCGGATAGCCCTGTTCGAAACAAGTGGTGTTCGAGGTGTTCGTGAAGACCAAGATGTCGATGATGTGGCCCGCGCCGGAGTTGCTGTAGGACGTGAGTCGGAGTTGCGACGCCGCACAGGTGGGCACGGTCGGTGTCGAGCTGGCCGTCGTGGGAGTCCCACCGTTGGACGCAGAGGTTGGGAACGACGTCGACGACGTCGCTGACGAGGTTGAGGTCGATGAGTTCGACGCTGAGACAGTCGTGGTCACCGACGTCGACGACGTCGCGTGCTTCGAGCTGGCACCACACCCGGCTGCGACGAACGCGCAGAGAACGATGGCCAGGCTTGCTCTCATCGGCCGAGTAGCTTAGGTCCGGGTCCGAGAGTCTGTATCCCGGGCGCGTCCGGTGACCGCCCTTGGACTGCTGGTCCATAACTTGGCGGGTTGCGGTATACGGCACGACTTGATCGGCGAGATCGCGGGACTGCGACGGCCCAGTGACCCTTGTCACCGAACGTACGTCAGAGTCCGTGACGGCTCAAGAACGATATCTGCGCGTCCGATGCACCCGAATCGCAATGGGCGGGGCTGGGGTTCGAGGGCAAGGAGCCCTGACCATGTTCCGTCGGCATAAGACCAATATTTTCGCGATAGCACTCTTGGCCATCATCTCCGTGGCTGTCGGTTCGGCATTCACGGCCGCCAACACTTTCGACGCCCACGCTGGCAACCAACTCGGTTACGGCACCCAGAACGTGTCGGGCGCCCAGGTCACGAGCATGCATTACACGCTGCACTCCGATGGCGTGACGGTCGACACTGTCACGTTCGTCGCGTTGGGTGACCTGACCCAAGGAGTTCCCACCGAGCACGGTTTCGTCGGGTTCACGGTCGCGGGTGTACCCGGCCCGACCGTCGACTGCGGGACAGGCGTCTACGACGGTTCGACCGCGACCACGTTCACGTGCGACGTCACCAGCCTGGCGCAAGACGTTGCAACCATTCAGGCAACCGACATCGCGGTGTCGAACTAGCGGGAATGTCTCACGGCAGGGAATCGCGCCAACGGTGCAGGGACCGACATTCGGGCCCTGCACCGTTCGTCGACGAGAGGTTCGGGCCGACCGCAACGTAGGATCCGAGCTGATTCCGACGTCGCGAGGACGCCATGGGCAAGTTGGATGCCAGACCGCTGCGGTCGCTGCTTTTTACACCAGGCGATCAGGAGGCCCGCATCGCGGAAAACGCGAAGTCGGGCGCGGACGCGCTGTTCCTCGACCTCGAGGAGCCGCGTACACCTTGCCCTGAATCGGTACGGGTACGGGCACGGGGGCTCGTCCGCGAGTTCCTCTCTGACGCGCCGACGGGTGCGGGCGACCCCATCTACTTTGTGCGAGTTCAGCCTGTCGCGTCGGGGATGATTCTGCGCGACCTGCAGGCCGTGATGGGACCCAATCTTGGCGGGATCCTCCTGCCGAAGATCACTGGACCGGCCGACGTGTACGCCGCCGACGCCATCCTCGGATGCGTCGAAACCGAGCTCGGACTGCCGGTCGGCCGAACGATGCTGTATCCGATCCTCGAGAACGCGAGCGCGATCCGCAACGCATACGACGTCGCGATGGCGTCCCCCCGCGTCGCGTACATGGGCGGCGCCGTGTCGCGTTTCGGCGACATCGTCGGCGATATCGGCTTTCGGTGGACACGCACCGGGACCGAGACGTTGTTCATACGACAGAAGGTACTCATCGATGCCCGCGCCGCGGGTGTTCGCTATCCCATCAGCGGTATGTGGGGCGGAGCCAACGACGACGTTGACGGATTGCGGTCATGGCTGACCGAACTGCGCGACATCGGCTACTTCGGGATGATGCTCGGCAACCGCGAACACATCGACATCGTCAACGCTGCGTTCACGCCGACTGCCGCCGAGGTGTCCTACTGGCAGGATCTCGACCGCCTCGCACGCGACGCGGAGCGCAACGATGAGCAGGTGATCTACGGCGACGCCAACCAGGGCGAAGGACACGAGATCCACATCGCCCACGTCGCGACCGCGCGCCGGCTGCTCACATGGGCGCGGGAGCTGGGCGTCGTATGACCACAAGATCGGCGCAGATACGAGCCGCCGTCTCGCATCCGATCATCGATGCCGACGGCCACTTCGTCGAATTGGCACCGCTGCTGAACGAGGAGATGCTGACATATCTCGAAGAGATGGGCGGACGAGAGATCCGCGACCGCTACGCGCGCGACACCGGCCTCACCGACACGTCGACCGTGCTCGCCGGTCACCGCGGCGCCGGCCCGTCGAGCTGGAACGCGATGCCGTCGTGGTGGGGATGGGCGACGGAGAACACCCTCGATCGCGCGACCGCGCATCTGCCGGCTTTGCTCTACGAACGGCTCGACGAGATCGGTATCGACTTCACGATTCTGTATCCCTCGATGACGCTGGCCTACCTCGAGATCGCCGACGACGACTCCATCGGTTTGCGCTGTCGCGCTGCGAACCGGGCGCTCGCCAACCTCTTCGCGTCGTATCGCGATCGCACGACCGTCGGTGCATTGATCCCGATGCTCGAGCCGAAGCTCGCGAGCGACGAGCTCGATTACGCGGTGCGGGAGCTGGGTTTCAAGACGGCCGTGTTCGCAGGTCATGCCCGCCGCGCTGTCGGCGAAGGCGGCGCGTATCGGCTGGACACGTTCGGGGTCGACAGCGCGTTCGACTACGACCCGGTCTGGGCCAAATGCGTTGAGCTCGGGATAGCGCCCGTATTCCACAGCTCGCTGCAAGGGCACCGCGTGACGAGGTCCGCGACGAACTACGTGTACAACCACGTCGGCGGGCTTGCCGCGAGTCATGAATCACTGTGCAAGTCGTTGTTCCTTTCCGGCGTGACGCGTCGCTTTCCCACTCTGCGGTTCGGCTTCCTCGAAGGTGGGGTCGCTTGGGCATGCAGCCTGCTCGGTGACCTTGTGGGGCACTGGGAGAGGCGCAACGCGCGGTCGATTCGCTCACTCGATCCCGATCTTCTCGATGTCGATGCGCTGCTCGCGCTGTTCGAACGATACGGAGACCACCAGGTCCGTGCCGGCCTCACCGAGCTGCGCGCCTACTTCACACGGCCCGGCGCGCGTCCGGAGCAGCTGGACGAGTTCGCCTCGGTCGCGCTTGAGTCAGTTGCGGATATCTGCGACCGTTTCGTGCCGAACTTCTACTTCGGTTGCGAGGCCGACGACCGCCTCGTCGCATGGGCGTTCGCCGAACACGTAAATCCGGCCCGCGCGCGGCTTCGTCCGATCTTCGGTTCGGACATCTCGCATTGGGACGTGCGCGACATGACCGAACCGGTCGAAGAGGCATACGGCCTCGTCGAAGACGGCCTCATCGGGGAGCAGGAGTTCCGCGAGCTCATGTTCGTCAACCCGGCGAGACTCCACGCAGGAATGAACCCCGAGTTCTTCGCGGGGACGGTGTGCGAGAACGCCGTACGCGATATGCCCCACGAGTAGATCGCCGAAGTCGTCGTCCGCAGCCGCGTGTCGTCGTCCCGAATCAGCGACTGGATCGCCGCGCCAGCGCGGGAACGACGTCGTGTGACGAGTTGCCGAGCAGGTAGCGCGGACCTTGCCCGAGTACGCGAGCGCGGTCGTCCGGGTTGTACAACCGACAAGCCTGCAACGACAAGCATCCGCAACCAATGCACGACGAGAGGTCGTCACGTACGCGTTCGAGCAGCCGAATCCTCTCGTCGAGGTTCGACTTCCACGCGCGCGAGAGTCGAGCCCAGTCGGCGGCAGTCGGCGTCCGCTGTTCCGGGAGTGTCGCGAGCGCGGCGCGAATGTCGTCGAGGGTGAGGCCGACTCGCTGGGCGACCCGGATGAACGCGACCCGCCGCAGTGCGTCGCGAGGAAAGCGGCGCTGCCCGCCCGGCGACCGGGCGGAGGTGACCATTCCCTCGGCTTCGTAGAAGCGCAACGCCGAGACCGAGACGCCGGTTCGATCGGCGACCTCCCCGATCGAAAGATGTTCCGCCACGTTCGCCACGAACAGCAATTATACTCTTGACCTCAAGTTAGGTTTAGGTAATACGGTCCTGCCATGGACCTCGACGCGGCATCACCGACTCACCATCTGTCCGGTTTCGACCCCGACGACGTCGAGGGCGAGTACGGCCGTCGCCACTTCGGTGAGCTCTCCGACGATCAGCTCTTCGCCATCACGGCGCAAGTCGTGGCGCGACCGAAGCAAGATCCGGCGAGTTCGTTCGTCCTTCACGCACCGCTCGAGCTGCTGGCCCGCCGGGCCCTCCTGCGTCTGGTTCCGCCCGATCGCCGCGACCGTGTGCGAAAGCGGATGGTCTGGGTCGCCGCGACGTACGAACGCGCCGGTCAGCGCATGGAACCTGTCGTGAGCCGCACGTTCGAGTCGCCGGCCGCCGCCCGGTCAGCGCTCCTGGCCGCGACCCGAGAGAAGGATCTGGCTCTGGTTGACGCTGCGGCATCGTGGCTCTCCCGCCACGCGTCAACCGACGACGTCATGGCCCTCGCGCCGTCGACGGTGACCAGTCTGGCTGCGGCCGGCCACGCCAGCATCTACTTCTTTCATCTTGGCCGGACCGCGGTCGGCAACCGAGCCGCGCTCGCCTTGCTCCGGCCGCTGGTACGCGAAGTGGCGCGCCAATCCGAGCTGCGTATCGAGTGGATACAACACGAGATCGAAGCGTGCGGCTCGGACGCCCGGAGTTTCGCGGACGCGCTCGCGCGCACTCCGCGCCTCGGTTTTCCCGGCAGCGACTTCATCTTTCCCACCGTGCACCAAGTCGATAGTGGTGGACAGGCGCGCGAGGTGATTCGTGCTTCGCTTCCGCCTGATCTCGCCGCCGCTGGCGCCGCCATTTTGCGGGTGGCGGCGATGTCGATGCTTCAAGACGACGTCGCGTTCGCGCCGTACGGCTGGTCGCACGGCCTGACACTTCCCCAGTCGGTGCTCGGCATCATCTCGCGGCTGTCGAACCCGACCGTGGCGACCGCGACCGCGGCGACATACGTCGTGGCGTTTCGTGCCGCACAGAGCAGCCACGACGTCGACATCGATCGACTGCCCGACCGAACCGCGATCACGCCGGCCGACGCGCTCGACGCCGATCCGGAGACGGCCGCGGGCGCCGTGTATCACGCCTCCGATGATGAGCTCGCGACGATCGTTGGCGTCGTGGCGGCACGGGCCGCCAGTCACCCGGACGCGCACGTCGCGAAGTACACCCTCGCCTGCCTCGACGCAGCCGACGACGACCCGTCGCAGCGTCGCCTCTACCTCGCGGCGGCTGCGTATCTCGGCGCGTGGTGGGCGAACCAGCCGTAGCCCATCCGGTCAGGCCGAACGCTCTCCGAGCGCGCGCTCACTGTTCGCGGCGTCGGCGAACACCGGCATGGCGCCCGGGATCCCGACGTCCGCCATGTCCTCCACTGCTTCAAGCGGTCCTCGCGCCGCGCCCTCGGGGACCAGCGAGTGCGGCAGGTACCGCATGACGAACACGGCGGCGATCAGGGCGAGGCACGCACCCGCAATGGCGGCGAGATGCAGACCGCTCACGAACGCGCCTTTCGAACCGGCGTCTAACAGCAGCGATGCATGCTGCGTCAGTGTGCCCGCCACGCGCAGTGCGCCGGCAATCGAGGTGTTCGCGGTGGCGCGTTGGCTCGCCGACAGCCCGTGCAAGAACTTCGCGACCTGACTGTCGTATCGCGACGCAGCAACACTTCCGAGCACCGCGATGCCGAGCGCCGCGCCTAGCTCTCGCGTCGCATCGTTCATCGCAGAGCCGGCGCCGGCCCGCCGCGCCGGCACCGCCGACATGATCGACGCAGTCATCGGCGACATCGTGAGTGCGATGCCGCCAGTGAGGGGAACAAAGCAAACAACCATGAAGGCGTACGGGCTGTGTACGCCGAGGGTCGCCAACATGGCGAACGCGATCGAGATGCTGATCATGCCGAACGCGACGGTTCGGTGCGCACCGAACCTCGCCGAAAGACGGGGCGTGAGCGGAGAGACAACAATCATGATCAGCGCGATCGGCAAGGTGCGTAACGCCGCCGACAGCGGGCTGTAGCCCCGCACGAGCTGGAAGTACTGGGTGATCAGGAAGATCACGCCGTACATCGAGAGGAATACGAGGATCATGCCGCCGGTGCCCGTACTGAACGCCGGGTTCTTGAAGAAGTGCATGTCGAGCATCGGTTCGGCGACGCGCAGCTCCCACGCCACGAAGGCCACCAGGACCAGGATCGCCACCGCGAAGGCTCCGAGCGTCGACGTGCTGGCCCAGCCAGAGGACGGCGCTTGAATCAGGCCGTACACGAGGGCCACGATTCCGATGATTGACAGGATTGCGCCGATTGGGTCGAGCGCAGCCTGTTGTGGATCTCGTGACGTGGGCACGAGGAACCAGCCCGCGACGAGCGCAACCGCGATGATCGGGACGTTGACGAGGAACACCGATCCGAACCAGAAGTGCCCGAGGAGGTAGCCGCTGGCGACCGGCCCGAGCGCGCCAGCCGCGCCGGTGACACTCGCCCAGATCGCGATCGCCTTGGGCCGTTCGTGCGCGTCGAAGACGTTGATGAGGATCGAGAGTGTCGACGGCATGATGAGTGCGCCGGCTGCTCCCATGACGGCGCGGCACGCGATCAGCTCCCACATCGCGCTGGACGCGGACGCGAGCCCGGCCCCGACGAGAAACAACAACAGCCCGAGCTGGAGCGCTCCCTTGCGCCCGAAGCGATCGCCGAGCGCGCCGGTCGTGAACAACAGCCCAGCGAACACAAGCGAGTAGCTGGCAACGACCCACTGCAGCTGCGACTCGGTTGCGTGCAGTTGACGGGCGAGGGTCGGGAGCGTGACGTTGAGGCTCGAGTTGCCAACGAAGACGATCAGCAGGCTGAGACACAGCACCGACAGCGTCCACCAGCGCCGCGTGTACAGGGTCGTGTCGGAAGACGACACACTGGTGGTGGTCACAGGATCGACACTTTCGGCGGGCGGGCGGTCAGAAGCACCCGGCCAAGTGGAAGGGTGCTTCCGCATACGGTACTATACGGAACGTGGCTTCCGATTGCCAGCCGATTCGGCCGATGCGTTCCGATGCCCGCCGAAATCGGGAGCGGGTACTGGTCGCGGCGGAGGACGTGTTCTCCGAAATGGGCCTCCGGGCACAGATCGACGAGGTCGCACGCCGGGCCGGCGTGGGCGTCGGAACGGTCTGTCGGCACTTCCCGACGAAGCAAGCGCTGGTGGAGGCGGTGCTCGAGGCGATGTACGAGTCGCTGTTGGCGGACGCGGAAGGCGCGCTGCGTCAGCCGGATCCAGGCGCGGCGTTCCAGACGTTCTTTTTCGCGCTGTCGGAGTTCCAGGCCCGCCACCGGGCGCTGGCCGAGCACATGGCGACTGAGATCGACCTGCCCGTCTCCGCCCAGTCGGTACGGGACGCGCTGCGCGGCGCGATCGGTGAGCTCGTGACCCGCGCGCAAGAAGCCGGCGCGATTCGTCCCGACATCGGCCCTGCCGACGTCGCGATGCTGTTTTCCGGCGTCGCCCACGCCACCGCGCTCGCCGGCGATCTTCAGCCGGTGTTGCGCGAACGTTACGTCGCGCTCATCCTCGACGGCCTGCGGCCGCTGAAGGCAAGTCACCTGCCCGGCCAGCCGCTCGACTTTGCGCAGCTTGGACGACTGAAGACACCCACGCCCCGATGACCGGCGAGCTCGACGCGCGTCCGGATCCGCGGCGTTGGATCACGCTCACGATTGTGATCGTCTCGGCGTTCATCGTCGTGCTCGACAACACGGTGCTGAACGTCGCGATCCCCACGATCATTCGCGACTTCCACACGACGCTCGCAAGCGTCGAGTGGGTCATCACCGGCTACGCGTTGACGTTCGCGACGCTGCTGATCATCGGTGGGCGTCTCGGCGACGTCTACGGCCATCGTCGCATCTTCATCATCGGCGCCGCGTTGTTCGGCGTCGGATCGCTGATCGCGTCGGTTTCGCACTCTGTGGGTGTGATGATCCTGGGCGAAGCGATCATCGAAGGGATCGGCGCGTCGCTGATGCTCCCCGCGACCCTCGCGATCCTGTCGACGACATTCCACGGTCGCGAGCGCGCCACGGCGTTCGCGACGTGGGGAGCCACCGCGGGAGTCGCCGCTGCTTCCGGACCGGTCGTCGGTGGCTTCCTGACCAACTTTTACTCCTGGCGGTGGGCGTTCCGGATCAATGTCGTGATCGCTCCGCTCGCGATCGTGGGCGCGCTGGTTTTCATGCAGCACGGCGAGCGGTCGTCGCGAACGGTCAGGGTCGACGCCCCGGGCGCAGCCCTGATCGCGGTTGGCATGTTCTCGCTCGTGTTCGCGCTCAGCGAAGGCGGCATCTACGGATGGCTGACGCCGATCAAGGACTTCACTGTCGCCGGCCATGTGGTCTGGCCCGCGACCCGGGCCGTCTCGGTGATCCCGTTTTTCTTCGCGATCGCGATCGCGGTGCTCGCGACCTTCGTGATCGTCGAACAGGCAAAGGAACGCCGCAACGGCCACCCGCTGTTCGAGTTCGCGTATTTGCGTTTCAAGACGTACCGATACGGCCTGCTCGCGGGAGTAGTGCTCGCGATGGGTCAGCTCGGCATCAGCTTCGTGCTGCCAGTGTTCTTACAGGACGGTCGGCACATATCGCCGTGGCACAACGGCCTGTGGGTGTTGCCGTCGGGCTTGTTCGTCATCGTCGGCGCGCAACTCGGTGGGCGCCTCATCCACCGCTTCGGCACAATTCAGGTTGTGCGCGCCGGACTCGTGATCTACGAGATCGGATTACTGTTGATGCTGCGCGTGATCTCGTTGCACTTGACCGCGCTTGGCCTGCTCCCAGGCCTCGCTCTGTACGGCACCGGCGTGGGGTTCGCGCTCGCACAGCTCACCAATGTCGTGCTTTCCGAGATTCCGCCCGAAGGTTCCGGAGTGGCCAGCGGAGCGAACACCACCGTCCGGCAAGTCGGCAGCGCGCTCGGCGTCGCGGTGATCGGCACCGTGCTGACAGTGCAAACAGTCAGTCATGCGGTGCAGCGCATCAAGGCTGCGGCGCTGCCGGCCGCTTTGCAAGCACAGGCCCTCGCCGGTGTGCACGCGCTCGGGTCCGGCTACGCGCCCGCGAACACGGCAAGTTCCGCCAACGCGGCCATTCTTCGCGCCGCGGTCGAACAGGGCGTCGTGCACGGGACGCGCGTGGCGCTGATATTCGCGTTCGTCGTCGTCGCGTTGGGCTCGTTGCTGTCGTTGCTCATTCCGACCGCGCCCCCCGTGGACGCCAACGAGCACCGACACGGCGCCGACGGATTCGAGCCGCTCGAACCGCTCGACCCCGACCCCGCGTTGCTTCACTGACCGACGCTGAGATCGTAGAGCGTCACCCCGCCGACCGTCGTCGGCGTGAAGTGGCCTTCCACCCACGACGTGATCTCGCCGGCCACCGCGCCGCTCGCGCGGCCGGGCCCGCCCCCGCCGCCACCTGCGATGAAGTAGTGGATTTCGTGGGCGGCGACGGCGCGTTCGAACTCCGAGAGGGTCGGTGAGGGATCGGTTCCGTTGAATCCGCCGATCGCCATGATGGGCCGACCCGTGGCGAGTTGGTAACTCGCCGCGTTGTTGGCGTCGACGGTCGCGGCGACCCAACGGAAGCCCGAGCTGCCGGACTCGAGCAAGGACCGAGCCGCGGCACTCACGGACGTGCCGTTCAAGAAGCCGCCGCCTCCGACCGCTCCGCCGGGCGGAGCGCCGAATCCAGGAATGCCGCGCGGCGTCGGCGAGGTGACCGGGCCGCCACCGCCCGGGCCGGCAGCGCCTTGACCGAAACCTCCCGGACCGACAGCGCCTTGACCGGCGCCGCCTTGACCGAAACCACCTTGACCGAAGCCGGGTGGGACGAACCCGCCCGCGCGGAACCCGCCGCGTCGGAACGCAACCCGGCCACCACGACCGAAGCCGCCGGCGACGGTCGGGCCGGCCGACGGGATCGCCCCGTTGTGAGGCGTCGCCGCGGTGGCCAACGTGTAGGCGCCCGGCCCGAGCAAGGCCACCACGACCGCGCCAGCCGCGACCGCGACGGTGCTCCTGCGCCCGAGCGTATGCCACAGCATCATCGCGGCCAGAACCACGAAGCTGCTGATCGCCAACCCGGCGCGCAGCCACGGATGCCAGGTCGGCGTTCGATCGAGCAACACGTACGACCAGACGACCGTGACCGCGAACGCGGCGGTGAGTACGTACTGCGCGTACGCGCTTCGCCGCGACCAGAGCGTGACCGCTCCGATCCCGACGACGGCACCGATCGCCGGGCCGAGCGCGACCGAGTAGTAGGGGTGGATGATGCCCTTCCCGAAGCTGAACAACGCGGACGTCACCACCAGCCAGCCACCCCAAAGCAACAGCGCGGTGCGGGTCCGGTCCGTTCGGGGACGGTTCCAGGTGAACGCGAGTCCGGCGGCGAGCAGTACCAACGCGGCCGGCAGCAACCACGAGATTTGGCCGCCGAAGTCGGCGTTGAACAGACGCGTCAGCCCGGTGATTCCCCAAGGTGAGGCGCCGCCGTTGGTGACGCTGCCGTTCTCGTTGCCGGTGAGGCGGCCGAAACCGTTGTATCCGAACATCAGGTTCCACAGGCTGTTGTTCTGCGAACCGCCGATGTACGGGCGGTTCGCGGCCGGTGTGAGTTGCACAATTGCGATCCACCAGCCCGCCGACGCGAGCATCGCCACGCCGCCCAGGAAGAGTTGCCAGACGCGACGGCCAAGGCGAGGCGGTCCCGCGAACAGGTAGACCAGACCGAACGCGGGCAGCACGATGAACGCTTGCAGCATCTTGGCGAGGAAGCCGAATCCGACCAACGAGAACGCGAACACGACCCACCGGGTACTGCCCAACTCGAGCGCACGCGTCAGGGCGTATGCCGCACCGGTGAGCACGAGCACGAGCAGCGCGTCGGGGTTGTTGAAGCGGAACATCAGTGCGGCGACCGGTGTCGTCGCGAGCACCAAGCCTGCGAGCAGAGCGGCGGCCGGCGAAAACCATCGGCGGACCGTCGCATAGAGCACACCAACCGCGGCGACTCCCTCAAGCGCCTGCGGAACGAGAATGCTCCACGAGTTCACGCCGAACATCCGAGCCGAGAGCTCCATCACCCACAGGAATCCTGGCGACTTGTCGACCGTGATCGAGTTGCCGGCATCGAGCGAGCCGAAGAAAAACGCCTTCCAGCTCTTCGCGCCCGCTTGGACCGCGGCCGAGTAGTACGTGTTGGCCCAACCCGACGCGCCGAGTCCCCAGAGGTACAGCAGCGCCGTCGCGCCGAGCAGCGCGACGAGGGCGGGTCGCTCCCATGCGGGAGCGTCGGCCCGTCCGCGCAACAGCCGGGCCACACCGCTCGATGGACGCCCGTCCGACGCCGAGCCGCCCAGCTCGAGACCTCGGCTGTCGGACGAGCGGTCAACGACCTCAGTCCTGAGCTCGTCGACGATCATCGCGATTGCTTCCGGCTGTCCGCCATGGCATCAGTCTCGCCGCATTGGATGCGTTCGGCCTGTGAAATCTGAAAGAGCCGCCCAAGAACAGACCACGAAAGGTCTGAGACTTCTTGTCCGGTTCTTCACAGAATCCAAGGTGTCGCTGAGCGGCAGCGGCGAGTCTTGTTGTCGTCCCGCGATGCAAGGAGGCGCGATGACAACCGGATCCCGTCACAAGCGACCACATCCGGCTCGCCGGGCGCGCCAGGGTCGCCGGCACGTTCAAGGTCGCCAGCCTCTTCGGCCGACCCGGAGGCGACGCCGCGACCACCACGACGTCGACGCGACGAGGCCGATCGCCGTCCCCGCGTCCACGGAACGCACGCGCGGACGTCGGCGGCAGACCACGACACCCGCCGCAGTTTGAGCGCGCGTGTTGATTCGGCTCGTCTCGACCTGGCATCCGGTCGCGTGGGCCGTCGTGGCGGTCTGCCTCCCGTTCGCGGTCGAGCTCACCTCACATGCACGTTCGTACTTCACCAAACGGGGCTCGCGAGGTGTCCGCACGGCCAGCTTCGAGCGCTTTTCGACGGCGACAATTCATGGGTTCAGCGTCGGGGCTGACACGCACGCCGCGACCGTACGTATCGTGGCCCTTGCCGTGAGTACCGTTTTCGTCGGACTTGCTGTGGTCGGCGTCTGCGAACGGGCACGCTCCCGCAGCGCGGTCTTCGGCTCCGCGGCCGCCGGGCGTGCGATGCTGCTCAATCGATAGGACACCGAGATGCTGGAGCCGGGACCGGAACGATGGTGAGTAGCCGGGTGCTGATCGTAGAAGACGACGAACATGTGCGCGACGCCGTCGCGCGCGCCTTGCGCTACGAAGGTTACGACGTGAACACTGCCGTGGACGGCACCGACGCGTTGTTGCACATCGGCGACATGTCCCCTGATGTGATCGTCCTCGACGTGTTGATGCCAGGCGCCGACGGTCTCGAAGTGTGCCGCCGGCTACGCGAGCGCGGCGACCACACCCCGGTACTGATGTTGACCGCCCGCCACGAGGTCACCGATCGGGTCGCTGGCCTCGACGCCGGAGCCGACGATTATCTCGTCAAACCGTTCGCGCTCGATGAGCTTCTCGCACGTCTACGGGCGCTGTTGCGACGTACGAGCATCAGCGGCGGAGCCGAAATGTTGCACGTCGGTGATCTCTCGCTCGATCCGCAGCGGCGGGAGGCGTGGCGGGGCACCCGTGAGCTTGGGTTGACGAAGACCGAATTCGATTTGCTCGAGCTCCTCCTCGTCAACGCAAACATCGTCGTGACCCGCGACACGATCTACGAACGGATCTGGGGTTACGAATTCGAGACGTCATCAAAATCGCTCGACGTCTATATCGGCTATCTACGCCGCAAGACGGAGGCCGGCGGAGAAACGCGGCTCATCCGAACCATCCGCGGTGTCGGCTATACGCTACGCGCAGCATGAACCTGCGCCTCCGGTTGACGCTGGTTGTTGCCGTCACGTTCGCGCTTGTCGTCATCGGTTGCACCTACGCGGCACATCTGAGCGCGAGCCAACAGCTCCGATCGGAGACCGACGCGTTCCTCGCGGAGCGCTCCACGCGATTCACCCAAGCGCCCGGGACGAACTTCCCGCCGGGCGGGCAAGACCCCGACGACGGCGGCGAGCCCGGAGGTCCGGCGCTCGCCGACCCTGACGCGGTGACCCAGATCCTCGACTCGAACGGTGACGTCAACTCCTACATTGCCGGCCAGCCGGCGTTGCCCGTCGACGCCAACGATCGGCTGCTCGCGCAGCGGGGCGGACGTCCGCACTTTCGGAACATCACAATCGGTGACGACTCGTACCGGATGCTCACCGTCGCACTCCCGAATCACGGCGCGGTCGAGATCGCGCGCAGCACCGCAGGCGACAATGCGGTGCTCGATTCGCTCGACACCCGACTGTTGCTGATCGCCCTGGCCGGCACGATCGTCGCCGCGTCTTGCGCGTGGTTGATCGCCCGCCGCACGGTTCGGCCGATCGAGCACCTGACCCAGACCGCGACCTACGTCGCGGCAACGCAAGACCTCGACAACCCGATCGACGTCAACCGTCGAGACGAAATTGGTCGCCTTGCGTCGAGCTTCAACAGCATGCTCGACGCGCTCCGCACGTCGCGAGAACAGCAACGTCGCCTTGTGCTCGACGCGAGCCACGAGCTGCGCACTCCGCTTACCGCGTTACGTACCAACATCGACCTGTTACGTCGGGCTCGGACGTTCGATGAGAGCCAGCGCGACGAGCTGTTGGGCGAAACCGATCTGGAGCTGCGCGAACTCACCGACCTGGTGAACGAGCTCGTCGAACTCGCGACGGATACCCACACCCAAGAGGCAGTCGAACAGATCGATCTCGGCGAGCTCGTCGACCGCGTCGTGACCCGCCAGCAACGGCGGACCGGCCGCGACATCGCATTTGAGACGGATCGGCCGGCGATCGTTGTGGGTCGGGTCACGTTGGTCGAACGTGCGGTCACGAACTTGTTGGACAACGCGCTGAAGTTCAGCCCGGCGGACACCACCGTCGACGTCGCCGTGCGGGGCACGGACGTCGACATCGCCGACCGCGGCGCCGGCATCGCGGTCGACGACCTCCCGCACGTCTTCGACCGTTTCTATCGGGCGCCGACGGCACGCGGCGTGCCCGGTTCGGGTCTAGGACTCGCGATCGTCGAACAGATCGCCCAGCTGCATGGCGGGACCGTCACCCTCGAGGCACGTGCGGGTGGCGGAATCGAAGCCCACCTGCACCTCAGGGACGTCGGGTTCGGCGCGACGGCGCCGGTACCTGCTCAGGACGCGGTGCCGTCGAACTGAACGAAGCACGGATGGTCACGGCCGTGACCCAGTCGTTTTGCCCACGTGGTCGACAGCTGCTTCGTTTCGGCCACGGTCGAATACCGGGCGCCACCCAAACGGATCCCGACCAGCGCGAAACCTGGAGCCACGACCTCGGCCACGTAGCCGGGGGTCGGAACCGGAAGCTGGCCGTAACGGGCGGGGGTCGAGTCGACCCAGATCTCGCCGTTGAGGGTGACCATCAGTCGTGCGCCGGTCCGACACAACGTGGCGATCCCGCCGAGCACGTCGGGCCGCGCCAGCACAATTCCTTCGAGGAGACCGCCCCACGGGAGCTGCACATATACCTCGTCGGCGGCCCGTTCGAGCTCGGCCGGCAACAGTTCGATCGCGGCGTGGACAAACACGAGATTCGGCCGGCCTCCCTTAACCGGCTTGCGGGTCGCGGTCGCGGCGCGGGCGCCCATCGGTTCGGCGAGCGCGTCGACGCCGATGACGAAGCGGTCGGGGTCGGCCGAAGCGAGATGGTACGCGAAGCGTCCGTCGCCGGTGCCGACGTCGACGGACGTTTTCGAGTATCGACCTTGCATTTCAGCGAACGCGGCGGCCGCGAGGACTTCGGTTCGCTGCTTGCCGATCACGCGTGTGATGGTCACGGACGCGGGTTGTCGTGACCGAGGGCGAGCACCCGTTCGTATGCTTCGTTGCGTCCGATGCCGGGCACGGCTCGAAGCGCGTGCGCCAACGTCGACGCGGGCACGCCGTGCGCGAGCAATGCGCGCAGCACCTCGTCGACGTCGGTGTCGGCCGCGTCAATCTTGCGGGATCGGGTGCCGACATCGATTGGCGGAGCTACAACGATCGTGCACTCTCCTAGAATCTTCTCGGTTTGCACCTGTTCGGCCAACCCGGACACGTCGCCGTAGCGGAACTCCTCGAAGGTCTTAGTGACCTCTCGGCCGAAGCAGACACGCCACTCGGGACACACCGTCGCGACGTCGGCCAACGTCTGCGCGACGCGGGGCGCCGCCTCGTAGAAGACGACTGCGCATCCGAGCGCGGTCAGCTCCCGCACGACCTGTTGACGTTGGGAGGAACGCCGCGGCAAGAACCCGCCGAACACGAAGCGGTCGACGGACAGACCCGACCCGGTGAGCACCGCAAGCGCGGCCGACGGGCCCGGCACGGGACAGACCGCGATCCCTTCCGCCACCGCGCGGCTCACGACGACGTAGCCGGGGTCGCTGCACAAGGGGGTTCCCGCGTCGCTGACGAGCGCGATGCGTGCGCCGCGCCGCAGACGCGCCAACACGCCCTCGACTCGCTCGGCCTCGTTGTGATCGTGATAGCTGGTCGAATGGGCAACGTCGATACCGAGGCGCGACGCGAGGGCGCGCAAGCGACGAGTGTCCTCGGCGAGCACGAGATCTACCCGTTCCAGCACTTCGATCGCGCGGCGGCCGATGTCGCCATCGTTGCCGATCGGAAGCGACACGACGAAAAGCGCTCCCGGCGCGGGTTCGGCCTCGACGGCTCTGATCGTGACGTGCAGTTCGCGATCGGAGGAATCCAGCCGGGCGACCAGGGCCCGGTCGAGGTTGGCCGCGGTCTTCGAAGCGTCGAACGCGACGGTGCGTCCGCGCAGGCCGGCCCCTCGCCGGAACACCAGCGATGCGTCGCCCAGAAAGAACGGACTGATCGTTGCGACGAAGGTGTCGCGTACGCCTTCGCACTCCAAGGCCACCTCGACCTGACCGCGCAACGCGAGCAGTGCGCGATCGTCGTGGTCGCTGGCAACACCGACGACGCAGGTCGCGCGCCGGGAGATGTCGGCGTCGCGGGTGATCTCGACGGTCTTGTCGTGCGTGGCGCGTACGTTGGGATGGCCGCGGCAGACGAACGACACGGAGACCGGAGCCGCCTGACCGCTGTGCGAAGCCACCGCGGCTCAGTCGTCGCGTACGGGCCAGAGGTCGACTGGACCGCCGACGTAGCCGCCGACCTCGCGGATGGCTACGCCCCACGGTCGGAGCAGCCCGATCAGTTCGTTGAGGTCGTCGCCGAGCGCGTTGAGCGCCGGCGCCATCTGACGGTCGGTCGCGCGCTCGATGTCCTCGCGGGCCGCGCGTCCTTCATCGGTGAGCGAGCCAGCATCGAGCCAGCCGAGTCCGCGTAGTCGCTCTTCCCCGGCGGCGAGTTCGTCGTCGTTCCATCCTCGCGTCCGCACGTAGCTGCGCAGCGGGAGCCCCATGTAGACGTCGTTGAGGAGGCCGATGTCGACTCCGTTGAGTGCCGCGCTCGTCCACGCGGCGATGTGCGCATCGCCTCGACATTCGCGCAGCATGTCGCCGAGATGGAACGCGCGCGTCCACGGGTCGGTGGGATCGTCCCACCACGACCGCAAGCCCGCGAACAGTGTGCGGCCCTCGACACCGAGCGGCTCAACTGCGCGTTCGAGCAACTCCGACGCGCGGACAACGTCGTCGTCTCCTTCGCCGAGTACCCGCACGAGTTGCGCGACGGCACCGGCGCGGCGTTCCGCGAAGATCGTGGCAGCGTCGGTGAGCGACCAGCCCAGCAGCACCCCCGCCGACACCAGCTCGGGCTTGAACACCCCGAACGCGGCGGCCACCACTGCCGGGCGCACCTGACCGAGCAACGAGCCGCGGCTCGTGAAGTATGCGGGGCCGTCGGGCAGTGCGACCGGCCCCGCACGTCCCGGACTGGGTGCGAACCCCAGGCGCGTGTAGGCGGCGTGACATTCCGGCGAGAAGAACACCTGGCCGATGACCGGCTCGAGCGCGGCCGCCAACGACCGGCTCTTGCGGAGGGCGACCTCGTCCATGGTCGCAGTCTGTCAGGTGCGCACGCGCAGAGGCGGTCCAGCTGTGAGACGCTGACGTCATGAACGATCCTGACAGCTGGCTCGACGCAACTGCTCAGGCCGAGATGGTCGCGGCCGGCGACGTGTCCCCCACCGAGCTGGTCGACGCGGCTATCGCGCGCATCGAAGCCCTGAACCCTGCACTCAATGCGGTCATTCACGAACGTTTCGAGCGGGGCCGCTCCGATGCTCGCACCGCAAGTGTTCACGATGGGACGCCGAACGGGCCGCTTCACGGAGTGCCGTTCCTCGTAAAAGATGCCGTATGCCACACAGCCGGCGATCCGTTCCATTGCGGGATGCGGCTCCTCAAACGCTTGCAGTGGACCGAAACCGACGACACGTGGCTCGCGGCGCGGTTTCGTGCGGCCGGTGTGGTGTTCGTCGGCAAGACCAATACCCCAGAGCTCGCGACGAGCGTCACGACCGAGCCGATCGCCTACGGCGCCACCCACAACCCGTGGGATCTCACACGATCGCCGGGCGGTTCGAGCGGCGGCGCGGCGGCCGCGGTCGCGTCCGGCATGGTCGCGATCGCGCACGGCAACGACATGGGCGGCTCGATCCGATTTCCGGCTTCGATGTGCGGCATCGTCGGGCTGAAACCGACCCGCGCCCGAACCACGCTCGGCCCGGACTTCGGCGAGTACTGGGGGCCGCTCACGCACGAGCATGTCCTGACCCGGTCGGTGCGCGACACTGCGCTGGTGCTCGACGCGGTTGCCGGGGCGGGACCGGGCGATCCGTACACGGCGCCGCCACCGACTGGCCCGTTCGGTGCCGAGATCGCCACGCCGCCAGGGTCGCTGCGCGTCGGGCTTCGGACTCGCCGCCGGGACGGAACCGACAGCGCCCCGGACTGCATCCGCGCCGTCGAACAGACGGGCCAGTTGCTCGAGTCGCTCGGCCACCACGTCGAACACGTCGACCTTCCCGCGCTCGACGACCCGATCGACGGCGCGTTCGGGACGGTCATGACCGTCGCGGTCGCCCGCGACCTGGCGCGCTGGGCTGCCCGTACCGGCGTCACGCTGACAGCCGACGACGTCGAACCTGGCAATCTCTTCCTCGCTGAAGTTGGGGCCGCGGTGACCGGCGTCGAGTACGCAGGCGCGATCGAACAGATGCAGACATGGTCACGCCGAGTTGCGGCCTGGTGGGAACACCACGACATCCTGGTGACGCCGACGAGCCCGGAGCCGCCCGTTCGACTCGGCGTGCTCGCACCGACAAACCCCGATCCGTTGGTGGGCGCGCACATGGCGTCGCTGGTGACGTTCGCGATTCCGTTCGATGTGACCGGCCAGCCGGCGATCTCGCTCCCGTTGCATTGGACCGACGATGGCCTGCCGATCGGTGTGCAGCTCGTCGCCGCCTACGGCCGCGAAGATGTGCTGTTGCGAATCAGCGCGCAACTCGAGCACGCCTCACCCTGGAAGGACCGACATCCGCCGGTCCGGACGTGAAAGGGCTCAGCGCGTGACGATCGACGCCAACGCCCACACCGCGACGATGAGCCCGATGACCATGTAGAGAACGGTGCGGGCCAGCGGCGCCTGCGCGAGATCGGCGGTGTCGTTTCCGTGGGTCGATCCGCGCCCGCGACCGCCGCCCTGCGTCCGGGCCGCGGCCCGCCGAGCGTCGCCGCGTCGGCGGACGAGCGCCAAGCCATTGGCGAGGAAGAGCGCGCCGCCGAGCGCCAACACGAGCTCGCGCATGACCTCGTCGTAGAAGCTCACACGTTCGAGATTACTGCTGTCCCGCGGCGCCGTTCGGGTCGAGGCCCTCGACCATCGCTTCGATCGTGCGTGTCGTCACCGGTGTCGCAACTGACTGGGCGACTCGCTCGTCGATGTCACCGGACGCGCGAACGACCCGCTGCAGCAACGGCACACCGGCCGCGGTGAAACACATGTCGGTCTCGAGTCCAAGATCGGGGAGCTGGCCGTGACCGGTGCCGAGCACCCGAAAACAACGCGCGGGTGCTCGCGCGATGATGATCGTCGCCAGCCCGGTGACGTCGTACGCGCCCACCGACACTGCAACCCGCAACACCTCAGAGGGCGGGAGCGTGGTTCCGGTGGCCGACTCGGTACACGCGAACTGGGTACCGGTCAGGTTGCAGTCGTAGCTGCGATCGCCCTTGTCGACGGTCACCGCCGAACCTGCGCGCAGCACATGTATCGACGGGTCGCGTGCCTCTTGCTCCGGTTGGCGCATCACACGTCCGTCAGCGAGGCTGCGGGTGAACTCGTAGTTCACCGACCAGCTGCCGAGCTCCCCGGCGCGCATGAGCTGTTCGAGTTGACGCGCGGCGTCCGGGCCGCGCGCTGCGGCCTGCGGCGCCGCGGCGCGCGCGGCACCGACCGTGCCGAACAGCACCAACGCGGCCAGTCCGAAGGTGCCCGCCGCCATCCGCCGATCGAACGGGCGTCGCACCACACGATCTTACGGCCGGCGCACACAACGTCGGATGGATCCGGTGGCGTGCGAGACTGCGTTCATGCGGTTGCTCGTCGCGCGTTGTTCGGTGACCTATGAGGGTCGGCTCGGCGCCCACCTCGCTCCCGGGGTCCGTTTGATCCTGTTGAAGGCCGACGGTTCGATCGCGATCCATTCCGACTCGAAGGCGTACAAGCCGCTCAACTGGATGAGCCCACCGTGCGCGGTCGTACACCGAGATGGCACGATCCTGGCGACCAATCCCAAAGGGGAGACCCTGGACATCACCTTGCACGAGGTGCTCCATGACACCGCGGTCGAGCTCGGCGACGATCCTGGGCTCGACAAGGACGGAGCGGAAGCCGAACTGCAACAGCTTCTCGCGGCGCGGGTCGCCGCGCTGCGCGACGACCTGGTGCTCGTGCGCCGGGAGTTCCCGACCGACATCGGCCCGATCGACTTACTATGCCGCGACGGCGACGGCCGCGCCGTCGTCATCGAGGTGAAACGGGTCGGTGAGATCGCGGGGGTCGAGCAGCTGTTGCGGTATCAGGAGCGGCTCGACCGCGATCCGCAGTTCTCTCCGACGGCCGGCATGCTGGTCGCGCAGCAGATCAAGCCGCAGGCACGCGTCTACGCGCAGAGTAAAGGCGTTGCCTGTATCGAAGTGGACCTGGCGCAGTTGCGAGGCGACTCCGACTCTGACCTGAAGCTGTTCTGAGCCGGTTGTGCGCGCCGTTTTGCTGTTGCAGTGTCGAGACCGGTCCGGGATCGTGGCCGCGGTCGGCGCATTCGTCGCCGACGCCGGCGGCAACGTGGTCGAGGCCGATCAGCACTCCGACCCGTCGGCCGGGCTGTTCTTACAGCGCGTCGAATTCGACGTTGACGTCGCGCTCGATGTCCTGCAGGCAGGTTTTTCGCCGATCGCTCAGTCCTTCTCGATGGACTGGTCGTTGCGCGACCTCGCGTCGCGTCCCCGGATCGCGGTGCTTGCATCCCGTCAGGGTCATTGCCTGGCTGATCTTCTCGTACGTCACGCGCTCGGTGAGCTGGCCGGCGAGTTCGTGGTGGTTGCGTCGAATCACGACACCCACGCACAGCTCGTCGAACGTTTCGACGTGCCGTTCCGTCACGTTGCGGTGGTTGACGACTCTCCCGAGGCTCGTGACGCACAAGAACGGGAGCTGGGCGCGCTCCTCGAAGACGCGGCCGTTGACGTCGTCGTCCTCGCGCGCTACATGCGTGTGTTACCTGCGTGGCTCGTCGAGGCCTGGAATCAGCGGATGATCAACATTCATCATTCGTTCCTGCCTTCCTTCGCGGGGGCGCGTCCGTACGCGCAGGCTCACGAGCGTGGCGTGAAGGTGATCGGTGCGACAGCTCATTACGTCACGCCCGAGCTCGACGAAGGACCGATCATCGCCCAGCAGGTGCTTCCAGTGTCGCACCGAGACGACCCCAACCGGCTCGAGCGGCGCGGCCGCGACTTGGAGGCCGTTGTCCTCGCCGAGGCGTTGCGTCTTCATCTCGAGCATCGTGTGATCGTCTACGGGCGCCGCACCGCAGTGTTCGACTGAACCGTTCGACGCCCGAAATTCAGCGGAATCGGGACCGCAGCGCCCGTAACATTTGGAGCGTGGCGTTCCCGCAGTTCGCCGAAAAGCATGATCACGAAGGGTTCATCAACCCGTCGACGATGCGCGACTGGCGCGCCGAGCGCAGGATGCTTCCCGATCGCGCACCCGAATCGGCGATCTTGCTGTATCAGAACGCGCTGTACGAAGCGGCGATTGGTGTCGATCGAGCCTCGCCGGTCGGCGGTCGCGGCTTGTACGAGAAGTTGTTCACGCTCGACCGCACCGACGGACGCGTCGGCGTGGTCGGTGGCTTCGGGATCGGCGCGCCGGTCGCGGCCATCGTGGTCGAAGAGCTGATTTCGATTGGCGTCGAACGAATCCTGTCGATCGGAACGGCCGGCGCATTGCAACCCGATCTGGCGCCCGGGGAGATTGTGCTGTGCACGGACGCAGTCCGAGATAAAGGCGTGTCGCATCATTACGCACCGTCGGAGCGTGCGGCTGCCGCCGACACCGCGCTCAGCCAAGCGTGGGCGCGATCGATCTCGGATACAAATTTGCGGTGGCAGCGCGGAACGTCGTGGACGATTGAACACCCCTACCGTGAGACCGTCGCCGAGGCGCGTCACTATCAGACGGCGGGCGTGTTGTGCGTGGAGATGGAAGCGGCCGCGCTGTTCACAGTTGGGGCGTACCGGCGCACGCCGCTCGCGTGCGCGTTCTGCATCAGTGACTCACTCACCGACGCCGAATGGAACCCGCAGTTCGACCATCCGGATCTGGCCCGCAATCTGCTTACGCTTTATGGCGCGGCTGTCGACACCCTGATCGCGTAGCGGTCCGGTCAGGTCCGGGCGAGGTTCGCGAACTTCGTGTACTGCTCCAAGAACGCGAGGCGGGACGAGCCGGTCGGGCCGTTTCGGTGTTTCGCGACGATGATCTCGGCCATGCCGCGTTGTTCCGACTCGGGGTTGTAGTACTCGTCGCGGTAAATGAAGATCACGATGTCGGCGTCTTGTTCGATGCTGCCCGATTCGCGCAGGTCGGCGAGCATTGGACGCTTGTCTTGGCGGTATTCGAGCTGACGGTTGAGCTGCGACAACGTCATCACCGGGCAGTCGAGTTCACGCGCGAGGATTTTCAATCCGCGTGAAAGCTCCGACACCTCGACCTGGCGGCTCTCGGAGCGCCGGCCCGGTGTGGCCATGAGCTGCAGGTAGTCGACGACGACCAATCCGAGGTCGCCGTACTTCGCTTTGGTCCGGCGAGCTTTCGCTCGCATTTCCATCACGGTGCAGTGGGGGTTGTCATCGATGAAGAACGGCGCCTCGGCGAGACGCCCGACGGCCTGGTTGAGCTTCGGCCACTCGTGTTCCGACAGACGTCCGGTCGAGAGCTTGCGTGCGTCGATCTGCGCTTCGGCCGCGAGCAGACGTTTCGTCAACTCGAGATGGCCCATCTCCATCGAGAAGAACAGGACCGGTTTGCGCGCGTCGAGCGCACAGTGCAGCGCGGCACCGAGCGCGAATGATGTTTTGCCCTGGCCGGGGCGTGCCGCGACGATCGAAAGCGTCGACGGCTGGAGCCCGAGCAACAGCTCGTCGAGATCGTGGTATCCGGTGGGGACACCGATGATTGAGGTGTCGCGGTCGTAGAGGCTCTCGAGTTGCAGGAGTGTTTGCTCGAGCGCGGGGTGTAACGGCACCAGTGTGTCGGCGGTGCGCCGCTCAGCCACTTCGAAAATCAGCGACTCGGCGCGATCGAGCGTCTCGTCGACGTCTTCTTCGCTCGTGAAGGCCATCTCTTGGATGTCGGCCGCGGTTCCGATCAGGCGGCGAAGCATGGCGAGTTCGGCGACGATCTGCGCGTAGTGCGCCGAGTTCGCCGATGCCGGCGTCGCGGCCTGGATCCGGAGCAGCGCGGGAGTGCCGCCGAGCGAATCGAGGTGGCTGGTGCGTCGCAGTTCTTCGGCCATCGTGATCGGATCGATGGGTTCGCCGCGGGCGTGTAACGACAGGGCGGCGTCGTAGATGAGGCCGTGGGCAGGCTTGTAGAAGTCGCCCGACTCGATATGGGCCTCGACGGCCGCGGTGATCGCCTCGCGGCTGAGCATCATCGATCCGAGAAGCGACTCTTCGACTTCAAGATTGTGGGGTGGGATCCGAGCTGCGATACCGCTCGGAGGTGTGCCACGCGTCGCCGCGCCGCGACCGTCAGGAGGTCGTCGTCGTGCGTCGTCGAGCGACTGAACCAAGGTGTACTCCCGTGCGTGTCAGGCGTTTTCGGCGGATGTCAGACCGCAACGGTTCGGGGGGAACGTTCGCCGGAGTGTGGCTCGTGAATGTCGCACGTTCGCCCTGTGGGTCGATAGGGGAACAACCGTGTGACTTACCTGTGGAGAACTGGATCGTGTGTCCACAACACTGGGGATCATCTCTGGCGCGTGAGACATCGAACGGCACGTTCGACCGCGTGTAGACGCCATTGTCCACAGCTTGGCTCTCCGCCGCGTGGATGCTCGGCGCTGTGGACGAAATGTGGACAACCTGCCAAGGTTGCTCTCAGCTCGAGACGACCTCGACCCGCAGGGTTGCGCTCACGTCCCGATGGAGACGAACGACCAGCTCGGCGATGCCGAGGTCCTTGAGCGGCTCATCGAGCGCGATGTCCCGACGATCGACCTCGACCCCGAGTTGGGCTTTGACCGCGGCCGCGACGTCGGACGATGTGACTGATCCGAACAGCCGACCGCCCTCCCCGGCGCGCGCTTCGATTCGAACGGTCGGCGCGAGCTGATCGGCGATGGCTTGCGCGGCTTCGCGGGCGTGGCGGTCGCGGGCGTCGCGACTTCGGCGCATGGCGTCGGCCTGTTTTTGAATACCTGACGTGGCGCGCAACGCGAGGCCTCGCGGCACCAAGAAGTTGCGGGCGTAACCGTCAGCGACGTCGACGATGTCGCCTTTTTGGCCGACGTGTTCGACGTCGGCGCGGAGCACGATTTTCATCAGGCGTCGTCCTCGATGTCGGTGCCGAACCCGGACACTTCGCCGGCGCCGTTCATCACTTCGCCGTCGAGCGACTCGAGGACGTCGAAGTCGGCTTCGGGTGTGTCGAGCAGATCGGCGGTGTCGTCGAAGTCTGCGCTCGGTGTCGACGCGGACGGCGTCGACGGAGCGCTCGACGGCAGCCGCAACTCGCCGCGGTCGCCTCGGTCGCCTCGGTCTCGGCGGCCTTTGGAACGTTGGGTGACCTGGCGGACGCTGTACGGCAGCAAGGCCATCTCGCGGGCGAGCTTGATCGCTTTCGCGACCGCGGCCTGCTGCTGTTGATCGTTGCCGGTGACCCGCCGGGCTCGGATCTTGGCTCGCTCCGACATGAAACGCCGCAGCAGGTTGACATCCTTGTAGTCGATCCAGGCGATGCTTTCGGAGTTGAGGATCGACGTTTTCTTCTTGATCGGCCGGCGATCCTTCGCCGAGGGACTCTTCTTCTCGCGACGTTGCGGCATCTTCGTCCTTTAGAACGGCTCTTCGCCGTACTCGTCGTTTGCGCCCGAACCGGCGCCGGACGTCACCGGCGCCGGACGTGGCGCGGAGCCTGCGTCGCTTGGCCCGCTGCGTTCCACCCGGTGCACCTCTGCGGTCGCGAACCGCAAGCTCGCGGCGACATCGTCGGCGACGATCTCGACGATCGTTCGCTTCTCGCCCTGCTCGGTCTCCCAGCTGCGTTGCTCGAGCCGGCCGCTCACGACGACGCGGGCCCCTTTGGCGAGCGACGCACCGACATTTTCGGCGAGCTGTCGCCACGCGACGACGTTGAAGAAGCTGGTCTGTTCGTCCCACTCTTGGGTCTGCTGGTTCCGCCACGAGCGGTTGACGGCCACACCGAACGTGACCTTGGACACGCCGCTCGGCGTGTAGCGCATTTCGGGATCCCGGGTGATGTTGCCGGAGATCGTGATGGTGTTGGTGTCTGATGCCATGTGGGCTCCCTATGCACGGTCCGCTGTGGGGCCCGCGACCCGGGCCGGTCCGTAGACCTTGGCCGGGATGCGCAGAACCTTGTGTCGGATGACCTCATCTGCGAGGGAGAGCACCCGGTGCAGGTCAACCATCGGTGCCGGCTCGGAACGGGCCTGGAAGACCACGTAGTAGCCGTCGACTTTACGGTTGATTTCATAGGCGAGACGGCGCTTGCCCCAGAAGTCGACGTGGCCACGTTCGGCCCCGCCGGACTCAATGAGGGTCAGCCACCGCTCGACTGCTGCTCGGATCGTCTCCTCGTCCAGGTCCGCATCGAGGATGATCATGACCTCGTAGGGTCGCAACGCTTCGGGCATCAGGCCCTGGCCTCCTTCGGACCGCAGCATCCGCTGCGGGCCCCCACGGACTCAGGCGTGTCGCACGGCCGGAGGGGCAGAAATGCTCGGTTGTCGAACCGGGAGAAGGTATCAGATCACCTCGTACGTCCTTTCGTGGACCGACCCTACACAGGGGCTGTGACAGCGGCACACCCGATGTCATGCGCAGGGCACAAGATGGGCCGGTGCCGGCACGCCGGGAGGCGTCTCGAGCGCGAACCGGTACGTCACGTCGCTTCGGTACACCGGACAACGTGCGCGGTCGTGGGGGCACGCACGCATGCGCGCGGTGTCGAGTTCGGAGCCGCTCGCCGAGTACCAGGTGACGTCGAGTGGGGTCGTCACCCCTGCCATGGTGAAGGCGGTGTCGCTGTTCGAGGGCTGCGAAAAGAGCATGCCGGCGTACGGTCCGAGACCGCCGACGCCGCGAAGTCCTCGTTCCCGTCGCGTCGGAGTGTCGGCCACGACGACCCGGCGGCAGCGGTCGTCGATTGCGACGCCCACCTCGCGGTAGCCGACGAACGGCGCGACCGCGGTCGTCTCGTGCAGCCCGCGCGGCGGCGAAGCCCGCGGATCGCCGGCGATCCAGTACGCCACCACGATCGCGAGCCCGGCCGCCGACATGAACGCGACCGCGCCCGCGACTGCGAGCCGCGCCCGCGTCGACATCGCCTCAGGTTTGGGTGAGCTCAGATGACGCCAGCGCGGACGTTCCGTACAGTCCGAGAGCTTCGGCCATCCGGTCGGTCATGTGGTACGTCTCGGCGCTCGACGGGAACGTTCCGGCGCGGACATCGGCACAGAACTGCTCGATCGCGTTGGTGGCTTCCCGCTCGAATTCTGCGTAGACGCGCACGAACTTGGGCCGGCGATGACCGTCGGCTTCGAAGCCGAGCAGGTCGTGCCAGACGAGGACCTGACCGTCGCAGTGGCGGCCGGCGCCGATCCCGATCGTCGGGACCGGGACCGATTCGGTGATCATCCGCGCGACGGCGTCGGGCACGCATTCGAGCACGATCGCGAAGCAGCCCGCGTCGGCGAGTGCGACCGCATCGTCGGTCAGTGCCGACGCCGCGTCGAGTTCTTTGCCCTGCACTTTGAATCCGCCGAGCGTATGGATCGATTGCGGCGTCAGCCCGATGTGACCCATCACGGGGATCTCGGTGTCGAGAATCGCTTTCACCGCGTCGATCCGTTTGCAACCTCCTTCGAGTTTCACCGCGCCCGCTCCCGCGCGTATAAGACACGCCGCGTTGCGGACCGTCTCTTCGCGGTTGACGTGGTAGCTGAGCCACGGCAGGTCGGCGACCACGAGCGCGTTCGGACGCGTGCGAGCAACGGCGCCAACATGGTGGGCCATGTCGGCGGTCGTGACCTGCAGGGTGTCGTCGTATCCGAGCACGACCATCGCGAGCGAGTCGCCGACGAGGATCAGGTCGGATCCGGCGGCATCGACGGTCCGGGCCGACGGCGCGTCGTACGCCGTGACCATGACGAGCGGCGGTTTGGCACCTTTGCGCGCGAGCACAGCAGGAGCGGTCATCCGCACAGGAGAAGCAGCCATCACGGCACCTCCGCCGTCCAGGGCACGAACGGCTCCCGGCGACAACGAAACGGTACTACCGCGCCGGCGGTCGCGGCCAGCGCACACCGTGCCGTGGCGCACCGACCGGATCGGGTTGCGTCGCGTGCCGGTCGCTTCCTCACCGCAACGACGAACGGCTGACGCTGTCCGCCGTTGGTCTTCGACATCCACCGTCGCAGTCTCGGACAACTCGCCTCCGTCGCTTCCCCGACGCGGTCGGCGTCCCGGCACACACGACCGCGTCCCGCTTGGCCCCATGCAGCCGGCGCACGTGCAACAACGACGTCGATCCACCGGCCCGTCACGCGCAGGTCCACGAACGGGTCGGTGGGGCCAACCGGTCATCGAACCGGTCCAGCGTGCTCGACCAACACGTCGCGGTGCGGGCCGCCCGTCGGTTTGTCCGTCGGTGCGCTCACCAGTCGACCTCAGCCAGACCCGCGACTACAGGCTCATCCGTCACCGTGCAGCGACGGCTGGATATCT
>JBKQIY010000139.1:0-4134 GCA_052148155.1 Acidimicrobiia bacterium | reverse complement strand
CGACCAGCCAGTATCCGTGACCGGACGGTGTCGCGGCCATCCCGACAATCGGCTTGTTCAAACGCCTCGCGCCGGTCGAGCCGTAGAAACGGGCGTCACCAAAACTGAAGACCCCGCCGTCGGACGCGACCAGCCAGTATCCGTGACCGGACGGTGTCGCGGCGATCCCGACAATCGGGTTGTTCAAATCGAGCGGGACGATCGGACCGTAAAAGTGTGCGTCGTCGACAGTGGAGACGCTGCCGTCGGACGCGACCAACCAGGAACCGAGACCTGACGGTGTCGCGGCTATCCCGACAATCGGCGGCGGGGCGGTTGTCGACGTGTATTGCTCGACCAGTGTCCCCCCCCTTGTACGCCCACCACCCGACCGCGACGCAGTAGGTCGTGCTGGGGCATGACACGGCGCGTAGCCAGGTGGGGTGCGGGTTGGGGGTCGCCGTGACGGTCCACGCGGTGCCGTCCCATTGCTCCACCGCGGTCTGCGATTGCTCGCCCGGGTATCCGTACGTCTGGCTGGCGCCGACCGCGATGCAGTTCGTCGCGCTGGCGCATGACAGGTTGTACATATCAGGACGACGAGTCGGGACGGTTGACCAACGCGTACCATCCCATCGCTCTGCACTCCCTGAACCGCCAACGGGCGCTGTTGTGCCGACGGCGAGGCAACTGGTTGCAGTGGGGCACGACACCGCCCACAAGTCGGCGGGAACGGCGGTCGGGTCGTTCAACCAGCGCGTCCCGTTCCAACGCTGCACGAACGCAACCCCGTGTGCGTAGCTGTTGGACGCCGGGCCGACCGCGACGCAGAACTGAACGGTCGGGCACGAAACGCTCGACAAGTCGCTCGGCACGTACTGCCTCTGTCGGCTGGCGCCGTTGGGGCTCGGGACGATCGACCAGCTTGTCCCGTCCCATCGCTCCACCAACGTGTGGCCGACGATGTAGCCCTTGATGGGGGGCGTGGCGTAGGAGCCAACCGCGAAGCAGCTCGTCGCGGTCGAGCACGACACCGCTTGAAGCGAGGCACCGCCCTTGGTGATGAGCGGATTGGGGTTCGCGACGATCGACCAACTGATGCCATCCCATTGCTCTACCAAGGTCTCGGTCTGAGTACCGCCATAAGGCGGGTTGGGGTTGGTGTAGGTGTCGCCGACCGCGACGCACTCCGTCGCGCTCACGCAGGACACCCCATTCAGCTCGCTCCCCAATGCCGTGGCTGAATTGGGGCTCGCGACGACCGACCAGCTTGTCCCGTCCGATCGCTCCACCAACGTCTTGGCTCCCGCCCCATGGATGTAGGTGTCGGTGGCGCCGACGGCAAAACAGTCCGTCGCGGTCACGCATGACACCGCATACAGGGTGTTCCCCAACGACGGGGCGGGACTAGGGCTCGGGCTCGGCACAATCGACCACGACGGCGTGGCGCCCGCCGAAGGAGCAACACCAACCACGACCGACCCAACAAGACTGTCGGTCCAGTGGAACATCGGCGAGAACGACACGACTTTGGGTCCGGATTCCGCATCCGCGGTGCAGAGCAACCCAGAGAGGTTCGGTTCCTTGCCCCGTTCGATCCGATCGTTTGGGATCGACAGCGTTTCGAGCATCTCTGGGAATGGCAGTATCGATTCGAGGCCTACATGCCCGCGGCGAAGCGGCGGTTCGGCTACTACGCGCTTCCCATGTTCTGGGGACACGACGCGATTGGTTGGGTGAACTGTCAGCGAACGGCAGACGGTTCGCTCGACGTGTCTCGAAACTTCATTGACGGCTTCGCCCGAACGCGGCTCTTTGAAGGGGCATTCGACGTCGAGGTCAACAGAATGGTATCGATGCTCCACACGATGACGAGAGGCAAAGTGGCGCTGTAGCGCCCTCGACGGCAAAATGCGTCGTCCATCGCGGCGCTCCCGATGACGTAACCGCCGCCATGGATCCACAAGAGCGCAGGACGCGGCGCACGACTGCCAGGCGGAGGAAGGTGGAGCCTGACTGCAGTTGCGCCCACATCTACGTTCTCGACACTCGTCGCCGCACGAGGCGCCGCGACGCTCGCAAGCCATCGGACCATTCGATAACTCCGCGCGCCGACGCAATTCGGGATAGAACGGTGTGACACCACCCGTCGCATTCCAACTCAGCTGCCAGGACAAAGCGAGGCCTCTCAGAACGCGGCCACGACATGCCAGGTCGTGCCGTTCCAATGTTCGAGATGGTTGCCGGCGACCGCGAGGCAATCGGTCGCGGTGAAACAGGTGACGCCGGCCGCGCCGAACGACGGGTTCGACTCAGGAGCGGCGACGGTCGACCAGGCCGTGCCGCTCCAGTGCTGCGCGAGCACGCCGGTTCCTACCGCGAGACATGGCCCATCCGGCACACACGACACGCCGTTGAGGTAGATGCCGGGCCGGTTGCCGACAAGCAGCGTCCAGGCGTGGCCGTCCCAATGGTCTCGGAGCATGACGCCTGGAAGATCACTGGCTGCTTGACCGACCGCGACGCAGTCCGTTGGCCGTGCGCACGACACGCCCTGCAGCCAGTTCAGGTCGTCGCCGGCAGCGTCTTGGTTCGCGCTGACCGACCACTGAGTACCGTTCCATCGCAAGACGAACGGGTCGTCATCGTTGGTCGCGTCGATCGAGCCAACCGCGAAACATGCTCTGGGGCTCAAGCACGCGACAGCATTGAGCCAACTATCGATGTCGCCGTTCGTCTCGGGCTCCGGAGTCTTCAAGATCGCCTAGCGCCTGCCGTCCCACCGTTCCACAAGGTTCCCTCCCGCGTGGACGCCGAGCGTTTGGCCGACCGCGAAGCACAAGCGACTCGCCGGACACGTCACCCCAGACAACAGCGTTTGGGTCGCTCCCGGACGAACAGGGCCGGTCACGTCGGTCCAGCGGCTGCCGTCCCACTGCTCGATGAGCGACCCCGACGAGCCCGTCTGACCGACCGCGAAACACGTCGTGGCACTCGCACACGCCACGCCGGTCAACGCAGCGTCATCGGGTGGGCTCAAGTTCCCCGACAAGACATGTCCATCCCAATGCGCGAGCACCGGCGTCTGCGGCGGAAACCCCACACCCGCCAGGAAACACGACGACGGCGTCAAACACGCCACCGCCGCCCAAGTAACCGGAGCCGACGAATCAAGCCCAGTCAACGGCGTCGCCACCCCCGCCGACGCCACACCGCCGAACACGCACACGACCACGCCAGCCCGGCCTCGCACGTTCCCTTGTGGCAGCTCGGCAGGTGCTCCGTTTTCCTTCATCACGTTTGCGAACAGCGTCCAACAAGTCACGATCGCCGCCGGACCCTGTATCGGTGTCACGAACGGCGTGCTCTTCGCCTACCCGACCTCCAACTGGTCCGGTGAAGAGGCGGGGATGTGACCCTTCTCACTCTGTGCGTACGTGAGTGTCGCAGCGCTCGTCGGCGCCGGTTGTTCCAGCGGCGGACTGAGGCCGACCGGTTCCACGGCGTCGACGTTGCCTGCAGGGAGTTCGCAGCCAACGCAAATCAAGCACCAAACGGCACGCTTCTGGCCTCGGTCCTACCCGTGGCCACAGTCGAGTCGCTCTATGGAAATGTTCGGGGAGTCGACGCCTTCCTTCATGCGACCTCAAGGCGATCGTGCCGAGACGTTTCCGATCACCAAAGAAGGTGGGTACCTTCGTACCGTGAAGCGGTTGGCTTGGATTGTCCTCCTGTTGGCGGCGAGTTGTAGCAGCAGTCCCACGTTGAGATCCGGCGCACCTCAGCCCGTGTCACGAACCCGAGCGACTGCGATCGCCCTGGCGAGCGCCCAGGCATCCGACGGGTCGGCCTTGACGGCGAAACTCGTCACCGAGGAGGAGCTTTACAGCGCTGAACGGGCGACCGGCTCCGTCGCGGGCATCCCGCTGCATCTTCCTGCAAACCGCGCGATCTGGGCGGTACTGGTACAAGGCCTGTACACGCCAACCTTCGGCAACGACTACGGCAAGCACCTTCGATGGGGCGTCTTCGAAGTCGACGCGCGAACCGGGGCGATCCTCGGATCCTTCGGAGGCACCTCGTCGACACCGTGGCCGGGCTGGAAGCTTCTTACGGACCAAGCGAACGGTTCGTAGCTACCCCCGTCCATCGAAG
>JBKQIY010000138.1:0-58320 GCA_052148155.1 Acidimicrobiia bacterium | reverse complement strand
CTGGAGGTCGAGGTTGGAGGTCGCTTCGTCGAGCAGCAGGATCGCCGGGTTGACCAGGTGGGCACGGGCCAGCGCGATGAGCTGCCGTTGACCCGACGACAGCGAACGTCCCCGTTCGCTCACCCACTGGAGATATCCGCCGGGAAGCGACGCGATGAAGTCGTGGGCTCCGACCTCACGGGCCGCGGCTTCGACCTCGGCGTCGGTGGCGTGCTGGTGGCCGTAGGCGATGTTGTCGCGAATCGTGCCCGAAAACAGGAACGCCTCTTGCGGAACGACACCGAGTTGTTGGTGGAAACCGACCTGGTCGTAACGGTTGATCGCGACGTCGTCGACCAGCACGACACCGGACGTGGGGTCGTAGAACCGGGCGACGAGCTTCATCACGGTGCTCTTGCCTGCGCCGGTCTCGCCGACGAGCGCGACCGTCTCGCCAGGAACGATGTGCATGTCGACGCCGCGCAGCGCCTCGTCGATCGCGCTCGAGTAACTGAAATGCACGTCGGTGAACTCGACGTCGCCTTGCAGCGGGCCCGGCACGACCGGCGCGACGGGCGGCGGAACCGTGGTCGGGGTGGACAACAGCTCACCGATCCGTTCGATCGCGACTCGGGCCTGCTGGTACGAGTCGAACACCTGCGAGAGCTGCTGGATCGGCGCGAAGAACAAGTTCAGGTACAGCAAGAACGCGATCAGTTCACCGACCGTCAGCGAATTATGCGCGACGAGGACGCTGCCGGCGCCGAGCACCACACACGTTGCGATGTCGGAAAGGAAATCGACGAACGGGAAATAGATCGCGACCAGCCACTGCGCATGCACGCGCGCGTCGCGGTAGCCGGACGCGACCTCGGTGAACACTTCCTGGTTGCGTTCCTCGCGCACGAACGCCTGCGACACCCGCACACCGGAAAGGCCTTCTTGCAGGTTCGCGTTGACCGCGGCGATCCGATCACGTGCGATGCCGTACGCGCGCGACGACGCCGAACGGAACCAGATCGTCGCGACGATCAGGGGCGGCAGGATCGACGCGGTGATCAGCCCAAGCTTCGGGTCCAAAAAGGCGAGCGCGATACCGACACCCACGAACGTCACCAGGTTCACGAGTGCATTGACGAGACCGTTCTGCAGCAACGCCGACAGCGCGTCGATGTCGGTGGTCATGCGGGTCATGATGCGGCCCGCCATCTCGTGTTCGTAGTATTCGACGCCGAGCCGTTGCAGGTGGGCGAAGATCTTCACCCGCAAGGCGTGGAGCATCCGTTCGGAGACGCGGCCCATCACGCGGGCTTCCGCCCACATCAGCCACCAGTCGATCAACGTGACGATCAGGAACACGATCGACGCAGCCCAGATCGCGGTGGGGTCTTTCGGGACGGCAGAGACGCCACTGTCGATGCCGTGCCGGACGAGCAGCGGGCCGGCGAGCGTGCAGATCGCGTCGAGTGTCACCAACAACAGGCCGGTCAGCAGCCAGCCGCGGTAGCGGCGGATGAAATGGATGAACTTGAAGTCGGGTGCCGGCCGGCTCTCGACCGCAACGTCGATGTGCGGGTCGGCCGTCGCGGGGCCGAGCGCGTCGACCTGGGCGAGCAGCGCCGGTGTCGGAGCGAGCGCGCCGCCCCATCCGCCGCCGGGGCCGCCGCCCATCCCGCCGCCGCCACCGCCGGCGACCCGGACCGCGGCGGCCGGGTTCGAGGTACGGGCCCGTTCGGCGATCTGGGCGCTGCGGATGTCTTCGTCGTCGAGGCCACGCCAAGCCGCCGGTGTGATCCCGTCGACCTGTTCGGCGTCGACGTCGGAGTCGGTGTCGGTCGCTTCGAGCCCTTCGGCGTCGCCGCCCGGACCTGACAACAACAGACGGTAGAGCGTGCAGCGTGCCCACAACTCGTCGTGGGTGCCCACGTCGAGCACCGCGCCGTGGTCGACGACGACGATGCGATCCGCCAACGACAGCGACGAACGGCGGTGCGCGATGAGGATCGTCGTGCGGGTGCTCGCGATCTTGCGCAGCGTCGCGTGGATCTCTTCTTCGACACGCGAATCGACCGACGAGGTCGCGTCGTCGAGCAGCAAGATCTTCGGATCGGAGAGTAGCGCTCGTGCGAGCGCGACCCGCTGGCGTTGACCTCCCGACAGCGTCAGTCCTTGTTCGCCGACGATGGTGTCGTACCCGTGGGGGAGACGGAGGATGAACTCGTGTGCCTCGGCCGCACGGGCCGCGTGCTCGATCTCTTCGAAGGTGGCGTCCGGACGGCCGAACCCGATGTTGGCTGTGATCGAGTCGGAGAACAGGAATGAGTCTTCGAACACGACGCCGATGTTGTGACGCAGCGAGTCGAGCGTGACGTCGCGGACGTCGGTGCCGTCGATCGTGATGCTCCCGGCGTGCACGTCGTAGAACCGGGGGAGCATCAGCGCGACGGTCGATTTGCCGGAACCGGAACTGCCGACGAGCGCGACGGTCTCGCCCGACGCGACGGTGAGATCGAAGTCGCGTAGCACCGGTTCGGTCGACGTGTACCCGAACGTCACGTGCTCGAACCGCACTTCGGCGTCGGAGACGACGAGATCGGTCGCGCCGGGAAGGTTCTGCACGATCGGGGTGGAGTCGAGCAGGTCGTAGATCCGTTCGGCGCCGGCCCGGGCGAGCTGCCCAACGGTGAGGATCGCGGCGAGCTGACGGATCGGCGGCGTGATCAACAGCATGTAGGTGCAGAACGCGAGGAACGTCCCCAGGGTGATGCGATTGTTGAGTGCGAGCCAGCCGCCGAGTGCGAGCACCGCGACTTGACCGAACGCGGGGATCGTCTGCATCGCGGGTTGCAGACGAGCCTGGATGTTCACGAGCCGGACCCGCGACGCGAACATGTCGCGGGAACGGTCGGTCAGACGGTCCAGTTCGCGTTGCTCTTGCCCGAATCCTTTCACGACCCGGACGCCGGTGACGTCTTCTTCGACGACGTTGGCGACGTCGCCGGCCTTTTGCTGGGCGTCCCAACTGGCCGGGAACACCGATGTGCGCAGCTTCATCGCGGTGAACAGCAACAACGGCGCAACCGCGAGCATGATCAGCGCCAGGAGCGGCGACAGCCACACCATCGCCGCGAACGACACGATGAACAGCAAGATGTTCGCGACGCCGATCGGAAGGAACTGCAAGAATCCTTGGAGCAGCGCGACGTCGGATGAGGCCCGGCTCACGAGCTGACCGGTCTGCAACTCGTCGTGACTTGCGAAGTCGAGCGCTTGCAGCTGACGGAACACCGCGGTGCGCAAATCGTGCTGTACGTCGAGCGCGATGCGGCCGCCCCGGAATCGACGCATGTACGCGAATATGAACGTGAACACGCCCATCAGGATCATCAACGTGAGCCAGCCGGCCAGCGGCGCACGGGGCAGGCGGACACCGTCGCGGACATGGGGTGTGACGACGTCGTCGATCACGATCTTCTGCACGACGGGCAGCAGCGACTGGATGAGCTGACCGCCGATCGCAGTGCCGAACGCGATGTAGGCGTTCTTTTTGTGGGGCTTCATGTAGCCGATGAGCCGTCGTATCCATCCCTGCGCCTTCGCTCCGTCGGGCGCGGTCACCGGGACCGGTTCCGGTTCGGGACGGGGCGGGGAGATCGTCTCGGTCGTCGTCGTCACGTGCGGCTCCCGTGCCGAAGCCGCGACTGCATCCGATCGACGATCGCGTCGTCGAGGTCGCACAGCGCGCCCAGCAACGCGTCGCGGTCGACGGCGAACTCGAGCACCCGATCGAGACGTTCACCCATCGAACGTTCCGCGGCGTGCAGCGCCGCCGCGCCGGCCGCGGTCACCGCGAGCCGCAACGATCGGCGGTCACCGGCGACGGCTTCGCGGGTGAGCAGCTTGCGTTCGACCAGTCCGTCGACCGCCGCGGTCACCGTCGGTTTCGCCAGCGCCAGGCCTTCGGCCACCAACGACGAACGTTCGGTCCCGGCCGCGACGAAGGCCAGCACCCGGTACTGGGCGAGGGTGAGGTCGCCGGCGGCGTGTTCGAGGGAGCGGGCGGCGAGCGCGAGGCCGCGCACCGCCCGGGCGCGGGCGACGTCAGCGGAAGGGTCGGCGCCGGTCACGCCGTAAGGATACCGAATGGTTAGGCAGACGAACTGTTAGCCGTTCTCGCCGGTCCGGGAGGGCCGGTCAGGGGAGGGCCGGTCAGGGAGGGAAGGTCCGCCCCGGCGCCGCCCGCCGCGCCGGGCGTTCGGGCGCGTGAGGGGTGGCCTCAGGGGCCGTCCCAGAGTTCGCCCAGGTTGAGCATGGCGTCGAGACCCATCGACTCCCCGTCGAACTGGTCGCTCCAACGCAGCGTCGCTTGGCGGATGCCGGCCACACCGAGGCCGACGGGCAGGATCCAGTTGAAGATCGTGGCGCCGAACCGCGTCTCGATCGCCCCGGCCGCGAACTGCGACGCCGCGATCGCGACGAACACGACCGCCCACATCAACGTCAGTTCGACGTTGGCCTGGTTGAAACGCCTGGTGTTCCAGTATTTGCGTTGCACGAGCTCGCGTGCGTACTGCCCGGTGAACGGCTCGAACGCGAGCGACGCCACCGCAAAGCACGCGAGCGCCCCCATGGCCAGACCGTTGTGGTAGCGCTGCAAAAAGCCCTGCGGATCATGCTGGTTGAAGACGCTGGCGACCGCGAGCACGACGAACAGTGCCAGCGAGAAAATCTCGAGCTCTTTCACCGACCGGTTCCGAGCCGACGCGCCAGTAATCGCCGCCGCGGTGAGCACCGCCGCGATGCTCCCCCACGCGACGCCTTCCAACGACCCGCGGCTCACCACCGCGAAGACGATCCAGGGAAGGAAGCCCAGGTAGGTCCGTTCGCTCATTCGTGTCTCCAACTGTCGGGCCGGCCGGCACTCAAGTCGTTCTGGACTGCGGTCGACAGAAACGTGCAACTCGAGGGGTCCGCACCATGATCGGCCGAAATCGGCGGTGAGTCGCGGACCGCCTTCGGGGCTAGGGGTTCGGCGGCGAGAAAGTGTAGAACGCGGGGGGTACGAAATGACGCGAATCGCAGGACGCGTCGTTGTCGCGTCGACAGCATTGTGGTTGATCGTCGGGCTCGCGGCGCCCGCTCAGGCGACACCGGCCACCAACACGGCCGAGGTGGCCAGCGCGCTGAACGGACCGGGCCATTACCTGCACCGCGGCAGCCACGGCGAAGTCGACGTCAACATCTGCTCCGAGACCGTCCCGGCCGGCTACGCGCACTGCGACGCACGCCTGCGCACCGACCTGCTCGGCAAAGACATCGTTCCCGCCAGCCCGTTCGACCAAAACGCCAACACCGCGCCGAACGCCGACGGCGACGACGGGGCGTACAGCCCCGCCTACCTGCAGTCGGCGTACAACGCGCCGTCGGCCACGAACGGGACCGGACAGACCGTCGCGATCGTCGACGCGTACGACGACCCGGCCGCCGAAAGCGACCTGGCCGCCTACCGGGCGCATTTCGGACTGTCGGCCTGCACGACCGCCAACGGCTGTTTCTCCAAGGTCAACGAAACCGGCGGGACGACCTATCCCGCCGCGAACGCCGATTGGGGCAACGAAATTTCGCTCGACGTCGACATGGTCAGCGCGTTGTGCCCGAACTGCCACATCTTGTTGGTCGAAGCGACCACCAACTCGACGTCCGACCTCGCCGTCGCGGTCGACGAGGCGGTGACGCTCGGCGCCAACGTGGTCAGCAACAGTTACGGCGGGCCGGAGTTCTCGGACGAGACGTACTTCGATTCGTCCTACGACCATCCCGGCGTCGCGATCGTCGCCAGCGCCGGCGACGCCGGCTTCGGGGTCGAATATCCGGCCGCGTCGCCTGACGTCGTCGCGGTGGGCGGCACGAGTCTCGATCAAGTGACCGCGGGCGGTACCCGCGACGCGACCGAAACGGTCTGGTCAGGGACCGGTAGCGGATGCAGCGCATATGAACCGAAACCGGCGTGGCAGACCGACACCGGTTGCGCCAACCGTATGGTGGCCGACGTGTCCGCGGAGGCCGATCCGAACACCGGCGTGTGGGTGTACGACACTGCCGACAGCGGGTGGGTCGTGTACGGCGGGACGAGTGCCGCGTCGCCGATCATCGGCGCGATGTACGCGCTCGCGGGGAACGCGCCGTCGGACGCGCCGATGAACTCGTACCCGTACGCGGATCCCAGCGCATTGAACGACATCGTGTCGGGCAGCAACGGGACCTGCCCGAGCGCCACCGCCTACTTCTGCAACGCCGAGGCGGGCTACGACGGCCCGACCGGACTCGGGACCCCCAACACGGCGAACGCGTTCGCGGCACCGAACGCCACCAGCACCAACTTCTCGCTGTCGGCCGCGCCGCTGTCGACCCCGTTACGGCCCGGCATGTCGGCGCAGACCGCGGTGACGGTCACTCCGGCGACCGGGAGCTCCGGCGAGGTCATCTTGTCGGCTTCTGCGCATCCGAGCGTCGGGCTTTCGACCGCAATCGCGCCGGACTCGTTCGCGCTCGGCACGACACCGGACACGTCGACGCTGACGGTCGCCGCACACAAGGGCGGGACCTACACCGTGACGGTCACCGCGACCGTCGGGTCGGTCACCCACCGCGCCACGCTGACCGTTTCTGTGAACGACTTCTCGATGCGGGTTTCGGCGACGAAACAGACCGTGGCGCGCGGCGAACAGGTCCGATACACCGTCACGTTCACGCGGTCCGGTTCGTTCCGCGGCGCGGTGCGGCTGTCGGTATCGGGCTTGGCGGCCGGCGACATGGTCGCCTCCGGCGACCATCGGGCTGCGCGGGTTTCGTCGTGGGCGGCCCGGACGAACGCGTCCGGATCGCTGACCATCTTCATCACCACATCCACCAACGATCCGCCCGGTACACATTCTTTACATTTCCGGGCCGTGAGCGGCACATTGCGCCACAGTGTGGTCGTGACGCTCGTGGTGGTGGTGCACTAACGCGGAGGTGCACAGCGGCGGCCGCCGCGAGATGGTAAATTTGTTGCGCAGCACTTCTCCCCCCCGTCGTGCCGCGGTCGTGTGCCGAGCGTTCGATCGTCTCGAAGATCGCGGTACCCCGAAAAAGGTCGACGCATGCGTCGTTTCCGTCGCCACTCTGACCGGTTCCCGCGAGCAGACGCCGCCGACGCGCGCGACCTTGTCGATCTCGCGTCGCGTATGGGGATACCGCCCGAAGACGCCGCCCGCAGCGTCGCGCAGCTCATCAGCGACGCCAATCGGCCCGAAACGGCCGACGATTTCGACATGCGCGTCGCGCCCCGAACGTGATCGTCACCGACCGTGAGATCGGCTGCGGATATCGCGATGTTTGCAGAAATAAGACGTGTAGTTTTGGCCGAATCGGCCGCTATGAGAACCGTGTTTACAGGATCATCGCGTGACTCTGGTTGACATCGCGAGCAGTATGAACGCCTGCCGACGGAGTATCGGCAAAATCTCGCTTTACCCTCCTCCCTCCTGATGGCCCCCGCCCCGGGAGGAAGGGTGCGGTGGTGTTGCGCCCGGATGACGCGCTCACGCCGCACTCGGTCCCTTCGCTACCCCCGCTGAAGGGATCATCGCAATGGGGGGTGTGCGGCCAGCTTGCGCGCACCCCCCAACGCGGTGCTCAGCGCACGCAGCTGGCGACGCCGCGCCAGAAGTCGGTGAAGACTTCCGGCGGTTGCGGGCTCGTCATCGCCCGTTGGGTGAACAAGATCCCGGTCAGGTCGTGGGCCAGGTTCGACCGCCACGTCGTGCCGGTGCCGCCATCCCAGCCGAACCCGCCCGGCGCGGAGGCGGTCCCGTCGGCTGCGGGTGCGGCCATGCAGAATCCCCAGCCGGCACCGGCCAGGAACGTCGAAGCGTGCGCACGTTGCGAAGCGGTGAGGTGATCGGTGGTCATCTGCGCGACCGACCCGTGCGTGAGGATGCGTTCGCCGGCGTGGGTGCCGTCGTTGACCAGCATCTGCACGAACGCCCAAAAATCGTCGATGGTCGAAACCAGCCAACCTGCCGCGTTCGCCAACGCGGGCGGCGCGGACCAGAAGCTGTCATCGACACGGTCGAGGATCCGCAACGTGCCCGAAACCGGATCGGGCGCGTACGCGGTCGTGAACCGGTCGCGTTGGCCGGACGAGACACTGAACGCGGTGTCGGTCATCCCTAACGGTCCGAACAGCCGTTCCCGAAGGAACGTCTCCAACGGCCGGCCGGCGGCTCGTTCGATCAGCACGCCGAGCACCTGCGCGCCGGTGTTGTACATCCATGTCTCGCCGGGCTGATCCATGAGCGGCAAGCTTCCCAACCGTTCGATCCACGCGTCGGGGGAGTGTGGCGTCGGCGGCCACGGCGCGCCGAGCGTCGCGAGCTGCAGTTCGGCTTCGGCGACCTGGATCGGATACGTGCCGCGCCGTGCCATCACCGCGCCGAAACCGCACCGGAACGTGAGGAGATCTTCGACGGTGATGGCACGCCGCGCCGGGACGGTGTCATGCAACGGTGCGTCGATGCTGGCCAGCACCCGACGGTTCGCCAACTCCGGACAGAGGTCGTCGATCGGATCGTCGAGCGCCAACACGCCATCGTCGACGAGGATCATCGTCGCCGCGGCGGTGATCGGCTTCGTCAGCGACGCGATCCGGAAGATCGCATCGCGTGGCATTGGCGCACGGTCACCGACCGCGTTGGTACCGAGCACGTCGACGTGCACGTGATCGTGGCGGGCCACCAACGCGATCAGTCCGGGCAACGCGCCTCGCTCGACATGGCCCGACAAGACGTCGCGCAGGTCAGCCAGTGCGACCTGGTCGAAACCTTCCCGGTCGGTCACTGCCGATACGGTGCCATGTCGATGCCGGGGTAACGGGCCGCGACGTCAGTCACGGTCTGTTCGTTCCAGTAGGCGTCGCCAGGCCGGGGGAAGCCGAACAGGTCACGTTCCCGGACGCTGCACTGCGGCATGAGCTTCGCCCACCGTTCGGGTGACTGCTTCGGCCATGCCATCTTGCCGCCCCAGGTCGTCCCTCGGGCCTGAAAGTCGGCCAGTAACGAGAACCGGGCGCGTCGGGCGGCAGTGAAGTTCGAGCCGCGGTGCAAGATGTCGGTCCGGTAGACCAGCAGACTTCCCGCCGGTCCCGTCGCCGGCACCTCCGCGTCGGTGACCGTCGCGAAGTCGCCGTACAGCGGCGTGAACGGAATGTCCTTGCCGCACGGGTACGGAACAATGCGGGTCGGGCCGTCAACGCCGGTGACGTCAGAAAGGAAAATGAACGTCGTCAGCTGCTGGTAGCGGCCGTCGAGGCGTGGCACCACCAAGCTGTGGCTTCCGTAATCGCGGTGCAGGGGCTGGTCGTAGTCGACCGCGCCCGAGTACTTCGCCCACAGTTCGACCTTATACAGATGCAGTTCCGCGGTGGCGAGGAAACGTTCGGCCGCGTCGACAAGATCGGGATGGAACGCCAAACGGTTCAGGTCCCACGACCGGTACGGGAACTCCTCGACACCGGCGAACTGGCTTGCCGCATACCGCGCAAACGACGCGGGATCGGCGAAATATTCGTCAGGTTTGGGGAAATGCAGCCACAGCGCCGCTTGCGCGGCCGCGAGCTCCGCCGCGGTGAGGAAACCTTCCACGACGACAAAACCTTGCTCGCGCACTTCGTCGAGCGCCGCGTCCGAGACCCGCACAACGGGAACTTTAACGACCGTCTGCGAGGCCTCCGAAGGCCGTACCGCCGCGCCCGGGTAGCAATCCGCGACCCTCGATACGCTTGCCGGTGTGCGCGCCGTGCAGTTCGACATGGCCGATCCTGACTTCCCGGCGTCGCTCGTCGAGGTGAACGAACCGGCGCTGCCCGGCCCGGCATGGGCGCGGGTCGCGGTCACCGTCGGCGGGATCTGCGGAAGCGACCTCCATATCTTCACCCACAACGTCGGACCGACACCGACGCTGTTCTCGCTGGCAGGCGCGTTCCCGTTCATACTCGGCCACGAGATCGCCGGACGGGTCATCGAAACTGGACCGGAATGTCGTTGCCCGTTGGGGACACGGGTCGCAATCGATCCGTGTATCCCGTGCGTGGCACGCGGGATCGATCCGCTGTGCGTCAACTGCGCACGAGGATGGACGTCGTCGTGCCTCGAGCTCGACAGCCGCAAAGTCAGCGGCGGACGCACGCTCGGCTTCACCAAAGATCTCGGCGGCGGATGGGCCGAACAGGTGCTCGCACACACCTCGATGCTGCATCCCATTCCCGACTCGGTACCCGACCACGCCGCGAGCCTGCACGAGCCGGTCTCGATCGCCTGCCACGGACTGCTTCGCTCCCCACCGCACGACGGTGACCCCGTCCTCGTCGTCGGTGCCGGCATCATCGGCCTCGCGACACTCGCCGCGCTGAAAGGACTGTTCCCGGCATGTCCGGTGACGGTCCTCGCCCGGTACGACCATCAGGCCGCCGCGGCCGCCGCGTGCGGCGCCGACCATGTCGTCCAAACCGACGGCACCGCCAGCCATTTCGAAACGCTCGCGCAGCTCAGCGGCGCACGCGTCGTCGGGCGCAAAGCCGACGTCATGTTGATGGGCGGCTTCCCGTACGTCGTCGAAGCCGTCGGCGCACCCCAATCGGTGACCGAAGCGTTACGTGCCGTCGCACACCGCGGGACGGTGCTCCTGTTGGGCGCGGCCGGGGTCAGCGAAGTCGACCTGACCCCCGTCTGGTACAAAGAAGCCGCCCTCGTCGGTTCTATCGACCACACCGTCGACGCCGGATCCGCGCCCGGCCTCGCCGGCGGCCCCGACCGCCATTCGGTTGACCGTGCACTCGACGTGCTCGCCGCCGGACTGCTCCCACACGACGTCGTCGTCACCCACCAGTTCGCCCTCGACGACTACCGCCAAGCCGTCGAAACTGCCATCGACCGCGGCAATTCGCACGCCATCAAAGTCGTCTTTGTGCCGTAACCATCGCGCAGTTCAGGACATGATCAACGCCGAACTCGACGGCGCGCCGTCCGGTCGGGTACGTCCACGACACCAAATCGTGCCGTGGGTGCAACACGTCGGGTGCAAGACGTCACCACCTGAGGCCGTGTCGGCGCCGTCCCGTCCGCCGACATGCGATGTCGGCCGCCGGCGTTCGGCGGCACCGAGGGGCGGGTCCCGACCTCATGGCGCGACCGCCGACACGAACGTGTCGGTCGCGATCGTCGACGCGGGCAGCTGCACGAGCCACGTGCCGGTCGCGGTTCGGCGCGGCGGCGGCGCCTCGGCCAGGTTGGCCGCCCGGTTCGTGATCACCGAGCCGGTCGCGGTGACGGCCGGGCCGGGCAGGTCCAGCCCAAACGTCTTCGACGACGTCGACTCGTTCCACATGATCACGGTCCACTCGTTGGCGTGCGCGAACGCCATCGCGTGCACGCCGGCAGGTACCGACACGTCGTGACGCACCGCGCCGGGCCGTACGTAGCGGCTGAACTGGCCGAGGACGAAGAAACGTTTGGTCGTAAAGATGCTCGTGTCGCCGTCGGCCGGACCGTGCTGGTCGTAGTAGAGCAAGCCGTCGTTGAACCCTTCGGTGTTCACGCGGGTCGGGCATGCCGGATCAGTTTCGGGATCGCAGCCGAGCGCCGGTGACAGCGCAGTCCACCAATACCAGGCGCTGTCGCCCGCCACAGTGAGGTCGGCGTCGATCTGGTCGGCGAGCCAGAAGCCCTGCGTCATGGTCGGGTCATATTCGGCGCCGAAGCTCGACGCGACACCGCCCGAACCTTTGTAACAGCAGATTTCGGTCATCCAGGTCGGCAGCCCGAACCGTTTCGCGATGGGGGGAAGGAGCTTTCTGATCGCATCGGTCGGGAAGTCGTAGGTGTGGTGTGCGATCGCCGCGACGTCGTGCGCCGCGCCCGGCACGGCCAGCCACTGTGGTGCCTCGTCGGCGAGGATCGCGTCGGCGGTCGTTTCGTCGGCGATGACCTTCGCGTACGGTGCGTCGGCGGCCAGGTCCCGCCCGAGCGCCACGACGACCGCGGCACGTTGCGACACCGGAACTTGCATCCCTTCTTGGCCGCAACTGGAAAACGAGTTGTCCGGCTCGTTCATCGGGCTGACGTACCCCAACGTGATGTGGTCACGGTCGTGCAAGGCACGGACGACACCAACGAGATAGTTCGCGTATGCGTCTTCCATCCCGGGCTTCAAATCGCCACCGCACGATTTTCCGTTGGTGGAGAACTGCGGCGGTGCACTGTTGACGAACCCGGTCAAGACAGGCACGTGCGCCGCATTCGCGAACCGTAAGAACGTCAGCCCGGCCGCGTCCGCGCTGAACTGTTTCGGAGCCCTGTCCGGTGTGTTCACACCGATCCCGCCGCCGCCGATGTTGTAGCGGTAGCCGGACAGTTCGATACCGTCCGGCGAGAACAGCATCTGCGCGACGTCGCGTTGCACGCCGGTCGGGAACTTCGCAAGGTCGATCGGCCACCACGCGCCCGAAGCACCAAAACCGTCGATCGTCTGCGCCGCGACCGGACTGACGTGCACGACCTCCAGATTCGCCGGCATCGCGACCGTCCCGGCGGTCGACGCGACGCTCGTCGTGGTCGGCGACGTCGCTTTGGCGGTATGCGAAGCCGACGAGCAGGCCGCCAACCCGACGACGACCATGACCGTCACCGATGTGCGGGTCCACACGAAAGCGCGACCCGTTGCGGTCACGTGTACGGATCCCACGCCGGCGGCGCGTGTCGAAGCTGGGCTTCTAGACCGGTTCGGAACGTCTCAAACTCGATGTGGCTGTCGTCGGCGCCGGCGAGATAGAGCCTGGGACTCAGCGTCTCGGCGCCTTCGAAGATCCAACGTGCCGCACCGGGTTCTGCTTCGGTGAGCTCCGCCGCGAACGGCGCCAGATCCACGCGAGGGCGAGGACGACGCGACTGGTATTGCACCCAGCTCTCGTAACGGTACGTGAACTCGTAATGGCCGCCGCGCACGCACAGCACCGCGAACTGGTCGGTCGCGTTGTTGATCGCCATGGGATGCAGCCCATCGACCCACATGCCGCCGAAACGGTGACCGCCGGCCTGCGGCGCTCCCGGCGGAATCAACAACACCGCGAGATCGAGTTCGGCATCTTCTTCGATGTGCACCCGGCCCGACTGCACCAGCGCCTCGCTCGCGCTCAACGTGTCGTCCTCTTCGGCCCATAGCGAGCGGAAGCGATCCGGATGGTCGATCAGCTCGGGGAACCGGCCCAGCAGCTCTTCGTACAACGCGCCGGGACGGTCGTCGTCGCCGAACGCGACCGGCGAACGATCAGCGTCGGCGAACGCCGCGATCGTCATCGACACACGCGCCGCGTCACGTGACGTGTAGGTCGCGAAGTCGCCCGCCGCCGCGATGTCGATGAGCAGGTCACGCCGAGCCGACACTGCGTCCGGGTTGACGAGCGCATACACCGACATCAGGCCGTCTTGGTCGAAATGGTTGTTCGACACCATCTCGGCTGAGCCGTGCAGATCGAACCGGTCGAGGTAAGCGATCGCCATCTGGGCGGAAAGGTCGGCCTGCAACCCGTGCGGGGCGACCGCGTGCGGCCAGTGCGACAGGCTGAGTACCGTCCCGTCGGTCGGCGCGCCGTCGACGATGACATTCGCGGCGCCGCCCATGGTGTCGTACGGCACGAACCGCAACCCTCGCTGTCGCATGGCACAAACGTAGAACCCCGAGACGACTCGCGCCCTGAGCGCATGAACAGATGCGTTCGAATCCGTCCGGCCTGCGAGGTCGCGGCGTCCATCACGACGGTCACTCCCTCGGCGATACCCGCGGGCGAGAAGCTGAGCATCGGCTACTTCCGCATTTCTAACGGAGGCGGCGTGCACATCAGCCTCGTGCCAGACCATGCACCGCTCACGTGCACGTCGACCCCGCCCACTCCACCGAAACATCGGAGAGGGTAGACACCGAACTGGCGAGGGGTTCGGTCAGATTTTCTGCCCACAAAGAATCTGACAGACCGAGTCGATCAGCTCGAGCAGCTGGTGAGGGGACTGTCAGATTTTTCGTGGGCGACCTCAAAGTTCCTGACTGTCCCGGAATGAGAGGTGGATTCGGGCGTTAGGTGCAAGTATCGTGACGTTTCGTCCGCTACGGGTGGGTGGCGGCGAGCTGTGTCACACGGGTGGGGGGCGTCGGTGCGTCGTTTGTCGATTCTGGTTGTGGTAGCCGTGGTGGCGGGTTTGGGTGGGGCCGCCGGGTCGGTATTGCCGGCCGGAGCCTCGAATCCGTGCGGTGCGACCGGTGCGTTCAACGGCACGGACTCGTGCACATATACGACGGTCGGTTCGGACACGTTTGCTGTCCCGCCGGGCGTCTCGTCGGTAAGTGTTGTCGTGGTGGGTGCGGGTGGCGCGGGCGGAACCGGCGGAACCGGCGGTAGCGGCGCCCGAGTCACGACGGCACTTGATGTCAGCGGACTTTCGGTGCTGAGTCTGTTCATCGGCGGCGGTGGGTTGTCCACGTTGACCACCCCCCCGTCTGACGGCAACTGGGAGGGCGGCGGCGGCGACGGCAGCGCCATTGACCCGACGACAAGTCATCGGATCATCGCCGGCGGTGGTGGCGGCGGGCCTAACGGGGGCGACGCTGGCACTAATGCGGATGGCAGCGGCGACGGCGTCGGAGACAGCAGCCCAGGAGGCGGCGGCCCCAACGGCGTCCGCGGCTGCGACCGGACTAATTGCGGCAATATCGGCTGGACCCCGAGTTTTCCTGCCGCCGCGTACCCGGGTGGCGGCGGTGGTTACGGCGGTGGCGCCTCGGGCGGTGCGGGGGGCAGCATCGACCCGAACGGTACGGGTTACGCCGCTGCGGGTAACGGTGGCGGGGCTGCTCAGAGTTCGACGGATCCCTCCTTCGCACAGCCGATGGCGATGGGCGGTAACGGGTCGATCGTGATCTCGTGGGCTACGCACCCCGTCGTGGTCGACGACCAGGCGCCGACCGTTTCCGTCGCGTTGTCGTCACCGAACGCCGGGACGCCGGACGGGACGAACGGTTGGTTCAAGACCGGTCCCGTAAACGGGTCGGTGACCGCAAACGACACGACCACAGGAAACAGCGACATCGCGTCGATTGCGTGCACAGCAGCCTTGAACGGTGCCGGCCCGCAACCGCTCACGCTTTCGGCTCCGGTCGGTGTCGGGACAAGTCCGACTGCGTCGGGCAGGTTCTCGATCTCGGCGCAGGGCTCCACTGTCATCTCTTGCACGGCTACCGACGCTGCCAACAACACGTCGACGCCGGCAACGACCTTGACGGTCATGTTGGACAGCGTTGCCCCGACCGTTACCTGCCCGGCGCCGCAACCGCATTTCGTGTTGGACCAGTCGGGCCAGACGGTGACCGCGGGTGTTTCTGATCCTGCTCCCGGTTCCGGGCCGGTCGCGGCATCGGTAACCGGCAACGTCAACACCGCAAACCTCGGCACGAGGAGCGTGCAACTCACCGGCAATGACGGGGCCGGGAACTCGACCGGAGTGACGTGCCCGTACAGCGTCGCGGCGTCGGTCAAGATGTACCTGCCCGGAAACGCTTCCATCCCGCGCGGACGGCCGATCCGGATCTCCTTCGCGCTTGTCGACGCGAACGGCAAGCCGATCCCCGACGCGATCGCCGAGACCGCGAACTTGCACGTGTCGTTCAGCGGCGGTGCGAGCGTCAAGGCGACCTACAGCTCGAGAGCGAAGACGTTCAATACCCTGGTCTCGACGTCGAAAACGCTCGCGGCCGGCACCTATTCGCTGAGCGTCACCAGCAACACCGCTTCGATACCGATCACGCCGACCACCATCTCGGTGAAGATCACCAGAGGGCGGCGATCACGCGGCACGATCGCACACCCAGCGAGGTGACGCTTCCATCCCTCGTCTTAGCCCGGACAGCCCTGCGTGTTCGTGAACTTCGGTTTACCGGCCGCCGCCCTCGCATTCGAGCGCATCGGCGTACGGCTGCGCTCATCGCTCACGGAGGCGTGAAGAATCGAGGGCTGCGGGCCGTGGGATGTCTTACGAGTTGAGCCGCACCATGCGGATTAGCAGGTCGATGGTGCGTTCGATCGGTGCGTGCCGAGCGGCGATGGTCGGGACGATGGTATGGGCCACGATCGCGCCGCGCATGATGTCGAACACGTCGTCGGGGTCGATGTCCGGGTCGACGGTGCCGGTCGGCGCCGCTCGCAGGACGTCCGCGAACTGATGCCGAGACGCGGAAGTACTGCTCTGGCGGTCGTCCGTCGCCGGCGGACTGATGATGCGCGATGAGCCCCGGTGCGACCGTTCTGTTGGCGGAGGGCTTTCCTGGCGCATATCGACCATCTCCCTGTCGTCGGACCCGGTGTCTGCTCAACCGGCGTCGTACGGGCCCGAATCAATGCTGCTCAGGAGTGTCGTGGCTGATGCCGATGTGTGGGGGTGGCGGGGAATGTCTTTGCGCGTGACGCGGTGCGGCGGAATCGGTGTTCGATGACGGGCTCGCTCTTGTGGGTCGTTCAGGTCGCCAGATGGTCGCGCCGGTCAGCCGTCGTCTGGCGGAGCGCGAGGGTGACTTCGGGTCGTTGCGCACAGACACCGAACGTCCATCGGACGTGAGAATCGATCCGGTTGCCGTCAAGGTCAGATGTCGGTGCCGTCATGGCCTTCCCTCATGTTGTAAAGGTGGCGCGTCAGCCCGGACCGACACGGGTGACGATCGCGGTCTCCTCGAGCACCTCGTTCGTGATTGAGAGCAGCCGGCCGACTTGAAATGCGCCGATCTGCACCTTCGTGAACGTCGGATCCGACTCGCCGAATATGGCGCCTGCCGCGACCTGCGACCGCCGTCCCCGCAGTGTCCGACGCGTGGAGATCGACGATCCGCGGGCCAGATATCGGCATGACCATCGGCGCGGGCGGAAACACGCTGGACCTCGAGGTCGGATAATCCGGCACGGCGCCGACGAGTCCTCAAAGGGTGGCCGACATCGGCGAGACGACAGCGTCGCGTTCGAAGACCACGACGGCGACCATGAGCACGACGACGTTACGCGTCGATGATGCCGGCCTGCGCGAGCACACGGGCTGAGACGCCAACATCTCGCCAGGCGGCGTAGGTCACGCCCGACTCCTGTGCGAATCTTCGTGCGACGGTGATGAACTCAACTTCGAGGTCGTCGAAATGGACGAGGTCGATGTCTCCAACATCGTCGAGGAGGCGCAGATACCGGTCAACGGTCGCGGCGCCGTGGACCCGAACCGGTGTCCTCGGAGTCCGATAGCGGTGGTGTCGTGCGCTCACGTCTACCTCCTCGGCGACCGCCCACCGACCGGCCTCTAGCCACGGTTTGTGGGCTGAACCTGAATGACTTGGGCGCCGCCGACGACCGCGACGGACACCTCGACGGCTGTCCCGGCGACGAGCTGGGCGTTCGTGACCGAACAGGCCAGCGGCATCTGGTGGGTCGTCGTGTCGAGCATCGCCAACGTCGCGGCCCGGATGCCGGCGACGACATCGGCGGAGAGCCCCTCCAAAATCTGGCGGATCTGGGCGGACATGTCGTCGTCGAGTCCGAGCGCTTCGACCATGTCGACGAGCGGGGAGTTCTCGGCGTGCAACTGTTGGACGCTGGCCCGGAAGTTCGGATCCGCGAACGCACTGTTGACCGCTTGTACGAGCACGTCGTCGTTCGGACTCATTGCACAGCCCCCCAGCCAGTCACCGACATCGCATGCACGTGCCCTGACCTCCTTGCACGTCGCTGACGTGCCATCGGACGCGGGCCGACGTCGAAACGAAGTCCGCTCGTCCGGTTGTACGCCAACGCCGTAAACGTCCGGTAAACCCACCGGGCGATGACGAGGTGGGCCGGTGTACCGTGGGCTGACGGGCCCGGCGCGGGGGGCGAGGTGGAACTACGGATCCTCGGTCCAGTCGAGGTACGCCGCGACGGGACGACGGTAGAAGTTCGCGGCGCGAAACGTCGTCAGCTCCTCGCCCTGTTGTCGATCCGCCCGAACCAGCCGATCGCGGCCGAGCAACTGATCGACGAGCTCTGGCAAGGAGACGCCCCCCGCAGCGCCGCCACCGCCCTGCGTGTCCATGTCCGCTACCTGCGCCAAGTGCTCGACGTCGATCGCGAACCCAGCGCGGTCAGCGTGCGTCTTCCCGCCCGGGCGGGCGGCTATCTGCTCAGCGTGCACGGCGACGAGCTCGACGCCTCCCGGTTCGAGCGACTCGTGTTCGTCGCGCGAGACGCGATCGCCGCCGGCGATCCAAAACGTGCGGTGGCATCCCTCGCCGACGCGCTCGACCTGTGGCGGGGGCCGGCACTGTCCGACGTCCGAGACCTCGCGGCCGCGCAGGGCGCGATTGCAAGACTTGACGATCTGCGTGCCGCGGCGATCGAAGACCTGGCAGAGATCCGCCTCGCGTTGGGGGAACACGCCGTTGCCGTCGATCTGGTCAGCGCAGCCCTCGAGCAGTACCCGTTGCGGGAGCGGCTGACCGCCAGTTTGATCCGCGGCCTGTACCGCAGTGGTCGACAGGCCGACGCCCTGCGTGCGTACGCAGACCTGGCCCGTCGTCTCGACGAAGCGCTCGCCGTCGCGCCGTCGCAAGAGCTTCGACAACTCGAAGAAGATGTGCTCCTGCAACGCCCGTCGCTGGACTTCGCGCCAACCCGAACGCCGCTCCGATCCGCGCAGTACACCCAGTCGCCGGTGGCACGGTTCATCGGCCGACGCCACGAGGTCGGTCGACTGCTCGACGCCTTCGCTCGAGCGAGTGACGAGCCGTCACGGTTTATCCTCGTCACCGGCGAGGCTGGCATCGGCAAAACGACCCTCACCCAAGAGTTCTGCGCGCGAGCTCGGGACCTCGGCGCCGATCCGCTCGTTGGCCGCTGCGACCCGGAATCGACCGCCAACTACCAGCCGATCGTCGAGATTCTGCGAACGGTCGTCGGCCGGCTCGACGCCGACGACCGCGCGTCGTTGCCGGGGCCGGTCGCGTTGCTGTTACCGGAGATGGTCGACGTCGAACGGGTTCCCGACAACGCGGGGACGACGCCGGCGCAGGCCGCCCAGTTCCGACTGTTCGAAGCGATGGCGCACACGTGTGCGAGCCTCGCCGGCCGGCCGCTCTTACTGATCGTCGAAGACCTGCATTGGGCCGATCGTCCGACCCTTCGGGCGCTGCGGCACCTGCTGCTCCATCCGATGCTTGATCGGATGCTCGTCGTTGCGACCTGCCGTGACGACGAGATCGACGGTGGACGAGCAGAAGCCATCAATCGGCTCGCGACGTCCGGTCTCAGCGCCAAGCTGGCGATGTCCGGGTTCGACGATCACGAGGTACGGGCACTCGTGCGCGCCGTCGCACCACCCCAGGCCAAAGACGTCCTGGTTGACTTCGCCTCCACCTTGGCCGACACCACGGGCGGCAATCCGCTGTTCCTGCGAGAGTTGCTCAGCGAATTCGACGACGAACGTCTCAACGGCGGCGACACGAGCGACGTCGCACAAACGTTGTCCAGACTCTCACCGCTCGGCGTTCGTGCCCTTGTCGATGACCGCCTCGGCCGACTGAGCACCGCCGCCCGCACGGTCGTCGGCGCCGCGTCAGTCGTCGGATCCGACTTCACCGTCGACACGCTCGCGGCGGTGTGCGATCTGTCCCCCGAGGTCACCTACCACGCGCTCGACGAAGGACTTGTCGCGCACCTCCTCGTCGAAGATGGCGAACACATCCACCGATACCAGTTCCATCACGCACTCGTCCGCAACTGCGTCTATCAGACGATCCCGGTCACGAGCCGCCAACAACTGCACCGACGGATCGCCGAAATCCTCGAACAGGCAGAGACGACCGACACAACCGCACGAAGCGCAACCCTCGCCTACCACTACGGGCAAGCAGCACCGCTCGGGTTGCAGCGCGAAGCAGCCGAATACGCCGAACGTGCCGGCGACGACGCGACGGCCCAGTTCGCGTTCGCGGAAGCTGTTCGGTGGTACGGACAAGCGGTCCTGCTCCGACCTGGGCTCGGAACGCCAGAATCGAAAATGGGAAGGCTTTACCTTGTGCTCGGCCAAGCTCAGTCGAACGACAAGCAGCCCGAACCTGCGCGCGACAGCTTGCTCGCCGCGGCGGCCTGCGCAAAGCGAGCCAACGATTCGTCGCTCCTCGCCGATGTCGCGATCGCAGCCGATGATCCGTGGGCGTTAGGCGCCGACTTCCAGCCTGACGCGCTGTCGTTCCTGGAAGAGGCGCTCGACCGAATCGATCCCGGAGCGATCGAACAGCGTGTGCAGATCCTGACCCGCATCGCCTCGGACCTGTACTACGTCGATCCCGAACGTGAGGGACGCGTCGCTTACGAAGCGCTCAAGATCGCCGAATCATCCGACCAGCCGGCGACGCTCGCAACCGCGCAGATGGCCGTGCACCTGTGGCAGACCCACGAACCGGCGGCCGCCGCCGCACGACTCAAGCTCGGCCGAAGTGCGCACGAACTCGCATCCAGCGGCCGAGACACGAGCGACGCGCATCTGCTCACGCATCGTGCGCTGCTCGCGGACCTGCTTGAAAACGCGGCGATCACCGAGTTCGAAACGAGCCTCGGCGCGTACGAGCGCGCGGCCCGCCATCTCGGGAGTCCCCGCGACATCTACTGGTCGATGGCGTTACGCGCGACCGAGATGACACTGCACGGCGATCTCTCGGCCGCCGAACAGTTAGCACGCGGCGCCGCGTTGCGCGGCCATGAACTGGAGCAGTTCTCTGACGGTGCCTATCTCCTCCAACGGTTTGTCATCCGCTACCAGCAGGGCCGCCTCGCTGAGGAACTCCCCGTCCTCAAAGAAGTAGGCGGCCAACGGTCGGTCTACCGAGCCGGCGGCGCCCTCGCCGCGGTGGCGTACGCCGAAACTGGTCAAACGGACCGGGCTCAGGCGTTCGCGTGGAACACCCTCGGAGGCGACGGCTCGGCTCTGCCCCGCGACGCGTTCTGGCTGGCGGCAACCGCGCTGCTCGCCGGCGTCGCCGCGACAACCAACGATTCGCCGCTGTTGGAGCTCCTCCAAGCAATGCTCGAACCGTGCGCCGACCAGATCGTCGTGTTCGGGGCCGGCGGCGCCGTGCTCGGCGCCGCCCACCACTGGCTTGGTCTGATCGCGGCCGCCCAATCCAACACGGACGTCGCGGTCGACCATTTCGCGCAAGCAATCGCAGTCGCGCAACATCTCGCCGCGCCGTACTGGGTCGCGCAAGCAACGATGGACACGGCGTTGGCGCTGCGGGCCCGTGGCCGCGCCAGCGACACCGCCCGCGTGACACGACTCGTCGACTCCGCGCTCGACCGGGCGGAGTCCGCAAACTACGGGCGGGTTCTCGCGCAAGCACCCACGTCGCCGCGGGCCGGCCGAACCTGAACCGCGGCGCGACACCGTTTCGGCCGCGTCAGCATCGAGGCGTCCCGACCGGTGTCCCGTCCGACCTGGAACGCCCCGCCGGCGGCGCGCGATCAGCGGCCGGATCGCTCCGCCAGCTGTCGCGACACGACCGCGTTTACATTCCGCGGGTTCGAGCGATCCCAGCCTTTTTCAACACGACTGCCGGCACACCAGCGTCTCGCCATGCGCCGTATCCGATACCCCGGTTGTCGCCGAAGCGTTTGGCGATCTTCACAAACTCCGCTTCCAGGCTTTTGAGGTCGGTTCCGCTCGCGCTACGGATATTGGCGATCCGCGTTTGGAGATCGCGAATTTCTTGTGCGGCCAATACCTTGGCGACGCCCCGCGCCGACCTTGCGTTCGTGCGCGCGACCGCGAGCCGCTGCTCAAGTGCCGCCTTCGACACTTTCCGGCCTCGTCGCTTCGGCGTATTGACCGACGACAGGTACCGGTCGACCGTCGCCGACATCGTGCGGCCCTCCGCCAGGGCCCGCTTGTGCGAAACGCTGAGCGTCCGTTGTTGCGAACGTGCCGGCGCACGTCGGGTCGCGTTCTTCGCAGTCTTTCGCACGGCTTTCTTCGTGACAGGCATCCAACATCCTCTTGGTCTTGAGAGCAACGAGCCGCTCCTACGCTAGCGGTGCACCGCCGGCGTAGGTCACACACCGAACCGCGAGCGACGAAAGAGACGGCGCGTCCGGGCCCGAACCACGAAGGCGGGGCCGCCGAGCGATCGGACCGGCAACCGTGCGTCTTCGGTCGCGCCGACGAGCCGCCAGCATCTCCGAGCGCGAGTCGCGCGAAGGTGCCGGGACTGAGTGCGCGACTCGTCGGCTCGTTCGGGAGAGATCCTCAGGAGATCTTGGTGCCGGTGGGGGACAGCGCAAACCAGACGCCACCGAGTCCTGCACCGTTCGCCTGGCCGGGCGCGGTGTCGCTCGCAAACGTGTACAGCAGATGGCCGCCGTACGCGACCTGGTGCGCGCCGGCGGTCTGCATGTCGACGGCAAGCTTGGATGCGCTGAGACCCGTTCCGGCAATCACCGTGCCGGACACGATCACCGGGGGCCACGCCGCCTTGAGGGCCGCGGGCACCTTGGACGTCTTGCTCGAACCGTCGGGCAGATACATGTAAACGGTCCGGCCTGCGGCATTCACGACGATCAATTTGTCGAGTTTGCCGTTCGTCACTGCTCGTATCGTGGCCGTCGTCGTCGCGGGAGCGGATTGCGCGGTCGTCGCGGAAGTGCTCGTTGCCGCGCCGACGGCTGTCGTCGCGGTTGAGCTCTTCGATGAGCTGCTGCACGCGCCAAGCAGCACGGCCGCCCCAATGAGCGCTACAGAGATGAGGTGTCGACGGTTCATTGGGCAGCCTCCTAGCTTGATCTGGACCATGACACTAGTGGTGGCGACGCGCGTGAGACGCCACCCGGCTTTCGCGAACGACACGCCCGATTCGCACACCACGACCACGCGGGCTCGCGCCACGCATGATCGTCCCGCCCGCTGTCCAATTGCGGCCTCTGATCGAGACAAGCATCGAGACAATGTGTCGAGACAACGCATCGAGGCTCGCCGAAACCACCTCATGAGCGATCGCGAGGAACGGCCCGCCAGGCCGCCGCAACGTTCGACGGACGACGTGCAAGGAGACCGTGTGACGCGCCGCTGCGTTGATGATGAACGTCAGTGACCGTTTCGCGCACCGTGAAGCGGGACCAGGACCGACCGAACCCCGATCGAGGTCATGTTCGCGTGGCGCGGGGTTCGCACCGAAGTCGGATCCGAACGTCGCAGCACGCCCGATGATGTCGTCACCCGTCCCGCTCGAAAGTCGACCGGGTCCGGCTACGAGCCGCCTCCGCTCGGCGTCGTAGCCCTTTCTACGCGGGAGGTCTGGCGAAGAGCTGCTGCCGAGTGCGATCATGACGAGCCGGGCGGAGTATGGGGTCCCAGACGTGAGCCGGGGATCAGCATGCAGTGTGGCAAAGCGGGCAGCGCTGCTTTCAGTGCGCGCAACCGCGTCGCGTTCGCTGTCCTGCTGGCGGTGATGTTGGCAGGTTGCGGATCGAGCTCGAAACCGTCGGCCGACAGCGTGATCTCGTCGGGGCAAATCGACCTCAAGCACGCCGATCTCCAACCCCCGCCCGGGTACACGATCACCACGGACGTCAAAGGCGCGTTACGACTCGTCCCCACACACGGATCGGTGGGTGCGGTGAACCGCGCGGCGGGCGGCTCCTCGACGGGCGTCACGGTCCCGCTCGCGGCGCAGAATCCGACGACCGCGCTGTTCACGTCGCTCAATGGGTTCGAGGGGTGTCTGGGAGGTTTGGGTGTCAAGTTCATCGGTGTGCCCAGCGCAGCGAATCCCAACTCACCGGCGAACAACCCGACCTACATCAAGGCGCTGTCAACCTGCGCGGCGAAAAGCGGCATCGTGCAGGCACTCAAGACCGAACAGACCGCACAACAGAACCTGACAGATACGCAGATCGAGACACAGAACAAGGCGTATCTGAAATGGCGTACCTGCATGATCGGACGCGGTTGGGGTATCCCGCAGCCGACACCAGATTCGAGAGGTCTGCTGTTCTCGTTCGGTGGTGCTGGCGGTGGTGGTGGGTCGAACGGTTCGCCCGGTGGAGGTTTTACGCCCCCGCCGGGCCAAAGCCTGTTGAACAGCCCTGACCTGCAGGCGTGTGCAGCTCAGGTACAGGCGTCGACGAAATAACAGTTCCTTCGAACAACATCCGGGCGGTTGATGTGTGGCACAACAAGAAACTGATCGTCGGTGTGGTTATCGTGGCGTTGGTCGTCGCCGGCGCCGGCATCGGCTACGCGACATGGAACAGCGGCGGGTCGTCGAACAACAAAGATCTGATCATCCTCGCCAGCGTGCAACGCCGCACCCTGCAAGACACCGTCACGCTCAACGGCACACTCGCCCGCGAAGAACTGCGCGACGTGACCAGCATCGAACAGGGACGCGTCAGTGCGGTCTACGCCAAAGCGGGAACGATCGGCCAGGCGGGAGAACGGTTGTTCGCGCTCGACGGCCGCGACGCGATCGCCGAGGAAGGCACCGTCCGTTTCTTCCGTCCGCTCGGGATCGGCGATAGCGGCGACGACGTCGTGCAGCTCAAGCAGATCCTCGCGGCGGCGGGTGACGATCCCGGCCCGATCAACTCGTTGTACACCGAACAGACACAGTTCGCGTTGGCACAGTGGCAGGCCCAGCATCACTATCCCGACGCGACGCCCGCGGCACCCGAGTCGGTGACCGTCTCCCTCGCGCAAGGTTCCGGCTACACGCTCGGCGACGACACGTCCGCCGGCCTGGTCATCGGACCCGACGACGCCCAGACGACGGCCGCAACGTCCGGTGTCGTGCACCGCGGTGTGCTCACCGCGTACCGCTCCGACGTGTGCGCGGCTCCGGTACTCACGATCCAGTCAGTCAACGCCGTCGTCTCGGAAGGAATGCCGGCAACGTTCGTGATCAGCGCCTCGTCGCCGACGGCAACCCCGATCACGGTCAACCTGGCCGAGAGCGGCTCGGCGGACAGCAACGACATCGTGATGCCGCCAGTGTCGGCCACGCTCGCTGCGAACACGACCTCGGTTGAGGTCACCGTGGCGACCCGCGTCGACAACGTGGTGAAACCGACCAAGACGCTGTCGCTCGCCGTGGTCGGAGGTGCCGGCTACTGCGTCGGGAACCCAGCATCGGCGCTCACAAGCATCGTCAACAACAACGTGCCGACGATGCACCTCAACGGCGACACCACGGTCTCGCGCGGCGGCTCCGCAACGCTCACCGTCACGGCCGATCAGGCACCGTTGCACGACACGGACATCAGCCTCGAGTTCGCAGGTGACGCGACACCGGGCACCGACTACAACCCCGTCAATCCGGTGCTGATCATGCCGGCCGGTCAGACGACCGCCAGCGTCACGGTCAGCACACTGACAAACAACATGATCGAACCGGAACATCACATCGTCGTGTCGATCACACCGTCCCCAACGTCGTACAACGTCGGGTCGCCGGGCGTCGCGGTGATCGCGATCGCCGGCCAGACGGGCGACGCCGCACTTCCGGTCGTCACCTTGCGTTCGGCGACAACGTTCTTGTCCAAGGGCGGCAGTGGCGTGTCCGCGGGCGTCGGCGCCGGTACCGGCTACCCGGTGACCATCAGCTTGAATGAAGCGCTCAGCCGACCGTTGACGATCGTGTTGGCCTACGGCGGCACCGCAGTACAAGGGACCGACTTCACCCTGCCCGGCGGCAGCATCGTCGTCCCTGCGGGCGAAACGTCGTTGTCGGTGCAGATCCCGATCGTGGCCAACAACGTGGTCGAGTCCGACCGCGTGCTCGTCGTCGCGTTGGCACCCAGCTCCGCGTACCGGATCGGATCGCCGAACACTGCTGCCGTCACCATCGAGTCCGAGGTCATGCCCAAACTCACGATCGCGGCGAGCACGACAACCTTGGCCGAAGGGGGCTCGGCCACGTTCACGATCACCGCCGACCAACCTCCGGTGAACGACACCTCGGTGAGCTATCAGGTCGTCGGCACCGCGATGGCTGGAACCGATTATGAGCCCCTCATCGGAACCGCGTTGCTCAAGGCAGGCCAGACGACGGTGACGGTCACGCTGAGCTCGATCCAAAAGAACGTCGCGTTCGAACCGACCGACATGATCGTCGGTCAATGGCCGATCCGCATCGATCAGGTCTTCGTCAGCGAAGGTGATCCGGCACCTCCCGGAACCCCGATCCTGGAGCTCACCGATCCCAACTTCACCGTGACATTGCAGGCCGACGCCTCGGACCGCACCACATTGAAAGTCGGCCAATCCTGCACCGTCGAACTCGTCGGCGGCACGACCGAAGTGCCGGGCACGATCTCCGAGCTCGACTCCAGCCAAACCGCGCTGAACTCCAACACGCCCGGCGCATCAGCCGCCGCTTCGGCCGGCGCGACGCCGCAAGAGGTCTACCAAGGCAAGATCCAACTCGCCGGCGATCTCGGCGCCGCCGACGGAGCCGCGGTCACGATCGACGTCGTCGACCAACAGGACACGAACGTGCTGACGGTCCCGATCGCGGCAGTGAAACAGAACGGTTCCGGCCAGAACGTCGTGCGGGTCATCGACGTCGACCATGGCGGCAAGATCACCGACGTTCCGGTACAGACCGGCCTCACCGAAGGTTCGTATATCGAGATCACCAAGGGACTCACCTTGAACCAGACCGTCATCGTCGACGTCGACGAGACGCAATGAACGCCGACGCGACATGGAGCGAATCGAGCGGGACGTCCGGAGCCCCGTTGTTGGAGCTCGAAGGTGTTTCTCGTGTCTACGGCGAAGAAATCGAGGTCTATGCGCTGCGCGACGTCTCGCTGCAGGTCTTCCCCGGTGATTTCATGTCGATCGTCGGTCCGTCAGGCTCGGGGAAATCGACGATGCTCGGCCTGCTCGGCGTGCTCGACCTCCCGACCGACGGCACGATCCGGATCGCCGGTCAAGACGTCAGCAAGCTCGATGACGCCCGCCGGTCAAAACTGCGGGGAGACTCGATCGGCTTCGTGTTTCAGCAGTTCCATCTCATCCCGCATCTGAGCGCGCTCGGCAACGTCGAAACGGCGCTGCTCTATCGCGACATGCGGCCACGCGATCGTCGTGAGCGCGCGATGGCCGCGCTCGATCAGCTCGGGCTGGGCCGACGCGCCGATCACCGACCGGTACAGATGTCAGGCGGTGAGCAACAACGCGTCGCGTTAGCTCGGGCGATCGTCACCGACCCGCTCATGATCCTCGCCGACGAACCGACCGGCGCGCTCGATTCCGTCAACGCGGCGCACGTCCTCGAAATCTTCCAAGGTCTCGAATCTCCCGAACGTGCTGTCGTCATGGTCACCCACGATCCGACCGTCGCCGCGACCGCACGACGCAAGGTTTCGATGCGCGACGGCGAGATCGTCGCCGACGAGCGTGTCTCGGACCCGAAGCACATGAGTCCGGCAACGTGAGCAGCTTCCGTGACCTTCTCAACGTCGCCCGGACAGGTTTGACTGCCCGCAAGGTCCGGACGTTGTTGATCATGCTCGGCCCGATCGTCGGGGTCGCCGCGATGGTCGGGGCCGTCGGCCTGACCGAGAGCGCCAAAGGTGACCTGAAACAGAAACTCGCGCAGCTCGGCACCAATCTGATCATCGCGCAGGCGGGAGGAACGTTCGGTTCGCAGAACCCGACGTTCCCGGCCAACGCGGTGCAGCGCGTCGAAGCAATCCCGACCGTGCAAAGCGCCGCCGCCACCACCAACCTGTCGAGTGTCATCGCGACGCCCACCCAGGCCGGCAGCAGCTACTACCAGTCGTTCCCGGTTCCTGTGCGGGCCGCCGACATCGACCTGCCGTCGGTACTCCAGGTCCCCATGGTCGACGGCCGATGGCTCGACTCGGCAGACACGACACTCCACACCGCAGCCGCGGTCATCGGCGCGGGCCTCGCCAAGCAGTACGCATATCTGCGCGGCGAAGACAGAACCATAATTCTCAACAACATCAACTTCGGCGTCGTCGGCGTTCTCGGATCGGTCGCCCTCGATCCCGACCTCGACAACGCCGTGTTCATCACCCAATGGGCCGCGGAGCACGACTTCGCGACGGACGGAAACCCAAACCAGCTCTACGTACGCGCCAAGTCCGGGACGACTCAGGACACCGCCAACGCCATCCCGACCGCGATCAATCTGGGCGGCCCGGACCAAACCTCCACGCAGGTCCCGAGCGATGTCCTCCAAGCCGCGTCCCAAGCCAACAAGACCCTCCAACAGACCGCGCTGTTCGCCGGCCTGCTCGCCCTCGCGGTCGGCGGACTCGGCATCGCGAACGTCATGTCGATCTCGGTCATCCAACGCTCATCCGAGATCGGTATCCGCCGCGCCGTTGGCCACAGCCGATCGAAGATCGCCGCGCAGTTCCTGCTCGAGTCGCTGTTCGTCGGCATCCTCGGTGGGATCCTCGGAGCCGCGCTCGGGGTCGGTGTCGTCTATCTCGTTTCGGCCCTCGCGCACTGGGTCGTCGTGGTCGCATACCGCAAGATCCCGATCTGGATGAGCCTCGCTCTCGTCGTCTCAGTCGCCGCCGGTCTGTACCCGTCGATCAAAGCCGCCCGGCTGGAACCCCTCGAAACACTCCGCCTCGGCTGAACCGAAGCGGCGACGTCGAGATTGCGCGCGTTGGGGGCCCGCCGGTGCGTAGTGCCGAACTATCTCCGGTATGGAGCTCCACCGACTGGATCGTTCTTGCGAACCCGAGATTGCCGACAGGTTGAGGGCCGGTATTGACCCGGTCCAGCGCGATGTCGGCCTGGGTTGGCCCACTTGGCCGGACGGTGCCAACGAAGCACGAGCTCACCGCGACGGGTCGTCGGGCCGGTCTGCTTCGATCAGGCGCTTCAGCAACTGGATGAGTTGACGTAACTCCTCGCTCCGGAGGGTGCCCATGGCTCGGGGCGGGCGAAGGAGGATGGCATCGGCGGTCGCGATTGCATCACGACCCGCGCTCGTGAGCGTGACCAGCTTGCGACGTCGGTCGTCGGGGTGGGTTTGGCGTACAACCAGGCCATGGGCTTCGAGCTTGTCGACGATGAGGGTCGCGTACGGGGCGTCGACACCATTGGCCTCGGCGAGTTCGGTGAGGGTCATCGCTCCGTGGCGGAGTTGGAAGAGGACCTTGCCCCGCCCGGCGCCGAGACGGAACCCGAGCGCCTGCGCGAGATCGCCGTGGCGGTTGTGCGAGTCGACGAACTGCTGCATGAGGGTCCATGCCTGCTCGGCGGGAGCAGCTGACCGCTTGAGGCGCGTTGGCGCCGCAACGCCTCGCGTAGCTCTCACCACGGCACCGTCCGTCCGAGGTAATCGACGTAGTGGAGTCCAGGTTTGTCCCGAAGGGTGTCGAGCGTCTTGACGACGTTGGGGATGCTGTCGTCGATACTGAGCCGAGCGTCGGGGCCGCCGAGCTCGGTTTTCACCCAGCCCGGAGCCATCAGGACCAAGCTCCTTCGCTCGTCGCGGTGACGTGCCGCGTAACTGCGCATGAAGGTGTTCAGTGCGGCCTTGCTGCCCCGGTAGACCTCGTGGCCGCCTCGCTCGTTGTTGGCCACGCTGCCCTGACCCGAGGACATCACCCCGATCATCCCTGTCGCATCGACATGGTCGTGGAGCGCCTCGATCACTCGCAGCGGTCCCAGGGCGTTCGTGACCATGACCCGGACAAACTCGTCGGTCGACGTCTCCGCCACCGTTGTCTCGGGCCAGTTGGCGACACCGGCGTTGACGAACAGAAGGTCGAACGTTCTTTGGGCCAGGCGGTCGTGCAACGCCGCGATCTGTGCCGGTACCGTGATGTCGACCGTCTCGATTTCGATCTTCCCGAGGTAGCGACCGGCGAGGTCATGAAGACCCGTCCGGTCCGAGCTGCGCACAGTGGCGGTGACGTGCCGGCCATCACGCGCCCACTCCTGCGCCAGCGCCAGCCCGAGACCGCGAGAAGCCCCGATGACGAGCACCCGTCTCGTTGATGTCACAGGTGGGGGGCAGGTCGATGAGGTAGTTATAGACATAACAACCTTTATATATCCTATAACGAATTCAGTCAAGCTGAAGTGGGCGCCAACCTCGCCCGGCCCCGGGGACATCCGTCGACCGTGAGACTCCGGACGTCTGTGACGGCCGGACCGCCCGAGCGAGATCGGCGCCGGGCCGCGAGAATGCTGTGATGGCATTACTCGCCGTCGATTGGGCGACGATCTCGTCGCTCGCGACAGCAGTTGGCACGCTGGTCTTGGCGGTCGCCACGTTCGTCGCGGTGCGATCTTCGAATCGATCGGCTCGGATCGCTGAGGTCGCGCTGCAAGAACAGCGCAGGCCCCTCCTCGCTCCCTCTCGGCTCGAGGATCCGAAGCAGAAGATCATGTTCCTCGAGGGACACTGGGTCAGTGCCGCGGGCGGACGAGCGGCCGTGGAACACGTCGACGGCGTTGTGTATCTCGCCATCAGCCTGCGCAATGTCGGGAGCGGCATCGCGGTATGCCAGGGCTGGGTCGTCAGGCCGGGACCCAGCTCAACGATCGGTTACGCCACGCACGCGTCCTTGGAAGAGTTCCGACTGCAGTCCCGGGACCTGTACGTACCAGCCGGCGACATCGGCATGTGGCAGGGAGCGCTGCGCCACCCCGACGACCTCGTGCGCGCCGCCGTCATCGACGCGATCGCGACCGACGGGAACATCACCGTGGAGCTGCTCTATTCCGATCAGGTCGGCCGGCAACGAACCATCTCCCGCTTTGGGCTGACGCGACTGAACGACACGTGGTTGGCGATGCTCACCCGTCATTGGTACCTCGACTGGGACGGCCCTCGACCCGAAGGTCTGACGCTGGCAGCTTCTGATGCGATTCGCAGAGAACACGAGGCTGCGGTGCAGCGCCGCGAGGACGAACACGCGGGATCACCCAGATCGATCATCCCAACCCAGTCCGACAACCCCGGCGGCAACGACCAGCCCGAGGTGTCTCCCCCCGACGTTTAGCGACTTCGAACCAGACTCCTGGAGCGCCCGGAACAAGACGACGAGTGCACCCAGCAGCGCATTGGACCGTGGAAGGAGCGACGCATGGCCGCGGCTATCGACCGCAACAAGCTCGTCGACGGGCTCGTTCATATTGGCGAGTTGGAGATAACGGGTGAAGATCGCGCGATGGTCGACGCCTATTTCGCGCCGAGCTTCGTGTTCCACGCACCGGATGGTCGCGACCTCGACTACGACGGTCTCCAGAACTACTTCGCGTCACTCCGCGCCGCGTTCGATAACCGGACCATCACGCGAGGCATCATCCTCGTCGACGGCAACTGTCGCTTGTCAGACCACGATCGCAGGAACGTTCGTTCGAGAGTTCACGCACTCCCCGGTCGGGCCGCTGCCCCCAACGGGCAGCGCGTGACGTTCGAGCTGACCAACATCTTCCGTTACGACGACGAAGGCCGCCTCGCAGAGGAGTGGATCCAGACAGACAATCGCAGCGTCCTTCGCCAACTCGGCGCCGAGGGCCGCTGAGCCCATCGCGCGACGTCGACGAGACCGACGGCGCATTCGCGGTTGACTGGCCGTTTCGGTGTGCCGAGGCGCGAAGACCGACGGCATCGCCCTGCGCTGGACGCCGGGGTCAGCAGATGAGATCGGCGAGCGCGGCGACGGCACGCTGCGCTGGTTCCGACGCGGCGTCGACGACCGATCGGAGCCCGCTTGCGAACGCCCGCTCGCTCGGAGCCATCCGCTCGATCTGCTCGACGGTGTCTGCCGCCCACAACGTCGCAAGGTCACCGACCTCCAACGACGTCAATCTCTCACTTGCCTGGCTGTACCGCAGCTGCACTGTGCCGCGAGCGACGTCGAGGGTGTCGCGTCTGATGGCGCACCAGAGCCAGGCGATGCGCTCGGCGTCAGCGCCGATGACCGCGGTCACGCCGTCGCGGTCAGCGGTGCGGTCAGGTTCGAAGTACTCGGTCCCGTACACCGAGTGGAAGAGTCCAGCATCGCAGAGCGCTGCTCGCGCGCCCCACGCCGCGAGGAGCCGCCGGGTTCCACACAGATGGGCGAGGAACGGAACATGCGAGTCGTGCTCGAGCGCGGCGAACCCAAGCGCGCGCAACAACTCGAGCCGTGCACCGGCGACCGGAGCAAGGGTCGCTGACGAGGTCCGCATCGCGAATACCCTAAGCGACGCCACCGGCCCCGCGTTCAAGCGGCTCATCGCCTCGTGAGGATTCGAAAGCGGCGCGCTCGTTCGACAAGCGAGTCGACGCGATGGATCGGCTCGCCGGAGCATGCGGGCGGAGCCGCTTTCTCGAACAGGGCGGTCCTACAGGCCGTCGCCTCACGGCGCCTTCGTGACCGTGTATCGATCGATTCTTGGGCGGTTCTTCATCGACTCCCAGGTAGTTGCTACAAACGCTGGCGATGCTGGGCATATGCGATCGGAAGGAGCAGCGATGGACACCACCAATTCGTCACGCGCTCCCCGTCAGATACGTCGTCGTCGACCCCATCCGGCGCAACGTGCCCGCAAGATCGCCGGGAGCGTTTCCGTTGTGGGAATGCTCGCCCTCACGGCCGGACTCGCCGCGCTCACCAACCCGAAGACGTCGACCACGGCCGTATCCCCGACCGCCGCGAGTGCCGGGCAGTCTTCCTACGCGCTGTCACGCTCGTTCACCGCCGCGGCTGTCCCGGCAAACGTGTCGTCACAAGCGATCACATCGTCGCACGGCAGTTGAGCGAACCCGTCGCATCGGCGGGTAACAACGGCCACGTCGGCGAGGGCGAGGTGACGAACCATGAACACGATGCTCCCCTGGTACATCGCACGCGCGGCCGGGATAATGAGCTGGGTACTGCTCGCAGCCGCGACGTTCTGGGGTCTGGCGCTCTCAACCAAGGTGCTCGGTCGCCGACCTCGACCGAACTGGCTGCTCGACATGCACCGCTGGCTCGGCGGCGTCGCGCTCATCTTCACGGTCATCCATGTCGTCGCGCTGCTCGCTGACACGTACGTCCATTTCGGGCTCACCGAGATCCTGGTTCCGTTCGCGTCGAGTTGGCATCCCGTCGCAGTTGCCTGGGGTGTCGTCGCCTTCTATCTCGTCCTCGCAGTCGAGCTGACGTCGCTTGTGCGTTCCCATATCTCGAAGCGGCTCTGGCGCCAGGTCCACACCGCAAGTTTCGTGTTGTTCATTGTTGCAACCATCCACGGCCTGACCGCCGGGACGGACACGAAGTCCCTGCCAGTACGAGTGTTCGTCGCCGTCGTATTCTGCGCATTCATCGCACTCGCACTCGCTCGCCTCGAGCACGACACCCCCGACGATGCACGGCCGGCGAACACCAATCGAGCCAACCGCCCATCGCACCCGAGCCCCGTCCGGTGACAGCCGCTCTGAACGCACCGCCAAGAGCGTCGCGTCGCGACACGAGTTACCGAGATCCGAGCGGTCGCTCTCGATCAACTCTTCGGCATTTGGCAGACGGCTCACGCTCGAAGCGCAGCCCGTGCCCAGTCAGCGCGCAAATCATCGGGTCATGACGACAGAAACTCAACCGACCTACCCGAACGACCGGCGGGCGTGGGGGATGGAACGACGAACCTTCCCGATTTCTGCACCTGATGCGACCGACCGCGCATCGGCGCGCTCGAGGAAACACCGTCCGGCAGGCAAGACCTGGGCGGCTGGCGTCGGGTGCCGTCGCGTCAGTGCTCGCCGGCCTCTTCGGCCCGCGGGCACGCTCCGACAACAGCAGCACCTTCGGAGGATGAGATGCCCCTGACGGATTTGCAACGAAGCGTTCCGGTACTGGAAGGCGTGAACGTGCTCGGCACACAAGCGCGGAACAGCGCCCCGATGCAGACGCCGACACGACAGCGGACCGACATGCCGGCAAGGATGGCGCGTGCGCTCGTGCGGCCGTGTTAGTCGTCCTCGCGCTCATCCTTGCCACGCTGGCGTCCATGGTTTTCACGGCTTCGGTCGGCACTTCGGGCCGGCATCATGTCTAGCGCGGGATCGTCGTTCTCAACGTCCGCCCACTGTCGAGTGTCATGCTGGAGGCGCGATGCGCCAAGCGCGCTGCGGAGGAAAGCGACCGCACCATGGACGCCGTAGCGGACCGTCAGGACATCGTTCACGAGGCGCGCTTTCGGGCGATGGGCAGCGACGCGCATGTGATCGTTGTTGGAGCCGACCGGGCGGTGCTCGACGCGCAGGTCGCGCGCATCGCCGAGCTGGAACAGCGGTGGAGTCGATTCATCGACACGAGTGAGATCAGCGAGCTGAACCGTCACTCCGGCGCCGAGATTGCGGTGAGCGCTGACACCCGGCTCCTTGTCGAACGAGCCGTCGAAGCATGGCGCATCACCGGCGGTGGCTTCGACCCGACCGTGCTCGGCGACGTCATCCGTGCCGGCTACGACCGATCCTTTGAACGGTTGCCCGACTCGGTCCGATCCGGTTCGAGCATGTTCGGCAAGGGCGCGTCGAGCATCGTTGTGCGCTTGTCGACCGTGCGCCTGCCCGAAGGAGTTGGCTTCGATCCAGGCGGTATCGGGAAGGGCTTGGCCGCCGATCTCGTCGCTACTGAGGCACGAACGGCCGGCGCCACCGGCGTCTGCATCAACCTCGGCGGCGACCTGCGCGTGCTCGGACGTCCGCCCGTCGGACAAACATGGACTGTCGCCATCGAGCACCAACTCGCGGCCGACCCGATCGCGCTCGTCGCGCTCGACGAAGGCGCAGTGGCAACCTCGACCACGCTCCGACGACGCTGGACCGTCGCAGGCGAGGCGCGCCATCACCTCATCGATCCCTGGACCGGAGAACCGTCCGAAACCGATATCGCGTTCGTGACCGTCGTCGCAGGCGAATCATGGATCGCCGAGGTACTCGCCAAGGCGGAGCTCCTACGCGGCTCAGCACGTCTCTTCGACCTCATCGGCGGCAGTGGCGCCGAGGCGTTCGCCGTCACCATCGACGGACACGTGCACGCGACCGACGGAATCCACCGCTTCGTCGGACCGCCCGGCCTCCCCGATCACATCGAACTCGCAAGCAACGTCGACGAGTCCTAACCGCCGCACGGTCCGGCTTCCAATAGTTCGTACCGACAAGATGATCGACCACGACCCCAAACTGTGTCGCGGATGGCGACCACCTCAGAACGTGATCGCCTGGCTCGCACAACCGGTCATCATCGGCGGATGGACCGGGATTTCGAACCCACGGTATTTGACACAACGGTCTTCAAGAGAGCGCACTTCGAGCTTGCGCGTCAACTGCGTCCCGTTCGTAACGGTCGAAGGTCCGCAGCTGTTCGGTTCTCGTGGACCTGCTCAGTATCACCGCGCTTGATGGGCGAACTCACGGGCGAGACGCGTCTACTCGACGATACGAGCGATCTGCACGATGCGCTCGGCCTGATCGACGGCACGCTTCGCTGTCGCCTTCGGTACGTCCTCGGGTTCGTACTCGGCGCGGTTCTTAAGCGGCATTAGCCGCGTGAGTACGCGCGCGGCGTCCTTGCCCTCACGCCCAGCTTGATTGAGGAGCGCGACAGCTTGATCGTGATCACTGCCGGCGGCGCGTTGGCCTGTTCGCACACCGCAGATCGCGTCGCACGCGCTGATACCGGCGTGCACGGCGAGGCTCGTCGCCGCAAGCGAGTGACCGGCCTCCAGGCTCTCGCGTGCCGCGGCAAGGAACTCCTCAGCCTTGCCGATATAGGTGCGCGCCTGGACCGCAGTGACCCGCCGCGTGCGCGCTTCCTTAGCTTAGGCACGCGCCGGAGCTTCGATCTCCGCTAGTGGTCGGCCTTGCAGCGTAATTCCCTCTCGACGGACCGCTTGCCACAGCGGCCGACGCGACCGAAGGAACTTTGGTGCTTCGTCCTCACCGACCTCGATGCGGTTGACCGTATTGCCCGAGAGTCGGCGCACGTGCGCCTCCCATCGAGCGATGGACGCAGACCACCCGGGGGCGTCTTCGCCGATCGAACTTGGGCGTACCACGATGACGTCGACATCGCTCGCGTCGTCGTCGTCGCCACGCGCGAACGACCCGAACAGCGTGACGTTCACGGGAGCTGGATCGACACTGCGCGCGCTCTCGCGCATCGCCCCGAGGAACGCATGACGAAGATCCGAAAGTGCGAGAACAGCTCGAGACGCGAGGTGCTCGGGAACGAGTCTGACCAACACGGCCGGCGGCACCTCGCGCCGTTCGACGATGCCCAAGTCGACGAGCCGTGGCACGATTCGGGCGACGTGAGCCAACGACACCCCTGACAGATCTGCGAGGGTGGTCAAGGTCAGTTCCGCGGTCGTGTGAGCAAGCGTGCCGAGGATCCGCCCCTGAGCGTCAGGAATCAGGGCCTCGACCGGTCGCCGGAAATCCATGAGCTCAGTGTACCGCTCATGGATGAGAGGATTCTCTCATCCATGAGATGATCGATCGCCTCAGCCGGCGCAACGGTCGAGCGGCACCGAGTGCCCGGGCATCATGTCGAGATGGTCGAGTCGCCGGTCCTGGCAACCAAGCCCAAGGACATTGTGGGTGCTCGAAGATCGCCGCCGGCGACGCATGAGGTGCGCCACTCATGCATCCGATTCGGTCGGACGCTCGGCCACCCAGGCCTTGTCACAATGGATGTGCGTCTCCATGAACGTCAGCCGGTCGATCTGGGCAAAGACGGCGATTGTTTTGATTCGGTGGTGAACAGCGACGCGCTCGAGTGCTGTTCGCAGCGGCAACGGAACGTCGGATTCTTCGGGATTGGCGACTTGCGAGCAAGTCTGAGCATTCGTACCTGCGGGCTGCTGCGTCTCGGCTTTCTCGAGGACTTCGCGCACGCTTGATCGCGCAATGGGGTACTCCGACTGGACGGGCACTCGATGCTCGTTGAACATGCCGTTCGATCGGCGCCGAGCTGGCCGCGACTTGCGCAACATGACCCCAATTCGAACGGCGCAAGTTTGGGTTGATGTTGGGATGTCATCGATGTAGTCGCGGTCTGGTCGGCGTCGATTCAGTCGCCGAGGAGTCACGGTTTCGGGCCATGTGCCCGGTCGAACGACGTTGCGGAGGGGACCGTGGGTCGCGAAACACGCCATGCTGCGGACACCGGCGTTCGTGTTCAAGGTCGGGACAGCAGGCAGAGCGTCCCGGACGAGGCTTTTGCGATGCTCCGGCTCGACGATGGGGTACATGAGCGTCGGCCGTTCCAATGCACCAATGGTGAGTGGCGTCCGGCTAAGCCTGGCGCAGACCGATGGTTGCGGGTCCGGCCAGACGACGTGCCGCGCATTGGTCAAGCTCGCCTGATCTGCGCTGCGATCTCCGTCGTCGTCTTTGCGACTGCGTTCGTCGTACTCGTCTTCGACACCGGGCAGAGGTACGTGCAACCTCGTCGCGGCCTAGTCCAACCCACCGGGAGATATGTCCTCGTCTCGGAGCGACGAGCACGCACCTTCGGTGAAGCGGTCCCGAGCTCTTGTGACGGCATGTCCGCTCGCCGGTCGCTCGATTGAAAAGACTGAGCTGGTGAAGGCGACGAACGGCTCGAGCCGTGAGGAGGAACCTTCACGTGCGGTACGGGCGCGCTCGAGACGTTCGGTGACCGGACACGAAGGCCCGCATTGTGCTGCGTAGACGCGCGACCGATCTCGTATTGACGTTGATGGTGACGATGATCGCGGTGCCGGTCGGTGCGGCACTCACCGCCGCCAACACCGTCGGGCCCGGTGCCGGCCATCAGCTCGGCTACGACACCCAACCTGTCTCAGGAGCCCACGTCACGAGCATCGACTACACGCTCCGCTCCGACGGAGTGACCGTCGACACGGTCACCTTCGTCGCCGCGGGCGACTTGACGCGGGGCGCTCCGCAGGAACACGGCTTCGTCGGGTTCACCGTCGCCGGCACGCCCGGTCCGACGCTCGACTGCGGCACGGGCACCTACGACGGAACGACCGCAACCACCTTCGTATGCCTCGTACTCAGCCTCGACCAACCGGTCGCGACGATCCAAGCAACAGACATCTCCGTCCGCGGCTAACCAGTCTCATGCGCACGTCGGCATCGGGAGCGCAGAGGCACGGCGACGTGTGACGGGGTGCGTGACGTCTGGCGTTCTCTTCGAGGAGTTGTCGGCCCGGCTATGCCTGGGGCGCCGCGGATCGAACTTCGATGTCGCGGCGGCGCCACCAGAACATCCATAGTCCGAGCGCGACAACGGCGGCGCACACGACGGCCAGGAGCAGCCATGCGACCCAGCCGAGCCCGTCCGAGCCTCCTCCAGCGACGGTGCTGGCGAGGGTCGGATCGGCGAGATCGGCGGCGCGTACGGCGGATTGATCTTTGGCGTCGTGGCCAGTGTTTTGGTGCGAGACGTCGGACGCGTGTCCCGCGAACGGAGCGCCAGGCCCGTTCCCAGCGCTGCTCCCGGTACCAGGTGTGGACGGGTCGGTGCCGGTCGTGCCGCCCGTGCCGCTTCCACCTTTGGGGTCGTGGCTCTTGGGCGGACCGCCCGTCGACCCTGAGGTCGTGGTCGACGTCGTGTTCCCGGTGGTGGAAGTAGGCGTCGCTCCGACGGTCGTCGCTGGCGCATTGGTGGTCGTCGTTGCCACTCCACCGGTTGGGCTTGTCGTCGGAGGCGTCGTCGGCGCGTCGGTGGCTGTTGTCGTCGCCGCGGGCGCCTGTGTGACGGTGAAGGTGTTCGGAACGTAGATCGTGAGCAAGGATTGGAGGCCGCCGCTGAAGCAGACTGCGGTCACGACCGCGGGTGCCGCGACTGCGTTCGTAGGAATCGAGATCGCGTCGTTCCACGCGCCGCTCGCGGCGACCGCGACGTGTGCACTCACGGGTGGGACGGTCGTGGCCGAGACCTCGACGAAGTCTTGCGACGAGGAGAGCAACAGCCCAGGTGCGCATCCGGTGCCGCTCACCGACACAATGGTGCCGGGCGGCCCGGACGTTGGAGACATCGAGAAGTTGTCAACACCAGCACCAGCATTGGACGGGACAGCGACAACTGTCGCGAGTGCTACGAACAGCGAGAGTGCGCACCGTCGCCTCAACATCTTTGCTCCTTGACTGATGCGAAGACGACCACCGCGCCGGCGAGGTGTTTCACGCCGGGACCGCGTCTGAGCCTCTGAGGTCGAGGTTCGTGGCTGCGGTGTTGTGCCGAATGCCGCACCTCCGACGAAGCGCCGCGGACCCTCGCATTCCGAGCTCCAGGCGCAATCGGACGATGTATCGGCCGAGTGGAGAAGTTGGTTGAATACCGATTCCGACGTCCCCTGATCCCAGGTGTTCGACACCAAAGCTGGCGTTTTCTTGGGTCAGCTCCCAAGGCGACTCAGCGAGTTGCAGTCGAGTTCACGCGTCTGTCGCGTCCGGTCCGGCGAGATTGCGATGCTCGCCCCAGCCCGACAGGTCGGTGTTTGTGGGGTGCGGGTGGCGTGTGAGCTCCGGTCAAGCGGATCGCTGTGCGAGGTGGGAGGCCTGCAGCTGGTGGACTCTCGGGTCGGGGCAGCGTCCGGACCGTCGCATGTCAACGAGCGGTCGCTGGCGCAACCGACAACGTCAGCGGCGGGTCGCGCGAGTCTCGGCCTTTTGACTGTCGGGTACGCCGGGGGGCGCAGCGACGGTCGGGAGGACGCAACGGCCGCCAGGCAGGCCTGTCGGTCCACTCGTCAGCGGCGAGAGGCTCGGGAGCAGCTGACGGATCTGGATCGCGCCGACTGTCGCGGCCGCGACGACCCAAAAATGCGGTTGACTGCCCGCACCCGCTCTCCCTGCCGCCGACCGAACGGGCCCGTGCCGTCAGGGTTCGACGGTCGGCGCCGGCTGAGTGCCTACCGCGAGAGCGCGAAGGCCAACACCGCGACGAGCAACCCGAACACGACCATCGAGGCGACCAGCCATCCGCGAGACACTCGCGTCAGAACGTGAGAGCGAGGTAAGACAGCCAGGTCAAAGACCTTGCGGCACTACAAGCCCAGCCCGTTGCGGCGCGCCGATCACGGTGCTGACACCGACCTTCTTGGTCAATCCTTTTGGGTTCGCGGCGCCCGCGCCGACCTGTCAGGTGAGCATTTGGTCGAGCGTTTCGACTGAGGGTGCGAAGTAGTAGGAGCCGGACGCGGGTGTCGAGTAGTCGGTGAGCGCGTCGCGTTTTTGGCCGTTCATCGCGTAGATGGCTTCCATACGTTCTCGCATCGGTGCCTGCTCCCGACAAAAGCCCATGAAGTACAGGCCGACCGTGCCGTCGTGGAACGCGTATGGCGTGGAGCGGCGCACCATCTCGCCGCGCTTGGGTTTGCTCTCATCGCCGGTGGCGCCGTCGCGTAACTCGACGTGGGCGAGGTGGGAGGTCGGAACCTGGGTCGCGAGTCGGGTCGAGTCGGCCTTGGTACGCCCGAAGGTGTTCTCCTGATCGGCCGGCGAAAGGCCTCGGAAGTAGGCCAGGTCGTGCACCCAGCGTTGCGCGATACAGAACGAGCCACCCGCTCCGGGCTTGCCATCGGGGACGATCGCCCGGTCGTATTGGTCTTCTGGCTCCGGGTTGCCGGTGCCGTCGATGAAGCCGGTCAGATCGAGGCTGTTGCGGTAGATGAACGTCGGCGTCTCCCGCGCGACGGACATGTGGTCGGCGACGGCGTTGCGGAAGTTGAACTGGGTCTCCCAGCACAGATCCTTGTCGTCCGAGTGGATCCACAACAGGAGTTCTTCTTGGGTGGCTTTGGCCTCTTTGCCGTCCGGAGACCGGTAACCCGGGTAGGGCTGGAAGTCGTCCGGGATGTCTTTGGTCAGGTCTCCGAGCAGGGTTGGCCCGAACAAGACACACACGTTGATCGGCGTGGTCACGCCGGTCTGGGCGCCCGCGGCTCGTACGTCGCGCAATGCGCTCTTGATGACAGCCACGTCGGCGCCGGTGGTACGGCTGAAATGCGTGTACCACTGGTACTTCGTCAGGTTTGTCAGGATCGCGTGCTGCGGGTTCGGCATGACATCTCCTTGAGGCCGTGAGGACTGCACCTCTTCTATCGCAAGCCGTGCCCCCCGCGCGGCGCCGAGCTGTGACCGTCCGCCGAGCGGGCCGCGAACGTGGCGTGAGCGGGGGCTTCACCAGCGAGCACGACCCGCCCGATGTTCGAGCGGCGAAGGCTCGGGATCGTGAACCCTCCGCTCCTGCTCGGTGAGGGCACCGTCGTGACCTCGGTCCCTGACCGCCTCGAACGGTGACCGGCATGCTCGTCAGTACGGTGTTCGGTGCGAGCCGACCCGGCGCCCGCCCTGCAGCAGCCGTGCGGTCGGTGCTGCCTCCTGGGCGAAAAGGGCGAGAGACCTGTCACATACGTGTAATCGCGGTGAAATGTTCGGGCTCTATGTTGCAGGAATGCACGTCGAACTGATGCGCTGGCCAGGGGACCAAAGGCGTCTCGCCGTGCTGCGCGACCAAGGTGTCCCGCGGCTCCTGCTCGTCAGTGAAGGGACCGAGCCGCCGGTCCCGACCGATTGCCTCGAAGACTGGGTTGCCGGCGACGCTGCCGAGGCTGCGCTCGATGCTCGACGGCGCGCGCTGGTCGCTCGGGCTCGGTCCCACGGGCAGCGGCCGGCGATCGACAGTTCCGGCCTCTTGCGCCACCACGGCGCCTGGGTATCGCTCTCACCGGTTGAGCAGGCCCTCGCGGCAGCCTTGCTCGACCGGTTCGGCGCGGTCGTGCCGCGCGACGTTGTCGCGAGCCGAGCCTGGCCCGACGGCCCTCCGAGCCGGAACTCGCTCGATGCACTCGTGATGCGGCTTCGTCGGCGGCTTGCGCCGCTCGACCTCGAGATCCGAACGGTCAGGTCGCGCGGCTACGTCTTGCAAGCACTGCGTCAGTCCAACTGAGGCACGCCCGCGACGGTGATGCCGACGCTGTCGTGGCGCGGTGCTGGAAGGGCAGCGGTCCTGGAACACGACGCTCGCGGCGCGACCTGTGCCGGGCATCGGCTGGAGGACCGGCTTGGAACCGTTGCACCGTCCAGATGCGCAAACACCGGGAGGTCACCGATTCCGGACGAGGGTTCGGCATCCCCGCCCGCTGACGTCCCGAGCTCGTGTCTTGGGCCCGGCGTGATCGGCGACGCTGGCTCGTCCCTCTTAAGATTTCGCAGGTATGCCAGACCGACTGTCAGATGACGGGCAGTGGTACGAGGGTACGAGTGACTTTCTGCTGTGGGCTCCGAAGGTGTTCGTCTTTATGGCGCTCGCGATGTATGTCATTCACGGGAGCCACTGGATTGAGTTCTCGACGACGTTTCTCGTCCTCGCATGTATTCACAGCCGATGGCTTCCTTGGCGATTCGAGATCCGGGACGATGGCATCCAACTCCGTTTTCCGTTCGGTCGGTATCTCTTCTTGAGCCGCAGCGTCGCGACGGTTCGTGTGGATGTCGTCGGCGCGATGGTCTACGACGATCGACGGCGAAGACTGCGGTTCGGCTATCCGCTGATGGATGGAATCTTGTATCAGCCGGGACGCGAGTCGTTGCTGCGCTCGGCGTTTGTCCGCCGCGGCTACACCGTCACTTGACCGTGCGACGTTGACCTCCTCGTTCGACCCGTCGCGCGCAGGCCAAGAGCAACGACTTGCCTGTACCTGACCGACGCGACGGCGACAGGATGAGCGCACGCCGCCTTCTCTGACCCAGTCCATCCGGGCTGGAGGCGTGAAATCAGAGGCCGGCGACGGATGCTCGGGTCTCGACCATCGCCCCCACTCGTGAACCGAATCGCCGGTCACGTGTCGCGAGCACTGAACGCACTCGAGCCAGCTCTTGGTGCACAACGGTGCCGGTGAGTTCGACGGTTCGTATCCCGGTCGTGAGTCATCGCAGCCCTGCGTGCGGTGCAGAGCCGTCCGACGGCGCTGTCGACCTGGAACGCGCGTTGTCAGATATGCATCAGATTTCTGTCGGACAGGTGTCACGACTCAGTCTCAGCGAGTTTACGGCGCGCACATCGGCCAGAAATCGCTGCTCCGTATCTTCCCCACATGATTACTCGACTGAAGCGACTCAAAGAAAAAGACCGGCGGAAATTTATCGCGGTATTCCTCGCCGGGAAGATGGCGGCCGTCGGCTTGATCCTCGGCGCGATGCAACTCGCAAACTGGTTCATGCAGTCACCGGCCGGCGCGGCGACCGGTGTGGTGCAGCATCATCCGAACGACTTCGTCAGCCCAATCAACACGGTATGGACGCTGGTGACCGCGTTCCTCGTGTTCTTCATGCAGGCCGGCTTCATGGGCTTGGAGGCCGGGTTCGCGAGATCGCGTGAGACCGTCAACGTCCTGTTGGAGTGTGTGTTCGACACGTGCTTGTGTGGTCTGTTGTATTGGGCGTGGGGCTTTGCGTTCCAGTTCGGCAACGGCAACGGCTGGATCGGGCACCAGTACTTCTTGTTGCACGGCATGACACCGGCGTACGGGACGACGAGCGTCGCCTTCTTGGCGTTTTGGCTGTTCCAGTTCGCGTTCGCCGACACGGCGTCGACCGTGACGTCGGGTGCGATGGTGGGCCGGACCGGGTTCAAGGGCGACATCTTGTACAGCATCGCCGTGTCGGGTTTCTTGTACCCGATCTTTGGCCACTGGGCCTGGGGGCCCGGCGGCTGGCTCCAAAACGGGAACGGCACGATGTTCAAGTTCTTCGGGACCGGCGGCACATACTTCCGTGACTTCGCCGGCTCGACCGTCGTACACACGGTCGGCGGCATGATCGCCCTCGCCGGCGCGATCGCCCTCGGCCCTCGCCTTGGCCGCACCTTCAAGCGTGACGGAGGCGGGCCGATGCCCCCGCACGATCTCACGATCGGTGCGATCGGCGGCGTCATCTTGTGGTTCGGTTGGTACGGATTCAATCCCGGCTCGACGTTGTCGGCCATGGACTGGCAAGGCATCGGCCGGGTGTCGGCGAACACGACGATCGCCGCGTGTGCCGGCGGCATGGCAGCTGTGCTGTGGACCTATCCGAAGACGAAGAAGTGGGACCTCGGCATCTCCGTCAACGGGTTCCTGGGAGGCCTGGTCGCGATCACATGCCCTTGCTACTGGCTCTCGCCCTGGGGAGCGGTCGTGAACGGCGCGGTCGCCGGCGTCGTGGTCTGTGTGGGGATCGACCTGCTCGAACATTGGCGGATCGACGATCCCATCGGCGCGGTGCCGGTCCATGCCTTCGCGGGGATCTGGGGCACGCTAAGTCTGGGCTTACTGGCGTGCGGCAAGTACGGCGTGCCGACAGCTGACGGCGCCGACACGTCGACCGTCGTGAAGGGCTTGTTCTACGGCGGCGGAGTCGATCAACTCAAGTCCCAGTTCATCGGCAGCATGGCGTGCTGCATCCTCGTCTTCGGCGCCGCATTGATCGTCATGTATGCGATCAAGATGATCCGAGGAAGTTGGACGCTCCGACTCGACCGAGACGCCGAACTCGAAGGTCTCGACATTGTCGAGCACGGCACGCCCGCCTACCACGTCGAGTTCGGCTACGGCATGACCTACACGACGCCGACCGGATCGAACTCGGCTGGCAGAGACGCCCCGCCGCCAATGGACGTCAAAGCGGGAGCCGAAAGCCCACACGTCTGACCCAACAAGGAGCGGAACTCGAGGTCGGGGCACCGTCGCCCCGACCTCGAGCTTCAGCTTCTCTAACTCGTGCGAAGTGCCCTTTGACCGGCGTTCCGCCAGGAGAACCGCATGGCTCATCTCGTCACGGCAATCATCAAGCCGTTCAAGCTTGAAGAAGTCAAAGAAGCGTTGCGTGGCGCCGGCATCCTCGGACTCACGGTCGTTGAGATCCAGGGTTACGGACGCCAAGGCGGAAAGACCGAGGCGTTTCGTGGCAACGAGTACAAGATCGACTTCGTGCCGAAGGTCATGATCGAGGTGCTCGTCGACACCGGCGACGTCGACAAGATCATCGACACCATCGCCAGCAGTGCACGCACCGGAAAGATCGGCGACGGCAAGATCTGGGCGACACCCGTCGACCGGCTCATGCGCATCCGAACCGGCGAACTCGGCGACGACGCCCTGTGAATCCGTGAACCGGCGGTGATCGAGCGACGATCGCCACACCGCGGTCTGCGATGAGCGCCGGCCGGCGGCACGCGCCGTCGACGGGTGTTGCACGACCGGCCGTCGACGCGGCCTTCGCCGATCGCGCGTGCGAAGTCGCCATGCTCGAATGGCCACACCGACAACAGGACCGCGAAGATCTCAAACGTCGAGGTGTCCCCCGTCTGCTGTTGATCGCGCCGACGACCGCACCACCTGAATGTTCGGACTGCCTCGAAGACTGGGTCCGACTTCCCGCCGACGAGGCCGACCTCGATGCTCGGTTGCTCGCGCTGGTCACGCGGCGGCCATCGCACACGATTCCAACCCTCGACGAACACGGGGTCCTCCGACGAGACAGTGAGGTCGCGTTCTTGTCGCCATTCGAGCGCAAGCTCGCCGAGATCCTCATCGACAACCTCGGCGACGTCGTCCCAACCACGACCATCGAACGGAAGCTCGACTATCAGCCCGACACGCGGTGCCTGTCGTTGCGTGTCCACCTGTCGCGACTTCGCAAGTCGATCGCGCCGTTTGGTCTGTGCATCAGCTGCGTTCGTGCCGTGGGATACACGATGCACCAAGACATCGGCATCGCCGCACCGCCCCAACACGCCAACAAGTCGGCCCGGAGCCGGCTTGGCGGACCGTAAAGACGGTGCAGCTCGAACGAGGTCGCCTTCTCGCCGACAGCACACTCACGGGCGCTCGATGGTGCGCCCGGCATAGTGCGCTGATCGACGAGTGGCTCGCGTCGCTGCTGTCCGCCGCGGCGGGTTCCGAGCGCGGTTCGGACATGATCGGTGCGTCGCTCGTGGCTGTCGGCGGGTACGGACGTTCGGAGCTGTGTCCACAAAGTGATCTCGATGTGATGCTGGTGCGCAGCCCACGTCGCGACGTGACGTCGCTCGCGGAGCGTGTCTGGTATCCGATCTGGGATGCCGGTCTCAAGCTCGGGCACAGCGTGTGTACGCAACGCGAAGCGCTCGAGATCGCAGACGAGGATCTCGACACCGCGACCGCGCTGCTCAGCGCCCGACACGTGGCCGGCGACGCGTCGCTCACGATGGATCTCAAAACCGCGGCGCGCACACAATGGGAACGACGTTCGAAGAGATGGCTCGAGGCACTCGACGCTCGCGTCGACGCACGGCACGCGCAGGCGGGCGAGGTCGCATTCATGCTCGAACCAGATCTCAAGGAGGGGCGGGGAGGACTGCGGGACGTGCATTCGCTGCACTGGGCTCAGGCCGCTCGGGCAATCCTGGTCGAACACGACGAGGTGAGCCTGGCCTGCGCGTACGACACGCTGCTCGACGCGAGAGTCGAATTGCAGCGCCGGACCGGCCGCCCGAACAACGTGCTCGCGCTCCAAGAGCAAGACGGTGTGGCCGACGCGTTAGGGCTGGTCGACAGCGACGCGCTGATGGCCGGTGTCGCATCGTCCGCACGTGCGATCGCGTGGACGAGCGATGACTGCTGGCGCCGGGTCCGATCATCGTTGCGCGGACCGCTCGGCCGAATCGCCAAGCGCGATCGCGTGCTCGGCGAGGGTGTGGTGCTGCGCGACGACGAAATTCGCCTCGCCGTCGAAGCCGATCCCGCCGTCGATTCGCTCCTCGCGTTGCGCGCCGCCCGCCTCGCCGCGCAGTACGCGATCCCGATCGATCGTTCGTCCCTGGAACGGCTCGCGGAACGGGCGCCGGTACTTCCGGATCCGTGGCCGGCCGGCGCCCGCGAGCTCTTCGTGGGCTTGCTGCTGGCGGGCGCGAACGCCATCGCGGTGATCGAGGCGTTGGATCATCGTGGTGTGTGGGTGCGGATCCTCCCCGAGTGGGAACCGGTGCGGTCCCTGCCCCAGCGCAACGCCTATCACCGGTTCACGGTCGATCGGCACCTGCTCGAAGCGACGGCGAACGCCGCGGCCGCGGCCGACCGCGTCGAACGTCCCGACCTGTTAGTGATGAGCGCATTCCTCCACGACCTCGGCAAAGGCACCGGCGAAGATCACACAACCGTGGGTGTCGACCTCGCGCGCCGGTTGGGGACGCGGATCGGATTTCCCGAGGCCGATGTCGAGGTGCTCACCGAGCTGGTCGCCAACCATCTGCTCTTGTCAGACGTCGCGGTGCGCCGCGACCTCGACGATCCCGCGACCGTACAGCGGGTCGCCGAGCGCGTCGCCTCGATCGAGACGTTGGGTCTGCTTTCGGCGTTGACCGAAGCCGACTCGCGCGCGACCGGACCCGCGGCGTGGGGACCGTCGAAGTCGCAGCTCGTCATGCTCCTCGTCGAACGGGTGAAGGCGCGGCTGGGTGGCACCGCCGTCGAAGAGACCGACGTCGCGGAGTTCCCAAGCGCGTCGGACCGAGCACTGCTCGAGGTGGGAGGCACCCAGATCGTCTGCGCGCCCGAAGTCCTCACGGTCGTGGCCGACGACCGCCCCGGCATCTTCTGCAAAGTTGCCGGCGTGCTCACCTTCCACGGCCTCGATGTCGTGTCCGCGACCGCGTACTGCGCCGACGGCCGGGCCCTGTCCAAGTTCGGGGTGTCGGATCCGTTCCGATCCGAGACGCCGTGGCCGCGCGTGGAGCGCGACCTCGAGCGCGCGCTCGACGGCCGCCTCGCCGTGCAAGCACGCGTCGCCGAGCGGGCCCGGACCTACAACAGGCGCGACCGTGCGTGGCGGGCGCCGATCACATTGGTCCGCTTCGACAACAACGCTTCCGAAGCGGCGACGGTGATCGACGTGCACACCGTTGACGGTGTGGGCGTGCTCTACCGCATCACCCTCGCGCTCACAGAATTCGATGTCGACATTCGTTCGGCCCGCGTGCAGACCGTCGGCACGCAGGTGGTCGACGCGTTCTACGTGGTCGACAGCAAAGGCGCCAAGATCACCGACACCGCGACCGAGACCGAGATCGAACGCGCGATCGTCCAGGCGCTCAGCTAGACCGGGAAACTCGGTCGCGACAAGGCCAACCGCGCGGACAGTCGCGAGCGCTGGCAAAGCCGAAGCGACGTCTGACCGGCTCTTCGACCCTTCTCCGGCGGCGGCCGACAGGTCGAGTTCGAGGTCGGGTCCAGCTTCGTCAACCGCCGCGGCCGCCGACGTCCCGGCGTGTGGGTTCGGCGCGGCGTGCTCGAGCGTGGCGTGTCGGCGAGGCCCGCGAGATGGGGGGAGGGGGACTCGCTGACGCGCAGCATGAGGCCGCGGGCCGGTGGTACCGCCAGACTCGGAGGGTCAGTCTTGTCGGATGGTGGCGGATGCTCGTGGTCCGGTCTGGATCGGGCGGCCCCGCCGGGTCTGGCGGCGATCACGGTGTCCGGGCCGGCGCACGGCCGGCTCGTCGTGTTCGGGGACGCCGGGCTCGGCTCTGCGCCCCTGATGCCCGAGCGGCAACCAGCGTTGTTAACACGCGTGTTACATGTTCTGACTATCCACGTAACGCGTTTTCCGTACTGTCGGCCCCAATCAGTAATGAACCAGTTGCAGATCCGTAAGGGATTGGATAGCGGTCAGTGTCGACCGCGACGCCCGCGGTAACGATGTTTTGGGAGGTCTGATGGCGGAAAGCATGACCGCGCCGGGGGAGATGAAGCGCACGCTGACGCTTACCGGCATCACTGTGAATGCGATGTCGTTGATCGCGCCGGGGGCGTTTTTGTGGACGACGTACCAGATTCAGGCGTCGCAGACGTCGGGTACGACGTCGACTGCGGCGGCGATGTGGGGTGGGCTGTTCTTCGCGTTGATCCTCGCGATGTTGACTGCGTATAGCTATTCGGAGCTGGCGCGTGCGTATCCGGATGCTGGGACGGGGTCGAGTTATTACTTCGCGGAGGCGGCGCTGCTCGAGAAGGAGAAGCCGGAGCACCGGAAGTATGCACGGTTCGCGAAGTTGTGGGTCGGTTGGATCAGCCACCTGTACTACTGGCTGTATCCGGGGATCATGGTCGCGTTCACGGGGACGTTGTTCTATTACATCTACGCGACGTTGTTCCATCACAACCTGACGTGGTTGCCGTTGTCGGGGATCTGCGTGATCTTCGCGTTCGTGTCGGGCTATATCGCGTTCCGGGGTATTTCGGGTTCGACGATGACCGCGATTGTCATCAACGTGATCCAGATCACGTCGCTGCTGGCGGTGAGCGTGATCTTTATCGCCTATCGGATCGGGCATCACAACAAGGTGTACGAGATCTCGAGCGCGGTGAAGGTGATCATCCCGAGCAGCTTCATTCATGTGCTCTATCAGGGCACGATCGCGATCTTGTTGTTGGTCGGGTTCGAGTCGGTCACCGCACTCGGTGCGGAAGCGATCCGTCCGGAGAAGGACATCAAGCGTGGGATCTTGTTGTCGTTGTTGATCCAGGGTGGGATCTGTTATCTGATCGAGTACTTCGCGGCGAACTTCGCGGCCGGTTCCGGGACCGAGACCTACGCGAAGGCTGGGGTCGATGCGGCACCGATGGGCACGATGCTCAAAGCGGTCGGTGATCAGATGTTGGGTAACACGGGCACGACGATCTCGTTGATCGTCGCGGTCACGGTGCTGTTGGCGCTGATCGGCACGACGTTGGCGTGTCTGAACACCGGCGTGCGGGTCACGTACACGATGGCGAAAGACAAAGAGATGCCGAGCGTGTTGGGCTTGTTGCACGGCAGGTTCGCGACTCCCCATGGTGGGATCTGGATCCTGACCGGCCTGTCGGCCCTGATCGGGATCTACGCGGTCGACCCGTACACGGTGCATCCGATCACGCAGGTGACGTTGGCGTCGAACACGGGAACGTTCCTCGTGTACGGCATGACGTGTTTCATCGCAGTGATCGCGTTCAGTCACCGCCACGACAAGAACATTTTCCGGCACTACGTCATCCCGGTCCTGGGCGCGTTGATGAACATCGCGATGCTGTTCGCAGTCGTGTACCTCGCGGTCAAGTCCGGCGGTCAGGGCGCCTCCGACGCCTACAAGGCCCTCGGGACGGTCGCCGTCTGGTGCATCATCGGTGGGATCTGGTTCGTCGTGAACCCGTCAATGAAGGGCAAGAAGATCCTCGATCCGGCCGCCCCCAAGCGGGAACAGGTGATTCCGACCAGCGTCTGATCGGTTCAGAGTTGTGGGGGCCGGGTCCGCGACGGCGGCCCGGCCCACCCAGCTCAGACGTTCCGCTTCGGACCGACGTACGAGATGACAACGCCTTCCGACCCGCTCACAGGACGTGATCGCGTGCGTTCCGCCACGTGCGTCCGGGATGAGAGGTGGTGAGCAACACATCGTGGTGGTATCGGGAACTGATCCCGTCGTGATCGACGGCGAATCCGGGGTCGCCATCCTCGACTGGCCCGACGGCGAATCTGAACTCGAGGATCTCGCCGGTCGGGGGATCCCCCGCCTGTGGTTGGTCGCGCCGACGGTCACACCGCCGGGGTGCACCGACTGTCTCGAAGACTGGGTGCGACTCCCGGTCGACGAGACCGACCTGCGCGTCCGGCTGCACACGTTGGCGGAACGTCAACGGATCCGCCAAACACTGACCGTCGACGAGAACGGCGTCCTCCGACAAGACAACACCCTGGTGTTGCTGTCACCGACCGAACAACGCATCGCCGCGGTGCTGATCGAGAACTTCGGTGCCCTCGTCGCAAAAGACGTCATCGAGCAACGCCTCTGGAACGAGTTAGACCCGAGCAGTATCGCCATGCGCGTGCACATCTCACGCCTCCGCAAACGCATCGCGCCGCTCGGCCTCAAAATCAGCTCGGTACACAACTTCGGATACGTCCTACACCGCGACCAGACCACACCATCAGATCAAGGCACGTCGCGGAACCCAGGCCGCAAAGATCGCTACAAACGAAGTTGACGGTGGCGCAGTTCAAACGCTCCTGAGACGTTCGCTCGTCTCGCCAGCACCGGCGAACGAGCGTCGCCGAGCCGACGTCGCGCGGGACCGAAGTTCGATGCCGACGAGGGGACTCGCAGGTCGAGGCCAGTCGTCGTCGCTCTGAGCCCTGTCGGCGCCGCGGCGACCGGCGGGTCTTCTCGTCAACAGCGCAAACCGCCCGGCTCGACGCAATACCGATCGTCGGAGCGCTCACCCTTGTGAGGTGAGGGTCGGTTCTCCCATCGTCGACGTGGTGTGCGGGTTGGTGAGGTTGCGGTCGACGAGATCGAGGAGTTCGCGGACGTCGATCGGTTTGGTGAGGTAGGCGGTAGCGCCCGCGGCGATGAGGCGGGCATGTTGGCGTTCGGTTGCATCCGCGGTCAGGACGATGATCGGCGTGGTGGCGGTGTCAGGATGGGCGCGGAGTTCGGCGAGCACGGTTTCGCCGCCGATGTCGGGAAGGTGGAGGTCGAGCAGGATGAGTTCGGGGAGGTGTTGGTGTGCGAGGTCGATGCCGAGTCGGCCTTGCATCGCGGTAATCAGATGGATGTCGGGTCGGTAGTCGAGGACGTGCTCGATGAGTTTGACGTTGGCGAGATTGTCTTCGACGTACAGGACAGTGTGACCGGGCTGGTCGGGGACGCCCTCCGGTCGTGCGATCGGCGTCTTGGCGGTGGTCCGCTGATGACGCTCGACCGGACTTTCGGTCCGCACTAGTTCGATCCAGAACGTGCTGCCGGGGCCGTCGCTGGGGTCGATGTCGACGTGGCCGTTCATCGCTTCGGCGAGACGGCGGGACAGCGCAAGTCCGATGCCGGCACCTTCGACGTTCGTCTGATCCGCGCCGAGCCGTTCGAAAGGTTCGAACAGCCGCAGCCGCTGATCGGCGGGGATACCGGGGCCGGTATCAGCGACGTTGATCCGCAGCCGGTCGGCGCCGCAGTGCTCGTAGGAGATCGTGACGGTTCCGTCGGGCCGGTTGTATTTCACCGCGTTGCCGAGGAGGTTCAGGACGATCTGCTTCAGTCGTTGGCGGTCGGCGAGCACGTAAACCGAAGAATTTTCGCTCGCGACCGAGCTGCATCGGATACCCCGCTGCGCGGCGAGCGGTTCAATCAGTTCGAGTGCGTCGGAGACGACATCTTCGACGAGGACCGGCTCTTCTGACAGGGCGAGGTTGCCGGTCTCGATGCGCGAAATGTCGAGCACGTCGTTGATCAGCTCGAGCAGATGCTGGCCGCCTTTCGTGATCTGTACGACTGATTGCTGTTGTGCGTCGGTGAGTTCTCCGAGCTCGAGGACTTGCGCGAATCCGAGGACCGCGTTGAGCGGGGTGCGGAGTTCGTGACTCATACGTGAGAGGAACTCGCTCTTGGCTTGGTTGGCGGCTTCGGCGCTCGCCCGCGCGGTTTCGAGGTCGTCCATGCTCTGGCGAAGCGCCGCGGTGCGTTGCGCGACGAGGTTCAGCACGTGAGCGCGGCGGCGAAGGACGACGTCAACTGCCGCGAAGGTGAGCATCGAGATCAGCAGACCGAGCACGAACACGATCCACGGCGCCGTCGCCGCGAACGATCCCACGAGCGCATGTCGAGCCGAGGTCACCAGCAGCCATTGATCAGCGCCGATGTGGAGCAGCTGACGGTCCACGGTCCCGCGGAGCGGCAGACGCGTGGCGGTACTGAAGAGCAGCTTCGACGGCTGGGCGCTCGGTCCGACGTAGAGCGCGCCTTCGAGTTCACTGAACGGTGAAGTCTGCTTCGATGCGGTGAGCTGCGCGGGATCGACCTTGGCTTCTTCGTAGACGACGATGCCATTCGGGAGCGCGACCGCGAACGCGAGGACGGCCTCCTTGCCGCCCGGCTGCGAGATGAGGTCTGAGACGAGGTCCTTCGCCTTCAGCGCTCGGGTCGCCAGTGCGGCGCGGGTGCCGTTCAGCGTCTGATTCGCGCGAATGCCCGGGCCTGCGGCGACGCGAGTCACGAGCTGATTTCCCTGTCTTGCGACGATCGCGATGACATTTCCGGCCGCGGCCGCGTCCTCATCGATGAGCGTGTTGGCGACCGTCCCGTGCGGATCCGCCAAGTACGTCGCGCCCAGCAGCTCCAGCGAAGGCGTCGCGGAAGAAAGTGCACTGGAAAGGACGAGGCCGGCTTCGGCGGTGCGTTCGTGCAGCAGCTGACGGTTCTGGTCGCGGACGAGGTTGCGAAGCGCCGAGGTCGCGGTGAAGGTCCCGGCCAACAAGACCGCGAGCACCGCGACGGACAGGCCCCGCACCCGCCAGCTTGGTGTTGCCCTGTTCATCGCCCGCTCCTGCGTTCGAGGTCGAGACATGCCGGCAGGTCGGGCGCTGGTCGGCCGAGGTAGTAGCCCTGCCCCAACGTCACGCCGACGGCTCGTAACACGTCGAGTTCTGCTGCAGATGAGACGCCTTCGGCGAGCACAGTTGCGCCGATCTCGCCGGCGAAGTCGACGAGGCACCGAGCCAGCGCCCGACGCGCAATATCGGTGTCGATGCCTCGGATGAGTTTGAGGTCGAGCTTGAGGATGTCGGGCGTCAGGCTCAAGATGTGTTGCAGGCCGGCGTAACCGGCGCCCGCGTCGTCGACCGCGATCCGTACCCTGCGGTCGCGGTGGCGATCGAGCCATGGACGCAACCAGTCGTAGTCGCTGATCTCGTCGTGTTCGGTGAGCTCTAACACGACGCGCTCACCCGGAACGGTCGACAGCAGCGTGAAGAGTTCGTCGCCCATCGCAGTGTCGGGCGAGACGTTCACCGATATGAACCAGTCGTGCGGGAGTTGTTCGACGACCGTCAGCGCCCGTTCGACCGACACGAGTTCGAGGCGCTCGGCAAAGCCCAGCTCCTTCGCTTCGGCGAACCACTCGTCGGGTGGGCGGATCGGTTCGTGCGCGAACCGGGAAAGTGCCTCAACCCCAACCACCGTGCCGCTGTCCAAGGCGACGACCGGCTGAAACACGATCCCGAGCCCGTCGCCCAGCAGTACCTGACCCATCAGGTCCGCTCGGTGACGACGGTGCTGGGCCAAACGCCGATCCTCGGCGAGCCGCTCGTCGAGTTCGCGTTGGAGCTGTTCCTTGCTGGCCTGCGACGCGGCGTACAAGACGCAGGTCTCGAGCAGGTTGCGCAACCGCAGCACGACTTCGATGCGATCGATCGGCTTCGTCAGGAAGTCCTTCGCGCCGGCCTCGAGTGCGCGCTGTCGCGCCGCCGGGGTCGCGTCCGCGGTGAGCACCACGACCGGCAGGAACACCTCGGGTGTCAGTCGCTCCCGCAGCTCTCGCAGGACGGCGAAACCATCCGTGCCTGGCATGTGCAAGTCCAAAAGGAGGACGTCGGGACGAAACTCGAGACAACGAGCGACTGCGACAGACGGATCGGTCAATCCTTCGATGTTGACGACGCCTTCGGCCCGCAGGATTGTCTCGAGCAACAAGACGTTCGCGTCGCGGTCGTCGACGATCAATATCCGCGCTGACGCGAACAGGTCACCGGGGAACCCAGACGGGAGCAGCGACGCCGCTCCGGGCTCGAGCGCCGCGCCCGCGACGTCTGATGCCATAGCCCCCTATCGGACCCACGCCCGTCAGGCTTGAGGCACCCCAACCCAAAACGGCACCGCCCTCAATCCGGCCTGAATCCGCAGGGACAACCGACGATGAGCGCCATCGGCGGTCTGCGAAAACCGACAGGTTCCTTCGCCACGGCCGCGGGACGACTCGCGGTTGATCCCGCGGCACGGGCCTCCGGGCGCTCTCGGACTGATCGTCGCCCTCGTCGCAGTCCAGGAATCCTCGATCGATGGACTCGAACAGGCCACGGTCAGGATCATCGACCCGGCCGCCGACCGTCGTCGAAACAACCGGCTGGACGGTTCGTGGCGAGCAGCCGCTCTTGACCCAGTCCCGGCGGCGACGTCCTCGCTCCTGCCGTTGAGTTGCCCGCCCTGCGTTCGGGCGGGCCCGTCGATCACCCGGAGCGACCCCGCCGCATGAACGTTGTTCGAAGACACCGTGACCAGGACAACGATGTGAATCCACGACGTCGCGGACAGCGTCAGGGGTGGGGAATTTCAGTGATCAACTCTGGGGAAGTTCCCGTGATCGTCGGCCGGCCGGTTGGTCATCCTGGTGTCGTAGGTCTCGACCCGAGCTCGGCCGCGACGCTTTGCCGCATACATCGCGCCGTCAGCTTGTGAGAGAAGTATCTCCGGATCGTCACCTGCGATGGCGAGGGAGACGCCGATACTCGCGGTGATCGTAAAGCTCCGGCGACGCACCACGATTTTGTCGCTCAACGACTTCTGCAGTCGATGTGCGAGCGACTGCGCTTCGGTGAGGCCGCCCGTAATGCGCTCGCCGAGTACGACGAACTCGTCACCGCCGAGCCGGCAGACAGTATCGGCGGGTCGGGTCGCGTCGACGAGACGGCGCGCGACGACAACCAGGACCTCGTCACCAACCGAGTGCCCGGCCGAGTCGTTGATGTCCTTGAAGCGATCAAGATCGACGAACATCACCGCGCAACAGAACTGCTCTCGTTGCGCGAGTGCGTGCGTCAACCGATCGAGAAACAACACCCGGTTCGGAAGATCCGTCAGTGCATCGTGCGTTGCTTGGTGTTGCAAACGTGCCTGATCATCCGCGATGACCGACTGCAACCGCTGGCGTTCGCGATCGAACTGCGCGGCCATTCTCATGAACGAACCGTCTGATCCGGCACGAACGACACGCAAACCTTCGCTCAAGATCGTTTCGTCGCTGCCTTGACGCGCGACTTCTTCAGCAACGATGTCGAGCATGATGTCGCGCCAGAACAGGAACATCCGCATCAGTTCCTTCAACGCGACGCTGTCGCGAACCGGCGCCTTGCCAGTCGCGGACAGGACCTCCGACCGTTCTTCAGTCGGCCGCGCGCCAGTGATGAGAAACTGTGCAACAGTTTCTGTCGACAGCGCCGCGGTTCGCAGCACGTCGCGACAGACCTCGTCCGTCGCTCCAGCCCCCGCCCCCTGCTGCCAGCGGCGCAGAACCTCGTCGGCGATGTCGCACGAGCGCGCCTGCAATGCCGCGCCGAGCGAGACGAGCGGCGTCGGCCTCGTCATCGCGGCCATCTGCGCGACCGAACCGTCTGGAATGCCATCACCCGCCACACCGGTAGCTATCGGCGGGGAACTCCCGCGACATGACGCCTTCCCGCTCCCGCCGAGGAGGCGGCTCCGTACTCCCCGCACCCCGGGCAGGGACGCAGACAAACGGCGTGCGCAGCGCCGCTAGAGGCGTTCTGCCCTATTCGCCTCGACCGGTGGGGACGAAGATCAGTTCCGAGTGAGCAAGCGCAACGGCTCCCGACCGTCCGAGCACAGCGATCGTGTGCACCAGGCGCAAGGCATGGTGTCGGTGCAGGCCGCGTGCACGCTCGATGAGGCGCTCGCACTGATGCAGGCCACTGCCGGCGAGACCGACCAGACGCTCGACGTTGTCGCCGACGAGGTGATCAGTCGGCGACTGCGGTACGACTGACGGCATGCCGATCGGCGGGCGATTGGGGGACTACGGCTCTAGAGCCCCGATCGGGCAAGTCCCAAGATCGGTACATGACCAACGGCTCGGCCCGGGAATACAGCGACTATGTCAATCAAGCGATCGGCATGGTTGCCGAACAGACCCGAAGCACCATTGCCCAGGCCATTGCTCTGATGGAAGAGCGGGCCGCGGCGAACGGTCAGACGCTGGAACACATCGCCGAGGCCGTGATCGACCGTTCGATCCGATTCGACGATCGTTAGCCCCGTCGAGACCCAGTCCGCACACGGGCGACCGCCGAACGGCGGACTGGTCATCGGTCCCGACGCTCCGACCGTTGCGTGATGAGGAGATCGTGAAGGTCGATACCGGATGCCGTGCGGGCCGTGCGATGCAAAATGTTCGTGCTGGCCGCCACACGGTGTGCGTCGGGCGTCCCACGACGTCGACGAGTTCCGTTCCCAGCACAGACCTTCCCGGCGCGTTCACCGCGGGCGATGCGCCGGCCGTGTGATGCTGGACACGCCGTCGAGTTCTGAGATGTTCACGCGGCCCGCGTCGACCGAGATGTCTGGCTTTGGGGCGGCTCGGACGCCGTGCCCGACCATCGGATGGGTCAGCGAGTGGTGACCGGTCTGCGGCGGACGTCGTTCTTTCCAACCGACCACAGCAGCGAAGACACCGTGAGGCGAGGGCCACACAGGTCACCCCCATCCAGCCACCCGGCGATGATCAATCGTTGACCGCACGAGTTCGCGTCACGGAACACGGAACACGGTCTGCAGTGGGGGCGCGTCGGAACCGTCGGGACTGTGACCTGTCGCGATCGGCGCGGATCGGTCTGGTCGCGGTTGTTGGCCTGTTCGGTGCTCTCGCGTCGTGCGTCCCGGCCGATTTTCCATTAAGGCCAGCGGATACTCCGACGAAATATCAGGACCTGGAGCGGGAGTCGCTCGGGACGTCAAAACAGACTCTAAGGGGCTACAAGTGGATCTTTTTGTTCTCAAGACATGGCTGAAGGTCCACCTCGGTGTGGACGCCGAGCGTGGCGCAACCATGGTCGAATATGTCCTGATTCTCGCACTCATCGCGATCCTCGTGATCGGCATCGTTGCCCTGCTGGGCTCGCAGGTGAGCAGCAAGTTCAGTCAGGCATCGAGCGGTATCGCTGGAGGCTGACCAGGTTCGCGTTCGCGCAGGCGACATCCAGCGTCCTCCTAGCTGAGGCCCCAAGACCTCAACATGGACCGCGGCGCACACAGGGCACCGTCAGTCACGTTCTCGTCACGCGGTGGACCGACTGCAGCTGCCTGTGCCTTGACGGACGACCCGATGGTTCCGACGACGTTTCGGCCGACCCTCAACGGGCGGCCGGACGTCGTGAGCCCCGAGGTCGCCTCGAACGGGCTGGACGCGTGCCGCGGGTTCTGCTGACCGGCGGAGACGGAAGTCCTTGGCAAGTTCGGATGGGTCGTCGTGCCTATGCGGTGGGACGGTTTGCGGGCGATCTGATCGTGAACGTGCGCGAAGGCCGCGCGTATGCCGTGCCGGGGCTGGGTTGGTCTCGGAGATGAAAGGACGTTTCGAGTGCTTACTTTGTCTCGGTCCGACGAGGACCATCAGAATCTGATCGAGC
>JBKQIY010000137.1:0-2653 GCA_052148155.1 Acidimicrobiia bacterium | reverse complement strand
GCGAACTGGATCGACGGTATGCGTGCGCTCTTGAGGAGCACGCGTCTTTACCGGGAGTGGCTAGTGAAGGAGGTCGCGTCGCCGCCCGGTTCGGGCTGACCGGGTTCAGTCGCCTGCCGCGTTGCTGTCGGCGGACGAGCCGTAGCCGCGTACCGGCCGCCTTTCGAATTCATGTTTCGCCGCGGTTGCTGAACCGATCGGCGTACGCGTGTCGGGAGCGACCGCACGAGTCCCGTGGCTCGTCGCGTTCGCTCACTTCGCCGCGTCATCCTCTCGGTCGGGTTGTAGTCGACATTGGGATCAACGCGTATACGCGCGGACGTTTGTGGCTATCGTCGCGTGTGATGAGTGACGCACCGATTCTCACGCTCACCAGCGCGGCTCGCGAAAAGCTGCTCGAAATGCGCGCTGACGAGCCTACGCCTGAGTCATTGGCACTGTGGCTTGAGGTGAACTCCGAGCCTGGCAACGAATACGGCTACGACATGTTCTTCGGACCCGTTGACGAGGCAAGTGCCAGCGACCAGATCTTGTCGTGCGATGACCTCTCCGTCGTTGTGGGAGGGGACAGCGCGGAGATGCTCCGCGGTTCGACACTCGATTTCGCCGACGGCGGGATGGTGCTTCGGAATCCGAACGATCGCAGTTCCTCGCCCGGTCCCGCGTCCCGGGTTACCGCTGACCTGAGCGGGTCGCTCGCGCAGCGGATCCTGCAAGTGCTCAACGAGTCGGTCAACCCGCAAATCGCAGCCCATGGCGGACACGTTGACCTCGTCGCGGTCGAGGAGCCCATCGCTTATGTGCATCTCAGCGGCGGGTGTCAGGGATGCGGGTTGGCCGCCGCGACGCTGCGTGAGGGCATAGAAGTTGCGATCATTGACGCTGTGCCCGAGATCGCTGAGGTGCTGGACGTCACCGATCACGCCAGCGGAACGAACCCGTACTACACCGCAGATCAGCACTAGCGCGGCGTAGAAACTCGCGATAACTCGGCGCCTCCCACGCCGAGACACGCCGGGTTGAGGTCAGTCCCGAGTTTGACGGTTTTCGGGGCGGTTTCGGCGGGTGCGGGGCTGTGACCTGGGGTTCTTCGTTTTTGGCGGGATCCGAGATGCGATTTGTGGGGGCAACTCGATCGTTGTATCGAGGTCCGCTGCGTTTGATAATGCCTGGGTATGTTCGTGAAGACGACTCGGGTCCGGAGGGACAATCGCGCCTACGAGTATGTGTCGTTGGTCGAGTCGGAACGTGTGGACGGCAAGGTCCGGCACACGACCGTCGCTCGGCTTGGCGAAGCGGCGGCGCTGCGAGAGTCGGGTGAGTTGGAACGGATCGTTGATGCGTTGACCCGTCATCTGTCGCGTGATGACGATTGGGTCCGGGTTGGTGATCTCGACGCGGCTGAGGCGCCGGCGATCGGCGCGGTCGCGTTCGTGTGGGCGTATTGGGTGCGGCTGGGTCTCGACGCGCATTACGGGCCGGTGAGCGATGCGGTGTTCGCGATGGTCGCGAACCGGTTGTGCGCGCCGTGTTCGAAACGACGGGTCCCGGAATGGGCGACGACCGATGTGGCGATGCCTGCGACGTTTTCGCATCCGCCGTTGCAGCAGTACTACCGGGCGTTGGATCGTGTCGCGGCGTTGAAAGAAGCAACCGAACAGCACTTGTACACGCGGTTGACAGATCTCGCGAATCTGGATCTGCGGCTCGTGTGTTACGACATCACCTCGACCTACTTCGAAGGTGACCCGCGCCCATCGGACCGGTTCCCGTCCAAGGCGTTCGGCTACTCGCGAGACCATCGCTCGGACCGGCCTCAGATCGTGCTCGGCCTGTTAGTGACCGGTGATCGGATCCCGATCGCGCATCATGTCTTCGCCGGTAACACCGCGGATGTCTCCACCCTGCCGGGCGTGCTCGACGATCTACGGGCCCGGTTCGGGGTCGGACGGATCTGTGTTGTCGCGGACCGCGGGTTCATCTCCGCCGCGAACATCGACAAACTCCATGATGACGGTTTCGATCATGTGCTCGCCACCCGACTGCATCGCGACAAGTTGTGCGAAGTCGCGCTCGAGAGGTCGATCCGACCCGATGTTCGCTGGTGGCCGGTCGCCGACGCGAACAGTGCCGCCGCCGAGGTCGTGATCGATGGTGTGCGTTGCGTGGTCGTCGCGTCCGTAGAGCGATACCGGCGCGACATGGCCCGCACCAACGAGCTCGTCGCCAAGACCGAAACTGACCTGCTCGCACTCGAATGGCGGGTCCGTGACGGCGACCTCACAGACCCAGCCAAGATCGGTCGTGCTGCGCAACGGGCCGTCGCCAAATACGGTGTCGGCAGGCTCTTCGAACTCGAGATCACCGAAGGTTCGTTCGTCTTCCACTACAACGAGACGGCGATGGCCTACGAACGATCCCTCGCCGGCCGTTACGTCCTGCACACCAGCCTCACCTCCGCGCAGGCGAGCACCGCCGAGATCGTGCGCCACTACCGCGGGCTCCTCGACGTCGAAGCGCGCTTCCGGGTCCTGAAAGACTTCCTGCGGCTGCGCCCGATTCGGCACTGGACCGAACAACGCGTCCGCGGCCATGTCGCCGCGTGTGTCTGGGCAGCCGTGATCGAAGCGCTCATCAACAACGACCTACACAC
>JBKQIY010000136.1:0-56154 GCA_052148155.1 Acidimicrobiia bacterium | reverse complement strand
GCCGCGCGTTCTGCCGTAGTGCCTCGGTAGCCTATCGTTCGACGCTGGCGTACCTATTGGCAGCGGCGATAGCGCCTTGCGTGAGAAGTCGCTGGCCGTTTCGACGGTTCGAAACGCGTCGTACATGGCGTGCAGCTCGCGCTGACGGCGCCGCGCCTCGCCGTTCCATCACGATAAGGGGACGACCGTGTCGGGCCCCCGAGAGGGAACCTCGGCCGCCGCTCGACAGCGGCGCGGCACGAGGCGTGATCCGGCGAGACCGTGTATAGCGATCGCGACGCCGATCGCGATGCAGACGTCACCGATGCTGTACACGTTCGCAAGCGGAACCGCGTGCGGCACCGGGAGGATGTCGCCGAGGAAGAGCAGACGCGGATGCGGCACCGCGGCCGAGTTCAGGAAGCCGGTCGAGTTCGTGAGCGTTCCGGCAGTGCGCAGGGCGTTCCGCGACGCGGGCATGATGCCGTTGTTCGCCAGGATCGCGATCAGGTTGAGCGTCGCGCCGAGCGCGAGCAATCGCATTCCGGCGAGGCGCCGGTTCGCGACCACGAAGACCGCCGCCAGGGCGTATGACCCGATGTAGAGCGCCCGATGGAGCCACGGACTCCCGCCGGGGGCCACCGAGATGATCGCGATCTGGATCGCGAGGGCTCCGAAGATCGCCGGGGCGTACCGCAGACGCATCCGGCCAAGGGCCGAGAGGCTCCCGCCGGCGGGGCGCACCGCGACGACGCTGAGAATGACGGCGGCGACCAGCAACACGGGCGGACTTCCCCTGACCTGTGGACTCAGATCCCGGTGATTCGACCCTGGGTTATCGGCCCGTTCGGTCACTCCCTGTTGTGAAATCGGGCACGGACCTTCAAGTGCGGGCGCCCGAATGCCGTAGTCCTGGTCACACTCCGCGCGCCCCGCGCTCATGGAAAGGGACAATTTGCAATGAAACCTCGCCTCGCTCGCATCGCCACCGCCATCGCGACCCTCGCCGCTCTCGCGGTGGTCACCGGCGCCTCTCACAAGTTTCACTGACGAAGACGCGGCCTGACGCCGCGCCGACCGCCAGCTAGACGATCGCGCGTCGATGAGCCTCCGAGACGGCTTCGACGCGCGACGTCGCGTCCAGCTTCCGCAGGATGTTCGATACGTGCGCGGCAGCAGTACGGCGGCTGATGAACAGGGCCTCGGCGATGTCCGGATTGCTCTTGCCGCTCGCCACCAGACGCAACACTTCGAGCTCGCGAACCGAGAGTGCTTCGTCGCCGTCGATCGTTGTGCGCGCCGGGCCGAGCCGCAGCTGATGGGCGCGGGCCAGCGCCACGATCGTGGTGTCGAGACCCGCGAACCCGTGGGTCGTCGCCATGGCCCGGGCCCGCTTCAGGAGCTCCGCCGCCAACGGACGGTCACCGGCGTCCAACATCGCCTCCACCTCGCGCCAGCGGAAGTACGTCGCGTAGTACGGCAACCCGATCATCGCGAAGGCTTCGGCGGCGCGGTGAGCACGGGCGACAGCCTCTTCTCGCCGCAAGCGGCCGACCTCAGCGTCGATCCCCATCGTGTACGCGTCGAGGAGCGGACTTGACCGCGAGAGCTGCGAGACGGTGGTTTCCCACGCCGCAACGATCTCGGCCGCGCGAGCTTCTGCGTTCTCGATCGCACCGATCGACTGAGTCGCCAGTGCCGCGACTGCACTATCCGCCTCGATACGTGCGCCGACCATCGCGAGGTGACCGTGCCAGTACGTTTCTCGGTAGTGCTCGGCCGTGACCGCGGCCTCACCCTTGTCGACCGCGCGCCGGGCGGCCTCGACATCGCCGTTCCACGCCAGGGCATCGGCGCGCAGCATTTCGGTCTCGATGACGAGTTCGGAGTCCTCGGGCGCGGCAGCACCCACCACGTCGGGCCGCAGACCCCTGAGCACGGCCTCGGAATTCCCCGCCATGTAGTCGACATAGGCGCGACCCATCGCGCGCGCCCACGCGTCGAATCCCTCGGTGAACACGCCGTCGATCGATGCCATCGCGGCCGCGGCTCCTGCGAGGTCGCCTTGCATACAGAGTGTCAGCGAACGTTGACGCCGACTCACCACGAGGTAGCGCCGAAACCCGAAGCGCTCGACGAGCGCATCAACCTCGTCGAGGATCGTCACGGAACCCTCGAGATCCGGGAAGTCGGTTTTGAACGCGGCGTGGTTGTAGAGCACGAGCGCGAGCATCGACGGCGCGTTCGCGTTCCGGGCGATCTCCGCCGCCCGTTCGTATTCGGCCTCGACCCGCTCGAAGTTGCCGTACGCCTCGAAACACCACGCGCTCACGAGATGCGCCCGAGCTTCGAGCACCGGATCGTTGACCCCTTGCAGCGCGGCCATCATCTGCGCGGCCGGCTCGCGGAGCTCAGCCGTCGTGCCGTACGCGACCAGATGCTCGACGCGACTCACGAGGAACCGTGCTCGCGCGCCGGGGTCGACGCGATCCAAGACCGGCACCAAGATCGTTGTCGAGAACTCGAACAACTCGGCCGCGCGATCGGCCTGCCACAGCAGCGGGTACACGCGACCGGCCGCTTCGACGCCGCGGCTTGCGTCGAGCGCGTATGCCTCGTCGAGACCTGCACGTGCGAGATCCGCAGCGCGTCCGGTGTGACCGGCCAGGCCCGCGGCGTCGGCCGCGTCGAGTAGTAACGCCGCGTGATCGATGCCGGCGACCTCGGACGCGTCGTCGACTGATTCCCACCAGCCCAACGCGCGTTCGTAGTCGTCGAACGCGGCCTCGAACGCGAAACTCTGTTCCGATTGCTCCGCCGCGGCGACGAGCCACCGCAGCGCCGAGGACGCATCGCGAGCCGCATCCCAATGCCGCGCGAGCTCCGCGATACGGTCGATACCGACCGCGACGGCCGGGTGAGCCGTGAGCGCGGCCGCGATCGCGTCGTGCAGCGCGACGCGCTCGTCGGGGAGCAGTTCGTCGAGCACGGCCTGGCGCAACAACGCGTGTCGGAAGTGGTAGCTCGTGCCGTCGCCCCCCGCGATCAGCAAGCCACGGTCGACCGCGGCGCGCGCCGCACCGCGCGTCGCGTGGCCATCGAGCCCGGCGGCTGCGGCGAGCCACGCTTGCGGCGCGGTCGCGCCGATGATCGCAGCCGTCCGCACAAGGTGGCGACTGGGTTCATCGAGCACACTGAAGCGCGCCAGCATGAGGTCCCGAACCGTCTGCGGAACACCGGTCGTACCGAGCGCGGCCACGAGCTCCTCAACGAACAGAGGATTCCCATCGGCGTCGTGCGCGATGCGCTGAATGTCGCCTGGGCTCGCGTCCGGGCCGAGCAGAATCTCGGCCATCTCGGCGGTCGAGTCTTCCGCCAGCGGTGTGAGCGCAATTTGGCGAGTAGCGAGCCGGGCGAGTTGGGCAATCAGGTCGCGCTCGGCGGCCGCGTCCTCGGCACGGTACGTGACGACGAGCAAGATCGGCGCCCGGCCGAGATTGTTGGCGACGTAGCGGATCAGCTCGCTGCTCGCGGGATCGACCCAGTGCAGGTCGTCGACTATGAGGACCAGCCGCGTGCGTGACGCGACATGCGCCAGGAGCTCGACGACAGCTTCGAACAGCAGGTGCTGACCGCCGGATTCATCGACGCCCGCGGCATCAGCCTCGTCCAGGGACAAGTGCGGGAGGAGACGCGCGATCTGGGACCGGACCCGGCGCGGGAGATCGTCGGCGACCACGTCGCCGGTACTTAGCAGCCGTCGCAGCGCCTCAGACCAGGGCGTATACGAGACGCCCTCGACGCAACCACCCCGGACGACATGCGCCTCCTCGGCGACCCGGGCCGCGAACTCCTCGAGCAAGCGGGTCTTCCCGATGCCCACCTCCCCCCGAACGAGCACGACCGACCCGGCGTCGGCCACGCCGCTCAGCGTCTCGCCGAGGGCCGTGAGCGCGGACTCACGCCCGATGAGATTCGGGGTCCGGTCGCGGCGCCTCACGATTCCTCATTGTGGGCGATTCGATCTGAACGTGCCACGTCGGCCTCCAGCGCCCCGAAACGCGAGAAGCTTTCCCTCACCTGGGCCGCTCTTCGTCTTCGGCGTACTCGTCGGCCCATCTGCCGGGTCGCGTTGCACGTCACCCCTCCGTCGATTCACCGAGCGCGCTCAGTCCTGCGCTTTCTGCGAACTGTCAGGGTGACCAATAGTTCCGGAACCTCCGGGCCCCGCATGATCCGTTCAATCGCCGATTCTGGCGGTGGGCACCCCAAGCAAAGGTCCCGTTCCACTTTGGCCACGGACGCACGGATGAGGCAACCGACGAACGACGTAGAAGCGGTGTCGGCTGGGAGTGCCTCGCCTCCCAGCCGACCAAACGTAAAAGGGCAACCGCGAAAGGCTCCGCTTCTTTGTGGCCCCTGCTTCCGCTCCGCTGACGCGCGACGCTACCCATGACGACGCCATCGTTCCAGCCCCCGCTCGGCCGCCGTGCACAGTCTCGACGCCTCGACTATCGGAGTCCCGAACCAGTCGCCGTCCTCGATCGAAGTATTTCTCGCACGGATCCCGACCCGCATCGCCAACCGCGCACGATCGACGATCACCGCGAGCGATACCACTGGCGGGACCTCGCACCCCAGATCCTGCGCCAACGCCTCGTCGTCGAAGGCACCTGCGCGGAGCCCATCGACGCCCTCCAGATCCGCCAATACCTGAACCGACTCGCAACTGTCTGCGACATGCGGACGCTCACCCGGCCCGTCACCCACCGGTCACAACGCTACGGATGGGCCGGATGGGTCCACTGGGAAACCTCAGGCGCGCACTTCTACGCCTGGGACCAACCCGTGCGGTTCTTCTCGGTCGACATCTACACCTGCAAAGCGTTCGATCCCGATCGGGTCATCGACTTCACCGCCCAATACTTCGACACCGACAACATCGTCGGCCGAAGCTTCTAGAGCCCGAGGCACCTTCCGAACGTCCATGCCACGCCGGGACGAACCCAAGACCCCGAACGCGCGCCTTTGAAGCCTCCCGGGTCGGTCCGATCGACGATAGGCACGAGGCAGTGCTGCGTTCTATTGTTCGGCCGATGTCCGCCGCGCAGCCCGAACCGTCCGACGGCCCGACGTCAATGTTTCGACGATGCGCGGCCTGCGACGCTTCCGCGGGCCTGTACCTTCCACCGTGGGCACGTACCGCAGACCTCGCCTGGGACACGCACCTCGTCGACGAGCACAGCCCTTGGGTCGGGACCACGTATTGCACGTTCTGCAAGACGCCGGCGTCGTACGCGCTGCCTACCCGACCTGGCCCGCCCGGTCCGGGACTCTCCCCGTGACGGCGACCGAGTAGCCGCTCGCTACGACGACCAGACATCTCACCGCAAACCGCGGAGGGCCCAAACAGACAATCAAGCGACTGACCTCGGCCGCGGATCAAGGCCTCAGGAACCACTCCTAGACCACGTGCAAACGCCACACCAGATAACCGGTCGCGGCGCCAGGCCGACGAATGTCGCCCGCGGAACCGCACCCGAGATCACGGGTGTCACCTGGGTCGCAGCCGGGCGAGTCGGCTGAACCTGCAGCAGCGCCGCAGTTGTCGCGACGCTAGGTGGGAAGAAGTGGATCAACCGCGGAGTTCGACTCTGGCGGCAGAACATGGAGTCAGGACGTGTATGACAGTGCAAGGCGCGTTGGTGACCTATTTGGGTACGGCACCTGGAGTCGGTAAGACGTATGCCATGTTGGGCGCGGGCCGCCGACGCGCCGAAAGCGGTGAACGTGTCGTCGTCGGGTGGATCGAACGGCACGGACGCGCCGAGACGCGAGCACAACTCGGCGACCTCGCGATCGTCACACCGCGGGAGGTCTCATACCGCGGGATCACGGTTCTCGAGTTGGATGTGACCGCCGTGATCGCCAGCGGCGCCGATGCGGTCCTCGTTGACGAACTCGCGCACACAACACCGGACGGCAGTCGGAGGCGTTGGGAGGATGTTGGCGACATCCGTGCAGCCGGTATCGATGTGTTGACCACCGCGAACGTCGCCAACTTGCGCTCCGTGCGCGATTACGCGGCGCGTGTGACCGGCGCAGGCTTGGTGGAGTGCGTTCCGGATGAGTTCGTTCGATCCGGGGAAGTCGTGCTCGTCGATGTGCCACCGGAAGTATTGCGACGACGGATCTTGTCCGGCCGGGTGTACGAAACCGAGCGAGTCGGGGGCGCGCTCGCGAGCTACTTCACGACCGCCAACCTCGAGGCGCTCGGCGCGCTGGCCCACGGGTGGATGGCTGACAACGTGAACGACGTCGGTGACGAGCTCCTCCTCCGCCGTGGTCTTGCCGACTCGCCGTCGCGCCCGGTCGTTCTGGCCGGCGTCTCGGGTTCTGATTGGGGAGAGGTCGTTCTTCGCCGCGCCGCCGATGTCGCGGCGGAACAGGACGCAGATCTACTCGTAGCTCACGTCAATGTCGCTGACGGAGTCGCTCACCGCTTCGGACCCCTGCTCGACCGATACCGCCGGGAAGCCGCAGAGTTCGGCGGGACCTACATCGAGGTCGACGGCGGCGACCCCGCGCACGGTCTCGCGGCGACCGCCAACGCCCGCGGCGCGTCGTGGGTGGTGATCGCGCGTCACCGCAGCCGTCTGGGAGAGCTCGCCCGTGGGTCCGTCGCGTCACGCTTGCAACGATTGCTCCGCGACACGCACATCGAGATCGTCGGCCGCGACGATTGAGACGCAAGCGAGAGGTTCCAGCAGTGCATGTGCAGCGGTCGGGAAGATCGGTCCACCGTGCGCACCTCCAAATGAGGGCTACGGCTCGCCGCGCTGAAGGTCGCTGAGTGTCTTACGGTGTGCAACCACTCCAGCGTTGATTTCGTGGAGAACTGCTTGTGATCCCGGGTCCTTTTGTTTCGCCAGCGCAACAGCGATGTGCTCGTCCAGCCGGGCCAAGTGATCATCCAGCAGTTGACGAACTTCGTCGTCGGTCATCGATCCGAGACTGGGCCGCGCCCGCCCTTCCGCGCTTGGTATGCGTGTCAATGGCGACACGCCTAGCGATTCATCCTGAAGAATCAGGCGTCGAGCCCACGCTCGCACGTCGTCGTAGAGCCCGTTCAGCTCGGTGTGAAGGCTCCGGGTCGGGAAGACTTTCCAGTGCGCCTGTTTTACCTCTTGCACGACGTCCATGACCTCGCTCAAGATCTGGTTAAGTGCGGCGATCGCCTCACTCTCCGACACAGGCTGCTCCCGTCTCCTCAGTCCTGGCCTTCGAGGTAGGTGGCCTCGCTACCTTCGCCTTTAAGTAGTCCAGCACAAACGCGCCCGCATGCGGTCGCCAGGCGCGAGAACGTGAGTGGACCGTCACCGCTCAACATGGGGACCCGCCGCGGTCGACGACGGACAGCAAACAGGCATGCGCTGACCCCGCAACCGCCGAAGCGGGCATCGGCGCTGCTCCGAATCGGGCCGAGCGGCCAGTCGTCGCTCCATCGCTCTGACGAGGCGAATGAGACGCTCTAGTCAGCGATCGCGGAGGAGCACTCGCCCTCCGGACGGGGGGCCCGATAGACGCTGCGCATCCGGCGATGATGATGTTGCGAGGGCTCGGCCAGGAAGTCACAGAGGGAGGACGCCAATCGTATTCGGCGATTCGACTGTGCGCCCGCCCTTCGAAGTTGCCAGTCCGAGACGAGATCGCTCAAATACGCGCGGCGGGTCGTCCACGCAGAGGCTGCAATCTCGCCCGCTTCGATTGGAAGGAGTGTCAGTCATGCCGACCGTGGCCGACAACATCGTGGCAACGCTGAAGGCGTCCGGGGTCCGCCGCATTTATGGCATCCCGGGCGACTCGCTCAACGGATTTACGGACGCAATCCGCCGTGATGGGGGCATCGCCTGGGAACACGTTCGACACGAGGAATCGGCGGCCTTCGCGGCCGGGGCCGAGGCGGCGATCACTGGTGAGCGGGTGGTAGCCGCGAGCTGCGGTCCGGGCAACCTCCATCTCGTCAACGGCCTGTACGACGCTCAGCGGAGCCGCGTGCCGGTGCTGGCGCTTGCGGCCCACATCGCGAGAGAGGAGATCGGTAGCGAGTACCACCAGGAGACCCATCCCCAAGAGGTCTTTCGAGAGTGCAGCGTGTACTGCGAGCTGGTGAGCGTCGCCGAGCAATTTCCCCGTGTCCTCGAAATCGCCATGCGCACCGCGCTCGAACGGCGCGGTGTCGCCGTGGTTGTCGTTCCCGGTGAGGTGTTCCTCAGCGACAGCCCCGGGGCGTGGAAGGTACGGCCGGTGCTCAAGACACGGTCGGTCATCACGCCTGACGACCGCTCGTTGGCCGCCGCCGCCGAGATCCTCAACCGTTCGCGCCGCGTGACCATCCTCGCGGGTGCAGGCTGTGCCGGCGCCCACGACGAACTCGTCGCGATCGCTGCCGCACTCGAGGCGCCGGTGCTCCACGCCCTTCGTGGGAAGGAGTACGTCGAATACGACAATCCGTACGACATCGGCATGACCGGACTCATTGGGTCGAGCTCCGGCTACCGGGCGATGGAACACTGCGACGTGCTGTTGATGCTGGGCACCGATTTCCCGTACCGACCGTTCCTGCCGGAGGGTGTGCCGGTCATCCAGGTCGACGTGCGGGCCGAGCACATCGGTCGGCGCGTGCCCGTCGACGTTCCCCTGGTCGGCACTGTGAAAGCCACGGTCGATGCCATGCTCCCGCTCTTGTCGGCGAGGTCCGACTCGGAGCACCTTGACCAGATGCGTGCCCACTACGGGCGGGCTCGGGCACGGCTCGACCATCTCGGTACCAAGGGACGCAATGAGTCTCCGCTTCACCCTCAGTTCGTCGCCGCAACCATCGACCGCCTCGCGACGGACGACGCGATATTTGCCGTCGATGTCGGTACCCCGACGATCTGGGCCGCTCGCTATCTCCACATGAACGGGCAGCGCCGGCTGCTCGGCTCTTTCAATCACGCCACCATGGCCAACGCGCTGTGTCAGGGCATCGGCGCTCAGGCGAGCCAGCCGGGACGCCAGGTCGTCGCCTTGTCCGGCGACGGCGGACTCGCCATGTTGCTCGGTGAACTGATCACCCTCCGCCAGATGCATCTCCCGGTCAAAGTGGTCGTGTTCAACAATGGCGCGCTGTCGTTGGTGGAGCTCGAGATGATGGCCGCCGGATTCGTCAACTACGGAACTGATCTCGACAATCCTGACTTCGCCGGCATTGCCCGAGCGATCGGCCTGTACGGAACAACCGTTGAAGAAGCTGACGAGCTCGAAGGACAACTGCGCGAGGCCTTCGCGCACGACGGACCGGCACTTGTCGATGTGCACGTCGCCCGCCAGGAGCTATCGCTCCCGCCGAAAATCACTCTCGAGCAAGCCAAAGGATTCGGCCTCTTCGCCATGAGGACGATCCTCTCAGGCGAGGGAGATCAGATACTCGAGGTCGCCAAGACGAACCTGCGCCAACTCGCGCGGGAATGACATCACCCTGTGCAACTCTGAACGGAGCAGCTGATGGAATCGAGATCGCGTGCGGTCGTGCTCGGTGGAGCGAGGACTGCCATCGGCCGCTACGGCGGCTCACTCTCGCGGATCCGAACCGACGACCTGCTGGCCTTCGCGATGCGGTCGGCGGTCGATCGAGTCGGCGTCGCCGTCGACGCAGTGGAGGAGATCGCCGCAGGTGTCGTGAACGTCGCGCACGAGGGACTCGGCGACATCGCCCGGTGGGCCGCGTTGGCCGGCGGCTTTCCCGACCACGTTCCCGCCTACATCGTGAATCGCTTCTGCGCGTCGTCGCTCACCGCCGCGACGAATCTTGCCAACTCCATCGTCGTCGGCGAGTTCGACCTCGCGCTCGCGGCCGGCGTCGAGTCGATGAGCCGGTCGGGTTGGGCGTGGATGAAGTCCGAAGACGCGTTTTCGCTCCGCGGTCCGCAGTTCTTGCTCGACACGATGTGGGCCGGCGCGGGCGGCCCCCCGAATCCCAAGTTGCTCGAGCGTCAGGCATACATGGCGATGATCGAAACCGCGCAGAAACTTGCCGACATCTACGCGATCCCCCGCGAGGACGACGCGTTCGCCCTGCGATCACACCAACACGCGGCCGCGGCCCAGGCCAGCGGACGGCTCGCCCGCGAAATCGTGCCCATCGACGTTCCCGCCGACCGGCACAGCAGCCGCCGGTTCGAGCACGACGAGTTCATCCGTCCCGACACGTCACTCGAAGCGCTCGCCAAGCTCGCGCCCCAACCGAACACGACCAGCATGACCGCAGGCAACGCGTCTCCGCTGTCCGACGGTGCGAGCGCGGTCGTGCTCGCCAGCGAACCGAAAGCAGCCGAGCTCGGCATCACGCCAATGGCTCGCATCCTCGCGTCGGCCACCGTCGCGGTCGATCCGACGATCATGGGATCGCACCCGCGTACGCGATTCCCAAGGCAATCACCCGCGCCGGGCTCACCCCCGAACAGATCGACGTGTACGAAATCCACGAAGCATTCGCGGCGCAGGTGCTCGCCGTGCTGCGCGAGGTCCGGAAGCAGACCGGCTACACCATCCCAGACGACCGGCTCAACCCGAACGGGGGAGCGGTCGCGCTCGGACATCCCTTCGGCGATTCCGGCACCCGTCTCCTCCTGTCACTTGCGACCGAGCTCTCGGAAACCGGAAAGCACTACGGCGTGATCGGCGTCTGCGTCGGATCCGGCCAAGGCGTCGCCCTCGTACTCGAACGGGTCTGAAGGCGATCTCATCAAGCGAGCAGTGAATGTGGCGGCGCTGTCCCCGTACGCGGAGGCGTGGCTCGAGATCGACCTTCCAGGTCGACGAACCCATCGCTCGAACCCTGCCGACCGGCGGAGAGCGCGAGTCCAGAAACAGCGATCAGATCGACATCTTCTGATGCCCGGGACTACATACGGCGACCTGAATAGTCAAGATCACTCCGATCGCACGTCGCGGGCGAGTCTTCAAATATCCGTCACGCCGTCACTCCCGAAACCACTCCCAGCGTCACTGCCGCCGTTCGAGGTTGAAGTGTTCGCGGCGTGATTCTGTTCGGATACCGGTCGCTGATTCCGCGTTTCGCGAATCCGACATCGCCGCGTCGCCAGTCAGACGAGATCGAGTGGTCGATGGACGACCGCCGAGTTCCATGGCGATCTTGACCATTAGGGGCTGGGGGCCAGCAGGTGGGTGACGGCCGTTGGATGATCAGGGTCGGTCATTGCTCCTATCCGGTTGAGTCGTTCCTGATCGCGTTTGCTCACACGTTCATGTTGGCGGAGATGTTCTTGCCACGACGCGACCACGAATTGCTCGATGAACCGTCGCGGGTTCTCGGCGTCGCGCCAGACCTTCCAGGAGATGGCGCCGGTTCGCCGTCGGCTGGGACGAACGTGTCGGAGCTCGTCCAGGAACTCGGTCTCGAGCCCGGCGCGTGGCCAGTATTCGATGTTGACCAGGACAGGACCTTCGGGGGAGGCGTCGGTCGTGAGGTGCGGTTGGGGCCAGTCGCCGGCGGGGAGCAGGTCGTCGGGGGCGATCGTCTGGAACTTGTAACGCACGCCGGCGATCGGGCCGAGGATGAGACCTGCGGCGGCGATGGCGAAGGCGCGCGAAATGCCGGTTTGTTCGGCGAGGATGCCGAACGCTGCGCTGCCGATGGCCATGCCGCCTTGGAATGCGATGAGGTACCAGCCCATGCCGCGGGTCTTCACCCATCCGGGCAGTGTGAGTTGGTACAGCGAGTTGAAGGTGGAGAGTGCGAGGATCCACGCCAGCCCACCGATCATGAGCGCGACCGCGACGATCGCGTCGACGTGCACGTACGCGAGGACGAGGGTGACGCCGCCGAGCGCGAGCGAACTCAGGGTTACCAGCGTCCCGGCTTGAAGTCGAGTTCGGATCTGTGGCAGAAGTGCCGCGCCGGCGAGCGCGCCGACCCCGACACAGCCGAGGAGGAGGCCGTAGCCGCCGGAGCCAAGATGAAGTTGGGAACGCGCGGTCAGGGGGAGTAATGCCCAGATTGGGCTCGCGAACAACGCGAAGACCAGGGTGCGGACGAGGACCGCGCGTAGTGCGGGGCTCGCCGCGACGTACCGCGCGCCGGCTCGCGTCGCTTCCCGCACGTGTTCGCGTGGCAAGGTTCTCGTGACGCGGATCCCTCGCCATGCGACGATGACCGCGACGACGGCGACGAAACTTGCGGCGTTGAGGAAGAACAGCGCGGCCGCGCTGGTGGCTGCGAGCACGACGCCACCGATCGCAGGGCCGACCGCGCGAGCGAGGTTCTGGTTGACCGCGCCCAGCGATATGGCCTGCTGCTGATCCTCTGCGGGTACGAGCTCGGGCTGGAGCGCCTGCCATGTGGGTGAGGTGAACGCTTGACCGACGCCGAGGGCGAAGATCAGTCCGAGGAGAAGCCACGGCGTGACAACTCCGGCCGCGGCGAGCAGGCCGAGGGTCGCGGCCGCGAGGAGCATGACCGTCTGGGTGGCGAGCAGGAACCGCCGCCGGTCCACGAGATCGCCGATGACGCCGGCAGGTACTGAAAACAGCAGCACCGGCAGTGTTGCGGCGGTTTGTATCAGCCCGAGGAGTGTCGCCGAGGTCGTGAGGGTGAGCATCAGCCATTGCGCGCCGACGGTTTGCATCCAGCTGCCGACGTTGCTGACGAACTGGGCGGTCCACATCGCCGCGAACGTGCGATGCCGGAACGGTGCCCACGCCGAGTGTGAGATCGTGCGTTCGTCGGCGGTCACGGGGTACCGAGGATCTTGCCGAACATGCCGGGATGAAAACTACCGATCTCGGTCACCCCGCGATGCTGCGACCGCTGCGAGGACCGATCAGTCGAGTTGACCGGGCGTGGCGCGGGGGAGCTGATCGACTGACCCGACCTTCACGACGCGGACGTCGAGTTCGCGAGTTCGGCGCGCGAACGGACAGGGTACGGAAGCAGATCGCCTGTCGCGGCGTTGCAGCGTGACCAAATGAGGAAGGTCGTCATGTCCGACACAATCAGGGCTCTTGTGCCGTTCCCAACGGGAGATCGCGCCCTCGATGCCTATTCCCAGGTCGTCACCGAGGTCGCCGCGGAGCTCACGCTTCGCGTCGCGGCCCTGCAGATGTCTCGCCGTCGGAGCGACGGTCGAGTCGAGGGCAGCGCGGGCTCAGGCGTGGTCTTCACTGACGACGGCTTTCTCCTGACCAACGCGCACGTCGTGGGGACCAACAGCTCCGGCACCGCGACGTTCGCCGACGGGACGACAACGCCGTTCCGTGTGACCGGCGCCGACCCGCTGTCGGATCTGGCTGTCGTGCGCGCGGAAGGACAGACGCCGCCTCCGGCCAAGCTGGGTGACGCGTCCAACCTGCTCGTCGGCCAGCTCGTCGTTGCGGTCGGCAACCCGCTCGGACTCGCGGGAAGTGTCACCGCGGGCGTAGTGAGCGCGCTCGGCCGGTCGCTGCCGACGCGATCCGGCGGGACCGTGCGCATCATCGACGACGTCATCCAGACCGACGCCGCCCGCAACCCGGGGAACTCCGGCGGCGCGCTCGCCAACTCGTCGAGCGAAGTCGTCGGCATCAACACTGCGGTCGCCGGCATCGGACTCGGCCTCGCCGTCCCGATCAACGACACAACCCGACGCATCATCGCGTCCCTCCTCACAGAAGGCCGCGTGCGCCGCGCCTACCTCGGCGTCGCCGGCACCCCGGCACCGCTCCCGCCCGGTCTGGCCGAACGCACAGGACAGGCGATTGGTCTTCGCGTCGTGGAGGTCGCACCCGACGGGCCTGCGGCTCGAGCCGGCGTTCACGATGGTGACCTCATCCTCACCGCGGCGGGCCAGCCCATAGCGACCGCGCAAGCGTTGCAGAAACTCATGCTCGCCGACGCCATCGGTTCCCAACTGCCGATCACGGTCGTTCGCAACGGCGCGCTCGTCGACCTCATCGCGACGCCGGCCGAACTCGCCACAGAGAACAGACGGGGCTGACCCGGGCCGGGTCCGGAATCGAGCAACATGGCACGCCGACGAACGGCACGGAAATACTCGAGCCCGCGACCGCCTTATATGCGGTTGTCTGCCGCGCCTCGGAATGGACGCTTGCCCCTGACCGAGGCCCCGAAAGGAGACTCGCATGGCGAAGGTCCTCTACACCGCGCACGCACACGTCACGGGCGGCCGCGACGGCCATGGTCCCACCGACGACGGCCAGCTCGACGTGAACCTGCGCATACCCGAGGAGTTGGGTGGTGCCGGTGGCGGAACGAACCCGGAAGAGCTGTTCGCGCTCGGGTACGCGGCCTGTTTCGAGAGCGCGATCGGCGGCGTGGCCCGGCGTCGTCGCATCGATGCCGGGGAGGTGACGATCGCCTCCGACGTGAGTCTGCTTCCTACGGGTGATGGCGGCTTCAAGCTCGCGGTAACGCCCGATGTGCAGATGCCGGCCGTCGCCAATCGCGAGACAGCAGTCGACCTCGTGAAAGGAGCCCATCAGGTTTGCCCCTACTCCAATGCCACCCGCGGCAACATCGACGTCGAACTCCGACTCGACGGCGAGGCGATGTGACGACGCCTCCGTTGTCGTCCTCCTACCCTCGACAAATAAAGAGCTGGAGGTGCAAATGACGACTTCCTTCGATCCAGAGGTTCCCCCGAGCGGGACCGGTTGCGTGGAGTGTCTCGAGTCCGGGGGTTGGTGGTTGCACCTACGACGGTGCGCGGAATGCGGCCACATTGGATGTTGCGACAACTCGCCCAGCCAACACGCGACCGCGCATGCGCACGCCACAGGTCACGCTGTCATCGCCAGCTTCGAGCCAGGCGAAGATTGGTTCTGGAACTACCGAACAAACGAATACTTGGAGGGGCCTCGCCTCGCACCACCGCACCATCATCCCCTCGACCAACCCGTGCCCGGACCTGCCGGACAGGTCCCCGCCAACTGGCAAGACCTCTTGGTGGAGTCGTGACGACGCACGGGCTCGCAGCACTGCGCTCCTTCGCACCCGCGTCGCACGTGATCTGCGACGACGCGACATCGTGCGACCCGGTGAGACGCCGGTGTCGCCACTCGAGGGTCAAGACGCGGACGTCGAGATTTCTCGAACTGATCGCATGAAGCCATCGCGTGTCGTTCTGTACGGGATCGAGGACCTCGAACGATGTGCGCGGCGCCCTTCGGATAGGTCTCGCATCAAGGTCGTCACCGGCGTAAAACTAGGAAACTGGGAAAGGAAGGCGGAGATGACAGGCGACTACCACAACGACCCTGAGGCGATCTCCAAACTCGACGACCGCCAATACGCAGTGACCCAAGAAGGTGCCACCGAACCGGCGTTCGACAACGAGTTCTGGGACAAGAAAGAGGCGGGCATCTACGTCGACATCGTCTCGGGGGAACCGCTGTTCGCTTCCACCAAGAAATTCGACAGCGGTTGCGGGTGGCCCAGCTTCACCATTCCTCTCGAGCCCGCCAACGTCGTCGAGAACGTCGACACGAGCCACGGCATGTTCCGCACCGAAGTCCGTTCGAGCCACGGTGACAGCCATCTCGGCCATGTCTTCGACGATGGGCCGGCCGAGGAGGGCGGCTTGCGGTATTGCATCAACTCGGCTGCGCTGCGCTTCGTACCCTACGAGGATCTCGATGCCGAGGGCTATGGGCGGTACAAGCAGCTATTCGACAGACCCGAGGACACAGAGGAGGTAGTCCGATGAGCGAACGTACCGAAACGGCGATCCTGGCCGGGGGCTGTTTTTGGGGTATGCAGGACCTGATCCGCAAGCGCCCGGGAGTGCTATCCACCCGAGTCGGGTACACCGGCGGCGACGTGCCCAACGCCACCTATCGCAACCACGGGACACATGCCGAAGCGATTGAGATCACATTCGACCCCGACAAGACGTCGTATCGCGATCTGCTCGAGTTCTTCTTTCAGATCCATGACCCCACGACGCGCAACCGCCAGGGCAATGACGTGGGCGCGAGCTACCGCTCGGCGATCTTCTTTCTCGATGACACGCAGCGCGGTGTTGCCGAGGACACCATCGCCGACGTCGACGCATCGGGGCTGTGGCCGGGCAAGGTGGTCACCGAGGTCAGCCCGGCCGGTCCTTTCTGGGAGGCCGAGCCCGAACACCAGGACTACCTGGAGCATTATCCAAACGGCTACACCTGCCACTTCCCGCGCCCGGGATGGCGGCTACCCCGACGAAGCGACGTCGTCGCGTAAGGGCACCGCCGATTTCTGAAGACAGGAGCTACGAACGACCCGTAGTCACAGCGTTCCCAGCCGGAACCCCAGGTCGGGCTGGAACTACAGCTACCGACGAAGTCGAGAAGTCGGACACTCGACCTGATGGACGGCGCTCCACGACACGACCGAGGCAGCAGCCCTTTCGTGTCATTGCGTTTGGTCAGGGCCGACGCAGTGCGTCGGGCGCCGAATGCCAGTGGCGAAGAACTTGTCGATGTGGTGGTCGAACTCGGCTTCGCTGGTTATGTGGTCGTCACGGGAGCGTGGGTGGTGTCACAGGCGGGAGCGTCACCTTGGGCAGCGTTACTGGTGGCAAGGTGACAGGGACCGAGGGCAGGGTGATCGGCAACGTCGGCAAGGTGACAGGGACCGAAGGCAGCGTGATCGGCAACGTCGGCAAGGTGATCGGCAACGTCGGCAAGGCGACAGGGACCGAAGGCAGGGTGATCGGCAACGTCGGCAAGGTGATCGGCAACGGTGGGAGTGTCGGCGGTGGCCCCGACGATGGCGCTGCCACAGCGGTGAACGTGTTGTCCGGTCCCGGGAACAACGCGTTGAGCAACGCAGTCGCGACCCCGCAGGACTCGAAGTCGGGGATCGTGAACGTTCCCGTCAACTGCGAGATCGACCCGGGCTTCGCGATCCCGTTCATGATGACGGTGATCGGGGTCGTCGAGACGCACGACGTGCCGACCAGGTTCACCGCCGGTGAGCCTGGCAACGTCGGCAGTGTCACCGGGAGGGTCGGCAACGTGACCGGCAGCGTCGGCAACGTCGTCGGGAGGGTCGGCAACGTGATCGGCAGCGTCGGCACGGTGATCGGAAGTGTGGGCAGCGTCGCCGAAGGAAGCGCGGCCGAACCAGCCGCAGTCGAGCCCGAGCCGTACGCGCTCACGATGTGCATCAAGAACGTCGACGTCTCGGTGACCGTGCCCTTCTTGAGGTCTAGGCGGCCGCTCACCGGCTTCACTTGCGTGAATTCGGCCGTGATGCTCGAAAGACCGGCGAAAGGCTCGGCGAAGGTGACCGGAGGCAGCTTGATGCTGCCCTTGGTCGCGCCCGTGACCATGTCGATGCCGCCCGTGTAACTGCCGATGGGCGGAGCGAGTGTCTGTTGCAGCCTGGCGAAGCGAGTCTCGGTCCGGAGCTTGTAGCTGAAGTTGTAGACCTTGTGCCCGCGCGGGAACGCCGACGCAGGTTGTTCGATGAAGGCCGTCGACCCCAGCGCGGTGACCAACAGCGCTCCGATCGCAAGCCTGCGTTGTGTTCCTTTGCGAATCATTTTCGTTTCCCCCCAGCTCCGAAAAGATGAACCGGCAGGCGCGATGCTCGCCGCGTCGGCTGCCTGCGTTTACCCAACCTGCGATCCGTCGAAACCTCCCGTTCGCTGCGTGAACCGCGTGTCATTTGCATCTTCAGCTGAATGCTGAGACAGGCTCGTTATGTGGCTGAGGTCGGTCGCGCTGAAGGGGGGCCGGGGATCTCGTCGTTGATCGCTGTGGTCATGACTCCGCAGTTCGCGAAGTTCGGCATCGTGAATGAGCCGGTGAAGGTGGAGGCCGCGTCGACATGCCCGAGATTCATTATACCCGCGACCTCCGGATCGCAAACCTTGGTTTCCGACGGGTTGCTGTTAGCGGGTTGGGAGCAGCAGCCGGGTGGAGCGGGCCATGATGTCGGCGATGTAGGTGTCGGAATCGGTCCCGGCGGCCCATCCGACGAGCGACGTGAACCAGATGTTTTGGAGTATCTCGGCGACATCGCGATCGCGTTTGGTGGGACGTTGTGAAGCGATCGCGGAGACCAGGACCGCTTGCAGTGCGGCTCGAAAGCCGGCGATGTGTTGCGCGACGTCGGGCTTGCCGCTCAGCAGCGCTCGAAACAGGGCGAGGGTCAACGGCCGATTGGCGGTCATCGTGTCCGTGAGCTGGCTGATCAGTTGGTTCACTCGTGCGGCCGGAGTCCGCCCGTTCGGAGGCGACTCGGTGAACTGGCGGTACAGGCCCTCTGCCGGCTCCGCGACCGCGAGGATGAGCAGCGAGTCGAGCGACGGGAAGTTCTCGTAGATCGTCCGCGACGACACCCCGGCGCGTTGCGCGATCGCCCGGACCTGGAGGGCGTCGTAACCGCCTTGGACCGCGAGTTCCAACGCGGCGTCGAGCATGCGACGCCGAGGCTGCTTGGGTCTGGGTGTGGCACGTTCGGACATTCAGGCTCCTCAAAAAAATTGAAAACCAGGGTTTACCAGTTTGGCGGACGGGTATAGCTCCCTAGACAAAGCGTGGTTTGTGGGGTGGCAGCTGGTCCAGTCCGGAAGCAGGCCCGACACGCCGCACCGTCGAAACGAAGGGCGCACCCGTGCTGCGTCGACGCGGACGCGATGGCAGGCCGGCAACGAGGGGAGCCGAGGGTCGTACCCCGCGGGCAGGGCTCCGTTGAACGCCCGGGCCGCATGGGGATCGTGTGAAGAAGGGTGCAACCCGCGAGAGGGGAAAGACACAGGAGTCAGTTGCCACGTCCCTCCAGGTCGCGAGATGAGGATCCACGCCTTTCCTGCCTACGGCGCGGAATCGTTGCCGATCATGGCGGACGGTCACCGCCCCGCGAAGCTCGCCGAAACCAACGTGTCGCAGAACTCCGGATGGGCACTCCTTGCGAGAAACTTCCGTGTTGAGCAGGGTCCGAACTCGGCGTCGCATGCTGGACGCCGCGTTCGAGCTGGCCACACACGGCGGTTACGACGCTCTTCAGGTACGCACGATTGCCCAACGCGCCGGGGTGTCATCGCGGACGATCTACGAAAACTTCCCGTCGCTCGACTCGCTGCTCATCATCGCGGTAGCCGAGCAATCAGACGTGGACTACTGGCAACACATCCAGTTGTTACCCGAAGGTCCCACCCCGGCGGCTCGCGTGAACGAGCTCATCGATGAGCTGACCGAGACGATAACGGCAAACCGCGCCTTAACCGTCGCACTCTTCCGAGCCTTGCTGAGCGGCAAACCCGATGTCGCCCAACATGTCCGCGATTACCGCGAAGCCACCAGGGCGGCGCTCACTTCTGCGATCACTGCAGAACAGCCGACCAGAACCGAGCGCGAGGTCGCCGAAATTCTTGAGAGCACCTGGTTCACGGCCCTCGCCGGTTGGGCGACCGGCACCGCCGCCGACACCGACATCATCGAGATCATGCGATCCGCAACGCGGCTCCTCCTGCCGGATGGCTAGAGGCATTCGCCGGTCCTCGGTTGTGCGAGCCACGTGTCGTCCGTGACCGGACACCGACGCAGTATCTGCGGCCAGTGTGGATGTCGACCAACGGATCATGTGGTCGGCACTCGAAAACGATGGCGCGTCGCGGTGGGTCAGTACGGCCGACCCCAGGCCACACCAACGAGCTCGCGGACCCGCCGTACCTGGGAAGGCGTGGCGTCGCAAACCAACATGATGTGTCGATGCAGCACCGACAGGGTTTCTCGTCTACACGCTCGCAGGTACTCACCGATCCTCATTGCACACCCGCGCTCGACATGAGCGGGCACGGTCACAATGGCCTGGCCAGCACCGTCTCCGTGTCGCGGCCCGAGCGCAGCAGCCGGCCTGGAAGTTCGCCGGTGAGCGCGCCGTCGCGCACGACCGACCGTCCGCCGACCAACACGTGTGGGACTCCAGTCGCGTCGGTCACGAGCCGGGGGGCGCCACCAGGAAGATCGCGGGCGGTCCGTATCGGTGAGGCATTCACCGTCTCGGAGTCGAACACCACGAGATCGCCGATCGCGCCGAGGGCGATACGGCCTCGGTCTCGCAGGCCGAACAGCCGCGCCGGACGATCGGTGAAACGATGGATCAGCGCTTCGAGCGAGAACACGCCCCGTTCGCGGACGAGGTCCGCCAGCGCCCGCGTTGGAAAATCGGCACCGACCATCATGTCGAGGTGCGCCCCGGCGTCGGACGCGCCGAGAACAACCCGCGGGTCGCGCATCACTGCAGCTCGCGTCTCGGCGAGCCACATATCGTCGGCGGGATAGGGGTGGCGTACGAAACCCACCTCCAAGTTCCCCTCCACCGCGATGTCGAGGATCGTGTCGAAGTCGGTGCATCCTCGTTCGGTTGCGAGCTCGGCGATCGGACGGTCGACCAGCGACCGCAACGGACCTTCGGGTACCTCGTTGACGACATACCGGCCCCAGTTGTCGCGCAAGGTCACCGCGAGTCCCGACTCCTCGGCCGCCAGCGCGTCGCGCAACCTTGTGCGCGTCGCCGGATCGGCGAGGGCACGAATACGGCTCGCCGGCTCGAGGGCGAACACGTCTGACCATCCCGGAAGTGCCCGGAACACGTACGCGACGAGGAAGTCGTGCTGCATTGGCCCGTTCTGGGGCGCGACGAAGGGCACCACCAGTCCGCCGAGCAGGCGCGCGCTGTCAGATACCGCGAGTTGGCGCTCGTGCAGTGTCGGATCGGCGCGATTGACGAGCACTGGGTTCCAGTTGAGGTGACGGTTCGCGGCAGCTGACATCGCGCCGAGCAGCGCGGTGTCAGCGGAGTCGAAGCCCCGCAGGTACGACGCGGGCGTCATCTCCAGGCAGGTGCCCGCGTGCTCGCCGCATACGGCTGCGAGCGCGAGAAACTCTTCGAGGGTCGCCGCGCAAGGTGGAGTCGGGCGGCCATCACCATCGACTTGGGTCGCGACCGTCGCGCTCGAAAGTCCGAGCCCACCTGACGCGAGCGCCTCGTGCAGTTCGACGCGCATCGCGTCGAGCTCGGTCGGACTCGCGGCGCGCTCCGAACCGGCGCGGCCCATCACCGCTCGCCGCAACGCGGAGTGCCCCACCATCAGCCCGATGTTGATGCCGACGCCATGCTCGTCGATCGCGGCGAGCATCTCCGCGAAGGTCCGCCAACGCAGCTCGACGCCCGCGTCCAGGGCGGGCAGTGGGATACCTTCCACCCGGGCGAGCAAGCGCAGCAAGAAGCCGTCGTCGGCGCCAACGGGCGCGAGACTCATGCCGCAGTTGCCGGCTATCGCAGTGGTGACGCCGTGCAGAGGCGACGGCGTACAGGCAGGATCCCACCAGAGCTGCGCGTCGTAGTGCGTGTGTCCGTCAATGAAACCGGGCGCGACGACGTGACCTTGCGCGTCGATCTCATTCGTTGCTCGGTCATCGACGGTACCGATGGCAACGATGCGGCCGCGGACGATACCGACGTCGCCGCGGACGCCGGCTGTGCCGGTGCCATCAATGATGGTGCCTCCACGGATCGCGACGTCGAGCACAGTGCTACGCGCTCATCGGTTCACGACCGAGCCGCGTCCGGCATCGATCGCGACTGCGCCATCGGCACGCTCGGTGCGGAAGTACACGTCCGTGTCGTCGACCCAGATCAACACCGAGATCTCGTCGCCGGGATACACGGGCGACGAGAAGCGCCCGCGCATCGTGCGGAACCTCGCGGGGTCGCCCGCACAGACGGCTTCGAGCAACGCCCGGCCCGTGAATCCGAACGTACACAGACCGTGCAGAATCGGGCGCTCGAAGCCGGCCTTGGCTGCGAACACAGGATCGGAGTGCAGCGGATTCCTGTCGCCCGAGAGCCGGTACAGCAGTGCTTGGTCCGGTCGGATGTTGTAACGCACGACCGCATCCGGCGCGCGTTCGGGTGCCAGATCCGTCGCCGCGCCCGGCCCGCGCTCGCCGCCGAAGCCGCCCGCGCCGCGAATGAACACACCGGCAGACGTCGTGTACTGCACTGCGCCGGTCGCCCGGTCTCGACCTTCAGTCTCCAGCTCGACCACCGCGGCCGCACCTTTGTCCCAAATCGCGGCGATACGCGTGTACGCGTCGACCTCGCCGGATGGGGCCAACTCGCCGGGCACCGACAGCGCCGACGTGCCGTGCACCACCATCTTCGGATCGTACGTTCCGACGGCTGACATCGCGCTCGCGGCTTTGTCGCGCAGGACGCGGTCAGGATCCCCCTGTTGTCCGAGCACGAGCGGAAGCGTCGGCAGCACGCGCTGGTTGATGTCGTGGGAGTTCTCGGTGACGAACGCGAGATCATCGGTGGCACACCCGACGCCCAGTGCGTACACGAGGGTGTCCATACGCGTCCACGACACCGGCACGGGTCCGAACTCTTTGCCGACGGCCGTCGGGTCGATCGCCATCGTCACCTGCTAGGTCGGATGCGCAGGAGTGGCCGGCGCCGCGCGCGCAACGAGGTCACGCACCACTGGCCCGAGCGCATTCGGGTCCCAGCGGTCAGGTTGGTCGACCTGCGGACCGCGCCGCCAGCCTTCGAGCACGCGTATTGTGCCTCCGGCAAGCTCGAATACTCGTCCGCTAATGCCACGTGACTCGTGGCTGGCGAGCCACGCGACCAAGGGTGCGTTGTTGCGAGCGTGGAGCCGATCAAAGCCCTCGTCGGGCGCGGGCGGGAACAGAGTTTCGGTCATGCGGGTGCGACCCGCGGGCGCGATCGCGTTGACGGTCACGCCGTAGCGTTCGAGCTCGAGTGCGCCGACCTGGGTCAGGCCGAGGATTCCAGCTTTGGCCGCACCGTAGTTGGCCTGGCCCGGGTTGCCGAACAATCCTGACGCCGACGTCGTGTTAACAATCCGCGCGTCAGTATCGATGCCGCGCTTCGATTGTTCGCGCCAGTGTACGGCCGCGTGATGCATGACGTTGAATGTGCCCTTGAGGTGAACGCGGACGACCATGTCGAAGTCGTCTTCGGTCATGTTGACCAGCACCGCGTCACGCACGATCCCGGCGTTGTTGACGACGACGTGAAGCGTGCCGAGGGCATCGATCGCGGCTTGCACTAACGATCGGGCGCCGACGGCCGTGGAGATGTCGTCGGTATTCGCGATCGCGTCGCCGATCTCGGCCGCGACCTCGTGCGCCGGCTCTTCGTCGACGTCGTTCACCACCACGCGTGCGCCTTGGCGAGCGAGCTCGAGTGCATGCTCGCGCCCGATTCCGCGGCCCGCACCTGTCACGATGGCCACGCGACCTGCGCAGAGATCAGTCCTGCTCATGCCGGCCGCCACTGCGGGAGCGCGACCTCGTCGTCGAGGGTTTCGAACCACACTTCGAGTGGCATGCCGATCCGCACCGCGTCGGGATCGCAGCCGGTGACGTTGCCCATCATCCGTGCGCCCTCCTCAAGGTCGATCATCGCGACCACGTAGGGCACGAGCGCGTCGAACGGAGGCGTGCGGTTCTGGCGCACGATGCTGAACGTGTACAGCGTGCCGCGTCCCGAACACACCTCCCATTGCGTTTCGCCCGCGCACTCGCGACACATCGCGCGGGGATAGTGCTGAGCGGTACCGCAGCTCCTGCAGCGCTGCACCAGCAGTCGTCCGTCCGCCGCGGCGTGCCAGAACGGGTCGGTGACGTGATCGGCTCCGGGTTTTGGTCTCGTACTCACGGTGCTTCCGATCCGAGGATGACGGTACCCATTGCCGACAGCCAACCCCCCGAGCCGCAGCACAGCGCGATTCGGCAGTCCGGTACTTGCGCGGCGCCCGCCCGCCGTCGCAGTTGGCGCGTCGCCTCGGCGAGCAAGAACAGTCCGCGCATACCCGGATGACATGCCGACAGCCCGCCGCCGTCGGTGTTTGTCGGTGTCCGGCCGCCGAAGGAGAGCGCACCGGACCCGACGAACTCGCCGCCCTCACCTTTCTTGCAGAACCCGAGGTCTTCGCAGATGAGCAGCACCGTGATGGTGAAGCTGTCGTAGAGCTGCAGCGTGTCGACGTCGTCGGGACCTAACCCACACTGCGCGAACGCTTCCGGGCCACTCGACGCGGCCGCGGTGGTGGTGAAGTCGCGCATCTGGGAGGGGTTCCAGTGGGAACCGGCCATCGCGGCGCCGAGCACATATACAGGGACTTGGCGCAGGTCACGCGCCCGCTCGGCGGTGGTCATGATCACCGCGCCGCCGCCGTCGGAGATCACGCAACAGTCGAGCTTGTGCAGCGGGTCCGCGACCATGCGTGAGGCGAGTACGTCGTCGACTGTGATCGGGTCACGGTACTGGGCGTCCGGGTTCAGCGCGGCGTGGGTCCGCATCGTGACCGCGACCTCGGCGAGCTGTTCGGATGTCGTTCCGAACTCGTACATATGCCGCTTCGCCGCCATCGCGTAGTTCGACACCAGCGTGTTGCCGTACGGCCGCTCCCATTGGCTCGGCCCCCGCGCCGGCTCGTCGCCTCCGAACATTTGCGTACCGAGCGTGCGACCCATGCGCGAGAGCATGTCGGATCCGTAGCTCATCAACGCGACCTCGCAGTAACCTTCGCGAATCGCGCCAGCCGCGTGCTGCGCGTAGAGCTCGAAGCTCGAGCCGCCGGTCTTGGTGCCGTCGAGCCAACGGTGCGAGATGCCGAGATATTCGGCCATCGTGGCCGCGTCGTCGATGCCGCCGTGGGCTTCGCTCCCGCCCGCGCAAAAGTACCCGTCGATCTCGGCCTTGGCGATGCCGCAATCGTCGAGCGCACGCCGTAGCGCCTGTACGTGGTGCTCAATCCCGTCGAGGTGCGGCGCGCGGGGCGAGTCCGACAGACCCACGCCGACGATCACCGGCGTGCGGTCGGTCACGACGGTTCCTGCTGGGTTGCGATCTCGGCGGCCCAGCGGTAGTCCGGCTTGCCACTTGAGTGTCGGATCACTTCGTCGACGAAGTGCACCACACGCGGGACCTTGTAGCCGGCGAGTCGTTCCCGGCAGTGTGCGGCGAGTTGCTGGGCATCGACCGCGACCCCGACCCGAGGCTGCACTACCGCAGCTACCCGCTCGCCGAAACGATCGTCGGCTACGCCGACGACGACTGCGTCGAAGACGCCGGCGTGTTCCTTGAGCACGGCTTCCACCTCCTCGGGATAGACCTTCTCACCTCCGGTATTGATGGACACCGATCCGCGTCCGAGCAGCCGGATCGTGCCGTTCTCCTCGACGACGGCATAGTCGCCGGGTACCACGTGACGCACCCCGTCGATGAGCGGGAAGGTCCGCTCAGTTCGCGCCGGGTCGTTGTGGTAGCGCAGCGGAATGCAGCCGCGCACGGCAACCCGTCCGGTCGCTCCGAGCGCGACCGGGCGACCGTCGTCGTCGACCACCGTTGCCGTCGTGTCGAGCACGAAGCGCGGGCGAGCGCCCGCGGTCGCATCCGACTGGTCGAGCACCTGAAATGCGAACAATCCGCTCTCGCTCGACCCCATCACGTCGGAGAGTTCGATCCCGGGGAGCAGCGAGCGAAGCTCCGCTTGGACCGCGGGCGACAGAATCGCGCCGCCGCTGCCGATCGCGACGACTGACGCGGTGTCGTAAGGGCGGCCGCCTGCCTTTCCCGCCGCGAGTGCGTCCGCCAGCGGGCGGGCCATCGCGTCGCCGACGATCGCGAGTTTGGTAATGCGGTGCTCTTCGACGAGCTCCCACGCGCGGTGCGCGTCGAAACCTGCGCCCGTCCACAGCACGGCGCGGGCACCCATCAACAAGGTGGAGAGCATGCCCCATTGCCCGCTCGCGTGGTGCAACGCTCCGGCGAGCAACATGACGCGAACTGGCGGATCGGACACCGCGCGTCGGGCGAGGTCGGTTGGGGTCGTGGCCGGCGGTGCGCCCGCACCCGCGCCGCCCTGCAAGCAGGCATAGAAGAAGTCTTCGTGGCGCCACACCACGCCCTTGGGGAGGCCCGTCGTGCCTCCGGTGTAGAGCAGGTATCGGTCGTCGCCGGAGCGGGCGCCGAAGTCGCGTTCTGGGCTTCCGGCCGCGAGCGCGTCTGCGTAGCCGACGGCGTCGTCGACAACTTCGAGCGGCACGGCCGAACCGTCATCGATCACGACGAGCGTCGCGAGGTCGGGCACCTTGGTCCGGCTGGCCGCGACCCGCGGGGCGAACTCCCGCGCGAAGACGAGGGCGCTGACGTCGGCGTCATCGAACAAGTACGCGAGCTCGTCTCCGACGTAACGATGGTTGACGTTGACGACCGCGGCGCGCAATTTGAACACTGCGAGCATCGCCTCGATCCACTCGACGCAGTTCCGCGAGTAGATCGCCACGTGGTCGTCTTTGCCCACGCCCCGTCCGGCGAGGAAATGTGCCAGACGGTTCGCGTTGGCTTCGAGTTCGCGGAACGTCCGGTGCTCGCCGCCGGCGATCAGCGGCTCGCGGTCAGGAACGGCATCGGCTGTGGCCTCAAACAGATCGGCGAGTTGGAAGGTCAGGGTCACGAGCTGCTCCGACCACGAGGAAGGCCGAGCGCGCGCTCCGCGATGATGCTGCGCATGATCTCGCTGGTACCGCCGTAAATCGTCGCGACGCCTGCCTTGCGCCACTGATACTCGATCGTGCCGGCCGCGGGCGCGTCTGGCTCTGTCTCCGACAACAGTCCCTCGACGCCGAGCAGGTCGACGAGATCGGCCGTCGATCGTTGAATCGACTCCGACGAGAACAACTTCGCCATCGAACCCTCGACACCGGCGAGCGCGCCGCTTGCCGCCACCCACGTGGTACGCAACGACAGCAACGTCGCGACTTCGTTGTCGGTCGCGACCCTGGCGAGACGGGCGGCAACCGCGGGGTCGTCGATGCGACCGTTCGCGCGCGCCCACGTGACCGTCTCTTGCAGCGCGCGGATCGCGGCGAACGTTCCGCCCCGTTCGAACGTGAGCGCGATGTTCATCACGCCCCAGCCCGCGTCGATGTCGCCGACCCGGCAAGAGTCGGGAACCACCACGTCGCGGTAGGTGGTGCGATTGGTGCGGCCGGGCGCGCCGAGCGTCAAGATCGGTTCGATCTCGATACCCGCGCTGTCCGTCGGCACGAGGAACATCGTGAGCCCGTGGTGTTTGGCGGCGTCGGTGTTCGTGCGCGTGAGCAAGAATACGTATTGGGCCTCATGCGCCATGGAGGTGAAGACCTTGTAGCCGTTCACAATCCATTCGTCGCCGGCGCGCACAGCCGCGGTTTGGGCGTTGGCCACATCGGAGCCGGCGTCTGGTTCGCTGTAGCCGAGACAGATCACGACCTCGCCCGCCAGCACGCGAGGCAGGATTTCGCGCCGTTGCTCCTCGGTTCCCGCAACGCGCAATGTGTTCGCGACCATCAGCGTCATCGACAGGCCGTCGGTTGGCGCGTCGGCGAGCGCGCATTCCTCGGCGAACACCCGCGTCTCCCACGGGTCGCGGCCCGCGCCGCCATGCTCGGTCGGCCAGGCGGCCGCGACCCATCCCTTCGCCGCTAACGCTCGGTGGAAGCCCCAGTCGTGGACCGTCCCGGAGGCGTGCACCCGAGCCAGCACCTCCGACGTCAGATGCTCAGCGAGGAACGCGCGCACCTCGGCCCGGAAGGCTTCGGTGTGCTCACCGAGCCGGAAGTCGATGCCGTCAACCTCCCGCTCGGAGTCACGCGACGTTCGGGCGAACCAACTCGCGCCGAGTTCGCGCCACAGATCGTGCGGGTCGCCGAGCACCAGCGGCCAGCCCTTGGCCCGGCGCAGGTAGAGCTGGACGTCGTGGTCGAGGGTGAAGCCGTATCCGCCGTGGAACTGCAACGCCGAGGCCGTCGCCTCGCGAGCTGTCTCGGAAGCGAACAGGAACGCCATCAATGCCCGGTCGTGCGCGTCGGGCGCGCCCACATCGCCAGCCCACGCGCCGCGCCAGCACGACAGGCGAGCGCCGTCGATGGAGGTGGCGCAGTTGGCGAGGCGATGCTGCACGGACTGAAACGATCCGATCGGCACGCCGAACTGGCGCCGCTCCTTCACGTACGCGACGGTCAGGTCGAGCGCGCGCTGCGCGAGCCCGACAAGCGCCGCCGCGGTGCATACCATCCACGCGGCCCGCGCGTCGCGCGCCCGCGCCAAGGCCTCGTCGCCGGTGGCGACGATCTCGCCGTCGAGCGCACGATCAGCGAGCGGCAAGCTCGCCAAGTTCGTCGGCGCGCGTCGTGGCGCCACGCCACGCGCGACGACCAGTCCGCTGTCGCTTGCCCGCAACCCGACGACGCAGTCGGCGATCGCGCCGGCCGGCACCAACCGTTCACCGGCGACTGCGAACGTGGCGATCTCGTCGGAAAGTTCCGGCACTGCGCGCCGCGCCGCGACCGCCTCCGCGAACGGTACCGGCGCCAGATGGGCGCCGAATGGCTCCGCGGCGAGCGCAAGATCGACGAGCGGGCCGGAGAGGTCGATCACGGCACGCACTTCATGCCACAGGCCCGCGTCGAACCCGAGCGGCTCGGCTGCGCGCACGCGCGTGGACGGACATTTCGCGTCGAGCAGCTCCGCCAGTGCGTCGCGCCGGGCGGCCTGCCGGGGCGAGGGCTCGAGGTTCACACGGGCAGCCCGTACCAGCGGCGCGCGTTGCGGTTTGTCATACGTTCGCGCTCGTCGGCCGGTATATCGGCGAACAGTGAGTTGACGACGTCGTGTGAGTGTGGCCACGTGGTGTCGGTGTGGGGATAGTCGGATGCCCACATGATGTTGTCGACACCGATCAGCGAGCGGCACGCCAGACCCGAATCATCGTCTTGTTGGAACGTGGCGGTAAAGTGCTCGTGAAAGTATTCGCTCGGGGCGCGCGTGATCACCGATCCCATCCAGTTGCGGTGCTGATCGAAGATCGAGTCCATGCGTTCGAGCGCGAAGGCGATCCACCCGATTCCGCACTCCGCGATCGAAAAGCGCAACCGCGGGAAGCGCTCGAAGATCCCAGAGAAGATCAACAACGCGACCGGCTCGGCCATGTCGAGGCACATCATCGTCATGTACGTCTCAAAAAGCCCGGTGCCGGCCCCGACGTGGTCGAGCACCGACTGCGTGCCGGCATGGTTCCCGCCGCCTTGCATGTGAGGATCACGCGACGCGGCGGCCGTCAATGGTGGAGTGCTTCGCGAGTGCAGGATGTGCAGGGACAGAGGCAGCTCCGCCTCCTGCGCGCATGCCCAGAATGGGTCGTACACCCGGCTCGACAGCGGTGCGCCTCCCGCAAGGTCAGGCATCGCGTTCACCACGGCTCCCCGCAAACCGCGGCCCGCCGCGTGCTTGAGTTCCGCAACCGCGAGTTCGGGCTCCTCGATACGCGTGAGGGCAATGCCGATAAAACGGTCCGGTGCAACGGCACAAAAGTCAGCCAACCAATCGTTGTACGCGCGCAGGCAGGCATGACGCAGCTCGTCGTCGGCGATCGCCGCGATGGTGCCGCCGCCGCCCAAGCCGCCGAGCGGGCCAGGATAGAGCACTTCGGCGTCAAGTCGATCGAGGTCCATATCGTGCAGTCGCGCGTGCGCGTCATACGAGCCCTTCACCATCTCGTCGCGCGATACGTGCAGTTTCCGGTTCGTAAAGGCCCGACCGTCGCGCGGCTTATCGGCCGCGTGTACGCCGAACGACAGCGGCGCCGGCGGGAGCCCTTCGGTGACCCAGCAGTCTTGGCCGTCGACCGTTTCGATTCTCGGCCCGCGCGGCCGCAACCGGGACGGGAGCCGTGCGCTGAACGTGTCGGGTGCTTCGTTGACGTGCGAATCGGCGGACACGAGGCCGTATGCCATCAACAGCTCCTCTTCTCAAAGTCGGTAGCGCCGCTTCGGGTTGTCGTAGTCGATCTTCCGGCACCCATCGCCGCTGAGATCGTCACGCTCGGCCAACACGTTCATCGTGCACGCGCACATGCCTCCGGGGGGTAAGAGTCAGCGAGATGACGAGTTGCTCGGCCCCGACCGCGCCAACGAGCGCCGGCGACGTGCTCTCGGGGCAGGACGCCGCGAAGTGCAGCTGCTTATACCGGTCGTCTTTCATGAGCGTCTTCGGCAGCCGGTGACTGATTCGCCCGATCGTGCTCGCGCCGGACAACGATCGGCTCTCGAGCTCGAGGTACGGCAAGGTCGACGGCTCGCGGTACGGGCGCGGGGCAAGCTCGTGCCGTTCCGGTAGGAGCAGGGGCGGCCAATCGAGCTGGAAGTCGTGGATGTGCCAGTCCGCGTCGATGACCGCCCGTTCAACATGTGATTCTCCCGGGTTGTTGCACAGCCGAACCTACGCCGCGAAACCCCCTTTGGCAAACGCTTTCCACGGCGCTCAGCGTCGATCGTGCTCGAACGGGGAGAACTCGATGTGCTGCAGCTCGACCATGACGGGCAGCAAGTAGCGGATGTAGCAGTTCGTCAGTGTGACGTGCCCACGGTTCGATCGCTGCGGCTCGGACACGGGTTGCGTCGTCTCCACGCGCGGGTCGCGCAACGCGTACTCACGCGCCCGGCCGAGGATCGAGTCGAGCTCCGATCGCGAATCGACCTGCACGCCGAAGTGCGCCATCGGCGCCGCTCGCAGCGGGGGTTCTTCGGCGATCAGATACAGGTATTGACCGAACTCGTCGAATGCGAGGATCATCGGGTCGCCCGGCTCGTCCGGCGTGAACTCGTACCACCCGAACACCTCGTTGTAGAACTCCGCGATCTCACGCCGGCGCTCGTCGTCGAACTCGGCCGGTGGCATCCCGATCGCAAGATGATTGAGTCGCATGGGCACGAATCGTTGCACGACGCGAGCTCCAAAGAAAGGGTGCACGCGTCGCGAACGGCAGCCGGTTCACGGAGGACGACGATCGGGACACGTCGCAGTGCGGCGACGAGACCATCGAAACGGCAAAGCGAGCGTCGACGCCGACGGGTTCGCCGCAGGTGCGGCGGGAATCACGTCGGGTACCCGGACGCGAAACGCGAAGACCATGCGCCCGCGCGGTCGCCGTGACGATTTTGGTGATGCGGCGATGCCGCATCACGAGCGACCTGCTGATTCGCCAGAACAGTTCTTCCATGACCGACACGACTGGCCTCCCGCGACGGTCGACCCAGACCGACGAACGCCAGGTCAGTGCCACGGTTGCCGTTTCCCGCCTGTGCGGGAGGAAAGGCCGGTCTACGGCCACGCGGCGCGAGACGCCCCGTGTTTCGTCTCAGTCGCCCGATCACACGTTCGGCGCGTCTGACGCTGGTTGGTCAACCGGTCAGGGTTGTCTGCGGATGGAGCGGAAGGACAACTGGTGCCAGTGGTAGTTGGGTGAAGTTGAAGTCGTTCGAAAGGTTGCCGAGGATCGCGACGTTTTCGCGCACCGTCGGGCGCGGATCGGGTCGGCCGTCGGTCAGAGGGTCGAGGCGTTGTCCGTCGAGAAAGTCGTCTTCGATGAACTTGTCGTAGGCGTCGAAACTGAGGATCTGGTGGTCGATGAAGCCCCTCCGAGCGTACGGGCTGATGACGAGGGCTGGGACGCGTAGGCCGTAGCCGTTCTGGTCGACGACGGGTGGGACGACATGGTCGTAGAACCCGCCCCAGTCGTCCCACGCGAGAAAGATTGCGGTGGATGTCCATTCGGGGCTACGCATCACGGCATTGATCAGCCGCGTGACATAGGCGACGCCTGCGCTGATTCGCGCCGGTGGGTGCTCACTCACGACGCCGGATGGGATAACCCACGAAACCTCCGGCAACCTGTTGTGTCGTAATGCGCTGAAGAAATCTCGGGTGGGTTGAATGTCGCGGAGTTGGTGGTCGTTGCGGACCGTATCGAAGTAAGGGAGCGGATTCCAGATGCCGGGCGTGTGGGCGTCTTGCTCGACCGGCCGACAACTGACGGCACCGTTGGCGCAGTCGGGCTCGGTGCCGGTTGCGACGTAATAGCCCCAAGACACATTCGCTTGGTGCAAGAGGTAGGTGAGGTCGGTCCACGCGTAAATCGGGCCGTGCCGGGCGGGTCGGAGCGGGTTGACGTCGGGTGGCGAGTGTGACGGCGGCTGACTGATGTTGTTGCGACACGAGAACGGGTCGTCATGGCGAGTGCAGATCGCCGCCCATTCTGACACCATGAACAGATGGGCCGGCAGACTCCACGATGTGGTCGGCTCGAACATATGGTCCTGCAGCACGAAATCACGTGCGTACGTCCAATAGTTCGGAAGGTCGCTGCCAGTGTGGTAGCCCATGACGTTCGGCACCCCGGACCGCAACTTCTCGACGCAGGACGGGTCCTGCACCAACGCACACGACTGATCGGCATCGCGTGCCACATGGACAAAACCATCCATGCGTCCATGATCGATGTCTTCAACCGCACTCATGTATTGGTGGGGACCGCCGCCGTTGATGTCCGCGTGATCGACGAACGGTCGGATACACGGCTTCCCGGAACGGTCGGGCAGACACGCCGTCGGTACACCGTCGCGCATCGGGATGCCATCCGCACCTGGATAGGTCCCGAAATAACTGTCGAACGACCGGTTCTCCTGCATGATCACGATCACGTGCTTGATTTTGTGAATGCCGAGCGGCGGGACATCTACGGGCACCGCACGGGTGGCACCGCCGCACGCCACGAGGAGTGTCCCGACCAGCGCGACGACCAACACGCGAACTGTGTTCCGCCCGACGCGCACCCGGCCAACCTTTCCGGCATCCCAACCGCCCGGACGAGCAGCCTCTCAGACCGCACGATCGGCCCGGCGTCGCCCCCGCCGCTTTTACACATTCTTGGCGCAACCGTAACGACCGCATGAACCGCCCGGTGGACGCAAGGACACGTCGACGTGTTCGGAGTTGCGTGGCACGGATCCGAACACCGACCCGCTGCTCCGGCCCGACGAAGCGTCAGACGCCCTGCAAACAGCCCAGCTGAAGGCATCGGGTTGCGACTTCCGCGATCAGCTGTGGGCGTGCCAGGCGCCGACGCGTCCGTCGGCCCTCATCTTGGCGGAGCCGGACAAAGCGCCACAGTCGCCGGGCTCTTGCCGCCCTGCGATCAACCTCCGCCGGAATGGACGTCGACCGATCTGGACGCCGGCTCCCTCGCGAAATCCGACGGCGCGGGTGTCGGAAGCAAGCTGTAACAGCGCCGCAGTTCAGGCCGAGTCGGATCGTGGGCACGATCAGCCCTCGCGACAACGAGCGGCGTATACGCGTGATGCTCGCATCCTCGGTTCGCGACCTCGGGGGAAGATCAGCCGAACAAGCCAGAACCGGTCGCGTCAGTCGCATGCGCCGGCCGGTTCGGCCGATCGGTGGTTCGCGCGCACGATCACCATCATCGCGATGATGAACACGAAAGCCGAGAGCGACATGAACGGGATCGAGACAAACCCGAACTCCCATACATACCGAACTGTGCACTGATGGACGTTCGTGACAGAGTCGAGCTGGCAGAAGTACAGATGTTGGCGGGGGAACGCCTGGAGCTGAGTGTGGTATGCGGCGAATACCACGCCGATCAGCGCGGGCGGCAGCACGTACGTCCACACGAGATCGTCGCGGCGCCAGATGCCCACCATGAGTACGACCGCAAGCGGAAACATGCAGATGCGTTCGTACTCGCAAATCGGACACAGCGAGATATCGAAGTGTGCGATCTCAGACAGGTAGAGACTGCCCAGAGTGGCGCCGAGCGCGACGATGAATGCCAGCCGGACGGCGTTGGATTTGACATACCTGGAGAACCGACCGGCCGCAGAATTGGGACTCGCTCGATGTGTCAGCGCGAGGCCGAGCGCGGCCAACGTCGCGGCATCCAAGATGAGCGACACGACCGCGAAGAACGCCTTCATGGTAGGGACGCTCCTGAGTGATTCCTCGTGCATGGGCGCATGGTCGGTTCGTGAGGCCGTGGAACGTGATCGACGAAATCATGCACGACCGCCCGATCATCGTCAGCCGCCGCCGCGAGTTTGACACACCGGATGATCACAGCCTTCGTCCGATTTCTCGCGGCCGAGCCGGCGAAACTCGCCCGAGCGATCAAAAGAACGCGATCGCGCTGATCGAGCGCGGGAGTTCCGGCAGGGGTGCCGCCAACGCGGTGTCGTGCTCGGCGAAGTCGGCCGAGATCGACGCTCGATCGGTGACGTCGTGGTCCGGACGTGCCCCATCGCCGCGGCAGCGGCGGGTGCCTCCTTGTCCGACGGGGTGTGTTCAGGCCGCATGGCCGCACATAGTTGATGAGGCCGCCACACGATCGGATCGCGCCGCGGATCGGTCGATGATGTTGCGGCCTGCGAGGCTTCGTCGCCCGCTGGCGTGTGGGTCGGCGCAGTTGATTGACGGCGCGTTCGTCATCGCACCGATCGACAGATATTGCAGGCTGCGTCCACGGCAGGGGCTCTGACCTCGGACGACCGGCGGGCTCCCCAGCATCGCAAGACCGGCCGACAGCAGGCGCCGGATACGGCGCGTCCAGCCGACCGATCGTTCTGAACGGCGGCCGCACACACCGTTTCGGGCGGCCACGGCAGGCGGGACGCACACCTTTCAGTACGTCGTAGGGGGCAATTTTGGCCATGTCGTCGCGGGCGAGTCGCGCTCTACCCTCATTTCGTAGCGGTTGGTGTCGATGGGCAGGGGCTGTCGCTCGTGGGGCGGGGTGGTCGAGGATGTCAAAGTCGCGGTCGCGAAGGTTGTGTGTCGTCACCGTCGCGGTGACGCTAGCTGCGGGGACGGTCGTACTATTCGCGACCGCAGGCGGTGCCGCACCGCATGTGACCCCTCCCGGCCCGATCGATACGCCTGCTAGGACACAGGACGCCTGCGGAGCGGTGACCGGTCTGCGAGCACGTTGTGAGGCTGTGCAGTTCCTGGATCCGTCCCCCGCAGCCGTGAGCGCGTCAGCGCGGCCGGAACGAGGACGTGGAACCTCAACGACCACGTCATCGACGACCACCTCGTCCACCACCACGTCGTCTTCAACCACGTCGATACCGGTGAGCACTACGTCGACGACGTCGGGCGGGTCGCTCTCGTGCACGACCGCGCACGCGGGTTACACGCCGTGTGACCTGCAGTCCGCGTACTCATTGCCGTCGCAGTCGGCGGGCAAGGGCGAAACAGTTGCCATTGTCGACGCTTACAACGATCCGAACGCCGAAGCCGATCTCGGGACCTACCGCACGACATTCGGCCTTCCCGCCTGCACGACCGCGGACGGCTGTTTCCGAAAGGTCACCGAGACCGGCGGCACGAGATATCCGACCGGGAACGTCGGCTGGTCCGAAGAGATCTCCCTCGACGTCGACATGGTTTCCGCCGCGTGCCCGAACTGTCACATCCTGTTGGTCGAAGCGAACTCGAACAACCTGGGTGACCTGTTGACCGCCGAGAACGAGGCGGCAGCGCTCGGCGCGAACGCAATTTCGAACAGCTGGACTACAACCGAGTTCAGTACCGAAACCTCTTACGACAGCTACTTTCACCACAACATCCCGATCGCCGCGAGCACCGGAGACACCGGCTACGGCGTCGGCTGGCCCGCGGCGTCGCCGTATGTCACCGCCGCCGGTGGCACGACCCTCAGCCGCGCCGCCGATGCTCGTGGCTGGTCAGAAACCGCGTGGAGCGGCACGGGGAGCGGCTGTTCGGTTTATGAGGCAAAGCCTGTTTGGCAGACCGACACCGGCTGCGCGCATCGAACCGTCGCTGACGTGTCCGCGGTAGCCGATCCGAATACGGGCGTCGCAACCTACGACTCCTACGGCGAGTCCGGCTGGCTGGTCTTCGGTGGCACCAGCGTCGCGTCGCCGATCATCGCCTCCGTGTACGCGCTCGCCGGAAACGGCGCCGCGGCGACTACGCCGGCCTACGCCTACGCAAACCGGACCGCGCTCAACGACATCACCTCCGGCAGCAACGGAACTTGTACCGTGAGCTACCTGTGCACCGCTGGACCTGGCTACGACGGCCCGACCGGACTCGGCACCCCCGACGGTACCGGCGCCTTCTAGCCGGAGCGACCACGTCGACAGCCCAAGTGACGGCTGGCGGCGGCTGACCGAATCGCCATCGGCCGCGGGCTGGCGACCGGGTCCGTCGCTGGGTCTTGCCCCGCTTGGCATTTCGCGCTATTCCTGCACGAGCGGCGCGGGTCCGCCCAGCCGTGAGCTGTCGCCAAAGCACGCTGGTGCGGCAAGCCGTCAGCCGCAGCGAAGGCCGTTGACGTCGCGACGGGCCCGGATAGGAGCTCCTCACCGAAGTCTCCGCCAGGAATGGAGGGCAGTGCAGTCTCACTACGAGGTGCTTGGCGTCGAGCCCGAGGCTGATGTCGCCGTGATCAAGCGCGCATGGCACGTCAAGGTGCTGTTGCTGCATCCAGACAAGCACGAGGGTGCGTCCGAAGAGGTTCGCGCCACAGCCCTGACCGAGACTCGGCGGGTCAACGACGCGTGGGGCACGTTGAGGGATCCTCTCAGGCGCCGCCGTTACGACCTGCAACTCGCACAGCTCATCGACGCGGCCACGGCGGCCGACGCCAACTCGTCCGGTCCGCGGCCTACGACACCGCAAGACGAAGCCGTCCCGGTCGTCTGCGGCGGGTGCAACGCAACCCAGCGGGTTGTCGCGACCGCGGATCGATTCCTGTGCACGAAGTGCAAGACGACATGGCGGTTCGTGGAGTGCACACGATGCCACGAACGCACCACAGTGCGTGAGCGTTGGGGCAAATGGGGCTGCAGCTCATGCGGTTGGGTGTACACGTCGTACTGGGGTGGCGCAGTAACGCGGATCAAGTGCGTCGGATGCAAGTCCGCGACCGAGGTCGCGCTCGGTTCGCCGATCTTTCATTGTCGAGGATGTCGACGCGAATATCTGCGCTGTGAATGTGGCGCATACACCTCGTTCCACGTTTCCGTCGGTCGTCATTGGCGCTGTCCCCGCTGCCGAAGACGGAACTTGCGAGCGGTAGACCCCGAGGTGATCCAGATTCGCTCGATTCAACGCTTCCTCGATGCACGTGGGATCGACGTGCCGGGCGCGGCACGCGCGCTCGCCGGTCGGGTCGGTCCTGATCTCGACGGCGTGGCGCGGGTCGGCACCAACGGTGACGAAGGCGTCATCGCAGTCGGGGGTGATCGCGCGGCTATCTGGTGGACTCACGAAGACCACGTCGAGAGGCTCGACCTACGCGAATTCAACAAGGTTGAGCGATGCGGTCGGCGCATCACGCTGCGTTCCACCTCCCGACCTCAACTCCGCATCCTTGCCTCGAACGACGACTACGCCGACGGCTGGATCATCCACATGGTTCGTCTCGGCGCTTCGACAACGGCCGCCTTGCCTCACGACCAACACGCTCGATCCAAAACGAACAGCCGTCCTCGATGAAGGTCGCCTAGCTCCCCCAACGAGGTCTGTTCGAGGGAGCACGACCAACGCGTGTTCTAGTCGTGAGCTCGTCCGTCACGGCGTCGTTGACGTGAACACGGTTGCGTTCTCGACCGTCGGGACAGCTGTCGGATGAGCATCGTCGTTTCGTGCCGCGCATCGGGCGAGTTCGACGTCGCGTACTCGACCCGCGCCGGGGACTGGACGGGCTTCACGGTTTCACGCAGGGACGAAGCGCGTGCCGACCACGGTGTGCTCCTGGGCGAGCCCTTCGACCTCGAGTCGGTCGATAGCCGGCGGCGTATCAGGCCGGTACTCGAGACCGATGCGCGCGCCGCCCGACCACACAAGGTCGACGCGTCTGTCTTCGTCGTGCTCGACGTCGCCCTGAAGTTGGCCGGCAAAGAATTCGACCGCGGCGGACAGCGCGGGCGTACGCAACACCACGCGCCGCAGACGCGCCGGAGGTCCTTGCCTATTGGAAGGGTCCGACCACCAGCGAGGATTGGAGTTGGGACCGTGGGCTGCGACATGCGCGAGCCATCCGGCGCGGGTTTCGGGATGGCCATGCGACTCCGCGAGCTGCACGACGGTGCCGTGCGCCTCGCTGGGCAACAAGAACGCCTCTTTCCACTCCGGGTCCGAAAGTTTGACGTTCACCGGGTGCAAGCCTGCGGCGCGCAGTCGCTCGAGAGCAGAGCCGATGTCCGACACCTTGAATGTGAGATGGTGCGGGCCCGAGCCGTGCCGTGCTAGGAACCGCGCGAGGAAGTCGTTCTCGTCGACCGCCCATGGCTCGAGCAACTCGACCGGCATTCCGTCGCCGTCGTCGGTGCCGACCCAAACCTGCATCGGGCGGAATCCGATCGACTGACCTCCAAAGATCACGGTGCCGCCGAGGGTACCGGTCAGGAAGCGCAACGCGTCCGAAGTCTCGGTGGCCGCGAGCGCGATGTGGTCGAGGTCGTATCCGGAAGTCACGGAGGCGAGAGACTATGCCGGATTGCCGATCAGTATCGTCTTGACGGAGACGGCCACCGGCGCAAACGGTGTGGCAAGGAGTGAGTCGTGGAATTCGGACTGTTCAACAGCGCGTGTGTGCTCCCACAGTTTCGCGGCGACGAGCATCAACGCATCATGGACGAGGTGGCAATCGTGCAGGCCGCCGAACGCGCCGGCTTCAAGTACACCTGGGCGACCGAACACCACTTCCTCACCGAGTACTCGCATCTCTCAGCCAACGAGGTGTTCCTCGGCTATCTCGCGGCCGCGACTTCTCAGATCCATCTCGGCTCAGGGATCTTCAATATCACCCCGCCCGTCAACCATCCGGTACGCGTTGCTGAGCGGGTCGCGCTGTTGGATCATCTGTCGGAGGGACGCTTCGAGTTCGGCATGGGCCGCGGCTCGTCCACAACCGAGCAGAAAGGTTTCGGTATCACCGATCCCGACATCACCCGTGACATGTTCGATGAGGTGGTGGGCGAGTTCCGCAAGATGTGGCGTCGGCGCGAGTACCCAGGTTTCGACGGCCGATTCTTCTCGATGCCTGCCCGCAACGTGCTCCCGAAGCCGTACTCAGCGCCGCATCCTCCCATGTGGGTCGCGGCGGGCAACCCGGCCACCTTCGAGAAAGCCGCTCGCATGGGCCTCGGGGTGCTCTGCTTCACGACGAGCGGCCCGGAGTCGATCAAGCCGCTCGTGGATCGGTACAAGAAGGAGATCGAGCGCGCGGAGCCGGTCGGCGACTTCGTGAACGACAACATCATGGTGACGACGCAGTTGCTTTGCCTGGAAGACGGCCAACGCGCCCGCGATCTTGGCGCCGATCTGGGTATGGGCTACCACCGGAGCTTGTTGCTCCGCTATCTCGATACGTTTCCGCGTCCGGTCGGACTTCCGGAATGGCCAGCGCTGCTCCCCGACCCCACCCCCGAACAGATCGACGCATCGATCGCGGCCGGCGACACGCCGTACGGTACGCCGGACGAGGTCGAGGTCGCGATCCGCAAGTACTCCGATGCGGGCGTCGACCAGGTCGTGTTCGGACTTCTCTCCTCGACAATGGAACGCGACCTCGCATTCGAGACGATCGAAACGTTCGCCAAGAACGTCTTGCCTCGCTTTGATACCGATCCGGTTCATCGCACGACCCGTCAGCGCGACACGAGCCAGTAGCGGCTCTCGCGTCGGCGTCGTACCGATCGGCTCCCCGCACGACGCAGGGTCTGTGGTTGGTCGCGGGTTCGGGCGTCGGGGCCGGTCTCAAGACCAGCTCCGATTTGTTGATCCAGAACGACAACGACCAACCCGCCGGCTCGGACCGTACATCGACACGACCTTCGACGAGCAGGGCGACGAGCACCGCGAATGTGACACCGAGAACGCGTTGGTCCGCTCCGACAAGACTGTCTTCAACACCGACTGCCAAGGCGGAACCGGATCCGCTCATCCGACCAGGCTGCTCATCAACCGCGCCGCGTTCGACCTCAACGTCGACCGACCTCCTACCAACCATGCACCCGAGACTGAGAGCAGTTCTCCCTCTGAATCCTGCGCGTTCGACGACGCGGTGAGAACGGTCGAATACGTCCAAACCGAGTGCTGCCCGCACTCGGGGGGTTGTGATCCGGTGATCTTTGGCGAGGAGCGGCCCGGGTTCCGGCCCGGACCGCTGACGCGCCGCTGATCCACGGCTTAGCCTTTCACCGATGCGGCGACGGGGACGCGTTGAGCTGCGGTGGGCGACAACCGCTGTCGGTCTGGCGATGCTCGGCTCACTTACCTCGGTCGCGGCGAGCGCGCCGGCCGCGTCGGCTGACAGCGCGAGGAAGTTCGCCGTGACCTGCATCGCGCGGCCGGTGCCTCTTCCGTTGGAAGCCGGACTGAACGACGTGAGCGCGGTGCAGCACGGTCGCCTTCGCACCTACACGATGACGTCGCCTGCGGTCGGTATCACGCACGTCAACGTCTTACTGCCCGCCGGCTACAACCGCCGTGCGCCGCGCCGGTATCCGGTGCTCTATCTCTTGCACGGAGCCCTCGGCAGTTACGCCGACTGGGCCAGCCGAGTCACTGCCGCCGGCCAACCCCAAGGCGGCAACGTTGAGTCGCTCGTCGGGACGTTGCCCGTCATTGTCGTCATGCCCGACGACAGCCCGAACGGTTCGTACACCGATTGGTACGGCCTCTCCGCCAAAGACGCGGCCGAGGTCCCGCCGCCCCCGACGCCGGCGTGGGAGACCTACGACATCGATGAGCTCATTCCCTGGGTCGACGCGACGTTCCCGACCCAACCAACCGCGTCAGGTCGTGCCATCGCCGGGCTTTCGTCGGGTGGCGGCGGCGCTGCGAAATACGCGGCGGCGCATCCCGGCCTTTTCGGCTTCGTCGGAACCTTCTCCGGCGCGCTCGACAACGACATTGTGGACTCGACCATCAACTGGTACGCGGCGTCGAACGGCCTCAACCCCACGAGCAGACCCGATGATCGCTGCACGTTTGGCGACCCGTACACGACTGACCCGAACAACGCCGCTTATTACTGGCACGACAACGATCCGACCTACGAGGCAGCCAACCTCGCCGGGGTCAAGATCTTCGTGGCATCGGGCAACGGAACACCGACCGCCGCCGACGCTCACGCAAATCAGAGTGTCGTCGGTGTGCAGGGCGCCATCGAACGAGTGGTCGACGACATGAGTCACCACTTCGTCGCGGCAGTGCGAGCCGCCGGCCTCGGCGCGAACCTGACGACCGACTTCTATGGCAATGGCGTTCACGGCTGGTACTACTGGCAGCGAGATCTCGCGTCGTTCGTCAGATGGCTACGTCCCCAACTCGACGAGCCGCTTCCGGCGCCGGCCACGTTCTCCTACCGCACCGCACGAGGCTCATCCGAGGCGTGGGGTTGGTCGTTCCACCACGACTCCGGGCTCACCGTGGCGAACGTCAACACCGCCGAGGAGTTCGTCTACCTGAGTCACGTCTCGCCGAACGGCTTCACGGCGCAAGGCGACGGAACGGTGCGGATCATCACTCCCAAGGGTTCCTATCCGGCGCGGTCGTTCCACGACGTCACGGTCGGCCGCGCCGTGACGAGAATCAGAGCAAATCCCGCCGGCCAACTGAGAATCAAGATCACGCTCGGTGCGGCGGCGGCGCACTCACAGCTCATGTTCCCCGAGTCGGGTGCTCCGGCGAACATGCCTCGTGTCGACGTGTCGATCTCGCCGGAGTCACCGCCCGCAGCCGACTCTTCGGCATTGTGGATCATCGCCTTCGCTGCCATTGGCGCGGCGACGGTCTCCCTCGTCGTCATCTGGCGGGTGCGAAGACACCTCGCCGCTTGACGCGGATCCGTCGCCCAACCCGTCGGAACTTGATTCCGAAATGTGGACCCGATTCGGGACGGCCCGCAATCGGGCGTCCGCAAAGGCATGAGGGTGGTGACGACGTTCGTCACCGACCGTCTCGTGCCCCGCGGCGACCACGCTCCGCGCCCGAACAGAGCACGCTCGACGCAATCCGCGCCGGAATCGATGCCGACTCCGCAGCCCGCGCCGATCGCGGTCGGCAATCCGTCGGATCCTTGTGATGAGAGCAAAACGCACAGACCCCGCGACGAGATCGAGTGTTCCACGTCGCGATGACCAGGCTCGACGCGGACGGCGTCGGCGGCTCAACGACTAGGAAGGGCGCGCAGGCGCCACCTCAGGACCCGCCGTCTCAGAGGTCTTGTGCGACCAGGCAAACTCGTCCGTGAGGTCTTCGACACAGGAAAGCGCCGGCTCGCCCGGCCCGACGACATCAGTGGACCGTCGCCGGACTCTCGCTTCTTGCGGCGGCGCTCGATGGACTCGGCCCGTTCGAATCTAGTAAGAAATAGCTTACTAAGTTTCACGGTCGGTTCAGAGAGGAAGCGAGAGATGACGTTGAACTCCTTCGTGAAGGCGTAAGACTTCAATGCCGGCGGACATGGAACGAGCCGAACGGGCAGCGGCCGCTATCCGTCGCGCGACAACCCGGTTCCAGCGACGACTTCGACTCGAAGCTCCCCAGCACGGCCTCGCGCCCGCCAAGCTCAGCGTCCTCGGCTTACTCCGCCGGGCGCGCCAGCCGATGACACCGGGCGAGCTGGCGACGGCCGATGGAGTGCACCCCCAGACAATGACGCGTGTGCTCGCCGAACTCGAAGAGAGCGGCCTTGTCACCCGCGCCCGAGACGCCAACGACGCGCGTCAGTTCCATATCGCGCTCACTGCCGCGGGCGACTCGGCGCTCGACGCCGATGTGCGCCAACGCGACCGATGGCTCGCGGGTGCGATGGTGCGCGAGCTTTCCCCGACCGAGCGCAAAGTCCTCCATCTCGCGGCCGACCTGATGGAGCGCGTCTCCGACCTCGATCGTGCGTTCGTGAGGAGCGAGTCGGATACGTCCGGCGTCCCAGGAACCGGGGCTGTCCCCGTCTTGCCCACGCACGATACCTCGTCCACCATCGCGTTCTATCAGCGTCTCGGCTTCATGAACGCCCGCGGTGGAGATGACGGTTACGCGATGCTCGAACGCGACGGAATCGAGCTCCATTTCACGCTCAGGTCTGATGTCGATCCGTTCAGCGCTGCCGGCATTGCCCGCCTCTCAGTTCCCGACGCCGACGCGTTCCGAGACGAAATACTTGCTGCGGGGGTCACGTTGGCGGATCCGGCCGCCGACCTTCCCGCACGTTGGGCGAGTGAGCGCGATATTTCACGGGTCGGACGCATCACGGACAAGCCATACCGCGTACGTGAGTTCGCCCTGTTCGATCCGACCAACAATCTGATCCTTGTGGGCCACCCGATCGGCTTGAATCGACAGCGGACCATCCGCCGGACCCGCTGATGAGTCGGCCGTCCGGCGGGCGCGACAGGCGACGGACTGGGTCAGTTTCGCGAAACCCACCGCCATTCGACACCCACATGTTGACCATGAGCGCGGTGGGGCTCGATCACTGCGCCCGTCGTGCGACCGACCTGCCCGACACCGGAACCCTCGGCTCGGGTACCTACGAGGTCGCTGCGCGGACGCTGCATAGGTTCCCCACGGCCCGTGTGTGACACGGTCGCAGCAATGTCCCGTCGCGGAGGCGCAACCTCGTGTACGGCGCGAGCCGTGCGGGTTGACAGGTCGGCGAGCTCGCGCCGCATTCGATGTCGTGGAGGTCACGGCCCTGTGCCGCGCACCTTGGTCGCGCCGACGTCGATGGTCGGTTTGTGTCATGCGGGTGTCCGGCGAACCTGCGAATGTGTGCAATCCACAGATGTCGGCCGTGTTGTCGAAGTGGCTGCCGGCGAGCGTTGGCGACGGGAGTGATGACTGCCGATGAGTGAAGAGGGGCCGAGCGTGCTGGACGCGTTCGGGGCGGCGTCCTGGAAACGTCCCGAGCTCACGTGCTTCGGACGCATCCCGATGTCGACGTACTTGGCCCGGCCCGATGTCGTGTCGCTCGACGGGCAATGGCGGTTCCTGCGCCATGATCGGCCCGAACGCGTGCTCGCCGGCGATCTCGCGGGCGCGACCGATAACTGGGCCGCGGTGGAGGTGCCCGGCTGTTGGACGATGCAGGGTTTCGATTCGCCGCACTACACGAACGTGCAGATGCCCTTCGCTGGGCCGCCACCGGACGTGCCCGACGACAACCCCACCGGCGTATACCGGCGCGCGGTGGCCGTGCCCGCGGCCTGGCAGGGTCACCGCATCGTGTTGCACGTCGCCGGCGCCGAGTCGGTGCTGTACGTGCACGTTGATGGTGCGCCCGTCGGGCTGGGCAAGGACTCGCGCTTGCCACACGAGTTCGATCTCACCGGTTTGGCCTCGCCGGGCAAGACAATCGAGGTCGCGCTCACGGTTGTGCGGTGGTCGGACGCGACTTATTTGGAAGACCAGGACCATTGGTTTCACGCCGGCCTGCACCGCAGTGTCTTCCTCTATGCAACCCCGCCGGTCTTCGTCGCCGACGTGCACGCGGTCGGCGACTACGACCTCTCGACTGGCGACGGACATGTCGGGGTGCGAGTTGCCGTCGACACGATCGCCGCGGCACCGAAGGGTTGGCGCGCGCGCATCTCGATTGCCGGCCAACAGGCCGATGCCGCGGTCTACTTCGAGCATCCGAACTGGGTGGTCAACTCCCTCAGGTTCGAGGGCCGCGGTGCGAGCATGTCGCTGACCGTCCCAGGTGTCGCACCGTGGACGGCGGAAACACCGAATCTGCACGACCTGACCGTGACGCTGATTGACGCTCACGGCGTCGAGGTCGACGCCGTGACGGTCGCCGTCGGGTTCCGGCGCGTCGAGGTGCGCGGCCACGAACTTCTGGTCAACGGTCGGCCGGTGCTCGTGAAAGGCGTGAACCGCCACGATCACGATCAACGCCGCGGGAAGGCGGTCACGCACGCGTCGATCGAGGCTGACATCGTGCTGATGAAGCGTCACAACATCAATGCCATTCGCACCTCGCACTACCCGAACGATGCCTACCTCTATGACGTGTGCGACCGGCTCGGCATGTATGTCCTCGACGAAGCCAACGTCGAGGCTCACGCCTACATGCGCAGTCTCACGAAAGATCCGATATGGCGCAACGCGGTCTTCGAACGGATCACGCGCATGGCGGAGCGCGACAAGAACCATCCTTCGATCATTATGTGGTCGCTCGGCAACGAGAGCGGCGCGTCGCCCGTTCATGTTGCGGCCGCCGCGTGGCTGCGCGAATGGGATCCGACCCGACCCGTGCACTACGAAGGCGGATTGGGCGAAGACCTGATCGCGACCGGCCAGCGCGACATTGCGGCGAGTTTCGCCCGTGCGCGTCCAGAGACCGACGTGATCGCGCCGATGTACCCGCAGATCCGTGATCTCGTCGACTGGGCGACACGCTTCGCACCGACGCGCCCGCTCATCATGTGCGAGTACATCCACGCGATGGGAAATTCTTGCGGCAGTCTCGACGACTACTGGCACGCCATCCGCACCTATCCCGGGTTGCAAGGCGGGTTCGTGTGGGACTGGGTCGATCAGGCACTCGTGCAGATGCTCGACGACGGAACCGAACGGCTCGCGTACGGTGGCGACTTCGGCGACCAGCCCAACGACGGCGCGTTCGTATGCGACGGTCTGGTCGCGGCCGACCGCACACCCCATCCTTCGCTGCTCGAGCTGACCAAGGTGATCCAGCCAGTTCAGATGCGAGCGATCGACGCGGTGAACGGTGTGCTCGAAGTGACGAACGAGTATGCGTTCGTCGATCTCACGTGGCTGCAGCCGTCGTGGTCGGTTCAGGTTGACGGTGAGGAGATCGCGTCCGGCGAGCTCGAGCCGCTCGAGCTCGCACCGGGTGCGTCCGACCGGGTCGAGGTTCCGTTCCCGAAACTCGCGCTCGTCGACGGACAACGCGCCCATCTCACGATGTCGTTCCGGACGCGCCGTGATCTCCCGTGGGCGTCGGCTGGTCACGAGGTCGCGTGGGAACAAGTCCAGTTGGGATCCGACGGCAGAACTTCGCGCGCGTCCGGACCGACGGCCTCGACACCGCGCACGCTCGAGTCGCTCGAGCCGACTATTGCGCTGTGGCGAGCGCCGATCGACAACGAGACATTTGGTCCCCGACACGCGCAACGTTGGGAGCGGCTCGGCCTACGCGACGCCGGCGCGGCCGTGGCGTCGAGCACGGACGTCGTCGCCGATCCCGGCGCCGGGTTCGTGGTAACGCACGCCGTCGACATTCCAGATTCACTCGACGACATCCCGCGCGTCGGTGTACGCCTGCGGCTTGGTCCCGGCGTGCACACAGTCGAATGGCTCGGCGAAGGGCCGCACGAGTGCTATTCCGACCGTCGCGCCAGCGCACGGTTCGGACGCTGGACCACGTCGGTCGACGACTGGCCGGTTCCGTACGTGCACCCACAAGCGAGTGGGAACCGCACCGGCGTCCGTTGGCTCCGGTTCCTCGATGCTGCCGGCTTGCCGATGCTGACGATCGACGAGCTCGACGACCTTAACGTCACCGTCGCTCGCGTCACCGACGAGGAGGTGGCTGCGGCCGACCACCTCGAGGACCTCGCCGTACGAGACGACTGCTTCGTATGGATCGACGTCCGTCACCGCGGTGTCGGCTCCGCCGCGTGCGGTCCCGACACTGCACCCGCGCACCGAATCGGGCCCGGCTCGTATCGCTGGTCGTATCGCCTCCGTTAGTCGTATATTCGTCTGGTGCGCGCGAACGGACTCACGCGATGGTTCCGAGTTGTTCGCGTGGTCGTTTCGCTCGCCATCGTCGCAACGGTCTGTGGCGGAAGCGCCAGTCGTGCCAGCATCACCGTCGGCGCAAGTGTTCAGACAACGTCGACGTGTTCGCTGAATAACGCAACCGACGCGATTACCGGTGCCTATGGCACCGCCTCGGCGATCGGCTGGGCTGGCAACTATCAAGGCGTGGTCACATGCCTCGGCGGAAGCTTCTTCGTGCAGGACGGAATCCAAAAGAGGTTCGGCTTCGGTATCTATGCCGGTGGTCCGACCGAATGGGTGGACGCCGACGGGTACCTCCCGGCTCAGATCACGACCTTTGATCGGCTTGGGGCAAGGGTCGCGATCACAGAATTCGCCGATGAGGTCCTGCTCGGCGGCCATTCGTACGTCGCCGTCTACAGCAGGGTCGCGATCACAAACGAAACGGACTCGACTGCCGTTGCCGATCCTGAGCCGACATCCGGACTGGTTCCGCTCGCTCCCGCACCCGACACGCTCGGCCCCCACCGCTCAGCGGTGCACGACTACGTTTTGGCGGTCGACCGGTTCGGCAACAACTACCCATGGCCGTCGTCGCGGTCGTTGGCGACGGCCGGAAGCTTCGATCAGCACTTCGTGCACATGCGTGCGTTCTGGAATGCGCAACTGCAACAGATCGCGCAAGTACACGTTCCCGATGTCCAGCTGAACGATGCGTACCGGAGCGGCTTCATCTACACGCAGATCGCCCGGAGCGGAAACGACTTGGACACCGGCGTCAACGGCTACGAAATGGAATTCAGCCACGATGTCATCGGCATCCTCGCCAATTTCTTCACGCAGGGCTACTTCGACAACGCGCATGCGCTGCTGGCCGAGGCCCGCAACGTGATTGGTTCCGGACCCGAGTACGAAGACGCGGTGTGGACCTATTCGTGGCCGTGGGCCATCTATCTGCTGAAAACCGGCGACCTCGCCTTCGTCAAGGCGAACTTCGCCGCTCAGGGACCGGCCGGCGCCGCGAATCAGCCGAGCATTGAGCAGACGGCTCATCAGATCGCAGATGACCGGACCGGCCCGAACGGAATTATCGGCGTGACCGGCGACATCGACTCCAACGGCTACTGGACCGTCGACGACTACGAAGCGCTCATGGGACTCGCCGCCTACCGGTACCTTGCGCACGAAGTCGGTAACGCTCACGAAACGCGCTGGGCGACGAACGAATATCACAGTCTGCTCGAGTCCACGAACCGTACCCTCGCCGCGACGATGCGCCGGTATGACCTCGACTACCTCCCGTGTTCGATGGTCGAGCCCAATACCGCCAACCGGTGCGGGAACCCAGAGGACGCCAACTGGGCGGCGCCGCTCCTGTTCGGCCGATGGGCGTGGGATGCGCAGCTCTTCGGTGCGCCAGTGAGCGGACCCGGGGTGCAGCTCATCGACGCGACCTACGCCTACGGGTTCGGCCGCCTTGTCGGCAAGCTGCCGCCGAACACCTTCGGTGGGTATCCCGGCGACTACTACTCGAGCGCCTATAACGCTGGATACGGCAGCGGCGGCCTCGCGAGCACGCAATACCGCAGCCAAGGAATTCTGAGCTATGAGTTCATGGTGAGCCACACCCAAAGCGGGCCCTACTCGTGGTGGGAGAGCGCGTCCGCGCCGTTGCCGTCGCCGTGGATCGGAAGCCATCCCGCGACCGGGCAAGGTTCGTCTCCCCACGCGTGGGGTATCGCGAATGCAAACAAGGTCCTGCTCGATTCGCTGGTCGCGCAAGAAACGAACGGTGTCCTGATCGTCGGCCGCGGCGTACCGAATAACTGGACGACGGAGGGCAAGACCATCTCGGTCGCGAATTTTCCGACCACGAACGGCGAGCGCGTGAACGTCACGATCGCGTCCGAAGGTCGATCGGTGACGCTCACGTTGAGCGGTAGTGTCCCGGCCGGGGGAGTGTTGTTTCAACTTCCCGTGTTCGTCCACAACATCGCGGCGACCAGTGCCGGGACGATCATGCAGAGCACCGGTACCGTGCAGCTGTCCGCGCAGGACAAGACCGCAACGGTACGTCTGCGTTAGCCCGGCGCACAGGAGGCGCCGACCGCACGCTGATCGGCGGCCCATCCGGGCGCGGTCGTCTCAGGCCAGTAATCACCGGTGCGCGCTTCCTGGCGATAGCTGACCGGTGGCGTCGACCCACCCGCGATGGACGTGACCGCTTCGATCAGCCGGTCGACGTCGGTCGATGACGTCGCGAGGCTCGCACTCGCCCGCACCGCGCCGGGCATCTCGCGTCGGTCACCTCGGATCACCGCCGCTCGGTACGCGTCGATCTCGACGTCGTCCAGACCGAGCAGACGTACAAGATATGGATGCGCACAAAAGCATCCGTGACGAACTCCGATCCCGTACTCCGCGCTCAGGCGGGCCGCGACGAGCGAGTGATGTGTTCCGTCAACGGTAAACGTCGCGACCGGCAAACAGAACTGATCGAGGTCCGGCCCGAGAAGATGGACGCCCGCGATCGCGCAAAGCTCGGAACGGAGCCGAACTGCCATGTCGCGGTCGTGCCGTTCGATCGATGACCGTCCGATCAGCTCGAACTCATCGATCGCAGCATGGAGCGCGATCGCGCCAAGCACGTTGGGAGAACCCGCTTCTTCACGTTCGGGCGGATCGGTCCAGACCACTTCATCGAGGTCGACGAGATCGACTGCACCCCCTCCCGCCAAGAACGGGTCGCCGTCCAGGAACGCATGTCGAGGACCCACGAGCGCGCCGGCTCCGAACGGTGCGTACATCTTGTGGCCACTCCAAGCAACGAAGTCGACGCTCGATGGAAGGCGCCGGTGCGGCGCGAGCTGCGCCGCATCCAAGAACACCGGTATGTCCCGGTCGTGCGCAGCCTCGGTGATCTCTGCAATCGGTGGCATCCAGCCGGTGACGTTCGACGCCCCCGTGATGGCCAACAGCTTGGGGCGCGGTGTTGCGTCGAGGGCAGTGACGACATCGTCGAGGCCGAACGTGCCGTCGCGTCCACAGTCGACGAACCGGCGGCGACAAATACGCGCCCACGGCAGCAGATTGGCGTGATGTTCGACGACGGTCGTGACGACGACATCGTCCGAGGTGAGCCTCAGCCGGTACGCCAGCTGATTGATGGCTTCGGTGGTGTTCCGACAGATGATCGCGATGTCCGGGCCGTCGGCTGACCGTCCCGCGAATCGAAGCATCGCGGCTCGGGCCCGCTCGTAGGCTTCGGTGGTGACTCGGGACTTGTATCCCGCGCCCCGGTGCACACTCGAATACCACGGCACTACGTTGTGCACCTTTTCCGCCACGGCAGCGAGCGCACTCGTCGACGCAGCCGCGTCGAGATTGACGTACCGGCGTTGCACGCCGTCAACGCACGGGACTTCGAGGTCGTCGCCGACGAGCTCGACGGGAACGGTGGCCGCGCCGTCATCTACATGGTGCGACATGGCTCCTCCTTTTCGGGCACGTAGAGTACGGTTCGCCGTGTGCTTCTCGCCGCAAGCCGATCTTGTCGGCGGGGTCGTCGTAACCGCGATCGGCGTCGATGCCTGCCGGCATTTGCGCGGCCGTGACGATCATCTTCTGCTCGCGGCGCTGCCAGTTGTGCTGGGTGTCCACCAGCTGATCGAAACGTTCGTGTGGTGGGGACTTCAAGGTCACGTATCCCACACGATCGAGCGGGTCGCGCTCTGGCTGTATCTCCTCGTCGCGTTCGTCGTTCTTCCGATCTTCGTACCTCTGGCGGTGCGCGCACTCGAGCCGACCAGTCGACGCAAACTGCGGATGTTGCCCTTCGTTGCGCTCGGCGGCGCCGTGTCGACCGTGCTCCTGGTCACGATGCTCCGCTCGCCTGGGATCAGTGTCGCGCTGCGGCCGTATCACCTTGCCTACGACGTCGGACTGAAACACGGTGGTTTCGTCGTCGCCTGCTATGTCGCGGCGATCTGCGGTGCGTTGTTTTTCTCCGGTTACCGCGGCATCGCGATTTTCGGGCTCGTGAACCTTGTGGCGGTGGTCGTCATCTCCTGGATGACGATCGACGGCTTCACGTCAGTATGGTGCGGGTATGCGGCAGTGTCTGCGGGCGCGATCGCACTCCACATGCGTTACGCGAGTCCGAGCTGGGTGCGGCCGCCACTACTGACCTGACAATATTTCGGGTTCGAGGGGAGGGGCCGGCACGTGTATCGACGGCGCCTCGGTGCCGCCGTCGATTTCGAACACCTTGCCGGTCACCCACGACGACGCGTCGGATACGAGGTAGAGGACGGCACACGCGATGTCTTCAGGCTCGCCGGCCCGCCGCATGGGGGTCCCGTCGAGGAACTGCCGACGTAGCTCGTCGTTCGTGAGCACGACGTCGAGGGAACGGGTCGCGACCCCGCCCACGTCGATCGCGTTCACGCGTACACGCGGGGCCAACTCCGGAGCGATATTGCGCGTCATGCGATTGAGTGCAGCCTTGGCTGACCCGTACGCGACGAACATCGTCTGCGTCATACTGGCCGAACGCGAAGAGATGTTCACCACTGCGCCAGAGCCCGCGGTGTCGACCATCTGACGCGCCGCGAGCTTGGTGAGCGTCAGCGGTGCGGTGACGTTAAACGCGAAGGTTCGCGCCATGAAGCCTTCGCTGGTGTCCATCGCGGCGCGGGGCATGGCTCCGCCCGCGTTGTTGACGAGAATGTCGAGGCGGCCGAACTGTTCGACCGTGTGCGTCACCAGGTACGCACACGCGTCGGCGTGGGTCACATCTGTCGGGACGACGAGCGCGCGTCGGCCGAGCGAACGGATATGTACTGCGACCTCCTCGAGGTCGGCCTCAGTCCGGGCCGCCAACGCCACATCGGCGCCGGCTTCGGCCAACCCGATGGCGATACCTCGACCGATGCCCAGTCCCGCGCCCGTGACGATGGCGGTGCGGCCATCGATCGCGAACCGGTCGAGGATCATTGCGGGCCGCCGGAGACGCGTCGGCTGTGGTGAACATCGAGCGACGCACGGCCGGCCACAAGCGGCAGGTCCAGGTATGTCAACAAGCCGGGCTCCGCCGCGCACACGTACGAGATTGCGTTGACGCAGTGCAGCGCAGTCGCGACGATGCCCGGATTGCGTACGAGGCCGGCTTCGACGGTCTCGGGGTGCAGCTTCGTGAACGTCACCAGGCAGCTGGGATCGCCGGTGACCTCGACCTCGAAGCGCTCGCCGGCGGGACCGAACTTCCAGCCCGGGTCGAGGTCCTCCTCGCCCATGAGCCAGTTGACGGCAGCCGTGACGACCGGCGCGCCGTCGACCAAGGCTTCCCATTTGAAACGTTGTGCTGCGACCGTTCCCGGCTGGATCGGACCGATCGGCGAGTCGATTGCGACGGTGGCCACCGCCATCTGATGCGTGGTGCGCAGCCGAGGTTCGATGTCGAAACCCAACTCGTCGGCGACCATGAATACCGACTGTCGAAATCCCGCGCCCAGGGCATCGGCCATGATGCTGGTGCGAGCTTCTTCGGGTTTCTTGCCAAAGAGCATCCAGTCGCGCACGACATCGGTCGCGCCGTAGGTGCGGATGTCGGAGAACTCTTCGGCGCGCACGTGTGTGATCGAACCGGACAGGGCTGAGATCATGAGCGGGAACCGTTCGGTGATCCCGCCCGGATGAATGCCGGTGCCGTGGAGTGTGACCCCGGCTCGCTTGGCGACGGTATCGAGCCGTCGGCGTTCATCGGCCGGCGGGTAGAACCAGCCGAGCGGAGTGACGACGTTCTTACCCGACTGCAGTATCGCGGTCACGACTTCGGCGTCGGCGATGAACGGGCTGTATAGGACGCAGTCGGCGTCGGTGGCCAAGAGCGCGTCGACGTCACCCGTGGCGGTCACTCCGATGCGGTCGCGACCGACGAGCTCGCCGACGTCGACGCCGTCTTTAGCGGGGCTGTGTACCCAGGCGCCGACCAGTTCGAGATCGGGATGTGCGAGCACCCCTGCGATCGCGGCCCGACCCACTCCTCCCGTGGCCCACTGGATCACGCGGTAGCTCATGGCCGGCATGATGCCACCGGCGCCGAGATCGCGGCCTGTTCGGCGGCCGCGAACCAAATTTTTACCAGACTCAGAGGTTCGTCTCATCTTCGTTTGCGACCCTGTTCCGACGAGCGAGCAAAGGACTCAGCATGGACTTGCAGGTGGAACGGTCAACGAGTGTCGACGACCCGGACGAGGTCCGGGTGCCCGCGCCCGGCGGGGCTGACGCCTTGGCGGCGGACGCCGGTCTGCTACTGCGAGATCTGACCGACGACGAGCGGCTCGACGAGTTCTGGCGACGCCGGTCGAGCATCGGCCACTGCTGAGGAGGGCGCCGGTCATCTCGTGCTGCGGCGCGCCTTCGCGAGGCCCCACACGCCGGCACCGAGCGCGGCGACCGCATCGACGGCGATCGCGTCTCTCGCGCCGAACTGCTGCAACATCCAACCGACGACGGGACCGCCGCTCGAGGTGCTGGCGAGGAACAGCACCGTTTGCGCGCAAAGACCTGCCCTCGCGTCTCGGGTGCCGATGTGATGCACGATCGCGGGGGACGCGTCAAGGAACGCGATGCTCGCGTTTGCGACCAGGATGTCGAACGCGTACGCGACCACTGGTTGGCGGCGAAGGTCATCAATGCCATCGCGACGCCGTCACCTCATGACGCGAGCGCGATGGGCGCGCACACCCATCGTCTTGTGTCGCGCGTATACCGCGCGCTCACGAGCGCACCCACGTTCACCACGGCGAACACGCAGGTGTCGGTGAGTGTGGTTCGGTGCGGGTCGCGGTTCGCGAAGGGCAAGAAGATGGTTTGGAAGTACGTCCGGTGTCGGTCGACCAACGTGATATAGCAAGCCGAACGACGCGCCGAGAACCGGATCGCTACCCCGGGCAGGTGAGGTCGAACGTCGAGAGCACCGTCGGCGGAATCGTGGCGTCGCCGGGCACACCGGGTGGGCAGCCGACCGCGCTGGACCCGAAGGCGACGACACTCCACGTCGCGCCAAATTCATGTGCGAATCCGTATCCACCCTTCACGTCGGTGTCCTTGGAGGATGCCGGGCTGATGCGATACATCACAAACGACGGGTCAGATGTTGAGGCCTGCAGCGAGGTGATGACCCAGGTGCCGAGCTTCGGTCCGTGCGTCGTTTCGTACCGAGTGATGGCCTCTTCCGCCGCGTCAGGAGCGGGCTTGCCCTTCTGCGGCGCGGCAAGGGTGCTCGGCAGCTGCGCCTGCGTCGGCGGGGTCGGAACTGTCGCCAAAGGGGCGCTCGCCTTACTCGAGGAGCTGCACGCCGCGACGCCGACGCCGAGCACCACGATCAGCAGCGCTCCGGCTAGTCGCGGTCGGATGTTGGCGGTGGATTGGGTGCTGGTCACAGGGCCCCTCCGAGTATCCATGATGCTGACCTGTCGAGGCTACGGAGTGGAGGTGCCGAGAACGCGTTTTTTCGGCACGGACGCCAAGCGCCGCCTCCGGCGCTGAGCCGGACCGCCGAGCTGCCAGACTCCCCGCGTGCTCCGCCGGTTCCCGCTGTGGTTCCTCCTCGCCGTGGCCGCGATATCCGTGGTCGGCGCTGGGACACGTGTCGCGATGGTCGTGTTCGTCCACGAGCCATCGCAGCCGGGCTACCTCGTCGACTACGACCCGATCTTCTATTCGCAACAGGCGAACCTGGTTGCTGACGGGCAGGGCTTCATCGCGCCGTATCTCCTCAATAGTGCCGGCAAAGGACCGCATCGTCCGAGTGCTGGACATCCTCCGCTGCTCGTCGTGGTGCTCGCGATCGCATCGAAACTCGGCGCGCGCAGCTTCAACGCCCACCGACTCGTCGTCGCGTTGATCGGTGCGATGGTCGTGCCGATCGTTGCCTTGCTCGGCGCAGAGATCGCCGGTTGGAGCGTCGGAGTGATCGCCGCGACGATCGCCGCGCTGTATCCGAACCTCTGGCTCTACGACGGCTTGCTTATGTCCGAAGCGTTGGCCGGCGTTTTCATTGCGCTCGCTCTTCTCGTCGGCTACCGAGTCCTGCGCAACGGTCGACTGCGGACCGCGGCATGGCTCGGCGTGATCGTGGGTCTCGCAGCGTTGACTCGCGGCGAGCTGCTCCTGCTCGTTCCGCTGCTCCTGGTGCCCGTCTGCGTTGCCAGACGAGACGACACGATCTTGGCTCGTCTGCGCCGGGCCGGCGTCGCGACGCTCGCAGTGGCGCTCGTGCTCGCACCCTGGACGATCTACAACCTCCAACGATTCCAAAAGCCCGTGTTGATCTCGACCGCCTTCGACACCACCCTCGGTGGCGCGAACTGTGATCCCGTCTACTACGGCCCTCGCATCGGACTCTGGACCGACTCGTGTTTTTCGGACATCACCGCTCGTCCGATCGAAGAGGATGTCGCCGCCAGCGAGATTCGCTCGCGCACCGTGCGCTACATCGAGCATCACAAGTCACGACTTCCGCTCGTCGTCCTGGCGCGGGTCGGACGTGTGTGGGATGTCTACAATCCGGCCGACAATGTCGGCATCGGCGAGCTCGAAAGCCGACCGCGTACGTGGTCGTGGATCGCGCTTGGCATCTACGCCGTGCTCGTACCGCTGGCCGCGGCGGGCGTGTTTGTCTTGCGCAGACGAAGGACATCGGTCGGACCGTTGCTCGCGATGCCTGTCATGGTGACCGGTACCGCCGCTCTGTTCTGGGGCGACCCGAGATTCCGACGGCCCGCGGAGATCGCGATTGTCGTCCTCGCTGCGGTCGCGATCGATGCAATTCTCCGGCATCGGGTGACGTCCGAGGTCGATCAGCCCGCGTGACGGGTTCACGGAGCAAGACTGGTGACGCCCACTCGGGAGGGCCTGACCCCGCGTTTCGTGCCGCCGCGCACGTCCCGCGCGTCAACGACGAACGGCTCGTGCACGATCATTCGTGCATCGAAACCCGGGGCCGGGTGCGTGGCGTCGGGACGAATTCCTGACCGCCATTCGAGCGGGTCTGACCCCGCATCCGGATCGTCGTCTCAGCCGTCGAAAAAGCGACGGGTGCTCGTCTCGAGCGCGTGGATTCGGCGGCGCGCTGCGATCGGATGTCGTCCGGATTCGTCTGACGGTCCGGGTCGATACTCCGTGCATGGCCGGAACTGCCCACACCGCCCTAACCACCACTGATGGTGGCGACGTCGACGAAGTCGGCGAGTTAATCACGACGCTGCTCGCGACGCCTGCGACGAGGCTCACGGCATGTCGCGGCTGGACCGCCCATGAGCTGGTCGCGCATCTGGCCGCCGGCGCCGCCGAATCCACGCGCTCGAGACGAGCACCCGTCGCTTTTTCGACGGCTGAGACGACGATCCGGATGCGGGGTCAGACCCGCTCGAATGGCGGTCAGGAATTCGTCC
>JBKQIY010000135.1:0-4320 GCA_052148155.1 Acidimicrobiia bacterium | reverse complement strand
GCGGAGGTAGCGGAGATGCTTGCGGGGGTCGAGGATGAGGGAGTCAACGAGGACGCCGTCGAGCGAATGACGACGCAGGAACTTCAGGTGTCGTCGCAGCGCGTATAGCTGGCGGAGGTCGGCGCGTTCTGTGCGACGGAGCCTTCTTATCTGCTTTGCTGCCTGTGGGTCGCGTTTGCGAGTCATCCAGGGGACGTGGGGGTGTTGTTCGACGAGGCAGACGCGGGTGCGGAACTGGTTGAGCATCTCGCTCAGGATCCGATGGTGACGTTCCTCGTCTTCGAGGAGCAGCCCGAGCAGGTAACGCACGGGCGGATTGTCTGAGTGACGCATCAGGCTTTCGTACTCGTCCAGGGCGTGCTTTTCGTCGCCGATGTGACGTTCGAGGGACTTCATCATCTCGGCATCGAACGACCCGACCGCCATGCGATCAAAGGCGGAGACCTCGGAATCCTGTTGTGGTTCGGGCCACAGTTGTGACATCGCCGCCTCCCAAGAAATGAGTGTCGTGTTCACTTGTCGACTTGTGCGGGATGCGAGCACAGAGCCGAAAGTCCTTCGCATCCATCGAGCGCCACGCTGGCGTTGTGGACACTGCACGCCCGGCCGCTTTGCGGCCGACGACGGCGAGGATGGTCGGACGGCCCACTCCAGACGGTCGAGAGTCCCTACCGCTCGTGTGGTCGGAAGTCCGACACTTCGGAGTGCAAGCCTGCGGCGCTCGCAACCCGAGCACTGCAGGTGATTCACCAGAACGGAGGCTTGCAACCAGGATCAATATTTGGAACTGCGAGCGGCTCCGAACAGGAGATGCCTATGGGACAGAACAGTCCATCGGACCATGACCGCTCGCTCTCCACCCGGTGACGCGCACGAACCTCAACCACAACGGCTGCGGCCAACACACAGACCGGTTCCGAAGCGCGCCCGACGGGGTCCGACCGACCGAATCGACAGGCACCCCGGCTCACATCAATAGCCGGGGTGTCTTGCTGATTCGGATACCTCGCGCGTCGAGGTCACTGATACGGGAACGGCGGTTCGGTTCGGGTCGGCCGGCAGCGCGATGTACACCTCGTCGGTGGCCCGGGCTCGATGACCTCGCATCGAGATGGTTGTCGTCATTCGATCTACAGCGACGACGACGACGTACACAACGATGCCGCCGATGAACAGTCCGGCGAGGGCGTCGGCGGGATAGTGCATACCGGCCGAGATGACGGCCCAACCCACCACGACGGGAACGAGGACCAGCACGGAACGAAATCGTGAGCGCGGATCGAGGACGAGCCACGCGAACATGGCCCAGGCCGCGGCAGCCGTGACATGTCCAGACGGAAAGACCGCCGCACCCGAGTGAAGATGGTGCCGGCCGACTAGCGGCTTCAATACGCGTTCGGTCACGATCAGCGCGACGACACACCCGATCGTGCCCGAAATCGCGAGCCGTACACGATCGGTCGTGAGTGCCTTCCACGCCAGCCCCATGGTCGCGGCCGCGAACGGAAGCGGCTGCCACAACAACACAATCGACCGTGCCATCGGAAGCGGCTCGCGTTGCAGCAACGAAATGACCGGCTGTTCCCAGTCGGCTGGTCCGCGCGAATGCCAGACAAGACCGGCCAGCACACCGCACACCGCCGTAGCGACGACCAGAACGCTCGGCCGGATCATCGGGAGGCGCTCGACCTCGTGTATGCCACGAAGCCATCATCGGCGGGAAACTTGCTCATGACTGACCACACGACACACTCTTGACAGTCCGCTTGGAACGCCACTGTCGCTACGCCGAACCCTTGGGCGACGTTCGTCCCATTTGGGCGACATGTGTCGCGTGACTGACGCGGTCGCTCCACGCGTTGGTGCCGACAGTGATTGCGACGCAACGGTGTCATTCGCCAGGGAACCACCCCACAGGGTCATCGGGATCCGAGTTAGCGGAGCATTGCGCGCACCCGTGGAGTTCGTGGTCCTTGCCGCGCCTCGCCACGTGTCGTCCAAGAGACGGATAAGCAGTCCGCCAGCGTCGCCACCACGTCCGAAGATCGGACCTCAACGCGAAACCGACGCACCATCTTTCGCGTCGGCCGGTCGCGCATGAGCGGCCCGTGGGTACTGGGAAGCCCGGACCGCTCACACTTGCGCAGAATCCCCGCGCCGAGGCTGACGGTAGCGAGGCGACGACGGCCGCTCAATGGACAAATCGAGGTCCTCTCACGCGTAGCCCGTCGCGTCGCAGTTCTGGCAACGCCGGTCGACGACGCCTCTAGGTGCGGCGGCTGAGCGTCGGTTCTGCGAGCGCGTCTGGGTCGAGGGTCCCGTCGATGATGTCGTTGGCGGTCTGGCGGAGCAGACGGTTGTGTTTGCGGGCGTAGCCACGTAGCAGTTGGAAGGCGTCGTCGACGCTGACGTGGTGATGTTCGGCGACGATGCCCTTGGCTTGTTCGATCAGAACGCGCGATTCGAGCGCAGCCTCAAGCTGGGAAGTGACGACGTGTCCGTCGCTCAGCGCGCGTTCTTGGAGGATGCCGATCGTGGCGATGTCAGCGAGCGCCTGAGCGACTTGCTGATCTACGGGACTGAGCAGTTCGGGAGTGGTCGAGAAAAGGTTGAGGGCGCCGATCACCTGAGCGCGGAGTCGCATCGGCAGCGCGGACACTGACTGAAATCCGACGTCTCGGGCATGGGGAACGAAACGCGGCCATCGCGTGTTCGCCTCCTCCTTCATGCCACTGTGCACTGCGACTCCCCTACGGTAGGCGTCCAAGCACGGACCTTGGTTCTGTTGCAACTCGAACAACTCGATGAGATGCATCCGTTCGCTTGACGACGCGACATAGCGCAGCCTGCCGTCCCGGTCGGCGAGCATGATGCCCGCCTCCGACACGGTGACGAGTTCGACACAACGTTCCGCTAGGCGGTGCAAGAACTCGACGACGTCGTAATCGTCGACGAACGTGTCCGCGAACTCCACGAACGCTGCGAGCAGATCCTGGACCTGGGGCATAAGCGCCCCCTCTCGGGTTCGATCGCAGTTTACGCCCGGCGGTTTCCCGACGTCGGACAATCGACACGGAGACGGAAACATGTCTTGTCTTCTCACCGAAAGGTTGCCGAAGGCACACACCTGCGAGTGCCGCCGTCGTCGAACGTCGTATCCGGTTCGGCTGTAACCGCTTGACCGCGCAGCGCACACTGCGACGATGGGTAGGCGAAAGGCAAGGCCCTTGCCGCCATCTATCACGAACAACATCCCGGCACTGGCGTCCAGGCCGCGTTCTTTCGCCGAGCGCAACAGCGCCTTGCAGACAGTCGCGTTCTCCGTCGTGCCTTGCACGATCCCGAGCGGCACTTTCGTGCCGCAACAACGCGAGGGGCAGTTGACCTACTCGGAGGTGCGCCCGGCGCGGACGAGGGTCTCTAGTTCGGCGGTGGTGAGGGTGTGCGCGACGACCGCTTGGGCGATGTCGGACAGTTTCTTGCTGTGGGTACGGGCGTAGGAACGCAGCCGCTCGAATGCCTCGTCCGTCCCGATACCGTCTCGTTCGGCGATGATGCCTTTGGCTTGTTCGATGATTATCCGACTGTTCAAGGCGCCCTGGAGTTGCGCGGTCAACTCGTGAGCGTCGCTCGCCGTCTTGTCTTGCAGCAGCGCGATGGTGACGGCACCGGCAAACGCCTGGGCGACGCTGACATCCGCGTCCGACAACGGACCGGGTTCGGACATGAACAAGTTGAGGGTGCCGAGCACGGTGTCGCGCAGCCGCATCGGGAACGCATGAACGGAACGAAAGCCGCCCGCGGTCGCGGCGCGCCCGAAGCGGGGCCACGGGCTCGCACTCGCGAGATCGCTGTGGGTGACCGGTTTACCGGTCCGGAACGCGTCGAGGCAGGGGCCTTCCTCGTTTTGGAGCTCGAACAGTTCCAACAAGTTCGCCGTTTCGCTGGACGCAGCCACGACTTGAAGGGTGCCGTGCCGATCGGCGAGCAGGATCCCTGTCGCCGACGCGTCGAGTAGCTCCACGCACCGGCCGCTCAACATGGTCAATAGGTCAATGACATCGAAGTCGTCGACGATGGTGTCGGCGAGTTGCAGGAACGTTTCAGCGAGTATCTCTTCTCGGGTCGCCACGGCGGACCCCCCTTCCTCCGTAGGCACCGCATCGTACGGCGCGGCACGAACCCGCCGTAGTTTGGGTGCAACACGGCCGGTAGCGGGGACGAAGGATCGTCCCCCGGTCGGTCCACCTCGTTCGTACCGACGATACGCACGAAGGTCTGGGTGTTCTACGCCATCATCGAGGTGGGCCCGAACGCGTC
>JBKQIY010000134.1:0-55906 GCA_052148155.1 Acidimicrobiia bacterium | reverse complement strand
CGTCGTAGCGTCCCAGTGATGCGTGCGCAGGCGGGCCTGACAATCATCTCGGGCGGAGCGATGATTCCCACCTGGCTGTCAGCGTTGTAGTTGGACAACTTCGCGTATCCGGCGCTCACGATCAGCGCCGTGTTCGTCGCGTTCGTCGCGTTCGGATGGCGACGCGGTCACGGCCGGGATCCCCGAACCGGTCCTCACAGTCGGTCGAGATAATCGAGCCGATATCGGCCAGCCGGTCTGACCGCGACCCGTTGACCCACCACACAACGCGCCGACAAGACCACGACCGACATGCGTGCGTGCCACAAACGACAGGGATCGCTCTTCGGTCGGGCCGACCGAGATGGAACGAGGCTCGGGACTGCACTGGGCTGACAGCGACCCAGGCCGGACGGCATCGGAACCTCAGCTGGCACGGGTTCTTCCCACGGCGTACTCAGATCACGATTCGGCGAACATCTTGAGGGTTCCGCCTTGGCGGACTAGGCCACCGAGGTTGAGGGTCGCGTCGTAGATGGTCGCGACACCCTTGAAGGCCGGCACGGTGAACAGGTCGTGGTGGTCGTAGGGCGACACGGCGAGCAGACCCAAAAACGCGATGTTGGTTCCGTCGCTAAGCACGAATCCGCTGAGGCTGGCCGAGTCGCTACTCGACGCGAAGAACGTCGAGTTGGTCAGACCCGGAGCCGAGCCCGAAGTTCGGTACGCGACAAGGTTGTGCTGCGCGTTGAACGAGTCAGCTCCGATCGATTCGAGCCGGTTGACGTTCCCGACGTAGTAGGCGACCACATGACTCGATGTGTAACTCCGGATGGCATCGAGCCCGTACGAGTGGGGCGAGTTGCTGTAGCGGCTCTGATAGAGGTCGCCATAGGAGATGACGACCCGTTGGAGCCATCCGTGCTGAGAATTGCCACCCGCGTTCACGCCGCTCAAGAACGCGGTCGCCCAGAGATTGTTGACGACGAAGCCGTCGGACCGGTACGTCGCGAAGTCAGCGATCTGGTAGCCGTTGAGCACGTTGACATCCAGCATCCATGTCCCTGCACCCATTGATCGCACGGTGTAAGGAAACGTCGTGACGGGATAGGCAGCCGAACCGAAACCCTGGTTCGGATAGCGGATCGTGATCCCATGTATCCCGGCGTGCGCGGCCAGCGAAATGAACGCCGTGTCGGTGTTCGGTGTCAAGGTTCCCTGACCCTCGACTGCGAGCAACGTCGTGCCGTCGACCGATTCGGCAGTGTGGCGGGCGCTGTAGGAGCCACGAAGCTCCACCCCGGACGGCACCAAAAGATGCGTACTGACGAGATACGTACCGGCCGGCAGGTAGACGGTGCCACCACCGTGACTCGCGGCGGTGTCGAGCGCGTTTTGGATTGGCCCGGTGTCGTCGGTGAGCCCATCGGCATGCGCGAAAAATGGTGCTGACCTGACGTTGTAGAAATCGGACGCCGACGTGCGGGCCGGCAGCCGCGATGGCGCGAACTGATATGCGATCTTCCGGGCCGGTACGACGAGGTCGGTGTCCATGATGTGATCGGTACCCGGCGCCACCTTCGCGCTCGAACCTTGATCGACGTTCGCCGAAATCTTGGAGAACGACCCGTAGGTGACGCACGCCGGGGTGCAGACGTCGCGGTTTGCGACAATGCCGTGCAGCGCGTCGGCGACTGTCACGCCGTACATCGTGAGGTTGTCGTTTCGGAACAGCCGAATGGCCGTCAGATGTGTCGCGGTCCAGTCGTGGAGCAACCTCAGGTCGTCAGGACGAGTCGGTTTGTTGTTCACGGCCGCTGGAGCAGAAGCCCAAATTTGGTTCGAGATCGTGACGTTCGTGATGAACGAGAATTCGGCGTCGTTCCCGTCGACGATGCAGGTGGTGAAGCACGTCGCTTTCAGCGTGGAAATGTCCGACGAGCTGCCCTCGCGGTAGAAGACGCCCTCGTCGGAGTCAAACAAGGTCACGTCACTGACGGCCACCGACGCCGCGAAGGATCGAATGGTCGGCGGATACCGTCTCGGACGTTCGAAACTCTGATTCGGATACCAGATGCTCAGGTGACTGAGCCCAGCATTGGTACCGAGCAGCGAGATGAACGGTTTCCCGAAAGAGCCGCCAGGCACGTCGGCCGCGAGGATCGTCTGGCCGTTGGCAGATGTTGTGGCGCTCCAATCGCCGCGCAGTGTCACGTTGGCCGGCACGGTAAGCGGACCTTTCACGGTGTACACCCCGCCGGGAAGAAACACGGTGCCGCCACCTTCGAATCGGACGACGTCGAGCGCGGCCTGGATCGCTGCCCGGTTGTCGACATGGGTGTTGTTCGGAACTGCGCCAAACGGTGCGTCGGTCGCGACGGCATCGGCGACGACGACCTCGTTTTTGGTCAACGGAGCGGACACGACCCGCGGTAACGGAAACGTCATCGCGGTGGGTTCTAAGTAGATGACGCTGAGGTCGACGTCGAAGGTGAGCAACTCGATCGTGAGGACGTGGGTGACGCCGGCGGCCAGGTAGACGGCCGGTGCGAGGAGCAGATTCGACCACGAGGCGCCGCCGATCGGCGACAGGCCTTTGTTGACATCGTCGACCAGCGTCGAGAACTGGCCGTGGCGGCCCGCGGCGGTCAACTCGTACCAGCCGGTGGAGGTGACCGTGAACGAGTACTTCACGTAGTCGGCGAAAAACGACGACGGGTTCGGGCAGTTGTGGAGAGGATCGTTCGACGTGTACTGCGAGGACGCCTGGATGTAGACGTTGCCGACGGACGTCCGATACATGTCGATGTCGTGCGGATCGGATCGGTAGTCGGCATTGCCTCGATCGCCTGGCGTGCACGCATGGAATGCCTGCTCGGCTGGGCCGCTGTTGAAGTTCGCAGCTTGGATCGTGCCGCCGCCCGCCGGGATCGAGACCGGCAAAGGCCCGGGATACGGCGACCCGTTGCCGAACGGCACCGTCGCCGGCGATGTAGAAACCGACGCGGTTAACCGCACCGACAGCGGCAGCGCCGGCCGGGCACGAACCGGGACTGTGACCGACGAATAGCCGGCCACCAGCGAAACCAGCACCATCAGCGCGCAACATGCCCAGCGACGGCCGTCGCCGCGCCAGGTCCCGTCTCGCCGCCGGACGACGCGTCGAGGGCCCCACACCCGGGAACCGGGGCGCGCGCGTCCAGAGCTCCCACCGCCCAAACGCATCGGTCACCCCCCCACGGGTCGCGACACACAAGGGTGGCCGATCGCCGTCGAAAACACAAGGAACATCGTGGGTTCGCACGCTCAGTCCGCAACGGCTGTCGCGGTCTGGCCCGCCACGATCAGGTGATCGTCGGGCACCGGCCGCGGGTGTCGGACGACCAGCACGCAGCCTGCGCAGCCGCCAAGACACTGTCGAGGATCGGCGGGCGGGGCAGGCTTCGCCGGTTCCGGCCGGCCGAGAACTGCGACGCGCGCTTCGACACCGACCACCTGGCGACGTCCGCGGGAAGTGGGCATCTCCCGCAGGTGACCCGACATGAACGCGACCACGGCTCGGTCGCGCCCGACCCGCAGCGAGACCGTGCGCGTCCGAGGTGAGCGCGGCTGAACGCGCCGCGATCATGCCGCAACGGCGTGTCAGCGCGACGACGGCTGAGGCGCACCCGAGTCGCGATCCGTCGTGGCGGCAGTCGTCAACGGTTTCACGTCGATCTGTCGCCGGTCGACGTCGCGGACGGGTGCGCTGGTCTGGCGTACACGCTCGGCGCGAGAGAGCTGTGACGACACGCGTCGGGGCTGATCGACGTTCAGATGTGGGTGAGCGTCTGTCCGATGGCAATGACGGCGGCGGCTGCGATGATGAACACGACTGCCCATCCGGCGAGCCTCAGCAGGCCCGGTAGCGGATGGTCGTGCATCGTTTCGGGGTTGTTGCCGATCAGCAGGAGGAAGATCAGACCGATCGGCGTCGCGAGTCCACCGATCACACTGGCCGCGAATAGGACCTGGATGGGGTTGACATCGCTCAGCGCAACGATGGCACCGAGCGCGACGGCCGCGACGATGGTCGCATAGAAGCGGGGTGCGCTTCGGATTGGGGTGGACAGACCGGTGTGCCAATGGAATTCGGCACCCGTCACATACGCGCAGGTTGCGACCAGGACGGGAAGCGCGACGAGCGCGGAGGCCAGGAGCGCGAACGCGAAGATGTCGTTGGCCCAACGTCCGGCGACTGGGCGTAACGCGCGCGCCGCGTCTTGAGCCGTGTTGATGTGGATGTGATGGACGCCGAGGGTCGCGCCGGTCGCGACGAGAATGCAACAGAAGATCACCACCGCGAATCCGACGCCGAGCACTGCGCCGCGCTGTTTGATCGCGAGCGGCGCGCGTGGCGAGACGGTGTCTTCGGCCTCTTCGATGGTTTGCCAGACGTACACGTAGCTGGTCAGCGTGGTGCCCAACAGGGCGAGCGCACCCGCGGTCCAGTCTGACGTCAGTCGGAACTGAGGCACGACGCTGGCGCGTGCGACGGCATCCCAGTGCGGGTGGGCGAGGACCGCGGCAACTCCGTAGGCGAACATGCACACCAACAGGTAACGCAGGATGCGGCTGACCTGGTCGTAGTTGTGCAAGAACAGCAAGGCCAGCGCCGCGATCCCGACCGGGACGACAAACCATCGTCCGTCGACACCGAACAGCAAACCCACCGCGGCCGCGCCGGCGTCAAGGTCAGCGGCGATCGTGATTGCGGTGACGCCCACCACAGAACCCAACAGGAGCCATCGGCCGGTCGGGCCGTAGCGCCTGGTGACGCTGGTTTGGAGGTCCGCGCGGGTGAAGTAGCCGACCCGGGTCGCGATCACCTGAATCACGGCCAACATCGGGAAGAGCAACAAGGTGAGCCACGCCAAGCCGTACACGGTGGTTGCACCGACGACAGCGATCGCGGCGACGGTGGTCGGATCGACATCTGATGCACCCGCGATCAATCCCGGCCCGACGAACCGCCACGACCTCGAACCGCGGTGACGGCGACCGCGAACACGGGTGCGGTTCGTCGACGGCCCATCTTCGCCGTGCCGTGATGCATTCACGGCCGGCTCACTAACCTCGACGGGCGCGCCCGTCGCCCCTGGCCGACGACCCGCCAGGATTGCCGGCTGCGAACGCGGCAACCGCGTTCAGCGTCGGGCCCGGCGACGCGTTCGGGTTGCGACGCTTCCATTTGCACGGCGCGTCGCGTCAACGTCGGCTGCGACATGCTGCAGTTCGTGGTCACGACGGATCAGTTCGTCGCCGCGGTCGACGTAAGGTTTGATCGCGGTCGGAACGTCGCAGGACCGTCTGACACATCCCAAACGTAGACCGGCAAACCGTGAGGTTCCGGCTGTGGTCGGCGTTCACGCTGACCGGCGTTGCCGCGCGTGGCGGGAACGCACGGACTCGGGCGGGAAATCCGTCGGATACGGACCGTCGCGTGCCACGGTCCGCCGTCCCGTAGCGGCATCGTGCGCCGAACGACCTACCCGCCGATCTTGGCGGTGACGTCCAGGGTTGGTACGAACCTGGCGCCACACCGTTGACACCGTCCGCCGAGCAAGCGCGACCAGCGCTGATCGGCGACGCGGGCAGGTTCTGACAGCCGGTCGCGGTGACGGTCAGGTCGACGGGAGCGTCGATCCGACGCCAGCCCGCCTGGCCGTGTCCTGCGGGTCGCGGTCCCCTTTCTCGTGGCGACGCTCGCTCCTCGATCGGGTCGTTCCCGTGGCCGACGTGCCCTACGACAATGCGACCTTGTCGGGTCGGACAGTTCAGTCGTGCCGGTCGCGCGCTGCGAGAACGTCGGTTCGCCGATCGGTCGTCAGCTCGGGGCTTGGGTCGTTGACGGTGTGGGGACGGGTGCGCCACCCGCGGCGCGCAGCACCTGCAACGCCTGGGCGAGCGTCGCGACGGTTTTCAGTTCGACGTTTTTGCCGACGCGTTTTCTGGCTGTCGCGAGATCCTGCCTACATGGGTCGTCCGAACAGGCCGGAACGATGAAGATCTGCGCGTGTGCGTCCCGCGCCACGATCGCCTTTTGCGGGAGGCCGCCGATCTCGCCGACCTGACCGTCGGGATCGATCGTGCCGGTGACCGCGACGCGCTTACCGCCGGTCAGGTCGCCGGAGCTCAGCACGTCGATAATTGTCAGCGCCATGGCCAGGCCGGCCGACGGTCCGCTGACATCAGCGGTGTTCAAATCGATCTGCAGCGGGAGCTTGAAGCGGACGACGACGTCGACACCGATGATGTGCGTCTGCTGCACTGCGACGACGGGCACATGCACTGTCAGGGTGTGGCCGGCACGGACGATCGTGAGTGCGACCGTCGTCCCGACCCGATGGGCTCTGATGATCTTCGACAAATCGTCGGGTTGTTTGATCTTGTGACCGTCGGCGGCGATGATCTGATCGCACGGTTGCAGAACCTTGACGGCAGGGAGCCCGGCAGGAAGGTCGTCGACTTCGAGGCCCGGCGAGACCGAGACGTGGTAGCCGAGCGTTGTGAGCGCCGCGACCTGCGCCGAGATCTGAGACTGCGACATATCGCAGACATCTTGTTCGTCGGCTTCTTGTTGTGAGTTCCCGCCGGTGACGGCGACCTGCTTCACGAGATCGATGTCGGGATCGAGCTTGGCTTGCAACCAATCCCACAGGTTGATGTGTGCTCGTTCTTGCACGAACAACAACATGATGTCGCCGTTCGCGTGATAGGTCTTCGTGCCGATAACCGAGACGCGGTTCTCGAGGTTGAACGTGCCGCCCGGCGAGAGCGTGTCATACGGCAGCCGAATAACGCTTCCGGCAACGCTCACCGCGATCGCGACGACGACAAGTCCGGTGAGCCACTTCGCCCACCGCGGGAAGCCACGCCGCGCGGATCCGTCGCCCGGATGCTCGGGCGGCCAACGCAACTCGGACGGCGGGCCGAGCGGAGGCAGGGTCGGGTCGGACATACGTTTCAGATCCTCATACTGCGCGTCGGCCGACAACAGAACCTGCCGCGCCACGACCGAGGAGACAGCCAACAAGCCAAGGTCCACCAGCTTTCCATACCGTCCGAAGAGTTCTGGGTCACCCACGTCGCAACGGCGGCGAGCCGGGTCCCGCAAGTGCGTTGACGGCTGGTGTCGGCCCGTCCAGATGTCGGGCAAGCGGCGTCAACGCCTGCGCGGCCCGATGACGACTCGCCGACACAATGACCGCGGACCGCTCAGGTCCGAGTCGAAGCTGTGATGGCGCACAGCATCACGCATGAGACGGCGGGGCAGTAGCCGGCGAGACCATGCCGTAGTCGGCGGCTTTGGCGAGTACCCAACGGACGTAGTCCTCGCTGTGGTCGTACGACAAGATCGCCTGTCCGAGATCGCCGAGAGACGGTCGACCTCCGCAGAGGTACGCGGCCGCCGTGTAGATCGAATCCCATGCGTTTTCCGCCGATGGTGTTGCGCCGGGTGGACGGTTCGGTGCGAGTCGTCCCCATCGTTGCCATGTGGAGGGAATGAACTGCATGGGTCCCATCGCGTGCGCCCAACCGTCACTGAACGAAGGATCGGGAATGCGGGCGTTGCCGTTCGTGCCGTCGAGCGGCGGTCCGAGGATTGGCGGAGCGACGTTGCCGGTCGTCGGATCGACGCGACCTTCGCCGTCGCCGGACTCGTGGAAGCCGATCGCGGCGAGCACCTGCCACGGCAACCCTGGACAGGTCGTCGCAGCATCCATATAGACGGGGAGCAACGAGGCAGGAATCTCTTTCAGCGCGGGGACCGACGGGTCGGACCTTCCGTCGGGCCCGGCGACCACAGCCGCGACGCCGACCAACCCGACGATGGTGCAGGCAACCAACGCGACAAACACTTTCATGGGACCTCCCAAGCAGGTAGCTGCTGTCAGGGAGGAATGGCGCGAGCGACGTCCGGAACGCGCTGAAAAATCGCGAGATTTGTTGTCGCGCGCGCCGGACTCTTCGCGCCTATGGGGAAGTGAAAAGCACCGCCAGGTTCCGTTCCGACGACCCGCGAGGAGGCCGGATGAATCCGCCCCGACCGGAGGAGGTTCTCTCGATGCTGTGGTTGTCCTCGGTTGTGTTGGCCCAGGTGAACGTGACGCCATCATCGAGCGGCCTGCCGGGCGCGCAGCTGATTCAGCAGCTCATCGACTGGCTCGGACAGATCGCGTTGTGGGGGTCGCTGGCGAGCATCCTGTTGGGGGCAGCGATCTACGGCCTGTCGCAGCAGTCAGGCAACTACGCAGGGGGCTATCGCGGCAAACAACTCGCGCTCGGTGGTGTCGTCGGCGCGTGTCTCGCCGGCGTCGCGCCGACCGCGATCAACTTGTTGTTCAAGGCGGCGCACGGATGAGGGGCCCATCGCAACGTCGTCCGTTCGTGCTGATCTGCGCCGGCTGCGCGGCGTTTCTCGCAGGGATGGCCGCCCGCGGACTGGTCAGTGTGACGGTGATCTCGAACGTCCACCACGCCGGCGGATCGAACTTGCAGTCGGCGCCCGACGATCCCACCAGTCCGGGACCGGCGAAGTACACCAACGGTATACCGGCCGGGTTCGCACGATCACAGCCAGGCGCGACCGCGGCCGCAGCCGCATACGTCCTGACCGGCCAGGTGTTGATCGGCCTCCCCGCGACGATGCTCGACGACGCGGTCCGTTCAATCTCCGCGACGGCAAGCGCTTCCGTGCAGGTTTCGACCACCGCGCAGCAGCTCGACCAGCTGCGCACCGTGCTCGCTCCCGGCACCGGTCCCACCCGGTACCTGCAGGCCGTGCTCGCGACACGCGTGGACACCTTCACACCGGACCGCGCGGCGGTGTCGGTATGGAGTGTCGGAGTCTTGTCCCGGATCGGAGTGGCGGCGCCGCAGGCGGGCTGGTCGACATCGGTGTTCGATCTCATGTGGGAACGCGGCGACTGGAAGGTGGCGGCCGAGACCATCACCGCCGGTCCGGCTCCCGCGCTCAACGACGGGACGGCACCAGCGACGAGCGAGGACCTCGCAGCTGCGCTCGACGGGTTCGTGCCGTGGGGACAGTCCAGGTGACGCCGCTCGTCGTCTCCGATATCCCCAACCCGTTCGATGTCGTCACGAAAGTCATCAACGCGCCGGCGAGCTGGACGTGGAACGCGGTCGCGCAAGGAATTACCAGCTGGGTTCTCGGTGCGGTCGCGTTCTTCGTCGATGGCGTCGTGAACTTCCTCGGGAGCGCGGCACGGCCCAATGTCGACGCGGCCTGGTTTTCGGGCACCGGTTCGCCGTACGCGACGGTGCGAAACATCGCCGCCGCGTTGCTGGTCGGGTTCGTGTTTCTCGGTCTGATTCAAGGCCTCCTCGCTGGAAACATGACCGCGATGACGCGACGCGTCGCGCTGGACCTGCCGGCCGCGGTGGCAGGCATGGTCGGGACCACCGTTGTCGTCGGAAAGCTCCTCGAGCTCATCGACGCATGTTCAGCGGCAGTGCTCGCACATTCCGGCGGTCAAGCCGTGCATTTCCTGTCCGGCTTCGGGGTCAACGTGAAAGGAGCAGCGGGAGGCTTCGCGGCGGTGTTGCTCGGGTCGGTGGCTGTCATCGCCGCTTTGTTGTTATGGATCGAGCTCATGGTGCGATCGGTGCTCGTCTACATCATCGTCGCACTGTCGCCGCTGTCGTTCGCCGCGATGGTGTGGCCTTCGGCCCGGGGCCTGCTTCGACGAACGATCGAGTTGTTGTTGTCGGTCATCGTGTCGAAGTTCGTCATCTGCGTCGCGATCTCGGTCGGCGTCGCGGCGCTCGCGGGTGCCGGTACCGGCACTCCGAACGCGATGGGATCGGACAGCGGGGTCGGCGCGACGATGGGGACGCTGTTCGTCGGTGCCGCCGTTCTCGTGATCGCGGCGTTCGCGCCGTTCCTCGTCTTGAAGCTCATACCGTGGGCCGAGGCCGCGGTCGTCGCGCACGGCATGTCGCGCTCGCCGGTGCGGGCCGCGAACACGGCCGTCTGGACCGCCAACTCGGCAAGTTCGCTCGCACGGCTCGCGGGCGGCACGAACTCGGCCGCCCTGGCGCTGCCGTCCGCGACCGGTCACACCGGACGGGTGACCGGCGCGCCGATCCATGGACCGGCCGTCGGTGCCTCCGCGGTCGGGGCGGTCGCAGGTCCGGCGGGCGTTGCGGCGCCCGTCGCCGCGACGGTGGCGTCGGCGGCGACCAACGGTGCAGTGAGGTCTGTCGAAACGTCAACCGAAACGGTCGCCGGTCCCGACCTCGGGACGGCCGAGCCGACGGGCGGCGCCCCCGGCCGAGACTCGGCGCGGCACGACACGCAGCCGACGCGGGATGCCCGGGGCCGAGACCCTGCGCGGTACGACACGCAGCCGCCGCCTTCCAAGACGACAGACGCGCCGCGGCGCGACGAGGCGTCGTGACCGCCGCCGGCCCGCGCCATTACCGGTTCGGGCCCCACGACCGTACCGGCTGGCTGCTCGGCCTTTCCGGGACACAATGCATCGCGATCGGCGCCGGGATTCTTCTTTCGGGAACGTTGCTGAACGCGCACACCTCGGTCGCCCTCGTTCCGATACCACTCCTCGCCAGCGCGACGTTTGCGTTCGGCCAATGGAACGGACGACCACTGAACCAGACCGTACCGGTCGCGTTCGCGTGGGCGATGACCCGCGCAACTCGAGGCGAAGCGTGGTTCGCCGACCTGCCACGTCGCCGACCACAAACGCAGACGAAGGCGCAAGCTCTGCAGCTCCCGCCGACGCTCGATGGCCTGACCATCACCGAAGCACGCAACGCAGATTGGACGCGACGCGGCCGCACGGAAGGTGCCGCAGTCGTGCATGACAAACAGGGCCGAACGTTGTCTGCGACATTGCGAGTTCGCGGCCGGGAGTTTGCGCTCTGCGAACGCGTCGCACAGGAACGCCAACTCCACCTTTGGGGCGACGCGCTCGCTGCGTTCTGCACCGAACGCAGTCCTGTCGCACAGTTGCGATGGACCGAGTGGGCGGCCCCAGCCGGCCTCGACGAGTCGCTCGCCTATCTCGACGAGCATGTCGCACACACCGATTCGTCTGCGGCGGTCGCCTCCTATCGCGGATTGCTCGCACAAGCTGGGCCGATGTCGACCGAGCACGAAGTGCTCGTGACCGTCACCGTGGATCGTCGTCGTCTGCGATCACGTCGGCGTGGGCCGGCCGACCGAACCGCCGCAACAGAGCAGGCGTTGATCGACGAGGTACAGCGGCTGTCGGCGCGGCTCGAATCGGCCGGGCTGATGGTGGACCTTCCGCTTTGTCCGGCCGAGCTCGCCGAAGTCCTGCGGGTACGCCTCGATCCCTATGGCCGCACGGGCCGCATGCGCGCCGGACGGCGAAGTTTGGCGCAGCTCGCCGGTTTCGTCGGCGTCGCGAACGCCGGTCCGCTCGCGGTGCGCGCCGCGTGGGATCACGTACGGGTGGATCGGGCGGTCCACGCGGCGTACGTCGTGGCCGATTGGCCGCGGCTCGAAGTTCCACCGGACTGGATGGAACCGCTTGTCCTTCACGCCGGCGGTGTTCGCACCCTCGCGGTGCATTACGAGCCGGTCGCGCCGTCACGTTCGCAACGGCACGTCGATCGGGAGACGGTAAAACTCGCATCGGACGAAGCGCAACGAACACGGTCCGGTTTTCGGATCGGCGCACGTCATCGCCGCGCGCAGTCGGAAGTCCTCGACCGGGAAGCGGAACTTGTCGCCGGATACGGCGAGTTCGAATTTGTCGGTTTCGTGATCGTCACGGCGTCCGACCTCGACGAGCTGGACCGTTCGTGCGGCGACTACGAGCAAGCGGCCGCCCAGGCTGGACTCGAACTCCGACGCCTCGACGGACGCCACGATCTCGCGCTCGCGTGCGGGCTGCCGATCGGACGGGGCGTCACACCGAAACGGTTTGCGTGATGGGCTCGCTCGTATTTCCGCGGACGCTGCGGGTGCAGCGCCATCGTGCGACCACCGCGCATCTCTGTTCGGCGTATCCGTTCCTGGCCGAAGCGGGGCTCGGTCCGCGGGGCGTGTATCTCGGAACGAACGTGCTGACCGGCGGTGGCGGCTTCGCGTTCGATCCGTTCGAGGCGTACGCGGCCGGGACGCTCACAAACCCGAACATGTTGTTCGCAGGCGAGGTCGGTGTCGGCAAGAGCGCAACCGCCAAAACCTTCATCTATCGGTCGGTCGGAGTGTTCGGACGTTGGGTCGCGATCGCAGATCCCAAAGGTGAGTATCTCCCGCTCGCACAGGCACTCGGACTGGATGTCATCAGCCTCCGTCCGGGCGGAACCGCGCGGATCAACCCACTCGATCCGGGACCAGCCGGACTTGACGACGGGCCAGCCGAACTCGCACGCCGCCAAGCCGCGATGGTCGGCGCACTCGTCGAGTCGGTACTGCACCGCGACCTCACACCGGTCGAAGACGCCGTGCTCGGCTGGGCCGTCGAACATCTTGGCCGTACCGGACGCGCCGACGTGACGCTCGTCGATGTCGCAGCCGCGATGTCGAACCCAACCACCGAGATGGCTCGACGAGCCCATACCGACGCGATCAGTCTCGCCCGGAGTGTCGAAGCGGCGATCTACGGACTCGGCAAGCTGCTCGACCGGTCGCTGCGCGGGATGTTCGACGGTCCGACGACCGTGCACGTCGACTGGGCCGGGCCCGGCATCGTGGTCGACCTCTCAGCAGTGCAGCACGATCCGGAGGCGCTCACGCTGGTGATGATCGCAACGACCGCGTGGCTGCAGGCCGTACTCGCACGTCCCGACGGGCCACCACGCCTGCAAGTCCTCGACGAAGCCTGGACCCTGCTCGGTTCGGAACGCACGACGCGGTATCTCCAATCTTGTTGGAAACTGTCGCGTGCGTACGGCGTCGCGAACCTGGCCATCGTCCACCGCCTTTCTGACCTCCGCGCGCAGGCTGACGACGGAACCGCGACGTCGAAGCTGTCGATGGGCCTGCTGTCCGATACCCAAACCCGGGTGCTGTTCCGCCAGTCCAGCGACCAGGTACACGACGCGGCGGGCCTGCTCGAACTCACCGGACCCGAAGCTCAGCTTCTTCCGAAACTCACCAAGGGGCGGGCGCTGTGGAAGGTCGGCGACCGCACCGCCGTCGTCGCCCACGTGATCGGTGCCGCCGAACGCCGGTTCTGCGACACCGACGCGCGCATGACGGTCCGATGATCTCGACCGCCGGCCGCGAAGGCCTTCCGGACGGTGCATCCCGCTCAGGCGACGTCGTCGCGCAGGCCGCGCTCATCGCGGGGCTGACCGTCGGATTTGCCGGCATCGTCTGCTGGTCGGGCGCGCAACTCGCCGCGGTCGTCTCGGTACACAGATGGTTGCCGGTCGGTGTCGCCGGTGGGACCAACGCGTTGGTCGGGCTGTCGCATCACCTGTCGAATCCAGCCGCGGCCTGGCCCGACGGCGCGCGGTCGTCGCTTCCAGGAGCGGTCGTCTACTGGGCGTGCACGGCGCTCGTCGCGTGCGCCATGACGTCGAGTGCCGCGTGGATCGCGCGCCGGTGGTGGCGGCACTCGCGGCGGCGCGGCTCAGCGTTGGGGATCGCACCCCACGCCGGCTTCGCGCAAGCAGCCGACGTTCGACAGCTGAAAGTGCAGACGCCGGAGCCGGGACGACTCACGCTCGGCTACTGCGGCCGACACCTCATCGCAGCCGAACCTCGCGTCAGCCTCGCGGTGATCGGACCAACCGGATGCGGCAAGACCGCCGGGTTCGCGATCCCTGCGCTGCTCGAGTGGAAAGGTCCGATCATCGCCACGTCGGTCAAGGCCGATCTCATCGACGCCAGCATCGAACATCGAAGCCAGCGCGGCAAAGTCTGGATCTACGACCCCACCGAGTCCACGGGCCGTACGTCGGCGTCGTGGTCGCCGCTCGACGAATGCCGCACCTGGCCAGGCGCGATGCGGATCGCGTCCTGGCTATGCGAGGCCGCGCAGCCGCGCGTCGACACCGTCAGTGACGGCGACTACTGGTACACCCAAGCACGAAGAGCGCTCGCGCCTTACCTGTACGCCGCCGCGCTCAGCGGTCAAACGATGCGCGGCGTCGTGCGCTGGATCGACAGCCAAGAACAGAAGGAGATCGAGCGCATTTTGGCCGACCAGCACATCGTGAAAGCCGCGATCGTCCGCCTCGCCGCGAGCGAGCAGGCACACGAGCAACGGCGCGACCTGCACGACCGGGCCTACACCGAAGAACTCGCGCTCATGCGCGATCGTCTTCCACAGACCGACGACGCGCCTGTCGACGGGACGATGCTGGACGTCAGCCGATGGTCCCAATCCGACCGCGACGAGCTTGACGCACGGGTCGAACAACGGCTCGACCACCTGATCAACGCGGCGGTCGCTCCGCAAGCCATCGCAGAATGTCGCCAGTCTGGTGAGCTCGACGCGCTCGGCGTCGCCCAGTCGCTGTGGGCCAAAGAAGACCGCTTGCGTGGTGCAGTGTTCGCGACGGCCGAGAATGTGATCTCGGCGTTCGCCGATCCGGGAGTCGGCCGCCCTGGCTCATGCTGCGTCGACTTCGATGAATGGCTCACCGGTGACAACACGATCTACGTGGTCGCCGCGTCGCACGAACAGGCACGACTGCGGCCGGCCTTGACCGTCCTCGTACAACAGGCACTCCGACGCGCCTACGACCTTGCGAACAGCCGACGCGGTGCGCTCGAACGTCCCTGCCTGGCACTCCTCGACGAAGCTGGCAACATCGCACCGCTGCGCGATCTGCCGGCCTACGCATCCACTGCCCGCAGCCACGGGATCACACTCGTGTCAGTCTGGCAGGACGTCGCACAACTGAAAACCCTCTACGGTCACCGTGCGCAAACTGTGCTCAACAACCACGGCGCCAAACTCTTCGGTAGCGGCATCGCCGACGACGGAACCCTCGAGTACGTCAGCCGACTCATCGGCGACGAGCGCCGCACCGAACTCAACGTCACAGACGATGTGCGCGGCGGTCGCCGCACCATCAGCGAGCATGTCAACTACCGGCGAACCGCTCCGGCCGACATGCTTCGGCGCATCCGACGCGACGAAGCGGTCCTGCTCTACGGGCGCGAACTGCCAGTGCGGGTACGGCTGAGACCCTGGTACGCGCAATAGCGGCGCGTCCGGAACGCAGCCGGTCGGCGAGGGCGCACCGCCCCATCGGTCAGGGATTCACGTCGCGTCCAGCGGACCGCAGTTCGCCAACGTCGGTGAGGTCGAACGTGTCCGCTCCACACGCGACGCAGGTCGCCATCGCGTCGTCGTCGTCCTCGTCGCGCTCGCGGTACACGCGCCAGCATTGGCCGCAGGCACATCTCGCTTCGTACTGGTGCAAGGCCACACCCACACGATACGAACATACGTTCGTATATGTCAAACGGTCCCTCCCCGAACGCACCGATGTTTCGGCGCGGGGTGTACGCGCCCGCGACGGCGACTTCCCCCACCGAATGGGATTCCTCGTCGCGTTTTGGGATCTGCGCGCGCCATTAGGGGGTTATGCACAATCATCTCGCTCCGTCAGGTTCGGGCGGCGACGACCGCGCCGACATGCGTGACGACTTGGCGTTGAACGCGACCCAGATCGAGGGGCTCGCGGAGCTCGTGGAACTCGGCGCGCAAGGCGGGGGCCTGTCGCTGTTGGCCGAGGTCGGTGCATGGTACGCGGCTCGCGGCGCGGGGACCGAACGACCCCTTCTCGGCACAACCGCCAAGGAGGTGGCAGCGGCCAACCGAGGGGCGCGGGCAATGCTGAAGCTCGACGGGACGCTGCGCGGCCCGCCAGTCAGTCCAGGCGGACACGAGCTCGCCGTCGGCGAATTGGTCACACTTCGAGACGCGACAGGCGACCTGGTCGATGTCGACGGCTTCGACCTGCCGCCCTACGCGGTGTTCGGCACCGTCGAGGACATTGACCGCACGCGCGGCGAGCTGATCGTCGACTTCGCGACCGCGGGTCGTCACACCCTCGCGCTCAACTCGCCTGCGGCCGCAGCACTTGCATACGGCTACGCCGAACCCGCGACGTTGACGAACGAACCTCGCAGCGCCCCTCAGACGGGCCCGCAACTCCCCCGACGTGAGCCGGACACGATCGAGCTTCGCCGATGACCGCCATCGACCGCGGCGGCGTGCACGCCGCCGCGCTGGATTACGCGTCGCGGGGTTGGCCGGTCCTGCCGTGCCATTCTGTCGGCCGCAACGGCTGCTCGTGTGGCCAACTCGATTGCTCGTCGCCCGGCAAACATCCGCGCACCGCGCGAGGGCTCCACGCGGCGAGCACCAATCGCGGCCAGATCATGGCGTGGTGGCGGAGGTGGCCATCGGCCAACGTCGCGGTGCGTACCGGAACCGAAAGCGGACTCGTCGTGATCGACATCGACCCGCCCCACGGAGGCGCGACCATGCGCGCACGCGTCGGCGATTACGGGCCCCTCCCCCGAGGGCCCGTCGTGCGCACCGGCTCCGGCGGCTGGCACCTCCTGTTCGCACATCCGGGCGAGCCGGTGCAGAACTCGACAGGAACCCGGCTCGGCCCCGGCGTCGACGTCCGAGGTGATGGCGGCTACGTCATCGCACCACCGAGCGTGCACGCGAACGGCAGCACATACCGTTGGGAGGTTGTTCCCGACGATCTCCCACGACTGCCCGGCTGGATGCTCGACCTTTTGCGAACGCCGCAACGATCGCGATCTTCGGACGTGCACGATCCCGTTCGGATCGACGCGGCAACGTCCGCGTGGGCTCGTGTCGCGCTCGACCGCGAAGCTGATCGCGTCCGATCGGCGCCGAACGGATCGCGCAACAGCACACTGAATCGCGCCGCGTTCAGTCTCGGACAAATCGTCGGGTCAGGGGTACTCGATGCGTCGACCGTCGAGCGCGTCCTGGCGGAAAGCGCGACCGCGTCGGGGCTCGGGACGCGCGAAGCGTTCCTGACCATCCGATCCGGAGTCCGCGCCGGCCTCGACAATCCGCGAGGACCGCGGACCCGAAGCCCCAACCGGTCGCCCACCCCGACGCCGGAGACGACGAAAGACGTCGGGCTCGACGTCACCGATCTGCTTTGAGGACCAGCGACACCGCGCAACGGCGGAAACTCGGGCCGGCTGAGATCATCGTCAACTGAGAGGCCACGCGTTTGGCGGGTGTCGGCGAGTGACGCTGTATATCCGGAGTGCAGTTCGGCATGTCGCTACGGTTGTGCCACGAGGAAGCCAAGCGCGGAGACGGACGGCTGGAAGTAGTAGTCACCTCCGGTTGTCTCCACGAAACGTGCGAGCAGTTCGACGTGGTGGGCCGGGCTTCCTGGAATCGTGAAAGAGCCGGGCAGCGTTGGTGGTGAGGTGACCGGGTCCTGGCCGGCTCCTTTGACCGGGAAGTTCGGATTGTTGACCCAGTTGTTTTGTATGAACTCGAACTGTTGAGCGATCGAGCTCTGGTAGCAGACAAAGAACAGTCCTCGGTCGTTCGGGAATGCCGGGTTGGCGGCCGGGTCGCTGGCCCGCGTTCCCGGTGGGAGCGACGTACCGAACGGGATACCCCGACGGATGATGCGGTGGGTGAGCGTGTCGGCCAGGCCTCCGGAGTTGGTCAGCTCATCGCGAGGGTTGGCCTTGCGGATATGCGCCGCCAACGGCACGACGGATCCCCCGAGATCGCTGTAGTCGAAGTTGTTGATGTTCGCGGCAGTCAGCAACGACGGATAAAAAGGACCGGGATCCTTGGACTGGTTTCCGGTCGTCTCGAGCGGCGCGCCGCTTTTGTAGCGGCCGACAAGTTTCGCTCCGGCCAGGTCTTGACTGATGCCCGCCGTGCGTGCCGTTTTCGCCACGAACGCCCAGAAACCTTCGACGTCCTGGCGCAGCCGTCGAAACACGAGGAACGACCCGTTCGTCGTCCAGGCCGGACCCGCCTGCGAGATCGGCCCCGGTGTCGTGATCGGCTGACCCACTCCAGCTTGGGTCGGCTGACCGATCAGGAACTCGCCCGCCCAGACCAGATCCTGTCCCGGCTCACCCTGGTTCGGGTTCGACGGGTCAGACACCGGCGTGTAGCCACGAACCCCAGGTTGTGAGATGCCGTCCCGGTAGCCGAAATGTTCGAAACCCGGCTCGTCGGCCCGCACCGCAGCCTCTTGCACCCACAACACGGTGACGCCGTGCTTGGCAGCCAACTGCTGTTGTTGCGTGACCGCGGTCGCCCGACCTGACGCCTGATCCGCGCCGATCAGAACGAGGGCGTGCGACTGCTGTTGTAAGGGTGCCGGCCAACGCGTCGGGGCGCTCAGTCCGACATCGCCGAGCACACCCGCGCGGGCGACCATCCCAGCCGCGAACTCGGGTGGGAACTGCGCCAAGTCCGTGCCCGCCACCCCCAACGCATCCAAACCCGCAAAGGTAAACGCGACGTTCACCCACGTCGCCGACAACGTCGACGGCGACACCCGTGCGCGGGCCGCGACACCCTGGAACGCCGCGTTGAACGCAGAAACTTCCGTCACCGTCGCGATCTCGGGGATGAGGTCTGCAAGCCACGCCAGACCGACTTCCGCGGATGGAAACTGCACGCCGATGAACGACCCGAAGTCCTTGTTGAACCCGGCAAGAATATTTCCTTGAATGTCGTTCAGATCCAACCCGGTCGCCGCAGCCGGCCTGCCCGCCGCCGTGCCCGCAACGGTGTTGGCACCAGCCGGCAACGTCTTTCCGACCAACCCCGGCGCAACCGCCAACGTCGCGGCCGTCGCTCCCAACCGACCAAGAAAGCCTCGCCGCGACAGCGGCGTCGGTGAATCGGTCACGACGGAACCACTTCGTTTCCCTCTGTCAGCGTGTTCCGTCTGGTCAGCCAGGCATCCGAGCGAGGAAATCGCCGGTCGTCGTCCCGGCACGGGTTTGCCGAACGGGTTCCACTCACTCCGACGAGTTACCTCCGAGACCAGGTCGTGCGGGTTTTCGGTATACGGCGACCGGGTCGTTGCTCCGCGGACGCCGATGACGGCTCAATGCTCGTGCATCACAGGAGCCAGGCGATCAACGTCTGCACGACGACGAGCGGTGATGCCGCGTTCTCGGCCCTGACCGCACTCGAGGGGTTGGACTGCGGTCCGACGCCTCGGTGGTTCTTGGCGGCAACCCGGAACGTGTAGCTCTGGCCGGCCGTCAATCCGGGGATGCTCACGCTCGTCGCGTGCGACGACAACCAGCGCGCAGGTTGAGCGACGCCGTCGCGGTAGGGGGTGACGACGTATCCGGTGATCGGTGAACCGTTCGTGGCCGTCGGTACCTTCCACCGCACTTCGGCCGTGCCTGCCCGTACGGCCGCGGTCACCGCGGTCGGCGCGGTTGGGACCCCGATTGTCACGCCGTTGGTCGGGATGGAACGTGGGCCGGTGCCGTTCGCGGTCTCCGCTGCGACTCTGAATCGGTAGGTCAGCCCGTTCACCAACCCTGAGACGACATCGCTTGTTCGCGCCGGCCGGACCACCTGCGAGGGGAGGGCAAACGAGCCGAGGTACGGCGTGACCACATAGCCAACGATCCGCTCGCCTTGGCCTCCGTCAGGCGCCGTCCAACGCAACATCGCGCGACCGTTGCCGGGCGAAGCCACCAGATTTTGGCACATCTCAGCCGCCGGGTACGCCGCCGTCGTCGTGGTCGGATACGTCGTCGTCGTCGGATACGTCGTCGTCGTCGTCGGATACGTCGTCGTGGTCGGATACGTCGTCGTCGGATACGTCGTCGTCGTCGTCGGATACGTCGTCGTCGTCGGATACGTCGTCGTCGTCGGATACGTCGTCGTGGTCGGATACGTCGTCGTGGTCGGATACGTCGTCGTCGTCGTCGGATACGTCGTGGTCGGATACGTCGTCGTCGTCGTCGGACACGTCGTCGTCGTGGTCGGATACGTCGTCGTCGTCGGATACGTCGTCGTCGTCGTCGGATACGTCGTCGTCGTCGGATACGTCGTCGTCGTCGGACACGTCGGCGCTGTTGTGGTGGTTGTGGTCGGCGTGGTGCACAAACTGAGGTCAGCCGTGCCGCTGGCGAGGGTGGAGAAGTTGTCCTCAGGCCAGCTGACCTGGACGTTCAGCGTGATCGTGCCCGCGTTGAAGTTGGTCACGACAGACGACGCCATGGTCGTGCTATTAGACGAAACGGTTGGGGTGAATCCGGTGGCGGCGTAGGTATTCGAGCCGATCAGCGCGACTGCGGGACCGACCGACATCGGTCCGCCGGCGGGTCCGTTGCTCAGCGACCATTCGACGACGAGCTGATTGTCCGAGCAGTAGGTCGCGCCTGTGATGGTCGCGACGCACGGCCATGCGGGAGCGGCGAGACCTAACACCACCGCGGTGACGAGACCGCAGAGGAGGCCAACTTGCGCCGCGCGGCTGCGAGCGATCCTGAACACGCGTTTCATGCTGGCCTCTCACCTTGACGGCCGAGGGAATCGCCGCAGAAGCGTTCGGCGACGTCGTGATCGACTGTCTCATAAGTCAGGTACGCAGCGAGCGTCAAGCGGGACCCGACAAGTCGACCGACCGCATATTCGTACGATTGGGCCGGGCTGCGCGTGTCGGTGACGGCCGACGATGCTGCGCGTACACGGCGTTCCTCACGGTGCCGGTCGCGAAGTTCGTTGCCTGAGTCGGCCGCTTCGAGTACACCGCGCGACGTCGCGAATGATTCGGTCCTGCTCATCGATCGATGTCCCTCCCAGCTCAACACATGAGCTGGTTCTGGACCGGCGACGACGCGGGGGCTAGGCGCGAGGTCGGAGCAGAACCGTTTGGCTCACCTTACGCTGATGATGCAAGCCACATGATCTGAGCGATTCGCGTGGTTGGCGTAACTGTCCGTTCTGGTTCGATACGGGGCTTCTCCCGCATCAGGATGCAGCTCCGACAAGCAGCACCGAGTGGCCGTGAGCGCGCGCTGCATCGCCGTCGACATCTTCGGGGCGCTGGGGAATGAGGCGCGCGCCGGCCGAGTGCAGTCATTCGTCCGCCGCTTGTCTGATTGCAACCGCGTTCGCGCGCTGCCGGAGCGTGAGATCGCGGACACGGTGGCGGCATCTCGAATTCGGCCGGGCGGGGCGCAGCGGAGCGCCTTGCCGACGCCCGCCTCCGGAGGGAGGCAATCACCTGCAGCGGGCACTCGACCAACCGACTGGGGCGCCGACTGGAACTGACCGATGGTGGTGAGGCCGGCCGCGCGGGCGGTGTGTCTCATCGCGGTCAGGGGGACGCTGGTGAGGAGCGGCTCGTTCTTGGCGTGGGGTTCGACGGGGTCGTTGCGTCGCGTGTGGTGGATGTCGGGCTACTCGAGGTGGATGAACTCGTCGCCGGTGGGGTCGATCTCGACGGTGGCGGCAGCGAAGTTGTCGGCGAACGCGTCCGCGTCACGCTCGTCGTCGTCGTCGGTCGCAGCGTCGGTGACGTCGTGGGCGGGCGGGTCGTCTGGGTCGCCGTGGTCGGCGGTGTGGCGGGCGCCGTGTCTTGCGGCGACACCGACGCGGGCCGTACCAGGACGTAGACGACGAGCGTGACAATAAAAATTGCACTCAGCACGGATGTGGAACGCCGGATGTGAGGGCGCATCAGGCTGGGGGTGCTGCGACGGTGGGCTCGAGGTCTGCGGGGAGTGTGATGCCCTCTTCCCGCAGGGCGGTGGCAATGCGGGCACGCAGCTCCCTGCCGACGACGAACTGCTTGCCGGGAAGAGTGCGGGAGACCATACGGATGCTGAATCCGCCCACGTCGATGCTCTCGACGCCCATGACGGTCGGCGCGTCGAGCATGAGCGGACGGAGAGACTCGTCTGCGTAGACCGCGTTGCCGACACCTTGGAGCAGCGCGTTGACTCGGTTGATGTCCGCGGTCGCCGGGAGCGGCACATCAACGACGGCTCGAGCCCAGTCACGGGACAGGTTGGTGACCTGGTTGATCTGTCCATTTGGGATGATGACGACTTCTCCGTTGACCGTACGCATGCGAGTGACTCGCAGGGTGACGTCCTCCACCGTGCCGGTCACTCCGGAGATCGCTCCCAGGTTGGAGATACGGATGAGGTCACCGAACCCGTATTGGCGTTCAGTGATGATGAAGAAGCCGGCGAGGATGTCTTGGACCACTCGTTGTGCCCCGAAACCGAGCGCGACTCCTGCGACGGTGGCCGGGGCAATCAGGCTGGCCAGTGGGACATTGAAGCGTTTGAGGACCAGCACTCCGGCGATCGAATAGATCAGCACGAGCGCGGTTCCGGTGATGACCTGGGCGACCGAGTGGCGGTGCTTGGCCGCCTCGGAACGGACGAGCGCGTCGCTGCTCTCGTCGTGCGCATCGATCCGTGCGGTCAGGTTGGCGCCCAACCAGGCGACGAATCGCGTCAAAAGGACCGAGCCGACAATGAGCAACACGATCTCGAGTCCGTTGCCGCGTGCCCATCGTCCGAAGTCCCCGAGGGAGGTGATTGCCAACACGATTGCAAACATCATTCACCGCCGTTCGAATTTCGGCCTTCCGCACAGCCCGGACTGGCCGCGCCGCGAAGCATCCGTCGCCGCTGCTCAGGGGCCGAACGACGCACACTAATTCGTCGGGTCGTCGGTTCTTGGGCTCCGCGGTGCCCACGTAGGCATCCTGGCGGTTGCGTGTTCGTCTCGACAACAGCGGCCTACACCAGTCAAGCGTGCAGCGAATGCGCCGGACCGCGATCTGCCGACGGGGGCGGCCGGCCCGGAATGCCACGGTCGGGGCGGTCGCCGCATGTCGGCGCCGGTCGGGGTTGAGCGACAGTCTCGGTGCGTGGATGTTGGTGTGTTGTCTGGGCGGCCGGGATGGCGCGAGGCTCGGACGTGGTGCACCGTCCAGGTCCGGCCGAACTTGAGGCCGCGGGACTGTACGAGCCGGGCGCCGACGACGCCGCGTCGCGGCTGGCGTTGCTCGAGTATCTGATTGATCTGGGAGCAACGCTGGAAGACCTCGCGGCCGCGAAACCGGACGAGCTTCCAGGACTGGCATCGACGATCGCGCTGTGGGCGAATCGCGAATCGCTCACAACCGATGATGTCGCGATCGCCGCCGGGGTTGAGCGGTCGTTCGTCGCTCGGGCGTGGCGAGCGGCAGGGTTTCCCGAACCCGATGTCGAGGCGGACGGTCCGACGTTCTTGCAACGAGACGTCGAGCTGCTCCAGATCGTCGGTGCGGGCATCGAGTTGTTCGGTGAAGAGGTAGCAGTCCAGCTGTTACGCGTGATCGGCGCGGCCGCGGCGCGGGTCGCGGACGCCATCGTCAGCGCGTTCATCGTGAATGTCGCGTCGCCTGCCGTTGAAGCAGACCCGTCGGGTTTGCAGTTGGCTCAAGCGAGTGCGGAATCGATGCTGCTGCTTGACGGTCTCGCCCTCGGGTTCGACACGCTGCTGCGACACCACATCCAGCGCGGCTTCCGTCCCGACGTGTTGGAGCCGGTCTCAGGACTTGATCTTGTCCGCCGAAGTGTCGGTTTCGCGGATCTCGTCGATTCGACGGCCTGGACGCAACAGCTCGACCTGTTCGGACTCGCGCACGCCCTGACCAGATTCGATGCGACCGCGTCAGAGATCGTCGTGGGACACGGCGGTCGGGTCGTCAAACTCATCGGCGACGAGGTGCTGTTCGTCTCCGACGATCCGGTCGCGGCAGTTGATATCGGCCTCGCGCTCGTTCGAGCGTTCGAGTCCGAAGAGGTGTTGCCGCCGGTACGCGTCGGCATCGCGACCGGCGACGTCCTTGCCCGCGATGGCGACTATTCCGGTCCTGTCGTCAACCTCGCCGCACGCGCGGTCAAACTCGCGGCGCCGTCGTCTGCGCTCGTCGACGAGCCGACCCGGGCAGCATTGCGCGACGTTCCCTCATTTTGGTGCGCTGACGCACACCCCTACGTCCTCAAAGGCTTCGCCGAACCGGTCGACCTCTCCGAAGTCACGCATGCACCGAATTCGCCATGACAGATTGTGTCTCCGCAATCGCTTGACCGAACGGCCGCACTATGACGTCCGTCCGGCACTCTCTTCCCGACGTGGGACGGTCGCCGAGGTCGTCGCCGTTGGCTTTGATGTCAGGTATTGGACCAGGAGGCGGCGCCGAGGGCTTCGATCTCAGGGCCGTCAGCCGCGATGAGAAATCCGCGGTCGATGGCTGCGTGTGTCGCGTTGCGGAAACAATCGAGGTAGTCGTCGCGGCCGTGCGGGTACCGCGCGGTCAATGTCGTCGGATCGAGTGGTCGTGTCGTGCCGAACAGGTCGGTCATGTGGCCGGGTTGGCCGAGACCGGAGAGAATGTTGGTCGGTGCGTCGACCCAAGGGGTGCGGACGCCGCCACGCACGACGCCGACGTCGTCGATGCCGAACGTGCCGTTCTCGTCGACTTCGAGCCACGCCGCCGACACGGGCGCCGAACCGTCGCGGGTCCACTGGTCGAGCGCGTCGAATGCGCGTTGGAGGACGTAGTGCATTTGCGGTCCCGAGTTGATTGGGAGCGCGGTCGGCACGCCTGATCGGTCGGCGCGTGCGATGAGCGCGGCGAGATCCGCGACCGGGAGCGAGCCAGAGTCGTGCGACGATGCGCACAAGAAGTAGGTGTCGCAGTGCGCCGCGCCTGCGACTTCCCAAAGCCGGAACTGTTGATTGTCGGGCTGGCGGGCCGGGAGAGAGGCGAGGGCACCCAGGACATCCGTTTCGCTCTGCACCACCATGACCGGGACGCGGACGTCTTCGCGGATGTGGTCGCTCCCGGCGAGTCGGGCCCGCCGCGTCTCGACGTCCGCGCCGGGCCCGACGGTCGTCGGATCCCATCCGTCGATCGGAACCCCGGCGCCGGCCCGGCCCTGCAACAAGAATCCGTCGAACACGGCGTCCCGGGCGTCGATCGCGTTGACATACGTCGTGAGATAGCAGGCGGACTGCGAAGCTCCCGTCGCGAGCACGCGGTCGACGCGCAGCCCGTACCGGCTTGCCAGCTCGGCCCGGATCGCGTGTCCGACTTGGGTGAAGATGTCGAACGAGTAGACGTCGCCGGGATGGTCGAGCGCGTGATATCGCTCGGGAGCCGTGTCGCGAAGCCCCAGACCAGGCATCACGCCACCTCCGTGGATACCGACGTGCTGCGCGCTCAGTCCCACCCACGTGTACCCGTCGCGGACGAGGTGTCGGTGGGTCGCCATCCACAGGGCGGGAACGTCGAGACCGCCCGTCACGTTCAGCCACTCGACGATCACTGTGCCGTTCGAACGGGCCGGATCGGTCGGCCGGTACACGACCAGACGCGTCGTGAACATCGCCTTTCCCGACGGCTTGACCTGCCAGTGGCCGTCCGGTGCGCGCCGTCCCGCCGTGACGTACCCCGAAGCCGTCCCAGACACGAAATGCTCGTGCACCGAGTAACCGACGGACGCAAGGTCGAACCCGACCGAGAACAGCGACGGCACGTCGTCAAGAGCCGGTCCGATCGTGACCACGGCGCATGATCCCACGCCTTCGACCGTCACCGCAGCCCGACGGCGCCACGAACCGCGATCTCGCCGTGGATCGTGCTGGGCGGAGTGAGGCTCGTCGCGATACCAGGACAGTCTGTCGGCGCCACCACGCGGGCCGGGTCGTCGCCGACGCCCCGGACGATCAGGTCACCCGTCGTTGGATCGCGAAGCTGGATCTGGCGACGTGACGAGGTCGCCGCACCGAGGTGCCCACCGGCGGGACGTGCGACGACCATCGCGGCCGACGTGCGCGTCCCGATCCGCTCACCCCGGGCTGACCGGATCCTCCGCTGCAGGCACCGGGCCACAGCACTGCTTGTATTTACGATCCGAGCCGCACCAGCACAGCTCATTTCGTCCGGGCGGCCATGCGAGTCCCACACCCGTCCTGAACAGTTCAGCCGCGCAGGAGGCGCGCCCCTCGGCGGTCCCCGCGTCTCGGCCTTCGCGCGCGGCATGGGCGATGAGCGCGTCGACGGTCAGCGGCGCAACATGGAACGTCTGTCCGGGAATGGAACGCGCGATGCGTTTCATTCGTGCCTCGATTTGGTGGCTGTACGCCAGATGTTCGCAAGGAAGGTCGTCGAGCAGGTCGGGCCAGCGCGCGACGGCGATCTCCCATTCGCCCGCCGGGAACCAGGCGATGGCCAGACCCGTCTCGGGTCGCAGTCGCGGGCGCGCTGGTCGGTGGCTGGGAAGCGCCTGCAGTCGAGCCAACGTTTCGGGAGCCTCGACGCTCAGGACGCGTTCGCGGGTGCGGCGCGCTCGCTCGTCCACGTCGTCATGGCTTCGTGTGGGGTCGAACCCGCAATACGCACACGGTCGTTCTTCGTCGATGTCGTCGATATCGGCCCATGACCGAACCTTGGGGCTCGGCTCCCACGCCTCGCAGAACGCGTCGACCTGCCGGTGAAGCTCGGTGTCGGGCTCGCCGCCCAGCGCGCGCGACGACCCGTCGAGCAGGTCGACGAGCTGCATGACGGTCAGATCAGGGTCGCCGGTGCGGAACGCCACCGCGATCCCGTCTCGCAGCCATCGTTCGGCTTCCCGGTCGTCGCCTGCACGCGCGTACGCGAACCCAGCCGCGTGGTACAGCCAGACGTCGTCGGGAGTGCGGGCCCGCAGCTGGGCGAAGATCCGGTCGGCCTCAGCTCGGCGGCCCGCTTCCAGATGACATTGCGCGATGTCCGCCTCGGGGTCGGGCTCGGAGCGGCAACCCAACTCGATCGCGGTCTGCTTCGCCTCAATGGCCGCGTCCCATTCACCGGCACGACGGTGGAGCTGGTGAATGTCGTCCCAGATCTCGTCGGCGGCTACTTGGTGATGTGCACACGGATGCGCGAGGAGTTGGCGGCAGATCCGGATCCCTTCGGCGACGTCGCCCGCCTGCTTGGCTTCGCGCGCCTGCTGGGCGAGTTGACGAATCTGGCGGAGCGACTCGTCGAAGGTGATCTCGGCCACCGTGTACCAGCCTTGTGCTCGAGGACGACGATCAGGTTCCGCTTGCGTGTGGTCGACGGGTCTCGCCCGTCGAGCAGGGACGTTCGGTGTGCGGTGTTACGGGGCGAGGTAGACATTCTTGCGGCGGACGAACTCCTCGATGCCGGCGCGTGCGCCCTCTCGGCCGAAGCCGCTCTGCTTGTAGCCACCGAAAGGGGTGCTCGGAGCCATAGCCGGGAATCCGTTGGCCGTGACGGTGCCAGCTTCGAGTGCGTGTGCGACGCGGTGGGTGCGTGACACGTCGCGGGTGTGTACGTAGGCGGCGAGACCATATCCACTGTCGTTGGCCTTGGTCACGACCTCGTCTTCGGTTGAGAACCGCAGGATCGCCAGCACCGGACCGAATATCTCATCGCGGGCAAGGTCGCTGCAGTGATCGACGTTGCCGAAGACGGTCGGCGCGACGAAATAGCCGGCCTCCAGTTCACCGCCGAGACGGCGACCGCCGGTGAGCAGATCGGCGCCGTCGTTCGGGGAGCGGTCGATCACACCGAGGATGCGTTCGAGCGCCGATTCGGTGACCACCGGCCCGACGACGACGTCGGGATCGAGCGGGTCGCCGACACTCAAGGACCGGACGATGTCGACGACCTTGGCGGCGACCTCGTCATACACGTCGTTGTGCACGTACAGACGGGTCGGGAGGGCGCAACCTTGCCCGCTGAGCACCGCGGCGCCGAGCAACGCCGACATGGAAGCAGCAGCGTCGATGTCGGCATCGGGAAAGATGATGTTGGCCGACTTGCCGCCGAGTTCGAGTGCGAGCGGCGTGAGATGTTGCGCCGCGCTGGTCATGATCCGACGCGCGACCGCGGCGCTGCCGGTAAAGCTGATCTTGTCGATGCTCGGATGGCGAACGAGTACGTCGCCGGCGGTCGCGTCGCCGGTCACGACGTTCAACACGCCGGGTGGCAGTCCCGCTTCGAGGGCAAGTTCGGCGAATCGCAACATGCCGAACGGCGCGAGCTCGGGAGCCTTGACCACCACTGTGTTGCCGGCCGCGAGCGCGGGGGCGACCTTTTGGCCCATTCCCATCATCGACCCGTTCCAGGGTGGAATCGCTGCGATCACGCCGTAGGGCTCGGGCCGCACGTAACAGAGTCCGGGACCTCCCGCGGGGAGCACCTCGCCGTCCAGCTTGTCGCACCAGCCGGCGTAGTAGCGCACCCAGTTCGCGGTGTAGATCCCGGGCCGCATCACATTGATCGGCGTCCCGTTGTCCAGCGCTCCGATCGCGGCGGACTCTTCGCCATGGTGTTCGAGGAGGTCGGCGAGACGGAAAAGAATTGTGGCTCGGCGCATCGGCGAGATCGCGTTCCAGCCGGGACTGGCCGTGCGCGCGGCTGCGACCGCTGCGTTGATGTCGTCGGCGCCGCCGAGACCGATCTCGGCTTGCACGGTTCCGGTTGCCGCGTAACGGTGCTGGTAGGTGCCGCCTGCGCTGCTGGGTCGCCACTCACCACCAATGAGATGGCCCTGCGCGGCGATGCGTTCGATCGTTGCCGAGACCGGTGTGGTCTTCATACGCGCGTCAGTCCGTGACGACGGCGAGTACCGTCGCCGCGATGGAACGCTTCACGGGAAAGACGGCCATGGTGTCGGGAGCCGGCAGCGGGATCGGATGCGCCGTCGCGCAACGCTTCGCTGCCGAAGGCGCACGCGTCATGTGTGTCGATCGAAACATTGACGCTGCCGCACGGACCGCGGCGACGCTCGCGCGTGCCGCCGCGATCAGATGCGACGTGACCGACGCCGCGTCGTGTACCGCGGCGGTCGCCCAGACCGTCAACCAGTTCGACACCCTCGATGTGCTGGTCAACGCGGCGGGTGTCGCGGCGTCGCATCCGATCGGTGAGTTCCCGATCGACGAGTGGCGCCACATCATTGACGTGAACCTCACAGGCACATTCTTGTTGAGCCAGGCGGCGCTGGCCCCGTTGTTGAACTCGACGGGAACGATCGTGAACCTCGCGTCCGTCGCCGGCATTCGTGCCACTCCCTACAACGCGGCCTACTGCGCCTCGAAGGGTGGAGTGGTGATGCTCACGAAGTCGATGGCGATCGAATTGGCCAAGCGTGGAGTGCGCGTCAATGCCGTATGCCCGAGCGCAGTCGACACTCCCTTGTTGCACAATTTCGTGTTGCCCGACGACGCCGACATGCAACTTCTGGGGCGTGCCACCTCGCCGATGGGCCGCGTGCTCGAGGCCGAGGAGATTTCCTCGGCCGTCGCGTTCCTCGCATCGAGCGAGGCGAAATCGATCACTGGCTCGGTCTTGACGATCGACGGCGGTGCCACCGCCTGACGCGTCGCTCGGACGTTGGGCCGTCACGATCCACGCGCCATCGCTAATGTCACCGTCTCGGTGTGCACGCCCGAGCGCAGCACAGTTCCGGGTGTTGCATCCGTCGTCTCGCCGTCGACGACCACGCTGACGCCCGCGACCAAGACTCGGTCGACACCACGCGCGCCGGCGTAGAGCCGCTCACCGCCGCCGGGCAGGTCGTGACGGACATTCACTGACTCGCTCGCGATCTTCGTCGGATCGAATACGACAAGATCGGCGACACAGCCTTCGGTCACTCGACCCCGGTCTCGCAGGCCGTACAGCCGCGCAGGAACTTCTGTCATCATCTGGACGGCTTCCTCAAGCGACAACAAGCCCCGGTCGCGCACGACCTCACCGAGCACGACGGTGGGATAGTTCGCGTGGCACATCAGATCAACGTGGGCGCCCGCGTCGGAACCGCCGAGCACGACTCGCGCGTCCTTCCAGACCTCGACCCGACGGGCCCAACCGGCGTCGGAGCGCCCAAGCGAAGGGGTCAGTGACGGCAGGACCACGTTCAGAGCGAGACGGTCGGGCAACACCACGTCGATGAGCACGTCGACGACGTCAGTTCCTCGCGCGGCGGCGACGTCGGTGAGACTTCGACCGACCCACGGCTCGCCACTCGACTCGCCGGTCGCGGCGATCTCCATGAGATTCCAATCTGACAGCACGCCCAACGCCTTCTCGATGCCGCGCTCGGCGCCGGCGCGCAGCCGGCGGCGGGTCGCGGGATCGGCGACCGCGGCGCGGCGGCCGGCGGGATCGAGACCGACGACCTCGCGCCAACCTGGGAGCGATTCCACCAGCGTGCTGGCTCGCATGCGCATCATGTCAGGAAGGGTCAGCGCGACCACATGCGCGCCGCGAGCCGACGCGACGTCCGACGCGACGAGTTGCTCGTCGTATATCTCGGTGCCGGCAAGGCTGCCGAGCAGATTCCAGTTGAGCGCACGGTCTGCTGCCAATGACATATCGGCCATCAGTTCCATACGCTCGCGAGGAATCGGGCCCACGGTTGGGATGAACTCGAGAGTGGTTCCAGGATGGTCACGCAACGCGCCTGCGAGCGCGACGAATTCCTCAAAGGTGGCCGAGCGCGACGGCACTGGCCGGTTGGCGCCATCAGTGTGTCCTTCGCCCAGCGACGACGAGAACCCGAGCGCGCCCGAGTCGAGCGACTCGTGCAGGAGTTGCACCATCGCGTCGACCTGTTCGGGGGTCGCCGATTCGCTCGTCGCGGATTCACCCATCACCGCACGGCGCAGCGTCGAGTGTCCCGCCAAGAAGCCCGCATTGACTGCGACGCGTCCGTCGAGCCGCGCCAGGTACTCGCCGAAGCCCCGCCAGTCCCACTCGCCCCCGCCGAGCAATGACTCGCGCGGAATGCCCTCGACGCGCGCCATCATCTGCTGCACGTACGCTGCGTCGCCCGGACCGAGCGGCGCGATCGAGAACCCGCAGTTCCCGCCGAGCACCGTCGTGACACCGTGCAACAGTGACGGGCTCGCGGTCGGATCCCACAACAGTTGCGCGTCGTAGTGGGTGTGTATGTCGATGAAGCCAGGGCATACGACCTTGCCGCGCGCGGCAATGACCTCTCGGGCCATGAGGTCATCGGTCGTGATCCGCGCGATGCGTCCCTGGTCGATACCCACATTGGCGACGTAGCGCGGGGTGCCGACGCCGTCGACGACGGTCGCGCCCTCGAGCACCAGGTCGATCATCTCAGGCCTCGGTCAGAAATCCGGCGACGGCATCCTCGACCACCGTGCCTTTGAAATAGTCGGGGTTGGTCCCGGTGTAGAAACGCACCGGATTTGCGAACGTGAACTCTTCGAAATCGGTTTCGCTGATCCAGCCGTGGTCGACCATTTCCCACGCCTCCTGCAGTACCTCGGTCATGTCGGGCACGTCCCAGTGCGCGATGTCCGAACCCATCATCGCGTGCAGGCGGGCACCGAACGGGTTGATCGCCTCGTTGAACGCGGTGCTGGTGAGCGGATCGTCGGCCTCGCACCCGAAGTAGAACCGGTCGACGAACAGTGTCTTGATGTCTTCGGCGCGCGTGATGCCACACTCGGCCCATTCGTCGAGCATCTCGTCGGGTTCCTTCGACCGACGCATCGGCCGCGCCGTCGCATGGGCCGCGAACCTTTGGATATAGGTCATCATCAGGTCGCGATCCACGAGCGCGGGATCGAGCTGGGCCCGCAGCGCGGAGAGGTTGCGCTTCTCCCAATGTCCGATGATGTCGCTGTAGAGCGACGCGGCCCACGCGACGCCGCCCTCGAGGAACGCGAAGTTCATGTTCGGGAACCGGCGAGTCACCCCGCCGAGGAACAGTGACTTGGCAAGCGAGTGCTGCCCTTCGGCGAGCGACCCGAGGTGGTTGTACATGTAGCTCGAAATCGAACGGCGGGGGCTGATTCCAATGAAGCCCGAGTGAAAGGCGACCGAAACGCCGAGCTCTTGCGCGGCCGCCCACACCGGGTCGTAGTCATAGGCGCTGTCGATGCCGAACTGGTCGAGCCACGTCGCCCACTGCGCGAGCTCCGGGTTCGACGCGACCGCGGCTTCGATCGGACGCTGGACGTACCCGGCGCAGAGGACCGATTTGAACCCGAGCCGATTGACCGCGTATTCGAGTTCGGCCACGGCCTCGTCGGGGGTATGCATCGGAATCGCCGCGACCGGAGCGAGCCGATCGGCGAACGGTGCGAACGCCTCGGCGTTACAACGATTGAGGGCACGGCACGCGCCCAGGCGCGCGTCATCTTCCCACGTGTGCAGGAAGACCAGCCCGAGGCTCGGGTAGATGACACTGAAATCGAGGCCCAGCTCGTCGAGCCGTTCGTACAAGAGGCCGGGGAACAGGGCGGTCGCGAGGTCGATGGTGTTACGCGCCGGCGAGCTCCACCACGGCCCTCGAGCAACCCGCGTTCGAGCGCGTTCCTCTGAGCTCAGTGCGTGCCAGTCCCGGTCGGGCCCGAGGTACGGCGGCATCATACGCGCGAGTGCAGGATGGTCGAGCGAGAGACCGACCTGTTCGAGGTAGGGCGCGAGCGCCGGGAAGTATTCGGCGACATGCCCGTCGATGTCGATCACGGGATGCGGCAGACGATCATGGATCGAGGCTGATGTCTCGGCCATCGTGGCTCGTAATCTAACCTCATTAGCGCGGTCGCCCAAGGCCGCGCCGCGCGTGTCGCAATGCTCGGTGCTGGAGTGCAAGGGTAACTTCATGGTCTACGACCTGGTGATCCGTAACGGGACCGTGGTCGACGGTTCGGGCCTTGGCTCGTACCCCGCGGATGTCGGCATCGTGGAGGATCGGATCGCGTTCGTCGGCCGGATCCGACAGCGCGCCCACCGAGAGATCGACGCCGAAGGCCATGTCGTCACCCCCGGTTTCATCGACGGTCACACCCACATGGACGCACAGGTGTTCTGGGACGCCACCGGCAGCAGCTCGTGTTGGCATGGTGTGACCACCGCGGTGATGGGCAACTGCGGCTTCACGTTGGCGCCGGTGCGGTCACGCGAACGCGCGCTCGTCGTACGCAACCTCGAACGGGCCGAGGACATCGATGCTGTCGCGCTCGCCGAAGGGATCGACTGGAGCTTCGAGACGTTTCCCGAATACCTCGATGCTGTCGACCGGCTCGCGAAGGGCATCAACTTCGCGGCCAATGTCGGACACTCGGCGCTGCGTACGTGGGCGATGGGTGAACGGGCGTTCGAGGCCGAAGCCGACGACGACGACATCGCCCGCATGGCCGGTCAGCTCGAGGAATCGATCCGGGCCGGTGCGATCGGATTCAGCACCTCGCGTAGCGAGCACCACGAGACCTCGGACAACCGCCCGGTCGCGTCGCGCCTCTCGTCGTGGAGCGAAGTCGTTCGCCTCGTCACCGTGATGGGCGATCTTGGAGCCGGAATCTTCGAAGGGGCCGACGGCGGCATGTCGTCGCCCGATCCCGCGGTGCGTTCCGCCGCGTTGTCGCGGATGATCGAGCTCGCAGCAACCACTCAGGTACCGATGACGTTCGGGTTGGTCGCGACGCGCGGAGCCGGCTTCTTGGTCGACTTCCTCGACGACGCCGCAGCCGCGGGCGCCCGAGTGATCGCGCAAACCCATTGTCGTGGCATCTCGGTGCTGCTGTCGTTCAAGACGCGGGTCCCGTTCGATCTGCTCCCGGCGTGGAGCCAGTTCCGTTCACAGCCCGCGGCCGAGCAGTTGCGCCAGCTGCGCGACCCTGACCGACGCCGCCAACTGGTCGACGCGGCCCAGCACGCTGACTACGCGACATACCGAGGCGTTGGTGCCCAGGCGCGTCCGCCCGACTTCGAAGGTATCCGCGTCTACGAGCACGGATTGCCACCCAATCCGTCGGTGGCCGATATCGCTCGGCAGCGAGGTATCCAGCCGGTCGAAGCGATGATCGACCTGGCGATCGAGACGGACTTCGAACAGCTGTTCATCCAGCCGAGCTTGTACCCCCAAGACGAGGCGATGCTGCTCCGAGCGCTTCGCCATCCGCGCGCGGTGATGACGTTCTCCGATTCCGGCGCGCATCTCAGCCAGATCGCCGACGCGTCGATTCACACGCATCTGCTCGGCCATTGGGTGCGAGACCGCGACGAGTTCACGCTCGAGGAAGCGGTCAGAATGATCACGCTCGAGCCCGCGCTCGCCTGGGGTTTCTCCGACCGCGGTCTGCTCCGTGAAGGTATGGCCGCCGATCTCAACATTTTCGACCCTCGGCGCGTCGCACCGGCGGTCCCGAAACTCGTCGACGATCTACCCGGCGGCGGCCGACGGCTTGTCCAACAGTCGGTCGGGTTCCTGGCCACGATCGTCAACGGCGACGTGACAATCAGCAACGGCGAATCGACCGGCGAAACGCCCGGCCGGCTCTTGCGTCGCCGTATCGCCTAACCCGCGGTTCGAACGTGGTTGCTACCGCATCCAGAGCGTGCGCGCGACACGTTCTCGGACAACCCACCGGCCTTCGAATCGCACGACCGCGTCGACGTAGCGTACGCCCATCGTGAGATCGCGTTGACCGGATGGCGCATCGCCGAGTTGGTATACGACGCCGTAGGTGTCGAGGTTCGCAGTTTCGGCGTCGTCTGCGACGTCGATGAGTGGATCGCCGAGCACGTGCATGCTTGTCGGGAACGTGCGCGGTGCGCGCATGGTGTTGAGCCAGTCGTCGAGACCGAGCGGTCCGCGTAGACCTTCGATCGATGCTTCCGGATGGAAGACCGAACGTAACGTTTCGATGTCGCGTTCGTCAGCTGCTCGTGCGTAGCGCTGCACGAGCGCGCGCAATTCGTCCATCGGGTTCACAGCACTGCCACCGGGTTCACCGGACAGCCGGTCGCGCGTTCGATACGCAGGGGCGCCATCGAGAACAGGAACTCCCACCGGCCGATTTCGGCGCAACGCTCACCGAGCGTGCCGAGCGCCATGTTGTCGATCAGGTGAAGACCGATCGCGGTGATGCCGATCTGGTGGATCGGGAAGGGCCACTGATCGATCGCCAGGCCCGGCATCGGGTCGGAGATGCCGTCACTGCCGAGCACCGCGACGTCGCGTTCGTGGAGCCATTCCAGACAATCGGGATGCATTCCGGCCATACCGTCGAACGCGCCTCGCCGGGCCCGTCGACGGGCGTCTCGGCCCCACGACACGAGCAGGATGTCACCGGTGCTCACGCGTAGACCGGCGGCGATCTCGGCCGCTTCGAGGTCGCCGCGACGGATCAGGTCGTCGTTGTCGAGGAACTCGACACCGCGCAGGCGTGCGATGTCGAGCAGGACGCCGCGCCCGACCACACCGTCGGCCATCGACATGACAGTGTTCGATCGGGCGCCGTCGCTGCGGACCTCCGACGCTGGGCGGCCGCCGTACATCTCGCCGCGTACGAACATGTGCGAAAGCGCGTCGACGTGCGTCACCCCGAGGCCGTGTACGTCGGAGCCGACGTAATCCCGTGCGGCTTCGTAGCCGGGGATCCCGTTGCTGTCCCTCGCGTCGCCGGCCGCGAGCATGTGGTGGTGGGCAGGATACGGGTTCTCCGCGGAAGGAGTCGTCGCGAGGTTGCGGGCCAAACTGATCGTCTCGCCGCGGCGTACAAACGTCGCGGCGGCCACCCGATGCTGCGCGGTGAGGTGATGCAGGGCGCCCTGCTCGTCGTCGTCACCCCAACGGTCCCAGTTCGACAGCGACTCGAAGAGTCGCTGCAGGTCCGCTGTGTCATGAGCTCCCATATCGTGAGCCTCGCTCGTCGGCTAGTGGGAACGAACGGTCAGGGGCGCGGTCATCGCGCCCACCAACATGTCGATGAGGTTGTCCACGAACAGGTCATCGGAAAGCACCGGATGCGGCGCCGCTCGATCCGACCGCGCCGCGCGATCGAGGAGCGCGGCCCGATCGGCGGCGGCGCGACCGATGAACGCGGTGCAGATCGCCATCCGCTCCAACCAAATTTTTTTGGTCAGACGCGGGCAACGTCTGCGCAGAAGATCCCATGCCTCGAACCCGGACGTCTCGTGCAGCAGGGCTTGCACTTCGGGCGCGACCCGCTCGATTTGTTGTCCCAGCTCACTGCCGTATTGGAGGTACGCGCGCTCGCGCCAGCCCTGCTGCGCGAACTCGGTGATCGGCCGGACGATGGCCTCTGCCGCAGCTCGTGCGTCGTCGTCGGCTCGAAACCTCGCAGCTTCGAGCAGTTCGAGTCGCCGGAGACGAATGTCGGGTACGTGGCGCTCCAACAGCGCCACGAGCACCGCGTCGCGGCTGCCGAAGTGGTAATGCAACGCGGAAGCGTTGCGCTGACCGGCGCAACGCACGATCTCGGCCAGTGACACGTTGTCGATGCCGCGTTCGGCGAAGAGGCGCGCGGCGGCGTCGAGCAGCTTGTCGCGGGTGTTCGCCGCTTCGCGCATCGCAGGCGAGCGTAGCGAACGCCTACGCGGCGGTCACGGCTGGAGCGACCATCCCGGCAGGAGGCCGCGCTCGCTGCACAGCTGCTGGGCTTGAATGCACCGACCGTTCATCGCGACTGCGTCCGGCGACTCGAGCAACCAACGGCACACCTTGCCGACGACCGCGGCGGGCGCTCCCGTCGACGCGTCGAAGCCGAACGGCGCCATATCTTGACGGATCCGTTCGGTCGCGATGAACCCCGGCTGCACATTGAAGGCACGCACGTTGTTGTGACGTTGCTCAACCGCGACCACTCCTGCGATGCGATGCAGCGCCCCTTTGCTGAAGGCATAGCCGAGACCCCATCCCCCTTCACCCGCGGGCTGCGGAGGGTCCTCGTAGCCGGCAGACGACGTAATATCGATGATCGTTCCGGCTCGGCGCTGCATCATCTGCGGCAGCACTTCCTTGATGAGCACAACCGGCGCCAGCGCGTTGGCCTCGAGGTGATCGCGCAACACCTGTACCGGTGTGTCGACGATGTAGTCCATGTGGCCCGGCCCGATGTAGCGGCCGTTGTTGACCAGCACGTCGACATGGCCCCATGCGGCGAGCACAGCCGCGACGGCACGCACGAGCGACGCGTGGTCGAGGAGGTCGGCTTGGATGGCGAGGCTCCGGCCGCCGGCCGCTTGTATGAGCTCGGTCGTGCTGTCAAGCGAACCGGGAAGCGGCGAGATATCCGAATGCTTCAGCGTCGAGCTGTGTTCGCGTGCCTCACCCTCGTGCACGGTGCGGGCGAGGATCGCGACGTCGTAGCCCGCGTCGGCGAGCTCGACCGCGATTGCCTTGCCGATACCGCGGCTCGCACCGGTAACGAACGCGACCTTCGTCGTAGAACCCTGCGCCACGGCCCGCCCTCCCGATCAGCCGCGCGACGATAACGACGGCGGCGCCAACCCGGCAAGCCCGTCCGACAAGTTGGTCCACCCGACTGCGCGACTGTCCGGCACTCGATGTCGCCGGTGAGAAGCCGGACCGACATGGTCGCATGCATCGAATGCGGTCCTCCCCCGGGAACGAGGCGCATCGAGATCGACAAGCTCTCGCGCTTCGTTGAGCCGAGCGGCTCGCTCCACGCGTACCAAGGCTGCAGAAATTTCGCGGATGCCTGTCCATCACGTCGGACGTGACCGCGCTGACATGCGGGTCGGCTCGACCCGCGGCTGCGATCAACGTGAGTTGGCATCGCCAGCATCGCCCGCGACGGCGTGCGCGATCCTGCCTTGTTCGCTTTGATCAGACTGCGATCACGCCGCGGGTGCGCGCCGTCGCGCTCATCGGCGGGCGGGCGTTACCAGTGTGGCCACGTTTGCGGAAGGAGGCCGGTCGGCGGATTGTTTTGGAGGACGCCTCCCGGTGCCCCGACCGACTGCAGAAGCTCGGAGAAGTTGTACCCGAACGCGGTCGAGTTCGACCCAGAAAACTCCTGGTAGATGCGGGCCATCGTGTCGCCCAACGCGGAGCTGTCGGCCCAACCGGTCTCGATGCCGTCTGGCCCTGCGTACATCTGACCGAGCACAGTGCTCGACGTCACCGTCGCCCCGATCTGCACGGCAGGCTCGATGTCCTCGGCGGCATAGACGACAAGTCCGGCCGCGGGCCCGTCAGTCAGCTGGTAGGCGATGAACGTTCCCCCGGGCCACCCGCCGTTGACGGTGCTGAGCACGACACCGTCGCCGACCGCGTAGATCGGACCGAAGCCGCTGTAGTCGACTCCCTGATCGATCCGTTCGGGCGACAACGCGTTCACAGCGCGAAGCGGATTCGCGTAACCGCCCGACGACGAAGGCGCGCCCGAATTCGGCGGCGGGGACACGGGCGGCGGCGCCGGCGAGGACGACGGCGAAGGCGTCGGCGGCGCGGGCGGTGCGGCCTCCTCGGGTGCAAGCGCAGCCGACGCGAGCGCACGCTCCGCCGCGAGCTGAGCGGCCTGACGTCGCGCGTTGGCGGCGGCTAACACCGAACGGAGGTTCCCGCTGAGGCGACTCAACGTCGCTTCGTCGGACGCGATCGCCGCGTTGGCCGCGTCATGAGCGCTGGCGAGCTGGGCGAGGGTCGCGTTCGCGCGGGCCTGCTCCGACCGCAACGCGTTTCCGGTGTCTTGGGTACGGGCCTGATTCACGTGCAGCGCGGTGAGCGCAGCGTTCCATTTGCTGTTCACGTCACCGAGGTAGTCGTTCCGTTCGAACGTCGACGTGATGTTCGCCGTACCATCGAAGAGCATCAGTGTCGACGAGTTCAATCCGACACTCACGTACGCGTCGATCGCAATCCGTTCCAGAACCTGCGACGCAGCCGTCTCGGCCCGATGGTCGGCGGCGAGGAGCGCATGGTCGGTGGCGATCTGCGCATCGATCGCACCGACTTGCGCCTCGACTTCGTTGTACCGACTGACGAGGGACTCGACGTGCGCTCCTTGCGCCGAGATCTGCTGCTGCAACTGAGCGATCTGCGTCTGGTCCGAACTGACGCTCGCCGCGGCGGGCGCTGACGCAGCGACGAGTCCTGTCATCGCGAGGCAGAATGCGCTCAGCGTCGCGATGACTGCATGAGCATGCCGCCGCCAGAACAGCACCAACATGGCCCGCGACGAGAGCACGGCGGACCAACTTAGCTGAGCTGCAGCAACACATCACGAATCGCGCTGCAAATCCGCACGCGTACGGTGTTGTGGCCCAGCTCCCGAGGCGATCTGCACCAACGCCGACACTGACCGTTCCATGGTCGCGCCCTCCCCGGCGACACCAATCCGTCGTCGTGACGACGAACCGAAGTTGGTCCCACACACAGCACAACCGCGAAGGTTCTCAGGTTCGCTCGATGAAACACAACGACGACGCCTGTGATCCCAGAACATACGCGCACGGGTCACGCAGGCGTCCGAGCGTGCGGACATTTCGAACAGGCGACACGATCCGTTGACCGCAGCACCATGCTTGACCGAAGGACCGGCGCGCAGCTTCGGGTTTCCGCTCCGACGAGTCCCCCCGGCCGACATCGATCGTCGCCAGGCTTCGGTCATCAACTCGACGTACCGAACGACACGCAACCCCAACACAACGAAAGCTTGCCGTCGCACGGCAATGTCGCGTCGTGGGCTCGACGTGTGTGATCGTCGGAGCGTCGAGGCGGACGTCGCGACGAACACCGGACCGTCAAAGCGGACATCCGGCGAAACAACGCCGCCGGACACGCACGCGTTGCGCGACGAACGTCGAGTGGTCAGCCAGGCGCACCACCGATCTCGAGGCGTCGTCGCACCCGTGTTCTCCGACGTCGGGTGCCCGCAACGGCACCGGCACGCAATGATCACGCGTGGCTGCGACGTCCGCGACAACACGCTGCTACGTTCGATCCGTGGCCGATTACGTCATCCCAGAGCCCGAACCCAAAGAGATCGACGAGACACTGTCGATGGAGCTGCGTCACCTCGCGGCCAACGCCGTGCTGAAAGGCCATCCGTCGGGCGACGAGAAGTGCGAGAACTGCCGCTACTACCTCGAGCCGACCGCAGATCTCTCATATTGCTGGCATTCGAAGCTCCGCATTCTGGTCGGCGCCGAATGGTGGTGCCAATGGTGGGACGCAATTCCTGACGAGTCCCAACGATGACGGTGAGATATCGGTCGTTGATGTCGGATAATGCTCGATGGGACGACTTCGAGTTCCGGCCGTCGGACATCGTCATCAGCACGCCGCCGAAATGCGGTACGACGTGGACCCAGATGCTGTGCGCGTTGCTGATCTTCGATTCTGTCGAGTTTCCGGCGCCGCTCAGTGATCTTTCAATCTGGTTGGATCAGTGTCTTCGCCCCATCGACAAGGTGCGTTCGATCTACGCGGCGCAAACGCACCGCCGCTTCATCAAAACCCACACTCCGCTCGACGGCCTCCCGATCCGCGACGAGGTCAGCTACGTCGTCGTCGGTCGCGATCCCCGCGACGTGATGATCTCGTTGGAACATCACCTCGACAACATGGATCTCGATCGGGTACTGGCGTGGCGCGGCCAGGCGGTCGGCAACGACGACTTGGACACGCTGGCACCGCGGCCGGTGGCGCCCGACGACCCGACCGAACGATTCCGCATGTTCGTGACGGAAACGCAATACACAGGCGTTGACAATCTCGTGGGAGTGCTGCATCACCTGGACACCGCGTGGCAACGCCGCCACGACGGAAACGTTGTCATGTGTCACTTCTCCGACTACACGACCGACCTCCCCGGCGAGATCGTGCGCCTCGGCGACGCGCTCGGCATCGCCATCACGAAACCTCGTGCGGAAGAACTCGCGCGAGAAGCGACGCTCGATCGAATGCGTGCCCGCGCCGACGATGTCATTCCGAACGCCAACATGATCTGGAACGATCACCGAGCGTTCTTCCGTGCGGGCAGCTCTGGAGAATGGCGCACTCGTGTGCATGACGACGACCTCGCCGACTACGACGCCGCGGTGAACGCAACCGTCGGTCCCGAGCTCGCCGCGTGGGCTCACGACGGTCGTCTCGCATCAGGGATCGATCCCGCCTCCGTCTGAGCATCGACGCGCCGAGTCTTCGGGCCCGGGCCCTCTCCCCCGCGTGCAGGTCTCGAAACCGGGCCCGGCGTTCTCGGTACGTCGCACGGCGTCGGTCCGCGGCGCGTCAATGACCTCCCCGCGCGAGACGCGACATCGTGGTCACAGCCTCGACGCTCAGCACTCCGACGACCGAGCGTGTCGTTCGACCGGACGAGACGCGTGCGTCGGCCCCTTCATGGCGGCCGTGCGAGCGTGTCTGGCGCGACATCAGGAAGCGGAGAGGCAGCTGCTAGCCGGGCGGCGCTCGAAGCGAACCGTTGCGCCAAGGGCTCATGTCGAGCGACGGATACCGCGCCGAGACGCCCGTCAGTGTTTCTGGGGTCCAGTAGGCGTCGCCGGGCTTTGGGAAACCGAGTGCGGCGAGTTGACGCACCGTCGCGTATTGCATGAAGCGATGCCAGGCCATGTCTTCTGCGCGGGGAGGGAACGCGTGAAAGCCGATCCAGTCGGTGGCGGCTGGCTTAAACGCCACTGCGATATTGAACCGCGCCGCACGCGGCGCGGTGAGCGGCACGCCTCGATGGAACACGTCGGGCCGGTACACGAAAACCGAACCTGCAGGTCCCGACGCCGACTCTTCCAACGCGTACACGTCGGCGTATTCGTCGAGGTGAAGATAGGTCCGCTCGATCGGGACGTCGGCGGTGTGTTCTCGCGACACGACGCGCGTCGCCGCCGTTTCGGGGGTCACGTCGCTGAGGTAGACGAACATGGTCACGTGCTGGTAGCCGACATCCGTGCGTGGGACCACCAGCGTGTGATTTGCGTAGTCGACGTGGAGAAGCTGTTCGTAGTCCGGTGCGGCGTTCGAGTACTTGGCGGTCACCCCCGCCTGATATAGGCGGAGGTCATCGATCCCCAACATGTGTTCAGCGAGATCAAGGATCGCGTCGTGCAGCGCGATTCCGTTCAACGCGGCGGACTCGAACGGGAACTGTGGAGTTGGCGAACCCCGCTCAGTGAGAAACGGGGCGTTGCGGTCCGGGTCGACCCCGTCCGCGAACTCGTCGGCCGTCGGGAAGACGTCAGGCAGTGCGTGCTGCGCTTCGGCGAGGACATCGGGCGGGACAACATCCTCGACGACACACCAGCCGGCAGTCTCCCAACGCCGCTTGTAGTCCGCAGGCGACGACGAATCCATGATTCCCTCCCACACCCTCAGCCGCACCAGATGTCCCAGCAGACATCACCTGGCGGATACTCCAGTGTCGCGGAATATCACTCGTGGATTGCTCACGAGATGGCCAACATCGGGCGCGTACGCTCTCGCCGACGACCGTCGCGGAGCTCGTCGAGTGGGTCAGAGCCCCGCGCAAGGCCGACCCCACCTCGCGCCCCAACCGGTCGACGGGAGCATGATGACCAAACGACAGCAAAACGCCACGGCGCTTCGCCCGATCGAGTCGGTTCGACGAGGTCGAGCAGGCCAGGTGGGCCGACATGATCGCGCGGGCCATGGTGTCGGTAGGCGGTCTCATCGCTGCCGCCGTCCTCGTGCTCTCGCTCGCTGCGTGCGGCGGGGGTCAGGGTTCACGTGGTGCGCTGTGACGGCTTCGTTCACGTCCGACAAGTCTCGGGTTGTGAGCCGGACGCCGTAACTCCCAGGCCCCGACTCGTCGTCGGGTCGTACCCCAATGAGGGCTGGCTGGCTATCCCACTCGGGCGGGGCTCTGCGCCTTACGACAACGGCGCCGGCGAGCCTTCGCACGTCGGAGCCTCGGATGGTTGTGCCCGCGTGCGGGGCCGGTTATGGGATGCGCGCGGTGGTCGACCAAGTAGTCGTTCGGACAAGCCCTACGGTCGACGCCGACCGCTGCCGATGATGCCTCCATGCACCGAGCGCAGTGCTACTTCCCCGAGCTCGAGCTGAATCGGGACGCCCTCCGGCACCTCGACAGTCGGGCGGCGCTTTACGGCGGCGTCAGGGTCGGCGAGCGGACGCCCGTCGAGCCCGTGGCAGGCCAAGAGCCGACGGTGCGCGTCGAGTACGACTTCCCCACCGAGCACGACGCTGACGACTTCATGCCCAAGGCGTCGGCCGGATAGGTCCTATCTCTACTCGATCTTTTTCGGTGTAGCACGGCCCTCACGGCCACATCGCCGCGAAACATCAAGTGGCACCAGGTGGCGGCCAGAGATGATTTTCTAGGGCTCGTAGAACGTGACCCTGCCGTGGACCACGTCGTCGGCGAGCTCTTCCAGCGTCATGTCGGTCGCGTCGGCCGTGTTCCACAACAACGTCCGGGCGTCGTCGACCGAACAGCCCGCCTGCACGCTGACGAGAAGCGCGGCCCAGTCGAATCGATCAAACGATGCGGCGATGCTGATGGAGAGGTTGTCCACGCCCACGGAGTTACCCAATCAGGCGCTGCCGCAATCCTGACTGGCCAATCGCTGAACCGATTGCACGGTCGACCGACTGTTTCCCGGGACTGTAGGTCGTGCCCGTGCGTGTTCGTCGCCGTCGCACCCGTGCAGTTGATCTGGTAGGTCCCACCCGTTCACATTTCCGGGCTGGTTCGAGCGGCGCAGGTCGCTAAACCGGCGATCGCACCGCTGGCCGCGCTTATCGTTCTACGGCAATCGTCGTTGGATGATGGCGTGGGCGATCTCATCGAGAGGCTGGTCCTGCGCAACCGAGTACGCCCGCAAACGCACTGCCGCTTCGACCACGTCGCAGTGCAGTTGCGCGGCGAGCATCCCGATCGCCTGGTTGATGACGGCGTTGTGCATGGGTTGCGGCCCGCCCACCAACACGTTCGCGATACGGGTCGACTCCCGATCAGTCGTTCCGACGCACCGGTGCCGGATCACATCGCGATGACCACACATGCAAAGTCCTCTTCTTCATTGACGAGATGGTCGCGCAGGGCCGAATGGGACAAACGGGAGGCGCGTCCGGCGACACTGGACACGGTTCGGGGGCCGACCGAGGCCGACCCCCGACGTTCAGTTCGTACAGCGTGTGGCGGTTAGATCGTCAACACGGTGCCCGGTTGGAGCGTGTCGCTCGTCTTGCCGATGCACACAGACGCGGCGATTTTCTGGCCTGCCTTGATCGTCTTGACCGCGGTCCCGGTACCGCCGGTGATCGAGCCGGTCAGCGTGACGCGACTCGTCGTCCCTTTCGGGCACTTGCCGAGACCCGTCGCCGGACCGAACTTGACGTTCCCCTTGGTGGTGCCATCCTTGGCCGCCCAAGTGAGGGTGATGTTCAACGTGCCGGACTTCGCTCCTGACGAGGTGAAGGTTCCGCTTCCGGTGCCGCCGGTCGCAGTTGTCGGGGTGCACTTCGACACCGTGGCGGTGACCGTGGTCTTCACGGTTTTCGTCGATAACGCCGCGCACTGCGGACCGGCCGCGGCACCCGCAGGTACCGCGAGCGGCGCTGCGACCATCGCGGCGGCGGCCACCGCGGTGACCAACGTGCAAACTCGGACTGAAAAACGCATTAGCTTTTCCCCTTTTGAACGGCAGAATCTGAGACGCTGCCAACATGGGCTGCGGCCGAGGCCGTGGCAGGTCGTACTACGTCGTCACCGCCCGAGCGCGCACGGGAGTGCGGCTCCAGCACCCACAGACTCACTCCCCAGCCTGAGAGTCCGGTGAGTGAACCCTGAGAGCCTCAGCATTCTTCGCCACCTCGACGCGTCCGACTTCAATCGACATCCGCGCGAGGTCGCATCTGCTGCCCGACACGCGTGGCTGTTGTTGGTTGGGGCGATGAGCGTCGAATGGCTCGAGCACGAACGGCTCTCGCGAGCTGAACTTCACGACGTCTGTCTCGGCGCCCTACTGGGTGTGCCATCGGCTCAGCCGTCGACCGTGACCAACTCCGCGAAGCAGTTCAGGTCGACGCGCAAGCCGCGCCTTTCACAGTACTTCCAATCTCGTCGATCATCTGTCCCGCGCGTGGGGGAGATCATGTCGAAGACTGCGTTGGTCGAGGGAGCGACCCAATCGCCGCCGAGGAACAGTTCGTCGTGGGCCTACACGAGCGCACGTCCGAGATCAGGTTGGGAGCGTCGTCCATCTTGACTGATCGCGCAAACCGTGTTCCTGCTCGACTCGAGCTGTCCCCGCATGACAATGCGGTGAGCGTGCTAAGACGGGGACCATGCGTCTGAGTGCAAGAAACCAATTGCCCGGGACCGTCATCGCAATCGACGAAGGTGCCGTCACGACGACGGTCAAGGTCCGCCTCGACGGTGGTGCGACGATGACATCGTCGATCACGAAGGAGGCGGCCGACGAACTCGCCCTCGTGATCGACAGGTCGGTGATAGTGGTCGTGAAGGCCTCTGATGTGATGATCGCGGTCGACTAGCGATCCTGACGATGACGCGCGCCGACGTGATCGGCCGCATCGTGGACTCGCCTCGTGCGTGTGCGCGTTCGTCGCTCGCTTCGTTCGGCGGAGCGTTCGCCGCTCGAGAGTTCTCGGAGGCGGTCCGCGAACAAACATCGCGAGTTCGGAGCGAGCCCTCGCGGCGTGGCGTAAGTATCGGATTGGGCGGTTTGTTCCAGCACTTAACGTGGTCGGGGGACCGCTCGACGATGACCTTCGGAGGCGAAGGGCTGCCCGTTTCCTTTTGGCCTCCTGAACGATGACCTGACCTGAGGTATGGCTTTCTCGAGTAGCAACATTCAGGCTTTCAACTATTCGCAGTGACTCATCTGACGGGAGCATAAGAATGCGCAAGTTTGGTGGAGTGTTGTTGGCGGCAACGATGGTGCTGTCGGTCGGAATGCTCGCGGCGCCCGCGGGTGCCGTAGCCGGTCCGCAGTGCGCCGCATTGACGACGAAGACCGTGGGAACCAAGCTCACGGCCTCCTTGTCGAAGTGCACCCCGACCGCCGCGACCGGCGGCTCGGGCGGCGGAACCTTCGCCGCCGCGGCAAAGGGCTCAACGTCCGGCACGCTGGCCATCACGATCACGTGGGCTACCGGCCACGGCACAAGCAAGGGGAACGTCACGTTCGGCACCTTGAAGGGCATCGGCAAGTGCGCGAAGGGGACGACGAGCTTGCTCACGATCGGTGGCAAGGTCATCGGCGGTACCGGCACGGCGTTCAAGACAATCAAGGTCGGCCAGAAGATCAGCGCGGCCGTATGCGTCGGCGCGAAGAGCGACACGCTCGAGCCGGGAACCGTCTTGGCGATCTGACAGGCAACCACTGAGGTCTAACGTTCGGGGGTCGGCTTCGGTCGGCCCCCGAACCGCGTTCCTGTGGGTAGCAACCGTGCCGGCCCACACCGACATCTTCATGCACGTATGCATGAGGTCCTGCATATATGCCCAAGACGGTGCAGATTCGCGATATCGACGACGACGTCTACGCCGCACTGGCCCGACGCGCCGCTGACGCCGGATTGACCGTGCCCGATTTCCTCCGACGCGAGGTGGCACGCTGGGCGAGCCGTCCATCGGTTGACGAGTGGCTGGAGCGCACTCGCCGACGGCCGTCGAAGATCAGTCGGGCTGAAGTTGTCGAGGCGCTCGACGAGATCCGCGGGGCATGGCCCGATGCTCATCGTTGACGCCAGGCGCTGTTCGAGATCGTCGCCGATACGCCACGGTCAGAAGGGCTCCGGCAGCGGTTTGCACGCGATCAAGATCAAGCGGCACCGCATCTAGGCGACGCGGAAGTGTCCGTGATTCGGACCCATCATCGCCAGCGTGCCCATGCGACCGCGGCGAACGAGGCCGTCGACGACCTTCGCTCGTGGCCGGGCGAACGTTGGTCGCATTTGCCTCGGTTGGGTCGCGCGTGGGAGCTGCGCGACCACCTGCGCGGCTACGACGCGCTGTATGTCGCGCTGGCCGAAGCCCTCGAAGTGGTTTTGCTCACCCTCCACCAACGGCACTGCGTCGGGCGTCCGGTGCGCGGTTGAGGTGCCATCGTGACGCGCGGCGTTTCGAACGACGACCCGCGGCTCGTGGTGACGCGCCAGTGACGCCGCCTCCCGCTCGGCGCCTTCCCTGACAGTGGGAGCAGCGTTGCGGCCTTCGTAGACTGGTGGTGTGCTGACCGCGGATACGAAGCTGATCTCTGTCGATGACCATGTGATTGAGCCGGCGGGAGTGTTCGTTGACCACATCGCGCCGCGCTATCGCGACCGGGCGCCGCGGATCATCGAACCGGAACCTGGCGTTCAGGGTTGGGAGTGGGAGGATCGCTTCTATCCGCTTCTGTTCCAAGGGAACGTGCATACGCGCCGGTTCCGTGCCGGCGAGGAGGGCAAGGGCGACGACCTGTTCGCCCGCCGTTACGACGACATGATCCCAGCTGCGTACGACGTCCACGAGCGCGTCCGTGCAATGGACGAGGACGGCGTGTGGGCCGAGTTGCTGTTCCCCACGTTTCCTCGCTTCGGCGGCAACCGCTTCCTCGAAGCGACGGATCGTGATCTCGCGTTGGCGTGTCTGCAGGCATGGAACAACTGGATGCTCGACGAGTGGTGCGCCGCCTACCCGGATCGGTTCATTCCCCAGACGTTGATCCCGTTGTGGGACACACAGCTCGCAGCGCGCGAAATCGAGCGGTGTGCGGCGAAGGGCTCCAAGGCGATCAGTTTTGTCGAAAACCCGTACCCGATTGGGTTGCCGTCGTTCCCGACCGGCCACTGGGATCCTGTCTTCTCGGCCGCGGCCGATACCGGACTGCCGCTGTCGATGCACATCGGCACCTCGTCAGGTCTGCTTTCGCCGTCGCCGGACACGACACGTTCGGTCGGTGTCGCGCTGTGTGGCGTGAACTCGATGAGTGCGCTCGCCGATCTCATCTTCTCCGGCGCGCTCGAATCGCACCCCACCTGCAGAATCGCACTCTCCGAAGGCGGCGCCGGTTGGGTGCCGTACGTGCTCGAACGTCTCGACTATACGTGGCAGCGCAGCCGTTACGAAGGTGTCAACTGCAGCCGCTTGCCTTCCGAAGTGTTCGCGCAGCACTTCTGGGTCTGCATGGTCGCCGATCGTTACGCCGTCATCAACCGCGGCCTGATCGGCCTCGACAAACTGATGTGGGAGTGCGACTTCCCGCACAACGATTCCAACTGGCCCGACAGCCGCAAAGTCCTCGCCGACGCGGTGCACGACATCCCCGACGACGACGCCCGCCAGATCGCCGAACTCAACGCCCGCCACCTTTACAACTTCTGGTAGCACCGAGACATGTCCGCCGAGCGTGCGTGGGCACCCGGGCGCACGACGAATCGATCGACGAACCCGATCGTCGCCGCCTGACCGCCCGCGAGGCGGTAACTGACGACGTCAGATGAACAGCGCTTTCACTTCGAGGAACTCTTCGAGTCCGTATTTGCCGTGCTCGCGTCCGAGGCCCGACTGCTTGTAGCCACCGAAGGGTGCGCCGCCCACGAATCGTCCTGAGTTCACGCGCACTTGACCGGCTCGAATTTTGCGGGCGACCCGCTGTGCGCGCTCGTCACTTCCTGACACTGCCGCGGCCAGCCCGTAGAGGCTGTCGTTGGCGATGTCGACGGCTTCGTCCTCGGTGTCGTACGGGATGATCGACAGCACCGGCCCGAAGATCTCTTCTTGTGCGATCGTCATGTCGCGGGTCACGTTCGAAAAGACGGTCGGCTTGACGAAGTATCCGGTCTCGAGCGACTCGGGTGGCTCGGCCCCGCCGGTGACGAGTACCGCGCCTTCCTCGATGCCCTGGTTGATGTAGCCCCGCACGCGGTCGCGCTGCACCGAAGAGATCAGCGGGCCGAGGGTTGTGCCGTCCGCGAACGGATCGCCGACGGTGTACGCCTCCGCCGCGTCGCGTGCGAGCTGTTCCACTTCGGCCAGGCGCGAGCGGGGGACGATCATGCGGGTCAGCGCGCTGCAGGTCTGACCGGAGTTCGCGTACGCGGCGGCGACGCCGCCCTTCACCGCTTTCGGGAAATCAGCGTCGTCGAGGAGCACATTCGGTGACTTCCCGCCGAGCTCCAACGCGACCCGCTTGATCGACTCGCTCGCGAGCTGTGCGACTCGCCGGCCGGCGCGGGTCGACCCGGTGAATGACACCATGTCAACGTCGGGATGCGCGGCCAGCGCTTCACCGACGACGGGCCCGACGCCCGAGACCAGGTTGAACACGCCGGGCGGGAAACCGACGTCGTCGATGATCTCCGCCAGGATGAACGCGTTGACCGGCGCGACCTCGGACGGCTTCAACACGACTGTGCAACCGGCCGCGAGCGCGTAGGCGACCTTCGCGCCGATCTGATTGAGCGGATAATTCCACGGTGTGATGCAGCCCACGACGCCGATGGGCTCTTTCACGACGAGACCGTTGGTCGTGTCTTCGAACTCGAAGGTCGACGCGACCTGCGACGCAGTCGAGAACGCGGCGATACCGGTACCGACCTGGATGGCGGCCGACTGACCTTTCGGCATCCCGACTTCGTGCGTGATCACGTCGGCGATTTCGTCGCGTCGCGCTTCGAGCGCTTCGGCGACTCGGCGCAGCAACTTCGCGCGTTCGGGTGGCGACTCGTCCGACCAGGCGGCGAACGCGGCCCTCGCGGCAGCGACGGCACGGTCGATGTCGGCGGCGACACCCGCGGGAATGGTGGCGAAGACCTCCTCGGTGGTCGAGTCGATCACGTCGAGCGTGTCGGTCCCCGCCGGGGAAACCCAAGCTCCGTCGATGTACAGCCTGTCGAAGTGCTGCATGTCTGGCATCTCCTTCGTTTTCGAAGTGGTCACGTCATGGCGACGTCGCGAGCCGGCCGGCAATGTTCGGTCGGTTCGTTAGGTCACGAACGTGGCGGTCCGACGGTGGAATCGCCACGCGCCGTCGTTGTGGTGGAGCGTGTCGTGGTATCGGCCGACGAGCTGGATCGCCCAGCCGGAGTCGCGCTGCAGGATGAATATCACGTCGCTGATCGCGTCGGCTTCGTGGTCGTTCCAGTCGGTGACGAGGGTGTTGACGACAAGGTGGCACTGAGGCCGTTTCGGCGTCCATTGGGTGTAGGCGTCGCGCAGGGCGTCGTGGCCCTGGTGGGTACCCATGCCGGGGATCTCGCAGACGCCGTCGGGGCAGAACGTGGCGACGACATCGTCGGTCCGGCCGTCGTCCAACGCCTGTGTGTACGCGGCGATGGTGGCGCGGATCCCCTCGACGACGTCTGCGTATGTCGGGTTGGTGCTCACTGGGCTGGCCTCCGGCGCGGCGTGGTCGCGGCGTTCACGTCAGCCGCGCTCAGAAGCCGATGTCGACGATCGGCATGTCGAGCGGGTTCACGTTGATCGACTGCAGCGCCGGCAGCAGCTGGTCGTAGGGAAGGCCGGCGAGGAAGCCGTCGACGGTCCGTTCGAAGTTCGAGATGTGCCCTTCGGCCCGGGCGGACAGGCGCATGTATTCGAAGCCTTTCGCGTGCAGGCCTTGTTGTTGTCTCGGCAGGTTCGAGAAGTCCTGCGCGGGGATCGGCGGCCACCGGGGATCGTCGGTTTCCCAGGGTTCGGGCGGTGTCGGTTTCTCCGGCTCGTGACCGTCCGGGAACCGCGTGAGCGACCAGATCTCCATCAGTGTCTCTTCCGGTCCGAGCGGACGGAAACGGTATGAGGAGGCGCTGCTATACATCGGCAACACGAAATAGTGCGGGAAGCAGTAGCCCATCGGCTCGTTCATCCCGTTCGCGTCGAGTTCGTTGAGGTCGGGGATGTCGGCGCCCGCGGCCCGGTGCCAGTTCACGACCGATTCGTTGAGCGTCTGGTTCCAGGTCGACATCGCGAGGGTCGGGTCGGCGGGCAGTTCGATGTCCCGCAGATTTTCGGCGATGCGCACGTCGTTCGCGTGAACCATTCCGGCCATGCCGTCGCTCATCGTGCGCAGATAGTGGATGTCCGCATCGATGAACGCGCGCGGGTCGAACGCGCCCCCGGCGTGCTGGCCGTACCGTCCGGGGATGACGAGTTGGGGATGGGTCCTCACGACGTGGTACATCTCCGTGAACGCCTCTTGTGCGAGCTTCCAGTTCACGGGGAGACGGCACGCGTACCACCACTCGGTCCGCAGCGACGCCACCTTCCACGCGTCCATGATGGTGGCGAACGGCTCGATGCACTGCCGCAACGGTGGCGCGTCGTCGTCGAGGTTGATCCACGCGCACCCGCTGTGCGCTTCGCAGCGCACCGGTGTGAGGTTGATGTCGTCCGGAGCCAGGTTGTGCTCGGCGAATGTCTTTCGGCGTGTGACGGCAGTGTTCTTGCCGTCGAGGCCGTAGCACCATCCGTGGAACGGGCAGGTGAACCCGGTCTCGCACGTTCCTCGGCCCTCGACGACCTTGACGCCACGATGGCGGCAGGCGTTTTGGAACGCCCGCACTCCCAGGTCGTGGGTGCGCACCACGACGATCGACTGGTCGAGGAACTGGTATTCGACGAAATCGCCCGGCGCTGGGATTTCCTCGAGCCGGCACGCCATCTGCCAGACCCGAGGCCACAGCAACTCGACTTCCATCTGGAAGAAGTCCGGGTCGTAGTAGCGCTCCTTACGAACCCGGTCGGGGAACTCCATCGCGTACGGCACCGCCAGGACCGGCCGCTTCTGTTCCACGATCCCCACGCAGCGGCCCCTTCCCTGTCGGAGTGCGCTGTCGGGGACGATATACTAACCGGTCGGTACAACGCGTCCGGCACCGCGGGAAGCGCGGGAGACGTATGGAATCCTCCGAACCCGCGTTGGACAACAGCTCGCGGCGGCCCGCCGCCGACGTCGACGTGCTCGTTGTCGGCGCAGGCATCTCCGGTATCTACCAGCTGTATCGCGCTCGACAAGCAGGTTTCTCCGCGCTGGCGCTCGAGGCCGGTGGCGGCGTCGGGGGTACGTGGTATTGGAACCGCTACCCGGGAGCACGGTTCGACTCGGAGAGCTACACCTACGCGTACCTGTTCTCGAAGGCGCTGTTCGAAGAGTGGGAGTGGCGAGAGCATTTCGCCGAACAACCTGAGATCGAGCGTTACCTCAACCACGTGGTCGACCGGTTCGACCTTCGGCGCTACATCCGATTCGACACGTCGGTCTCCGCGGCCGTCTACGACGAGCGTTCGGGCACCTGGACCGTGGTGTCCGATGACGGCACCGAGTTCCGGACGCAGTTCTTGATCGCCGCGACGGGTGTCCTGTCGGTTCCGTACTTCCCGGACGTGCCGGGGCGGGAAGATTTTCGTGGTGCGTCGTTCCACACGGGGCGGTGGCCGGCGACACCGGTCGATGTCGCGGGCAAGCGCGTCGCGGTCATCGGTACCGGATCGAGCGGCGTCCAGCTGATCCCTGCCATCGCCGGCGAGGTTGGCTCATTGACGGTGTATCAACGCACCGCCAACTGGTGCACGCCGCTCAACAACTCGCCGATCACACCCGAAGAACAGGCACAACTGAGGGCCGATTTCGAAACGATACGCGAGACGCTGAACACGTCGCCGAGCGGGTTTTTGCACGCCGCGCACGATCGTGCCACGTTCGATGACTCGCAAGAGGAGCGCCGCGCGTTTTTCGAGAAGATGTGGAACAGTCCTGGCTTCTCGAAGCTCACCAGCCATTACACCGACTTGTTGTTCGATCACGCCGCGAACGCCGAGTGGTGCGGGTTCATCTCCGAGAAGGTGCGCGGCATTGTCAACGATCCAAAGACTGCGGACAAGCTGATCCCGACCGACCACCGTTTCGCCGAGAAACGGCCTCCGTTCGTGACCGACTACTACGAGGTGTACAACAGGCCGAACGTTTCGCTCGTCGATCTGCAACAGACGCCGATCGTGCGCATGACCGCGGACGGGATTGAGACGACCGAAGGTGTGCGCCAGTTCGACATCGTCGTGTGGGCGACCGGCTTCGATTTCGGGACCGGCGCGCTCACCCGTATGGGGATCCGGGGCCGGGCGGGACTCGCGCTCGCTGACGACTGGGCCGATGGTCCGAGGACGTTTCTTGGCGTCCAAAGCGCCGGCTTTCCGAATTTCTTCTTCCCGGGGGGGCCGCACGCGGCGGCCGGTAACAATCCGCGTTACAACGGCGACCAGGTGGACTTCATCACCGACACCCTCACGTACGTGCGAGACCACGGTTACGACACGATCGAAGTGGACCGCGCGGCCGAAGACGACTGGACCAACATGATCGACGCCGGCGCCGCGATGTCTCCGTTTGGTGAGGCCAGCTACTTCTTCGGGGCGAACATCCCGGGCAAGCCGCGCCGGTACCTGTTGAACTCGCGTGGCCGGCCGAAGCTTTTCTCGGTGATCGCCGATGTTCGCGACAACGACTACAAGGCGTTCAGACTGTCGCGATTGGGGTGAGTGGCGAGCCCACCGCTCCGGGGAGACGCAACGGTGGCGCGGTGAGCAGGAATCGGCTCCGGTTGTGGTCGCGCAGCCAGGATGCGAGCTCGTGCAGGTACCACATCTCTCCGAGGGGAACGCCGAGGCGGAACAGGCACAGGTGGTGGATCGGGAGCAGCGAGTGCCGGCTCGGGTCGCGATCGCGTCCGACGAGCCCTTCGACTGCGTAGTTGTCTGCCACCAGTGCCGAGATCTGCGACTCGGCGATCCACTCCAGCAACGCTTCGTCGCGGGCGTCGAGGTAGGCGCACATCGTGTGGATCTTCACGGGGTCCGGGTCGCGGTTCCATTTGAGGACCTCGGTCGCGAAACCGGTGTGCACCAAGAGCATGTCGCCGGGCTCGACCACGACGTTGTCGGCCGCCATGATCTCCTCGAGGGTTTTGCGGTCGACTGCGCGCCAGTCGTTGCCCAAGTGGTGGGCGACGTCGACGAGGACGCCTCGCCCCTGCACACCCTGGAAAGCCATGTGCTCCAAGCCGAGGTGGTGCGCGAAGCACAGATGCTGGCCGCCGTCCCCCGCCGCGTCGGGCTTCGGTCCGACGAGGTCGACCCCGGCCCGGTACCCGTTGTAGTAGACGGGCTCTTCGATCCCGTCGCCGTCGGCGTCGAACTCGGCACCGACGTGGGCGAGCGAGTCCCACTGTGTCGAGTACTGCAGCGAGAGGGTCACCACGTCGTCGGCCCACACGTCGACGTACCGGGGGTCGCCCCACTCGTGCATCTCGCTCATGTGGACGTTGTAGAACGTGTCACGATTGCCGCGCATGTCCTCGGTCGGCGCGAGGACCGGTGGATAGCGCCGCTGGTTCAAGGCAGTTCCACCAGGGAAATCGAGCGGCAGACTCAGACAGAAACTGATGCCGGCCTCGACCTCGCGCACCCCTTCGAGGACCTTGGCGGGGGTGAGCAAATTGATGCGGCCGAGCTCGTCGTCGTCGCCCCAATCGCCCCACGTCGAGCCGGACGGGCGTTGCATCCACCGCTTCGTCACCACTGCTCCCCTTGCCATCACGCCGGCGTTGCGGGTCCCGACCGGTTGGCTTACCCTAGACGGAAACCTGGTTCGCGTCGTGCGCGAAGATGTGTTCCCGGTTGCAACTCCTGATCGGGTCCGGTGCGGAAAGGTCGCAGGCGATGGCAGACGCTCCGATCGCGGAGAAAGATTTCGTTGTCTCTGCCGACGGGCACCTCCTCGAGCCGACGGACCTGTTCGTCACCCGACTCCCGAAACATCTGCGGGATCGGGCCGTCTGGGAAGAGGACTTCGAGATCGAGCCGCTCGTCGAGGGTGGCGCCCGGATCTTTCGCCGGTTGCACACACCCGGCTACGAGGGTTGGACGATCTCTCGGTATCGCCAGACCGGCGGACGGATGCCGGAAGGTGTTCCCGAACAGATCCTCGAGGACATGGAGCTCGACGGGGTCGATGTCCAGGTGATGCACCCGAACCTTTCGCTGTTCGGGCTGTACTCGGACGACCACGAGCTGTCGATGGCCCACGCTCGTGTGTACAACAGCTACGTCATCGAGCGGTTCGCTGCGCATTTCGGACGGCTCGCTCCGACCGCGCCGGTTCCGATCACCGACATCGCCGACGCGGTCGGCGAGATCGAGCGGGTCGCGGCGGCCGGGTTCCGTGCCATCCTCCTGCCGGCGGTCCCACCCAAGCCGTACTACTCCCGCGACTTCGACCCGGTGTGGGCGGCGGCCGAAGCGAACGGCGTGCACGTGTTCATCCACACCCAAACCGGTGGCGTGAAAGTCAACGACCCGGCTTCCACGACGCTGAAAGTCGTCATGGAGTCGGCGGCGCAGGTCAACCAGCCGATGACGGAAAAGTCGGCTTCGAAGCGGATGATCACGCAGTGCGTCTACAGCACGATCGTCCCCCAGCAGGTCATCTGCGAGCTGATCGGCGGCGGCGTCCCCGAGCGTTACCCGGACCTGCACTTCGCGCTGATCGAGTTCAACGCCCACTGGCTGGCATCGTTGGTGGGGTCGATGGACAAGTGCTGGGTGACGGGACTCGGACAGGACGCCGACTGGTGGCTCGGACACTGGGACGAAACCCGCGCCGACGATGACCAGCCCAACATGGCCCAGCTGTTCCGCCTGAACGAGAAATGGCCGTACCCGTTGAAGCCGAGCGAGTACGTGCAGCGCCAGTTCCACGTCTCGTTTCAGGACGACCCGGTGGCCGTTGCTTGTCGGCACGTCACCGGATTGTCGACGATCGTGTGGGGCAACGACTACCCGCACGCGGAAGGGACGTTCGGCGCCAGCCAGGAACTGATCGCAAGGCAGTTCGCCGATGTCCCCGCGCCCGAGCGGGCGGTCATGGTCGGCGGCACCCTGGGTGGGCTTTTGGGTTTCGAAGCCCCGACGGCGGCGAGGCATTGACGACATGAGCGGACTGCTGCGCGACCTCGCGTCCGATGCGACGTTCGATTCCGTCGACGAGGAACGTCTGTACCGCAAGCAGCGTCTCGCGGCGTCGTTCCGTCTGTTCGCCAAGTTCGGTTTCGACGAGGGCGTCG
>JBKQIY010000133.1:0-78733 GCA_052148155.1 Acidimicrobiia bacterium | reverse complement strand
GGCCGTTCCAGCTCAGACGCCGGCGAGCGCGACCGCTCCGTAGATGAAGAACAACACGACCGCGACGGTGAGCAACGTCATCGCCACGAAGAACACGACCCGGCCGACGCGCCGCCAGCGGTGAGTGTCACGCATCGGTCACATCGTCCACGCGGTGGATGCCATCGCCTGCGCTAGTCGGGTACCGCGCTGACCACCACGTGGCCGAGCGGGCCGGAGCTTGGATCGACATAGGAAACGAAGATCTCAGACGATGTGCTCAGTTCGGGATGGCCTTCCAGCGCGAAACAGAAGCCGGTGTGTGTTTCGCAGCCCGGCAGCGTACCCGAGGTGTCGAGATGCCACGGCGTCGCGACGCTCGCCGCTGAGAAGATGTCGTAGGTCCCGCCGATCGTGGTCCACTCGATGAGGCGAAGTCCGCTGGCGTAACGTCCGACGGAGATGGACAGCGGTGCCCACGACGCCGAACCGTCGGTCGAGATTTGGTTCAGCTGGTACGACGACGGATTGTCCAACGCGGCGGTCGTGGCCGGCACGGAAACCGAGGACACCTGTCCGCTGCCACAGCCAAGATATTGCGACGTGCACGTTGACGAGAAGAGCGTCACGTCCCCGTTGGCGAACACCGGTGAACCGAAGGTGTCCGACGTTGGGAACAGCGCACCGTTGGTGGGCGGCTTGAACACGTCGACAGGTCCGTGATCGAAGTGTCGGGTGCGCCAGTTGTACAGGGTGTACCCCCAGCCTTCGGCCTGTTGTTGCGGGCCGCCGGGCGGAGAGGTGACACAGACCACCGAGTAGGTGATGAGCACGTCGGCCGTGTCGGTGGGCATCACGGCCGCACCGGTTGGCCAACGAGCCGCGAACGCGGCGTCCCCGATCCCTCGGACGCACAGCCGTCCACTGCCGTCAGGCATGTACACGTCGCGGGGGCTCGGAATGAACTGGGCGGGAGTTCCGGAAGGGTATTCGCCTCCGTGGGGGACCTCACCGCGCGTGTAGCGCGCTTCGAGGGCGCTGCTGCCGTCGATGAAGTGTTTCGACGTCCAGTGGCCGCTTTGGTGTTGCCACACGTTCGTGTCGCCGAACAGCCACAGGTCATGTCCGTCGGGTAACGCGACGCTCAGGCCGATGTCGCGATAGATGACGCGGGTCGCGGTCTCGTAGCTCGACCGGACCGGGACCGCTTGGACGTTCGCGGTCGCGTCGGGCGCAGGCCGTGACGGCGACGACCGGCTGACGGCACGGGCGGTCATCGTTGGCGGAACGACACGCCTGACCGCCGCCGCGGCGACACCATCTCCGTACGCGCCGGTCGGTACCAACGCCGTCGCCGACGCCGCGACGACGCAGATCCCGACACGAGCCAGCACGCCGATACTCCTGACCCCCCGGACCGCCGCTCCCGACATCAGTCTTCCACGCGTCGCGGACAAACGCTACGAAAACCGACGACAGGTCGCGAAGCGCCTTCAGTCTCGGGTGCACGCACGACGTTGCAGCGCTCCCCGCTCCGGCTGTGGACCGGATGAACGCGAGGGTCACGCCCGCCCGTTGGTCAAATATCGGTCAAAAGGGACCCTACGTCTGGCCGATGGGCGTGCAGGGACGCGACGATCGAGTATGGCCTCAACGCTGATCGGATTCGTCGTGGTGCTCAGCGCCGCGGTTTGGGTCGTCGTCGTGTGGCTGGTCGCGTTGGCGTGGAGAGATGATCTGCGGCGCGGCGGCCTCGAAACACGCGGTGAGCCGCGGATCGTCGGGTCCTGGAACGCCAGACCGGGCCGCGCCATACCGGCGCAAGCGGCGCCCGTCGACGACCCTATGGTCGAACCTTTCGTCGAACCTTTCGTCGAACCTTTGGTCGAACCTTTGGTCGAACCTTTGGTCGAAGCGCCGTCCGTCGCTCCGGCCGCACCGAACGTTGACCGGCCCGCCCCGATGGTCGAAGTCCTGGACTCTGGGTCCGGGGCGTGGGAGCGGCTGATCACCCTGCACAGGGCGGAGAACGCGGGAGGTGAATAGGTTTCGCGGCGCAAGCCCGTCCGAATCGGCGCCCCCGGCCCCGTCCGAGTCGCGGATCGGCGCGGCGTGCGATGTCCGGAAATGCATTTTTTGCGACCGTCCGACTCGGTCAGTGGAGTACCTCTGGCCCGAGTGGCTGTGTCACCTCTTCACCGACCGCTTGGGCGTGTGGACCAAGGAACGCGGCGCCGACGACACGGTGTGGGAGCGTCTGCGACAAGAAATCGACCAGACCGTCGATTGCCTGTGCGACACGTGCCGCCATGGCTGGATGCAACGCCTCGACGACGAGGTCAGCCCGTTCTTAACGTCGATGATCGTCGGGGACGCGACGTCGCTTCCGCCCGGACGTCAGCGGCTGCTCGCCCGATGGGCGGCGAAGACCGCGGTCGTCATGGAGTTTGCGTACGAAGCTCCCAATCGGACGCCTCGCTTCGCGTGCGAACATCTGCAACGGATCGGCGTGCATGCTGGGACGCAAGTGCTCGTCGGCAAGTACGACGGAGACTTGCAGGTCCTCACGCATGAGCGCGACCTGTTCAGCACCACGGTCGACGCCACGAAGCACTACGTGTCGCAATCGACGTTCGTCATCGGCAAGGTCCTCATCCAGGTCTTCACCGATCCGTGGCGGGACAGCGCGCCCGAACTCGCCGACGACACAGACGAATCTCTCATTTCTCTGTCCCCCACCCACCATCGCAACGTCGTCTGGCCGCCGCGCAACGCGATCGACGACTCCGACTACGACCTTGTCCGGTGCGGTTCGTCGATCGCGCCCGGCAACGCCGAACCCGGCGGCCAGGAGGACAAATTTGACGAGTTCGAGAGTCGCGACTCTGACGACGACATCATCGACCTGCTGGTCGGCGATGCCGCTGACACGGTCGCGCTCGTGCGCTGGAAGGATCGACTCAGGCTGTATGTCGAACAGCAGGGACCGCTCGACGCGCTTCGGTTGCGGTCTCCTTCGGAGCCGCCGTGGCCGGCGACTGAGAATCCGATGGTCGGCTATCTCATCGAGCGATGCGCCGAGATCGCCACCGAAGGCGGATTCGATGCTGGCGTCGCGTGGCTCGCCGCGAACGCCTGGTTCGAAGGCGTGATCGCCGAGCGGGCGCGGATCGAACGCCTCATCGACGAAGACTGACCGGGCCGCGTTCAACACGACCGGTCATCCGGTCTCGGTTCGCGCACCGCGGCCGGGCAGGTCAGACCGTCGGGTTTCGGCCGACCCGAGCGACATGTTGGCTCCGACGAAGCTCGCAGGTGCAGGTCGGGCCGGTGATGCGTGCACGGAGGTCAGTTTGCGCGCTCTCCGATCGTGCGAATGGCCGCCCGGCCGGTCCAAAGTACGCTCGCGTCGTCCACCCATGACGTTGCGATGCCGGCCGCGCTGGCCCCAGGGCGCGAACCGGTCGGTGCGGCGCAGGAGGTGGCGGCATCTGCTGCGTACGACCTTTCTGGCCGATCGCCGTCCGAACCGGCGACGTGATCGAACACCGCACCCACGATGCTGAGGGACGGCAACGTTGCAGACCCGGACGAAGATCGCTGCCTCGTCGTCCCTTCACCGTCTCGTGATCGGCGGCGACGTCGATGTCGCGGCCGCGGACCGCACATCCGAGGTCTTATGACGTCAGGACCGCGTCGGACCGAACAGGACCTGACCGCAGTCGACGTTAAGATCGCCGACGCCGAACAGTCCGCCGATCGGCGCATGTCGGACTTCGCGTCCCGTCATCGCCGCGGCGCGGCCCTGGTCAATCTGGTCCGTTCGGTGATTCGTGAGCAGGGGTCGGAACAGGTCGGTCTGGCCGCGTCGGGAGCCGCCTTCTGGTTGATCATCGCGGCGTTCCCGACCGCGATCGCCGCGGTGAACATCTTCGGTCTCGTCGTGGATCCCCGCCACGTCGCCAACGATCTCGGTGGCCTCGCCCAGGCAGGGCCGTCGTCGTTCGGATCGACCTTGAGCGTCCAGTTGCATCGGGTCGCGGCAGCCGATCATGTCGGCCTGTCGGCCGGTTTGGCCGTCTCGCTCATCTTGGCGATCTGGAGCGCGTCGGGCGGCGTCTACAACCTTGAGCGCGCCATCCGGACCGCGTACGGCCTGCGCCCCGAACGGTATGTCGACGCGCGCGGACGAGCACTCGTCGGAGCGTTCGTGACGGTCATCGCGCTCGGCGCACTCGCGTTTGTCGGCGCCGCGATATCCGGTGCGCTCGCACACGTGCCCGCCGCCGCCGCTGCGGCCATCGGGATCCCGGCCCTATTGGTGTTCGTCGCGAGCGCGATCGCCGGACTGTACCGATTTTCGGTCGGACGTCAGATGGGACTGCGGCCGATACTCCCCGGCTCGATCGCAGCTGCGTGCGGCCTGGCGGTGGTTGTCGTCGGGTTCAGCACCTACCTGCGGTTCTCGAGCCGATACGCCGCCGTGTACGGCGCGTTGGCGGACGCGGTGATCGTGATGATCGGCACGTACCTCGCCGTGTACGCGGTGCTGCTCGGCGCCGTCCTCAACGTGCAACTCACGGGAACCATCACCGATGCACTCGAGTCCGAACCGCGTCGCGGTTCGGCCGACGTCGACTGAGACGCACGCCAGGATCGCGACACGACGTCCGGTGCCGGTCGCGTCGTGCAGGTCGCCCAGTCAGGTGAAACGCGTCGGCCAGCCGCCCCAGGTTGGGTCGGGCTGGCCAGTGAGGTATGCGGCACGGAGATTGTCGAGCCACGCGACGCTGTCGGCAAGCCCTCCGGGGCGGTTACGCGCGAGCCATAAGGCGCGGTGACGATCGATGATCGAGTCGACGCGATCGGCGAACTCGCGGCGCTGAGGTTCGGAGACCGACCCGAGCGAGCCGTCTCCGGCGATGCGTGCTCGTGCGTCGTCGGTGAGGAGCGCCAACACGTCGATGGTCCAGTGCAGCTCGTCGGCGAGCTGCACGGCGTCGGGCCGTCGGGGACGGGCCCGGTCGACTGCGACGCGGGCCGCGGTGAGGCGACGTTCGACCGCGTCGAGCTCTCCGGCAGTGATGCCCTTCGTCAACCCGTGACCGACCCTGACCTGCGGGAAGTACAGATGCAACACCAGGATCGAATGGTTCGGGACCTGCGGGGTGAGCTCGCGGTGCGCGTCTCCGATCGCGAGGAGCGCCGACGCGAGGTCGCCGGTCGGGTCGTCGAACGCGTGGACGCTGAGCGCAGCCGCGAGATCGATGTCCGCGTTGGTGTCGAAACACCACGACACCGCCGCGCCGTACGCGAGGCCCGGTTCACTGATCGGGAGCTGCTGCAGATGTCCACGGTCGCCCCAGTCGGTGTTGAGGAACCCGGCCGCACCGTGCGCGAGTGCGGCCTCGACCGCGTGACGGCAGTTGTCGATCGCGTTGGTGACACGTCCCCCGATGCTGAGCCAGCTCGAAGTGCCGGGCGCAACCCAAAACGGGATGCGCGCCGCGGCGAGGAACGCAACCCGTTCGTCGAAGGGATATTCGGCGTCGTAACCCCATTCGCAGACCGTCACCCCTTCGGGAACGTGTCCGACGAGCTCGGCATCGCCTGAAAACATGTCGCCCCAGATGATGACCTCGCGGTCGGCGAGTTCGGGCAGGGCTCGCAGCGTCGCGATCCAGTCGAAGTACTCACCGAGGCGCTCACGGGGCAGCTCCCATGTCTCGTCGAGGCCGATGTGGACACGCCGACTGGAGAACAGCGGGAGCAGCTCGGCGAGAAGCTCCCGAATGAGTGTGAGCGAACCTGGCTGCGCCGGATCGAGCGTCATCGCGGCGTGGCCGAGGCCGTACGGGTCGACGAAACCGTCGGGAGCGATGGCGAGCGCTCGGTACCGGTCGTGGGCCAACCAGCGGTTCATGTGCCCGAGGCAGTTCTGGTTCGGAACGAGCTCGATATACCGTTCGCGACAGAACGCGTCGAGGTCGAGGATCTCGTCGGCGGTCAAAGGACTCGCCGCGGCATGGACGTCGGTGTGATTGCGGTACGCGAAGGTGTGTTCGGTGTAAAGCTGGACCTGATTGACCTTCCAGGACGCGAGCCGGTCGATGAGATCGTGCAGGGTCTGCATTGTCGGGACCTTGTCGCGCGACACGTCGAGCATCACCGCCCGGACCGGGAGATCGGGATGGTCTCGGATCGTGCCGATCGGTATCGATCCGTCGTACAGGCGGGCGACTTGCGCCAAAGTGGCGTGTGCGTAGAAACGGCCGGCGTCGTCGCCCGCGATGAGGTCAACACCTTCGTCTCGGATCCGTAGCTCGTAGCCTTCGGGCGGGAGTGACGTGTCGATGCGTTCCGACAGGACTCGGTTCGGGGCTCGCCGGTCGCCGACCTCCACGAAGCGAGGGCGGGGCAGCAAGTTCATCGCAGTTCTCGGCGGTAGACGAAGTACACGCTGGAGACATGGCCACCGACACGGGCGTACGGAACGACCGGGCCCACCCACGTGACCTCGATGTGGTCGCGACCGCGACCGCGTAGCTCGTGCAGCGCGCCGAGGAGGACGGGCCGACCTGCGTGTCGCCCGATCAGGTCGGGTCGCGCCGCGACCGGTCCGAGGAATCCGGCACGGTTCACCTCGAATCCGCAGAACGCGCTGATCCCGACGTCGTCCCGCGCGATCACCAGGTTCCCTTTGTGCAACGCGCGCAGCACCTCGGCTTTCCAGTTGGGCCAATGGGTCGCCATCCACGACTCGAGCTCATCATGGTCGTCTGGCGTCGCCAACGAATGGCCACCTGGATCGTCAGGGATCGTCGCGAGGTCGACCGTCATGTCGAAGTTGGCTTCGACACGCGTATAACGATGACGTTCGAGCAGGCACAGCAGCGCAGTCGCGCCGCTCGGGACGCCCGGCCACAAAAAGAACGGCGCGTCCGCGCCGATCGTGACCGATCGTTGGCCCGCGGCGCGGGCGTCGGATTCGGCGGCGTGCATCAACGTGTGGCCGTGGCCGTGGCCCCGTGCGTCGGGGTCGACGACGAGTAGCCGTACGTAGGCGCCGGCGTCGCCGGTCACGGTCGCGACGACGCCGATCTGCGGATCGCCGCGAAGGACCGCCGGCTGGTCGGCGGCGAAGAGGGCGTCGTCGAGTTCGTCGAAGGTCGGCGGTTCGGGAATGCCGCGTCGGCACAACGTAGCGACCGCGGGCAGCGCGGCGCGGTCGAGGACCTGAAGACCGTTCACTATCCGACCGTACCTGGCATCGACGCGAGCAGCCCAAGCTGGGCGCGCGCTCGGTCCCGGTTCTGGCCGGGACGCGACGTGCGGTAGTAGACATCGCCGGCGATCCAGTCGGTCAAGAACCGCAACGCCTGCTCGTAGGTGGCAATCGCGCCGGCCACTTCGAGCGCTTCGACCTCGCCGACGGTCGGCGACACTCCGGTCGACAACCCGTCCCGGTAGCCGTCGAGGACCGCGTGGTACAGCGTCGGGTCCACCACCGCACGACCGGGTCGCGCGTCGTCCTCGGCGGCGCGGGTGCACGCGGTGCGGACCAGGTCGCCGACGTCCCAGAACCATGCGCTCGGCATCACCGTGTCGAGATCGACGAGGCAGACGGCCTCGCCGTCTCGGAACACGACGTTGTCGAGCTTCGCGTCGTTGTGTGCGACGCGGCACGGCACCGAAGTGATGAGCTCTTCGGCCGTCCGGACCAGTCGCGCCGCCGCGAACGCCGCCGAGATTTCGGCCCCGACCTCGTCGGCGCGACCGAACGGATCTGCATCGACGACCTCGCGCAACCTCGCGAGTCGGCGCGCCGGATCGTGAAAGTCAGGCAGGGTCTCGTGTAACAGACTCGGGTTGAGATCCGCGAGTGCGCCATGAAATCGGCCGAGCAGCTGCGCGGCCGAAGCCGCGCGTGTCGGGGTTGGTCGCCCGATCGTGGCGGCGCCAGCGAGTCGGACCCATGCCCTCCAGACGTCGTCGCCGGCGCAGACCAGCCATCCGCCCCGGCGGGCGGCAACCAGCTGCGGGACGAGCCGACCGCCCAGATGTGTCGACACGGCGATCACGTTGTCCATGAGCTGTTGCGGCGCCGGAAATACGGTTTGGTTGATCCGTTGCACGATGTAGTCGCTGCCTGGCGTCGCGACCAGAAACGTCTCGTTGATGTGACCGGCACCGAAGCGCCGGACCGAAACCACGGGACCGGACAGCGCGAAATCGTTCGCGACGTCTTCGACGGTCGCGAATTCGGTCATGACACCATGGCGCGCAGGACCGCCACATCTTCGCGGTGGGTCACCCCGACGCAGGGGCTCTCCGAGACGAACACCCGCACCGTCGCGCCTGAATTCACCATGGACCCGAGCACGTCAGGAAGGAAGATCTCACCGGCCGTGTGGTCGGCCACAAACTCGCGAACCGCGTCGGCGAGGGAGTCGAAGACCGAGACGCGCAACGCCCACATGTTCATCGAGACGTATTCGTCTCCGCGCAACGGTTGCACCGCCGAGCCAGACTCGAAACGCAGACCATCCGCAGCACTGTGCACGGTACCTTCGCGAATCGCGACGAGTGCGGCGGCGGGATCGACGTCGACCAGCGCGCGCGAGACCGGACGGCCTGCGGTGAGCGTGGCCCGAACCCGGAACGCGACCATCGCATGCTCATGTTGGGGACCGGCGCGCAGATGGGCGACAAGCATCTCGAACGCGTCGGCTGGATACAGGTCATCGGCGTTCACGACGACGAACGGCCCATCGACGGCCGTACGTGCGGCGAGCACAGCATCGGCGGTCCCCAACGGCCGCGAACGTCCTTCGAGGATCGGCTGCACCACCAATTCCACCGGGAGTTCCACACGAGCGCCGCGACCCATGATGTCGAGATGCGCACGGACGAGCGGCTCCATCCCAGGCGCGACGACGATCACCGCACGCTGAAAACCGGCGGCCGCGGACCTCTCCAACGAGATGTCCATGATCGCCGCGCCGTCCGCGCCGACCTCGACCAGCTGCTTCAACCCGCCGAACCGCGAGCCCGATCCGGCGGCCAGGATCACCAAAGTTGGGCTTGTCGGCCCACCCACGTCGGCCTCCGCTCGACCCGCGTCGTGTCCGACCTGCCATCACCAGGTCGCGACCTCGTCGCACAGGCTGACGCCCGCCCGCGAACCACGCAATTCGCGACCGGTGCGAAGCGACGTGAAGATTGCGCCGGCCGTCCCGTCGCGCCGACGGCGTCCGAACGCGACCGTCGGGGATGGCCACCTCAGCCGTCGACGCCAGCCCTGCGCCGAGGTCCGGACCGATCGAACTGGGATCTGGGCGACGCACGAAACGTTCGACCGATCGACCAGCACCGTCGCGGACCGTCTCGGCCAGTTGCGAGTTCGTCACCTCTCACCGCGACCGACGCGTCGCGTCCCGCGGGTCGACTTCGACGTCGTCGTGGCCGCGTCGGATGTCATCACGTCACGGGGCATCGTCGTGCCCGCGGCTGGTCGCGTCGCAATCCTCACTCGGTCGCAACCCGCACCGTCGGCTGCGTTCGGTTGGCGGTCTTCCGATCGGCGGCGTCGTTCGGTCGGACCGGCCAGGTTGACCGGCCGGGTCGGGCGAACAGGCGGGCGGGGTGCTACCACACAGACATGGAACCGACTGTCTCACCAGGATCTGTTCACCCAGATCCGCTCGACCCTTTGTCGGGCGAAGAACTGAAGCGCGCCGTCGAACTCTTGCGGGCCGACCCGCGCATCTCGGCCGACGCCCGTTTCGCGGACGTGTATCTCGACGAGCCAACCAAGGCGGCGTTGGCTGACCATGCAACTGCCGACACCGCGATCGATCGTCGCGTCCAGTTTCGTCTGGTCATCGGGCCCGAGATGGCCTGCACCGAGGCGCTCGTCTCGCTGACCAGCGACGAAGTCGTGACCGTCACCGAGGTGGACGGGGTGTGCCCGACGATGCTGGTCGAGGACAGTTGGCTGACGGCCGAAGCCGTGCGCGCCGATCCGCGCTGGCAGGACGCGATGCGACGCCGCGGTATCGAGGACCTGACCAAGGTCGAAGTGGATCCCTGGCCGGCCGGGCGTTTCGGTCTCGCCGAGGAGACCGGCCGGCGTCTGGGTCGTGCCATCTCATACGTGCGCGACGAGCCGCAAGACAATCAGCACGCGCGACCGATCGAAGGGGTCATCGCGCTCGTCGATCTTGGTCGCCGGGAAGTGCTCGATGTCGTCGATCACGGCGCCGTCCCGATCCCCGGCGGTCGCGGTCGTTACCACTCGGCCGACACCAGACCGTGGCGCGACGACCTCAAGCCGATCGAGATCATCCAGCCGGAAGGGCCGAGCTTCACCATCGACGGCAATGTGCTGTGTTGGCAACGGTGGTCGATGCGCGTCAGTCTCGATCCGCACGAAGGGCTTGTCTTCCACACCGTCGGCTACGAGGATCACGGCCGCATCCGATCAATCTTGCATCGCGCATCGATCACAGAGATGGTCGTCCCGTACGGCGATCCCGGCCCGATGCACGGCTGGAAGAACGCCTTCGACGCCAGCGAGTGGGGACTGGGGAAGATGGCCAACTCGTTGGCCGTGGGCTGCGACTGCCTCGGAGAGATCCGTTATCTCGACGCGGCGATGGTCGGCGAACGCGGCAATGTCTATGTGATCAACAACGCGGTGTGCATCCACGAAGAAGACGTCGGAATCGGCTGGAAGCACGTCGACCTGGCCGTCGGAGCCAGCGAAGTCCGCCGAGCCCGACGCCTCGTCGTCAGTTCGGTCGCCACCGCCGGCAACTACGACTACGGATTCTTTTGGTACTTCTACCTCGACGGCACCATCGAGATGGAAGTGAAGCTCACCGGCATCGTCACGACGATCGCCTTGGGTCCCGGAGACGTTCCCCGCCACGCGACGCGCATCACCTCGGAGCTTGCTGCGCCCAACCATCAGCATCTGTTCTGCGCCCGCCTCGACGTCGACGTGGACGGCACGGCCAACTCGATCTACGAAATCGATGTCGAAGCCGAACCTGCCGGTCCCGACAACCCGTGGGGCAACGCGTTCGCGGTTCGGGCCACCGCTCTCGAACACGAACGGGCCGCGCTCCGAGTTGTCGACCCGACCCGCAGCCGGGCCTGGAAGATCGTCAACCCGGCGGTGCTCAACGCCGCGGGAGATCCGGTCGCCTACAAGCTCGTCCCAGGATCGACTCCCACGCTGTTAGCCGATCCTGAGTCCAGCATCGGGCGACGAGCCGGGTTCGCGACCCGCAACCTGTGGGTCACGTCCTACGACCCGACCGAACGGTGGGCGGCCGGCGACTATCCCAATCAACACGCGGGAGGTGATGGGCTTCCCCGCTGGACCGCCGCCGACCGGTCATTGGTGCAGACCGACCTCGTGGTGTGGCACACCTTCGGTGTCACCCATATCGTTCGGCCCGAGGAATGGCCGATCATGCCGGTCGAACGCACCGGATTCTCACTCATACCGTCCGGGTTCTTCGACGCGAACCCGGCCCTCGACATCCCGCCGCACAGTCACGGCGACTAGCGACCTGACCGGAGAGGCCCCGTTCGGGCAGCTCCGGTTTCGTTGTCGACAACTGGGTCCGACGATGAGCACGACACGCGCGGGGCCAACACGCTCAAACGATCGTGCCGCGAGTCGTCCGAACCGAACTCCGGGTGGGCACAAGACCGCTCTCCGACCCGACGTCACCGCGCCAACCATCGTCTTCGGGCATCGCTCGCACACAGCACATGGGATGGAGGAATACCTGAAGGTGTCGGCACGACCGGACACCGAAAAGTCCGACCGTCGCAGCCGGTTGTGCTCTGTCACATTCCAGGCCGGGATTCGGCAAACGCGCCGTCGTGTCGCTGCGGCCGAGTTCGCGGGCGATGACCGGTTCCTTACGTGATGTTTCCTTTTTTGTTGCTTGGACGATGACTTCATCGACAGTCGCGAGCAGGACCAACCTCGCGGTCGGTGGTGACGAATGTTTCGTTGTCTTCGAGCGCGCACGAAACCTTCAGGGGGCATGATGAGAACGACCAGGGTGCGTATCGCAGCAGCCGGTGTGGTCGGTGTGGCGTTGATCGCGGGTTCGTTGCTCGCGACGTCAGGGGTCGCGGCCGCGAAGACTGCGACGTCACCGAGATCCGCGAATTGTCAGACCGCGAAAGATGATCCGTGGCCGAGTTGGGTGCAGGGAACCCCGCACGATATCGATCCGTACACCACGAGCGCGATCTACATGTGGCACGACAGCAACGGCTGGAACATTCGGGTTACGCATCACAAGACGAACTTGAAGACCTTCAGTGGACAGCTCTCAACCGCCGGGAAGTTCACCGACGTGCGGCCGGTCCAGCTCGAACGGAACGACCAGTTCCAGGTGTCACCCGACGGTCATAACATCACGTTCTTGTTCAACAACTACGGCGGGATCGACGGTCTCGATTTCTACACGCACTGCGCGCCGTCGATCACGTTCTCGTACCAGTCGGACGGTAGGACCAGCCCTCCGAACAACATCGTGATCGGCCAGCACTCGTCTCGCCCGAACAACGATCCGTTCACCGTCACCCGCTAACCCCGTCCCCGCACTTATGCGGGGACACGACCCGGACCGATACCGACCATCCCACGCGAACCGGCGGCTTCCGACCTCCCCCAGTCGGAAGCCGCTTCGCGAGTCCCCGGTCCCGAACATCCGACCGCATCAGCCCGTCGGCCGAGTGTGTCGTTCGTGGTCGTGTCGGCGTTGAGCTCGGTGAATGTCGCGAGTCCCGACGACGGTGGCTGGCTCTCTACCGGAGCCAGGAATGGGATCGCACCAGGGCCAGAGCGGACCAGCGGCGGCTCAGGGCACCCACGCTGAACGCGGCGAAGGCCGCGATCGCGATGAGCGCCACGATGCTGACGATGTGGTCGTCGACGAGCGGGTTCGTCGAGCCAGTCGGTTGACCGCCGCCCAGCTTCGCGAACGGCCAGGTCGCGACGTACATCATGGCGAGCATCGTGCAGCCGGCGATCGCGGCCGGACGGAGCGCGACGCCCAAGATGAGCGCGACGCCGACACCGAGGAGGCCGAGCATGAACAGCCAGTCGACCGCGGTGATACCGGCAAGCCAGTGAAACGTCCCCTGCAACGGTCCGACGTTGACGCCGGACAGGAACCCGCGAGTCGGCGACCCGCCATGAATCCACGCCTGCGCGCTGGATGTCGTGTACCCGAGCCCGAACGTCTTGTCCAAGAACGCCCAGAGAAACTCGAAGCCGATCGCAAGACGAAGCCCGAACAGGCCGATCGCGCCGACCCGCTGACTCGTCGACGTGTACGTCCGTGTGTGCACGACCGACGGCAGGCTCGGCTCGGACCGCTTCGCGTATCCGGACGCGACGCGTTTGGTCGGGGCGGGAAGCACGGCCAGTCGTTCGAGGGTGGGGGGCAACGGCGCGGACGTAGGCGGTTGGAGTGTCGTGGCCATGGAGTCTCCTTCGCTGCGAGGACCGCTCAAGACGTCCTCTCCGGACCACTGTCTGCCCATGTCACCCGTTGGACGAGTGCCGGAAGTCACCTCATCGCAGGGCAACGTCCCGATCGGGCCGTGGTCCACGAATCGAACCCCGGATGTCGCGATGGTTGTCGGCCGGTCGTCGAGGCCGACGATTTCTCGGGTCGAACGGTGGTCTTGGCGGCCCCCGCGGGTCGGGCGGCCAGTCGACGCGTTGCGTGACGCAGAGGCCGAGCGACTCGTCAGTCGCGGCCGACAGACGCGAGTTCGAAGCGAACGCAGTCCGCGACTGCTGTCGTGCGTCGAGACCATGCAGGCTGAGACGCCCCCGGTGCGCGCACCCGTTCGTCGCGGACGTGACGCAACGAGGCGCGACAGCGTCAGCGCCCTGCGGGAGGTTGAATGCCGACGGGCTTTCGACGACGACAACGTGCACGAGCGTCAAGATCTGTCCGAGTCGCGGCGGTCCGTAGACCGTCGGCGTCGGCTGCCCGCATGGACGGTCGAGTGACGCAACTTGGTGCGTCGACGTCGGCCGTTCCCCTCGAACATGGTGCGCAAAGGTCCGAGGCTGGCGCGCACGGCGCGTCAGATGAACGAATCGCCGACCTCGGGTATCGGCTCATGGATCACGACAGGCGCCGCGGTCGGCGGCGCCTGATCGTCAGCGTCGGTGGATGGTGTGGATGGTTCGGTGTCGAGAGACAATGCGGAGCTGACCTCGGCTCGCAACGTGTCTTGGAACGATCGGAGCTGACGCGTCGCCGCGCCGATCTTGCGTGCCGCCATCGGAAGTTCTTTCGGCCCTAAAAAGATGCATACCGCCGCCAAGATCATCATGATCTTTTCGGGGCCGAGGTCGAACATCGCCACACTCCAGACTCGACACCCATTGTACGTATCCGGTCTTGCGGAGTCGCCGCGCGCGGCGGACCGCTGAACCGTCGTGGGTGCGACGTCGGAATGGTCGGCTGCTTGAGCTTCTGTACGAGCGGCTTCGGCGGCTGGTCAGATCCCGGGCGCTGGCCTCGCGACGTCTCGAAGCCCAGCGGGCGGCGTCGACGACACCGCCGCGCGTCGTGTCTGCGACAACCAGTGTCCCGATGACGCCCTGGTCGTCCTCACGCCCGACGCGTGGCAGCGTCGACGGTGTTCACCGGCGCGGGTGTCGTGTCATCGGCGACACTCCGATACGCGGCGATGGCCTGATCGGTGCGGACGCTGCCGGCCGGTCCGCCCGACACGTCAGCGACGTTCCTGCCGGAGGGGGTTTTTCCTGCCGCGCCCGATGTCCCGCCGGACGGTACAACCCGCGCGTCGGTCGACAAGTACAGCGGATATTCGGGTACCAGCAGTGTGGCGTCACCGCCGTCGAGGACGCTGCGCGGATCGATATGACCGTCGCCTTTGAGGTCGAAGATCGCTACACGAGCGAACGCGACGCTGTCTTGGGTCGCGTCCGTCCCTGCCGTCGGGCGGGCGATCGAACCGGCGTCGTCGCCGAGGCGCGCGGCGGCGCCCGCGAAGGAGACGGTCACACCATCTGAATGTTGCTCGACACGGGGGACTTGCATGCCTCGCCATCCTTGCAAAGCATCCCAGCCCGCACCGCACACGTCATCGACCATCACGCGGGTGTTCTTGAACCAACCTGTGGGGCCGAGCGTCGGCCGATCCGTGTGGCATGCCGCGCGGTCCAGCGACCGGAGCGCAGCATCCGACGCATCGTTCGGGACGCGTTGCGCGCCTCCAGATGTGGACGCCGACGTCCGTGCCGGCCGCCCGTCCTTTAGGGACCGGCGGTTCCGGAACTTGTGCATGACCGGGGATCCCAGGGCTGAAGCCCTTCAGTGGCCGGGGTCGGTTCGCTGAATGACCCTGACGTGGGGATCGGCGGGTTCGCGATCGTGGTCGCGGTCGCGGGCGAGGATGACGGAGGGCGAGCAGTGACTCGGGTGCGGGCGGCGTGCCGCGGGGCAGGCTTATGCACGCTGAAGGCGGTCCCGGTCACGACGGTGACTTGAGCGCCGTGCGTGGTCGCGCCGCGGGCCAGGATGACCGCACCCGAGAATGCGTGCGCGACGGCTTCGGCTGCGGCTTGGGTTGCCCGACTCGAGGAGTAGACGACCGTTTCTGAGAGCGGCCCGACGGGCGTGGCGTCGCTGACGCCGACGGTACGGAAACCGAGCGCGTGGAGCGCGGACGCGGTCCGGTTCGCCTGGTTCCCGATGCCGGTGCCGTTGACGACAGAGACGGTGATCGAACGCGGTTTGGGCAGAGGTTTGCCGGTCATGGTGTCGGTGTCGGTGCTCACGCCGAGCGCAGCGTCGACGATCTCGTGGTCTTGCGGTTCGGCGGGGAACTCGATGTTTCCGTAGTTGCCGCCTTGGTAGAAGTAGTTCGACGCCGAAGACGTCATGACCGGCAGGGTCAGCTCGGGTGCCGAACCGATATTGACAGAATGGAACGTCCGGACGAGACGGACCATGTGGGAGATCGACAGGCCGCCGTCCACGGTGAGCTGGGGCGCGACTCCGGCGACAAGTCTCGCGTCCGTGATCGGATTGCCGAGCCCTTGATGGGCGACCGCGGTGGCGAGAACTCGTAAGAACTCGTGGTCGCGGCGTATGCGGGCGAGGTCGCTTTGCGCTTCTTGAGGCCAGGCGTGGTAGTCCGATGTGGTCACGTCGGCGGCCTTGTACTGGAGGTGGCGTGCCCGCACGACCTGCAAGGCACGCACGCCATTGAGTTGGATGCAGCCCGGCGCGGTGACGGTGAGACCCGAGAAGGCGTCGAAGACCGGCTCAGGGAAATACATCTTGATCCCTCCGAGCGCGTCGACGACTGCTGCGAAACTGTCGAAGTTGAGTTCGACGTAATGCTGGATCGGGATCGCGAAGTCCTCTTGGACTGCGGCGACGAGTTGTGTCGGACTCTGCCCGAGGGCAGCATCGATCTTGTTGGCACCGGTCGTGTGGGCGTTGGGGACGAACAGGTCGCGCGGGATCGACAAGATCGACACTGCGTGGGTGGCGTAGTTGAGATGCAGGATCATCATGACGTCGCTGTTCACACCGGTCACGCCTTGTGAGCACAAGCCGTACGCGATGCTCTGGTGTTTCAGCACGCAGCGCGAGGTCGACCCCACCAAGAGGATGTTCTCGACGCCGGCAGTTTTGCTCGAGGTGAGCCCGCCGACCGTGATCCGATGGATCAAACTGTCGAGATATCCGAGATAACCTGCCGACGCGCCCACCAGGACGATGACCGCGGCGCCCGAAATGAACAGCGCTTTCGTCTTTCGCTGCAGATTCCGCCAGCGTGTCCCGATCCGGTCCCAGGTCTGTTTGCCCGGCCGCTCGTGCGGTTCGCCCGACGTTGCCCGACGTTTTGGCCGCGCGACCCGCGGTTTCGTGGGCACGGCACGACCTTGTATCTGCTCGCCCAGCGACCGAAGACGCTCCTCGTTCGCGACCCGACGGCGGCTAGGCACGAGTTCTAACGCTAACAACGTTGTCCCGACCGCCCGCGGCACCCGGTGTCACCGGCCGCGCCGACCGACTGCTGGATCCTCTGGTGGCATCGTCCCGCTCAGGGGTTCCACAGTCGCGGCGACGTGGCGCGAAGCGCAGCGATGCCGTCGATGCTCGACATGCAGACCACGTCGTCGCGGTCAGGGAGGCTGGCCAGGGCCAGCTCGACGGGCCGATCGAAGCGGTTAGAAGGGCACTCTGACCGGGCCTGCGGTGGCTGGCGGGCTTGCGCCCCGCAGGTTAATCGCGGTCAACGTGCACGAGTACCGCCCGCCGGGAGTCAAACCGTTCAACGGGAACGGGCTCGCGCGTGCGAACTGGCTGGCCGTCTCGCCGCCGTTGGATGATGTGCAGACCGCGTGGAAGTGCAAGATCACGTTCCCGTTGTTGGCCGGAACGACGAACGTGAGCGTCAGACCGTGGAGGTGCGCGCTGATCGACGAAATTTTCGGTATTCCCGGCGTGCCGACCGTCGCTGAGAGCGTTCTGGATGATCCGCTGACCCCGCTCGCGCTGATCGCGACCACCCCGCACTCGTAGGCGACGCCGGTGGTGAGTCCCGACACGGTGATCGGCGTTCCGGTACTGGAGACGACCTGCGGCGCGCCACCGGTCGGTGTGCACGTCGCGCGGTACGACGAGATGGGGGTGCCGTTGTCGGAACCCGCTTTGAACGAAACGATCAACGGTCCGACAGGTCCGGGCGCCAGACCTGACGCGACCGAGACAATCGTCGGCGCGGCCGGTGCGGTCCCCGGGACCGTCGGCGCGGAGGGCAACGAACGCGGCCCGGTCCCAACGTGGTTGGTGGCCGATACATAGCAGTGGTAGGTCCGACCGTTGGTGAGGCCAGCGACGGTGAGCGGCGAGTGCGGTCCGGAACTCGAACCGCTTCTTCCCTGGTTGGTCGACGTGCACGTCGCGGTGTAGCCGATGATGGCCGAGCCGTGGTTGGTTGCCCGGAAGAACGACACGGCGATCGTCGCGATGCCGCGCACGACCGTCGGCTCGGGAGGCGCGTCCGGCACCGCGGCGGGCACCACCGATTCGGAGGCGGTCGATGCTGGACCGGTACCGACCGCGTTGGTGGCCGCAACCTTGCACGTGTACTTGGTGCCGTTGGCGAGACCAGTCACGATGATCGGCGAAACCGACCCCGACGACGACACGTGGTTGGTGGGCGACAGTCCAGTGCAGGTCGCGGTGTACGTCTCGATCGGGGAGCCGTTATCTGCGGGTGGGGTGAACGTCACCGTGACTTTCGTGTTCCCACGCTCGACGGTGGGACGCGCCGGTGCGTTCGGAAGCGTGGCTGGGACGGTGACGGACCCAGCCGGCGACGGCAGGCCGGGACCGACCGCGTTGGTCGCGGTGACCGAGCACGAATATGTCGTACCCCTGACCAGTCCGGCAACGACAATCGGTGAGCCCGGTCCCGAGATCGAAACGGGCGAGTTGCCTCCGGTGCAGGTCGCCGTGAAACTCGTGATCGCGCTTCCTCCGTCGTTGGCCGGGGGAACGAACGTGACCGTGATGGCCGTGTTCGCGGCCGTAACCGTCGGGGCAGGCGGCGCGTCAGGAACGGTCGCGGGAACCACCGCCGCGGAAGGCGCCGACTCGGCGCTCGTCCCGTCGCCGTTCGTCGCGTCGACCGTACACGTGTAGCTGGTGCCGTTGACGAGGCCGGACACGACGATCGGCGAACCCGATCCGGAGCGTGCGACAACACTCGCGCCTGCAGTACAGGTCGCGGTGTAGCCGGAGATCGGACTGCCGTTGTCGGCCGGCGGACCGAACGCGACATTGATCTGCGCGTCGCCGGCTGTGACGAACGGTGCCGCGGGCGCGTCAGGAATGGTGGACGGCACAACTGCAGGGCTCGAAGGGTCCGACTCGGCGCCCGTACCGTCGGAGTTGGACGCGTCGACGGTACAGGTGTAGCTCGCGCCGTTCGTGAGGCCGGTCACGACGATCGGTGTCACCGTCCCGTCATTGCTGTCGCTTCCGGCTAGGCCACCGTTCGAGGACATGCACGTCGCGTCGTACCCGACGATCATGCTCCCGCCGTCGTTGACGGGCGGGACGAACGTCACGACGATCTGACCGTTCCCGGCTGTGACCGTCGGCGCCGGCGGAGCATCCGGTGGCTGCGCCCACGCCGGGGCGGCGGTCGCGGCGAGCGCGAGCAGCGCGACGAACATCGCGACGGCGGTGCGCGTCAGCACCCGCCTCACGCTTCGCCTCACACCCACCTACCCCACCCCCGAGGCCCTGTGTCTGCCCGGCCCGAAATACCAGTGAAACCCGTCCGCGGGCAACGTGCAACCTCTGTGGCGCCGCCTTCGCCTCGCTTGTCTGGCCGCCGGTTCATGCCCGGCATGACAGCGAAGCGGCGCCGCGAGTCCGCACGATGGGCGGGATCCGCCATGGTGGCGCACCGGGGACCAACATCGTGACATCGCTGCGGACCAACTGTTCGACGAATCGGTCAGACGTGAGTCCGAACTGGGTCGCGGCCCGACGGACAATCGACCGAACATCCCTCGCACCTCCCACGGCCTGGGACAGCAACGACCCCAGTCGCGTGTCCTGACCGAACCCGGCGATCTCTCGTCGAGGGGTAATCGTCTAAGCGTTCCAAACGGAAACGCCACGGTCTGGTACGTCACTCGATCCGGCTGGCCAGCGATCGCGGCTCGATGAGACGTTCCGCGACGAGGCGACGCCGACAATGTCGCCGCGCACGACGACAACAAACCCGAATGTTCAAGGCGCGACGACTTCACCCGGGCTCGCCGAACGTCCGCCACGAAGCCGACCTGGGTGGCGACCCGCTCAGAAGTTCCGAGTTTCGGAGCACCTGCCGCGCGCACGTCCGCGCCGGGTTCTCGTTTCCTCGCGCGATCTCCCGTCGCGGACTGCGACATGGATCGGAGTTTCCCAAACTGTTATCTGTGCGCGTCCGCGCCTCGCGGTCAGGTCCGGCGGTCATCGTGAGGGACCGAGGACCGTTGCGTCTGACTTCTCAACAGGGGCGGACAATGCATGCACCCCGGTTTTGAGCAGGTCACATCGTGCGGAATCCTCAGCGACACGTCGCCTTTCGCGTCGCGTCGCTGCCTGTAGATGATGACGGCGGGTGAACCGCACGCGGAGCACCGGTCGTCGGGCTCGACGGTGTACTCAGTCATGTTGTGCCCTCGGCCGCTGGGATCCTCATCGCGAAGCCTGTCGATCTTGAGCATTTGACACTTGCGGCGGCCCGCGGTTCGGGTCTGTCGTCTCAACGCGAATCGGACCTGCGACGCCGTCAGATCTGACCATGCTTTCGTCAGCGCGACAACGTTGCGCGTGTCGACTCGTCATCGAGATGACGCCGGATTGGTTGGACGTTCGCCGCGACCACGCTCATAGTGTGACGTCCGATTTCAGTTTGATTCGCGGTTGACCGGCGCATCACGCGACCCTCGTCGAGGGTTCAAGCGTTGTTCACGAACCGTCTATCGAAACGTCCAGGCGGGACACGCGCGCGCGCGTCGTAGCCGAATCGGTCATCATGTGCGGCCCGAGCCGGGCGACGGCGTCGGTGTTCCGTCGCACCCCGCAAGCCATGACGGGGTCGCGCGCATATTGAACGTCGCGACGACGGGCCGGTCGGGCCACCGCGCTCACGAAACGATCCGGCGCGTTCCGACTGACCCTCTGGGGCCGGGGCAGGTGACGCGCGAAACGGTACGGGACCTTCGCGGCTCGAAGCCGCGTCGCGACACGCTCAGCCGTTCGCGCTGACCTTGTTGAGGAATGGGATGAGGTCAGCGAAGAACGCGTTGTTGGGGTAGGCCCCGGCCGGGTCGTTGTGCGCGTAGGTGCTCTGACGGTTCAAGAGGGTGAGGTTGCTCGCAGGTATCTGTGATTGGGCGGCGAGGAGTCGCGCACCCTGGAGTACCGCGGGGCCGCCGAGACGCGCACCGAACGCATAGATGAGGAGGTCCTTGGGGAGGTCGTGTCCCATGGTCGCGTTGACGTCGAGGACGCCTTGTGCCGGGTTGGCGTTGCCGTTATCAACCGCGGCGGTGTCGTCGGTCAGACGCTGAGGGAAGTACCACTCGGTGCCGTCGACATTGTTCATGCCTACCCCGGAGAACATGGTTTCGTACCTGGTGATGGGCGTCAGCGCGCCGGCGCCGTTCCACCCATGGATGGGACCGGCGGCTGCGACGCCGACGCCGAGGTGGGCTTGGGCGGCGAGCAAGCCGACCGGAGAGGTCGCGACGTTGAGTGCGTAGCCGTACTGGCCGACATTGGTGACCCGAACTGGGGGAACGATGTCTGTGGGCAACAGCCCTGAGGTTTGACCGAGTGACGGTGCGTTGGGGTCGAGGAGCGCGGCCGCGGATCCGGTGGCGTTGAAAACGCCGGCGTAGGGTGCGCCGATCCCACCGAACGACAGCCAGGGTGACATCTTCGCAGCGTCGAGGGACTGCAGTTCGCTCGTCGCCGCCTCAGCGCTGATCGCGCTCGGGCCGCTGCCGCCGTCGATGTAGACCAAACCGGCGAGATCGTCGGCGCCGGCGTGGCCGTTGAAGTCCCACGTCGCGTACGCGGTGACAACCGACCCTCCGAGGGAGTGGCCACCGAGCACGACTTTCCCGCCGAGCGCCTTCGCGGCTTCGATCACGTTGTGCAGGTCCTGCACTGCGACGTTCATTCCCCACTGCTTCGCGAACGCGACCGTCGAGTTCGGGATGAGCTGGAAGTGATGCTTGATAGCCGGGTCCTTGAGATAGCCGAGGTAGTAGTCGAAGAGCTGCGTCGCCGATGCCTTGTGCTGCTTGAACAAGTTGAGTTCGGACTGGTCTTCGAGGAGGTTCTCGCGGCGCTCGACGGACCAGACCTGCCAGCCGGTGACGGTCGAGACGATCCACTTAGCGAGCGGCACGAAGTAGGCGCTTCCGGCCGAGGTTCCCGGCTCGAGCACCAAGACGTTCTTGGCGCTGGCCGGACCGACCTTGATCACACCGACCTTGTCGTAGGTTGCTGGCGTCCCGGGAGCAGCGAAGCCCGGCATCCAGGTGACGGCTAACGGTGACGCGGGCGTCACCACCGTGGTCGTGTGCGGCGACGTACTCGTGCTTGAGTTCGTCGTGGCAGTGTTCGTGGCCGCGGGCTTGCTCGACGAACTGCAAGCGCCGACGAGCACCACACATGAGACGGCCACCACCGTCGTGCCCCAACGTCGGAGCACTCCCGTCCCTGACATGCACTTCACCTCCGACATTCGCTTCGACCGGGTCATACGCGCGCGACGGCCGCGGGGCGCACCACTTCTGTATACCTTGAGACCTAGCCGACTGGCGCGACACCACCCGGCGAGATGTTCGAACAACGGTCGGTACCGTACGGTCAGTGTTCGCGCAGGTCAACCGAGCGGATGAAACGGGCCGGCAATGCTCCAGGGTCGGTTCGCCAAGGTTGTCGGTGATCGCACGATCAGCGGGCCGCCGAAAACTTCCAAGCGATCACGCTGAGCCGATGGCGTGCACGCATCGTCACCGCCGAAGGAGCATGAGCCGGTGCAGCTCGCGCACAGACGTACATCGGCCACTGTTTGTCGTGCTCGCAGTCGGCTAATCGTGTCCGGAGCCCACGACGGAGAAGACCTCGTGACATACCGACCTGGACGGGAACCTCGTTCGATTCGGGGTCGCCGGTTCCCGCCGATCGCGGCAACGAATTCGAACTGTCACGTCACGTCCGCACCTCGCGCAATCCGTGACGTGACTCAAGAACTGAGCTTCGGAGGCTCATGCTGGGCCGTTGGTCGGATGCTCGGGAGGTCCGGGCTCGCAGCCGGATCGAGTTTCGGCGCCGCGTAGGCTTGTGCGCTGTTTGGCTATCGGGATTGAAAGGACGTCTCGACGTGACAGTGGACTTCCGTGAGCGGAACGTCGTGACGATCGAAAAGTCGCGTCTGGCTCGGGTTGCCTTGTGGTGTGTCGACCATCGACGTCAGGTCGTGACGCTGTGGGTTGTGGCTCTCGTCGGGGTCATCGCGGTCGGAGCGTTCGCGGTGCGCGGACGATTCGAGAACAAGCTTGGCGGTGGTAGCTCAGAGTCGCAGACTGCTCAGAACATCTTGAGTCAGCGGTTCCCGACCCGTGCGGGCGACAGCGCCGACATCGTGTTCCATACGACGGCTTTGGTCACGACAGCTCGCGCCGCGATCGAACGGGTTGACGCGAACGTGCGGCCGCTCGTCGACGTCACGGATGTGCGCGGTCCGTTCGACGCCGGTGTGTTCGGTCAGGTCTCGCCGGACGGACACATTGCGTACACGCAGGTGCAGTTCTCGAAGCAGACCGATGACCTCACCACCAGCGGAATCCAAAAAGTCATCGACACGGCGCGCGCGGCAGCTCGTCCGGGTTTCCAAGTCGAGCTGGGCGGCGCGCCGATCGACAAGGCAGCACCCGCGAGCCCGGGCTCGAGCGAAGGGGTCGGGATCCTTGCCGCGATCGTGATTCTGTTGCTCGCATTCGGTTCGGTGATCGCGATGGGGCTGCCGATCATGACCGCCCTGTTCGGGATCGGCGTCGGGATCGGCGTCATCGATCTGTTCAGCCGGACAGTCGTCGTCCCGACGTTCGGGACCGAACTCGCGGCAATGATCGGCATCGGCGTCGGGATCGACTACGCCCTGTTCATCGTGACGACGTACCGGCAGCGCCTTCATGACGGTGACGAACCCCGCGACGCGGTCGCGAACGCGTTGACAACGTCAGGCCGCGCCGTGCTGTTCGCGGGTTGCACGGTTGTCATTTCCCTGCTCGGGATGCTGCTGCTGGGAGCATCTTTCGTGTACGGATTGTCGTTCGGTGCGATCGCGGCGGTGGTCTTGGTGATGGCGGCGTCGCTCACGCTGCTTCCCGCAGTGCTCGGCTACACCGGCCGCGCGATCGATCGTTTCCACCTGCCTGGCTTGTTGCAGCGAGGCTCGACGTCGGACACCCGGTCCCTGTGGTACCGGTGGAGCCGCGTCATCCAACGCCGAGCGTGGCTCGCCGCCGGCGCGTCAGCCGCGGTGCTCGTCCTGCTCGCGATCCCGCTGTTCTCGATGCACCTCGGCTTCACCGATGACGGCAACAACCCGACCAACGTCACAACACGACGCGCGTACGACCTGCTGGCCGACGGCTTCGGGCCTGGCGTGAACGGACCGCTCGTGATCGCGACGGAACTTCCGTCCGGCGGCGACCGCGTCGTGCTCGACCAACTCACGCGACGACTCGCTGCGACATCGGACGTCGCGGCCGTGGTCCCGGCATCATTCAACGCCGCCGGCGATGCAGCGGTCACCATCGTGATCCCGGCCACGTCGCCCCAAGACACCCGCACTCAACATCTCGTCACCGACATCCGAGAGCATGTCGTTCCCGAGGTCACGCACGGGACACAGGTCCGTGCGTACGTCGGTGGCGTCACCGCTGCTGCGATCGACACGTCCGCCCAGTTCGCGCGGCGACTGCCGTGGGTCATCGCCGGTGTCGTGCTCCTCTCGTTCTTGTTGCTCATGGCGGTGTTCCGATCCGTCGCCGTGCCCCTCAAAGCCGCGGTCATGAACCTGTTATCGGTCGGCGCCGCGTACGGCGTCATCGTCGCTGTCTTCCAATGGGGATGGCTCGGCTCCCTGGTCGGGATCGGCAAGACCGGACCGATCGACCCTTGGATACCCCTCATGTTGTTCACCATCCTTTTCGGGCTGTCCATGGACTACGAAGTGTTCCTCCTCTCACGCATCCGCGACGAGTGGCGCCGCACTGGCGACAACGCGACTGCGGTCGCTGATGGACTCGCGACCACCGGCCGGGTCATTACCGCCGCGGCCGCGATCATGGTGTGTGTGTTCGGATCGTTCGTCCTCGGCGACCTACGCGTCCTCAAAGTCTTCGGACTTGGACTTGCCGTCGCGGTGCTCGTCGACGCAACCATCGTGCGCTGCGTCCTGGTCCCCGCCACCATGGAACTCCTCGGCAAAGCCAACTGGTGGTTTCCCCACTGGCTCGACCGCATCGTCCCCACCCTCAGCGTCGAAACCACACCGACCGATCATCACCCGCCGCCGGTGTGACGATCCCGACCCGACGAAGCCGTCGCGGCGTATATCAGGGCCGCGGTTCGACCGCGACGTCACGCATGTCGCACTGCGATGGGCCGTGTCGAATCTCGGGGCGAACGTCGCAGCTCTCGCACGTTCGTCGCACGAAGCGCGGCGCGCAGTTATGGCAGCGGCGGTTCGGTCCGGGTGCAGTCGGTGCAGGTTCCGAAGATTTCGATGGTGTGGGTGAGGTTGACGAAGCCGTGGGTGGCAGCGACCTGGCCGGCCCAACGTTCGACTTCGGGACCTTCGATTTCGACCGTGCGTCCGCAGTCGCGGCATACGAGGTGGTGGTGGTGGTTTTCGGTGTTGCACCGTCGGTAGAGGGTTTCGCCGTCGTCAGTTCGTAAGGCGTCGACGGCGCCGGTTTCGGCGAGGACGCGAAGTTGGTTGTAGATCGTGGTGAGTCCGACCTTCTCGCCGCGGGACCGCAGCTCGGTGAACAGTTCCTGCGCGGAGCGGAACGAGTCCGCGTCGTCGAGCACGTCGGCGAGCGCGCGTTTTTGGCGCGTCGACCGCTCTTGGGGAGATCGGGCAGGTTGTTCAGCGGAGTTGGTGGACATTGCCGTCCAGGGTCGGAATGGTCGTTGCGATCGCGCGTGGGTCGGACAGTTCAGGGCTTCATGCGAGACGTCGTGTCGGTCACGTCATCGTGGTTCGACCTTGGAACGTCGTATCGCGTCGTGGACGAGTCGTCCGACCTGGTGGTCGGCGAGTTGGTAGGTGATCTCAGCGCCGCGGCGCGTCGTCGTGACGAGCCCGGCGTCGCGAAGCACTTTGAGGTGTTGCGACAGCAACGGCTGACTGATCTCTCGTGCGTCGGAGCGCAGCGTGGCTTGGAGTTCGTGGACGCAGCGGGGGCCGACGCTCAACTCTGCGATCACCGCGAGGCGGACCGTGGATGCGAGCGCCTTGAGGAACTCGACCGCGGCATCGAGTGCGTCGAGCGGTTCGGTCCGGGCCACACCGAAGACATTAGTCGCCCACTATATAAGCAGCTAGCCATGAACGGCTTATTTGGATTGGTTCCGATTACGGTTTATCTTGTCTGCAATCACTCCCGATAACTGGAGGCCGGGGTGCCATGCGAGCTCGCAGTCGTGACGTCGGTGCGAAAGCCGGGTTTGGCGCGCTGGCCGTGATCGCCTTGTTGGGGGCGGCGGGGTGCGGATCGGCTTCGCCGGGGGCCACTCCCACCAAGCCGGGGACGATTGCGGTGGTCGCGGCGGAGAACGAGTACGGCAACGTCGCGGCACAGATCGGCGGTCGCTACGTGACCGTCACGTCGATAGAAAGCAACCCCAACACCGACCCGCACACCTACGAGGTGAGTCCCGAGGTGGCCCGGTCGGTCAGCGCCGCACAGCTCGTGATTCAAAACGGCGTCGGTTACGACGATTTCATGACCAAGATCGAGTCCGCGTCCGCGAACGCGACACGTCAGGTGATCGACGTGCAGCACCTGTTGGGACTGCCGGACAGCACCCCGAACCCGCACCTTTGGTACAGCCCAACGACCATGCCGAAGGTCGCCGACACCGTGGCCTCGGATCTCGGGAGCGTTCAGCCAGCTCATCGCGCATACTTCAACGCCAACGCCGCGAAGTTCATCAGCTCGCTGAACCCGTGGCTGCACGCGATCGCGCAGTTCAAAACCACCGACCCGCACACCCCGGTCGCGACCACCGAACCCGTCGCGGACTACATGCTCGAAGCGGCCGGCGCGAACAATCTGACCCCGTTTCAGTTCCAGGCCGACATCATGAACGGCGTCGACCCGGCCCCTCAGGACGTCGCCCTCCAAACCCACCTGTTCACACAACACGAAGTGAAGGCGTTCGTCTACAACCAGCAAGTCACCGACGCGCTCACCCAGACGTTCATCGCGGCCGCATCGAAGGCCCACATCCCGATCGTCGGGGTCTACGAGACGATGCCGACTCCCGGATACGACTATCAGTCGTGGATGCTCGCCGAAATCGACGCCGTCCACAACGCTGTCGCCGACGGCGTCTCTACGGAGAAGTTGTAATCGTGGCACCCGACCCGATCGCTGGGTCTGCCCTGTTGGCCGTCGACGGTATCAGCGTGTCGCTGTCCGGCCGCGAGGTCCTGCACGACGTCAGCTTCGGTATCGAAGCCGGCGAGTTCACTGGGCTGATCGGTTCGAACGGAGCCGGCAAAACCACCCTGTTGCGGGTCATCTTGGGATTGGTGCCAGCCACGTCCGGGCGTGTCCTCATCGATGGTCGGGCCGCGTCTCGACGGAACCCGCTCATCGGCTACGTCCCCCAAAAGATCACACTCGATCCCGACATGCCGTTACGGGCCCGCGACCTCGTCGGTCTCGGACTGGACGGCCACCGCTTCGGAATCCCTCGACCGTCCACCGCCCGCAACGCGTTGATCGACGAGATGCTCGACGCGGTCGACGCCACCCGCTTCGGCGACGCCCGCATCGGGAACCTCTCGGGCGGCGAGCAACAACGCATCCTGATCGCCCACGCGCTGATCAGCCGACCCCGACTTCTGCTCCTCGACGAGCCGCTCGCGAACCTGGATATCCGCAGCGAACAAGAAGTCGTCGCGCTCGTCTCCCGGATCGCGACCGACCAGCACGTCGCGGTGCTGATCTCCGCACATGACGTCAACCCGCTGCTGCCGGTCATGGACCGCGTCGTATACGTGGCCGCCGGACGGGCCGCGAGCGGCACCACCAACCAAGTGGTCTGCACCGAAACGTTAAGTCGACTCTACGGACACCACGTCGACGTCATCCACGTCCGAGACCGCGTCCTCGTCGTCGCCGCCCGCGAACACGTCGCCGTCCACGGAGGCGGCGACGCAGCGGTCGGGTTGGCGTGACAGAACTCGCGTTGCTTGGCCCCGTGTTCGAACCGGGATTCTTTTCGAATCCGCCGGTGCAACGCGCGTTGATGGTCGGCGGAGTCGTCGCAGTCGTCTCGGGCGTGGTCGGCACCTTCACCGTCGTGCGCGGTCAGTCTTTCGCCGGCCATGCTCTCGCCGATATCGGCACGGCCGGTGGCTCCGCCGCGTTTCTGTTCGGAATCAGCCCGCTGTACGGGTTCGTCGCAATGAACCTCGTCGCCGCCGCAGTGATGGAACTCATCGGGATCCGCCGGCCCCGAGGACGAGACGTCGCGACCGGCATCGTGCTCGGCGCGGCGCTCGGCCTCGCGGCATTGTTCTTGTACCTCGACACCACAACTTCCAGCACCACTGGCGCCACGATCAACGTGCTGTTCGGGTCGATCTTCGAGCTCTCCGCCTCGATGGTCCCGATCATCACGGTCTTCGCGCTCGCCGCCGTCGGCGTCGTCGTCGTGCTGTACCGGCCCCTGCTGTTGAGTTCCCTCAGTCCCGATCTCGCCGCCGCCCGCGGCGTGTCGCTGCGGGTCGTCGGCATCGGCTACCTCTTCGCGCTCGCGATTGCGGTCTCACTGTCGGCGGTCACGATCGGCGCGATCTTGTCGACCGCGCTGCTCGTCGGGCCGGCCGCCACCGCGCTCCGCCTGACCAAACGGACCGGCCTCGCGATGGTCCTCGCCGCCACCGTCGGCGTCGCGGCCACCTGGATCGGGATCCTTCTCGCCTACGACAGCTACGACTGGCCACCAACCCATCAAGGCTGGCCGGTCAGCTTCTTCGTCGTCACCCTCGTGCTGGTGTTCTACCTCGCCGCTCAACTCCCCTCCCCGCGACGGATCCGCAGCGCACCGGGTCAGCTCGCAACCCACCCAGCCTGATGTTTGCCGGGTTCATGATCCGCGCCTGGGAAGCCGCGACCATCGTCGCGGTCGTTGCCGGCGTCGTCGGTTTCTTCACCGTCATGCGCGGCTCGGCGTTCGCGGCGCATGCACTGCCCAACGGGGCCTTCGCCGGCGCCGCGGGCGCCAGCCTCATCGGCGTGAACACGATCGTCGGCCTTGGCGTGTTCTCACTCCTCGGCGCGCTCGCCATCAGCGCGCTCGGCCACCGCGCCCGCCGCGACGTCGCCACTGCGCTCGTCATCGTCATGATGCTCGGCCTCGGCGCCCTCTTCTTGTCAATGACGACCGAATACGCGCCTCAGATCTACTCGTTGCTGTTCGGGGAAGTCCTCGGCGTCGCCAACAACGAACTCCTCCCCACCGCCGCGATCGGTGCCGGGTGCATCGTGGCCATCTTGATCCTCTACCGGCCGCTGCTGCTGTCGTCGGTCATGGCCGACGTCGCCGAAGCACGCGGCGTCGCGCCCCGCCGCATGGAACTCGCGTTCCTCGTCGTCGTCGCGCTCGCCACCACCATGGCCGTCCCCGTCGTCGGTTCGCTGCTCATCTTCAGTCTTCTCATCGGACCCGCCGCCGCGGCCCGCTCCTTGGCCAACACACCGCAGGGCGCCATGGCGCTGTCGGTCGTCATCGCAGTCGCAACCGTCTGGGCCGCGATCGCCCTTTCCTATACGACCAACCTGCCCATCGGATTCTTCGTCGGAACGATCAGCGCCACGGCCTATGCCGCGACGCAGGCCTGGACCGCCTGGCGACACGCACACCCCGGCATCTCTGATGTCACGGCCGGCGGCCTCGCACCGGTCGTGACGTCCTCGCCGTGACAGGACAGCCGGCGACCGATGACACCACTGCCGAGACGATGAGCAGACTTCAGCTGCGGACCGAGCTCGACCGCCAACTCTGCCGCTTCCCCGTTGATCGACCGCGAGGCTGGTCGATCTGGTCTGACCGCGCGCAGGTGTCGCGCGTCTGTTTCAGAGCTTCGATCACAGCATCTTCGTCACCGCGTTGACAGACCAGCGGCGATCGGGCGAAGCGTCTGGTGGCGGTGACGTCGGGCGCGCAGTTCAGTGCTCGTCCCAGTGGCCGTCGTGGCCGGCGTGACGGTGCCCGTCGTGGAGGAAGTCGATGTGGTCTCCGTGGGGAATCGCCTCGTGACCGCAGCCGTCGCCGTGCATGTGGGCGTGATCCCCGTGCGACGCGTGTGCGGGCTCCTCACACTCGTCCCAGTGGCCGTCGTGCGCAACGTGGGCGTGGCCGTCGTGGAAGTAGTCAACATGGTCGCCATGCTGGGCGGAGGCGTGGCCACACGCGGGTCCGTGTTGGTGCCCATGGTCTTCGTGCGTGGAGTGTTCGGCGATGCTCATGATGTTCCTCCTCGACAACCGTGTTTCGAACGGACGCTGGACCGCCGCGACCCACCGTACCGGGCCGTACGTTTCGCGTCGTGGGTGCAACCAGATGTGCGGGCCCCGACGCCGTCCGCGACACCAACCCGGCGCGAAGCCGCGCCCGACAACCGCCATGTGCGCTCACCGCGGCGCCGAGACGACCGCGGCAGGCGCTCGTCATGGCCGAGTCGAGAAAGCGCGCGGTGGCGAGCATCCACACCGTGTGGTCACCAACGCGGTCGAGTCGGAGCAGTGCGCCACCGCGATATCGGCGCGACGTCGACACGGAACGTGACGACCGCGTCCCCTTCCCCCACGCGGCGCAAATGTTCCAACTCGATCGGCGACGGGCCGGCGCCGCGTCGTGGTCGCAGACCTACCGGTTCAAGGACGCGCCAGCAATGGTCATTCCCGCGAACGACGACGGGGTTCCGCGGAAGCAGCCGACGGTGTACGGAAACTCGAACGTCATGTCGTAGTGGTAGATGTCGACCATCTCCCCGTGCCAGGAGACGAGGCTTGTTCTGCCATGACAGACGTCAAGATTGGCGTCGGTGAGCAGTTGTCCCTTGCTGTTGTATTCGACGTAGATGCCGAACCCGTCGAGTGCCCAGCCGACCTGGGTTGCATGCGTTCGCGCGGCATTCGACAGCAAGCACGGTGACAGCGAGTGATAGTGGTACCCGACGAAATTGTTCGGGTGTCCGTGACAGGTGTCCTGCGTTTCGACCGCCGAGGCGTCGTTGCCGCCCGCATCGAACCCATCGAGGATCGGGATGCCGTTGACGGCGATCCCGACAGTCCCAGCCTCGCATCGGGGCTGGCTGTTCACCTTCGGGGTATACGGCACAGACAAACGGATCGAATGCGCGGTGATCGAACCCTCGTCGGGGTTGTACGCAAAGGCAGGGTCGGACCTCGCTACCGGGAACGTGCCCGACCGAGCGGGCAGGCCGTTCCCAGTGAGCACTTCGTCGGAACCGGTGTGCGTCACCTCGAACGAAGCAGTGCGGGTGACGTCGCCTTGCACCGCGACCTTCGTTTTCGCGTCCCACACGGCCGCGGCGGTATCAACCCATGGTGGGGTGAACACGGGCGGGCCGCCGCTCGGCGCCCCACCACAGCGGTCCAGCTCGCCGACCTTCGGAGTTGTGGAGGCCTTCTGGGAACCGAGCGTAAGAGCGGCCAGATTGTTGGCAGCCCGGGGCATCCCGATCGTTTGATTGGTCGTCGAAGACGCCGTGATCTCGCTGGTCGGAATCGTCGTCGGCGTCGTCGAGGCCGTCGACGTCGTCGCCGACAATGCGGACTGCGACACATACGCAGCCAACGACACGACCAGAGTCAACATCGCGAACATCGCCACGCTGCGCTTGTACATCCCTGCGATCCTTGCGCGCTTCCCGGAACTCGCCCGACAACACCGAGCGTGGTCGGGCATCGTAAGACGCTGCGGAGTCTTTCGCCACTGAACAGGCACGGGTGTCGATCATCGTGGTGAGCTGCCCACGACGAGCTGGGGTCGTCGGCTCCCGGCCGAGGCAGGTCTGCCCTGACGCTGAGCCGGGTCGTGAACGCGGGCCCGACGAACACGGTTGCGTCGATGCGATGCGTGCATTGCGATGTTCGGCGCGCCGCGGTTTCGGCATCGGCGGGTGACCGCATAGACAACTCCGTCGATCGTCGCGGAGTTCAGGCGTACAGCACCGCGAATCTGACCGACCCGCGACCAGCGACGCCAGACCGAGAGCCCGACCCGACTGCCGGCCGGCCGGCCGGCGACGTGAACCAGCTTGCGAAGGCGTCGTGCTGGACGGTCCAGGTCAGCCGTACCGACCGAATCGAAGGCGGTTGACGCATTCCGGCCCGGCGGGCCCGTCACCACCGATTTGCTTCTCAACCTGATCACTCGACCAGATATTTGATCTTATACTGATCGACCGATAAGTTCGGGGGGTGCGGGTCGCCTCGACCAGACCAGGGCTCGAGAGCCGTCGGGCCATTCTCGAGGCGGCGCTGGACCTCTTCGCCGAGCGCAGCTTCGACGGGGCCTCCACGAGGAGGATCGCCGAGCGTGCGGGCGTCACTCAGCCGTTGTTGCACTATCACTTCGCGGGCAAGGACGATCTGTGGCGCGCCGCAGTCGGGGATCTCCTGGACCGGTTTCGCGCTTCGATCGGGAGTCGCCTGGCCGGCCTGCGTGGTGTCGACGACGTGACGATCGCGAAGTTGATGATTCGCCACTTCGTCGAGTTTTCCGCGGCGAATCCGCAACTGCACCGCATCATCATGCAGGAAAGCAAACAGCCAGGCGCACGTCTGGATTGGCTGGTCGACAGCCACATTCGGCCGCTGTACGAGAACGCGATTGCGATGTTCGAGCGCCTCGCCGGCTGGCGTACGCACGCGCCGATCGCGCCCGCACACCTCTATTACTTGCTTACCGGTGCGGCCGCCACGGTGTTTGTCATGGCCCCCGAGTGTGCTCGGCTCACCGGCATCGATCCGTTCACGCCCGAATTCGTGGCCGCGCATGCCGATCTGGTCGTCGACTTGATGATCCGTGCCGTCATGAAGGCGTCCGCATGACACCCGAAGAGCGCCGTATGTTCGTCTGCAGCCACCGCACCGCGGTGTTCGGCTATCAGCGCAAGAACGATGGTCCGGCACTGTCGATCGTCTATTACGTGATGAGCGACAACGACACGATTCTCATCTCGACGATGCGAGCGCGTGTCAAGGCCAACGCGGTGGTACGGAGCCCGAAGGTGTCGTTGTGTGTCCTCGACGAGCAGTGGCCGCCCACCTACCTGCAGGTGTATTGCGATGCCGAGATCGACATCGATGAGGAACGCATCGTCGACGTGATGATGGCTATCGGCTCAGGCATGGCCGGCAAGCCGCTGGACGAGGCGGTCCGACCGCTCGTCGCCCAGGGGGCGAAGAAGGAGGACCGCATCGTGTTGCGACTGCATCCGTACGCGACCTTCGAGACACCGCCGCGTCATGTGCACGACGAATCCGATGTCAACCCGTCGCTCACCCACTGGACCAGCGCGTCGGTGCCTTGGAACGCCGACCTCGACGCGTCGTAGGGTGACGGCGGTGTTCCGATTGGTGAACGTCAACGCGAGGGCCGCGCTCGAATACGACGGCTCCTGGTACGACCTCGCAGAGCTCACTGGCGACGCGACCCTCGCCGATCCGATGGCGGCGGTTGCGCGCGCCGGCGAGCTGCACGCTCTGAGCGAGCGGTGCGTGACCGCGAGACGCGGGGGCCGGATCGCCGGAGCCGTGCTCGGCGCACCAGTGGTGCGTCCACGGCAATCGTTCGGTATCGGATTGAACTACCGCGACCACGCCGGAGAGTCCGGCGCACCGTTGCCGCCGGCGCCGCTCACGTTCACGAAGTTCCCGAGCTGCATCGCCGGACCGGCCGCCGACATCCCACTGTCGGGTTCAATGGTCGACTGGGAGGTGGAGATCGTTGCCGTCATCGGCGAGGAATCCGCGCACGTCGCAACCGACGACGCCTGGGGCGTCGTCTGCGGACTCACCCTCGGGCAGGACATTTCCGACCGGGCGGTACAGATGGCTGGCGTACCGCCGCAGTTCTGTCTCGGCAAGAGCTTCGCCAACTACGGACCGATCGGACCCGCCCTCGTGTCGGTCGACGCGTTCGACGATCCGGACGACATCGCGCTGTGGTGCGACGTCGCGGGCGAACGCATGCAACAGGCGCGCAGCAGTGACCTGATCTTCACGATACCGACGCTCGTGTCGTACTTGTCGTCGATCTGTACGCTGTATCCGGGCGATCTGATCTTCACCGGAACTCCGGCCGGAGTGGGTATGGCGCGGGGGCGTTACCTCGCGGCCGGTGAGGTCATCGTCTCCGGTGCCGACGTAATCGGGGAGCTTCGTAACCGGTGCGTTCCCGGCCACGGTCCGCTCGCGCCGTGAGCCTTGCACTGCCTTTCGGATCCGCACCGCGGTGCCCGACCCGTCGGCGCGGCGGGTTGCGTTTACGCGGTTTGGATCGCGGCGGCGGCTTCGAGGCCGAGCTCGGCGATCGCGATCTCTCGCATTCTGAACTTTTGTACCTTGCCGGTGACGGTCATCGGGAACTCCGCCGTGAACTTCACATACCGGGGGACCTTGAAATGCGCGACACGTTGACGACAGAAGTCGCGCAGGTCGTCCTCAGAGACTGCGGATCCTTCGCGGACCTGGATCCACGCCATTAACTCCTCGCCCATACGTTCGTCAGGAACGCCGATGACCTGCGCGCCGGCGACGCTGGGATGCTCGAACAGCACTTCTTCGATCTCACGTGGATAGATGTTTTCGCCGCCACGGATCACCATGTCCTTGCTGCGACCCACGATGTTGAGATAACCGGCGGCGTCCATCACCCCGAGATCGCCGGTATGCATCCAGCCCGCCCCGTCGACGGCTTCTGCGGTTGCGTCAGGATCGTTCCAGTATCCCCGCATGACGAGGTAGCCGCGCGAACAGACCTCGCCGGGTGTGCCGACCGGTACGACGTGACCGGTGATCGGATCGACGACTTTGGCTTCGACGTGGGCCAACACCGTGCCGACGCTCGTGACACGGCGGTCGACCGTGTCACCGGGCCTGGTCATGAACGACACAGGAGCCGTCTCGGTCATCCCGTACGCGATACAGATCTCCTCGGCGTGCATCTCGCTCATGACCCGTTTCATCAACTCGATCGGGCACGGCGCGCCCGCCATGATCCCGGTCCGCAACGACGACAGGTCGAGCTCGGCGAACCGTGGATGTTCGAGGAACGCAATGAACATGGTGGGGACGCCGTAGATACTCGTGCACCGCTCCGCCGCGATCGCTTCAAGGCAGGCGAGCGGATCGAACGAGTCCGCCGGATAGATCATCGCCGCGCCCGACGTCACACATCCGAGGTTGCCGATGCCCATACCGAAGCAGTGATACAGCGGCACTGGGATACAAACCCGGTCGGCGGGCGTGTATCCAAGTATCCGACCGACGCTCCGAGCGTTGTTCAAGATGTTGTGGTGGGTCAGCGTCGCACCCTTGGGATTGCCAGTTGTTCCGCTGGTGTACTGGATGTTGATGGGGTCGTCGGCGTCGAGCTCGGCTTCTCGGGCCGTGAGGCGGTTCGGGTCGCTGTGGCTTGCGCCGGCCACGAAGGCGTCCCACACCAGATCGGAACCGCCGCCGGCGGGCACGTCGCCGAGCGTGACGACTCGTTCCAGTCCGGGGAGCTGGTCTCGGATTTCGGCGAGCACCGAAAGGTAATCGGACGTTTTGAACGCCTGCGCGGTGACGAGCGCCCGCACCCCGGACTGGCCCAACGCGTGGGCGAGCTCACTTTTGCGATATGCCGGGTTGATGTTGACGAGGATGGCGCCAACGCGGGCGGTTGCGAACTGAAGGTACGTCCATTCGGCGCACGTCGGCGACCAGATCCCGACACGGTCACCCGGCTCGATGCCGATCGCGAGCAGCCCGAGCGCGACTTGTTCGACCTCGCGCCACAACTCGCGATACGAAAGACGGATTCCTTGATGACGACAGACGAGGGCGAGCTCGTCCGGATAGTCCGCCACGGCGGCGGCCAGCGCGGCACCGACCGTCTGGCCGCTGAGCGGCTCCGACGCAGGAGCCGACGCGTACGAAGCCGTGATCGTCATGATGTCCCCGGTCCATCTGTCATACATGCGGCACGGTCGAACAGCGCGTGCAGACGGAGCTGACCGCTGCGTCGACCGTTGTGCTGTGGTCTACCCGCCTCGACGACCCGGTGCCATGACCGCGGTCGCGACACCACGGCCACCGGGCCGCTGCACCGAACCGCTGCGGTCGGATCGGTTTGTCGTTGGGCGGTCAGCGGAGCTGTGTCGCGGTGCGCCAGGCGTCGGATAACACGAAGTGCTCGACGGTCCAGCTGTCGCCGCGAACGGTGACCCGCGTCCGGTATTTGGTCACGATCGCAAGGTGTGCAGGTGAACGCAGGAAGTGACGGAGGTGTTCGTCGGTCTGCCAGGCGGACACAGAATAGGTTCGGCGGCGCGCGAACTGGAGGGCGAGGGAAACACCGATCGCGCCGGGTGTGTCCGGTATCGCGCGTCGCAGACGCAGCGCGGCGAGCGTCGCGCCGGGCATGTCGCGGTAGCGGGAGAAATCTGTTCGGGTGACGGCGACGAATGCGGCCGGTCCAGCAGCGGGACCGCGCTTCCATCGCGAGGTCAACAACATTGGGCGTCGGGTCCCCCGACGGAGATGGGTTGGAGTGTGGTTGGCTGGCTCGCCATGGCGACACTGAGCGCGACGATCCACACGAAACCCGGGAGCGCGCCGACGACGTCGATGCCCCCGCCGAACTCGCCGACGCCGTGGACACCGAGGAACGGCGGGAACGTGCTGGCGACCAGGATCACCGCCGAGACGACCCCGGCCACAACGGTCCGTTGCGACAGCGACGCGTTACGCCTCGAAGCCGTGCACGTCGCGAAGATGAGGACGGCGAAGCCGTATTTGCTCGACTCGATAAACATGTTGCCGGTGTCGACCGCGGCTCGAACGACCGCCGGATCACCCATGGCCGCCGCACGAAATGCGGTCCCGCCGAAGATCAAGATGCCGACGAAGAGCAACGTGATGCCAACGCCTCCGCCGGTCATGGCGGCCCACGTCAGTGAGGTTGCTGCGTCGTCGTCTTGGGGCAACCGCTGCGCGAGCATCCCGAGAAACCAGATCAATGCCATCACGCCGAAACCCGCGACCAGCACACCGCCCACCAACAGGGTTCGGCGGCCGACGAGCAATCCCGTGAGCACGGCGGCGGAATCGCTGGCTTTCGGTGGGGGCCCGGGCGCGAACAGGACCACGAAAATCAGTGTGATCCCGACTGCCCCGCTCAGGCTCTGCCATCGCGGTTGTGCCACTGCCACCTCATTTATAGACGGTAACGTCTATTATGCGGGATGATGGGCGGGACAGCAAGCGGCCGAGGTCGCGGCCGGCCACAACGCTCGCAACGGGAGCACGGCTCGTCACGCCAAGAGCTCCTCGACGCCGCAGCCGCGGTGTTCGCCGAACGGGGATACGAGGCCACATCGGTCGAGGAAGTGATCCGCCGGGCGGGACTGTCCAAAGGCACCTTCTACTTCAACTTCTCCGGCAAGGAAGACCTGTTCCTCGGGGTGGTGCGCACGCGTCTCGATGACCCCGTCCGTGCTGTCATGGCCATCACTGCCGACGCGCCCGGCGATACTCCGACGACCGCGACGGTCAGTGCCCGCCTCGCCGAACTTTTGCACCAAGAACGTTCGACGCTGCTACTCCTCCAGGAATACTGGTCCCAAGCTGCCCGCGACGAGGAGCTCGCCGTCCGCTACCGCGCTCGTCAGGCGTCGTTACGCGCCGCGCTCGCGCACACCATCGAAGAACGACACCGACACACGGGAGTACCGCTGTCGTTCGACGCCGGCCGGCTCGCCGAGGCTTTCATCGCGCTCGCGCAGGGACTCGCGTTCGAGGAGATCGTCGACCCCAACGCAGTGGACGCCGCACTTTTCGGAGATGTGCTTGCACTCGTCTACGACGGATTGGCGGCCCGAACCCCCAAGCACTGACCGGCACGGACACGACCTGGCCGCCACCACGACATACACCGTTCGCAACGCGTGCCGTTCGCAAGTGGCGCAGACGCCCAGGATCGAACCTGCTGCGCCGACCGCGGTGTCGGGCATGCTGGAACACGTTGCGCGTTTCGCTCGATACCGCGAACCGCAGTCCTGGCAAACTGGGTCGTGATGGCCAACTTGTCCGCTCCGAGCGAGGACGGATCTCGTATCCGCGCTCGGCTCGATCATCCTGTGATCGACAGCGACGGTCACATCATCGAGTTCCTGCCGGTCGTGCGCGACCTGATCGTCGAACAAGCAGGGGAGATGGTGGCACGGCGCTTCGACGTCATCGTCGACAGTGGCCGACTCGTGCAATCGTTGCCGGTCGCCGAGCGTCGCGCCGCTGGCGTGTCGCGCATGCCGTGGTGGGGAATTCCGACGCGGAATACGCTGGATCGAGCGACCGCGATGTTGCCGGAACTGTTGTACGGCCGTCTCGACGAGATCGGGATTGACGTCGCGTTCTTGTATCCGACGTATGGCCTCGTCGCGATCCATCTCGACGACGACGAGTTGCGTCACGCAATGGCTCGCGCGTTCAACATCTACGTCGCCGAGGCCTACGGGCCGTACCGGGACCGCCTCGTGCCCGTCGCGTGCATTCCGACGCATTCCCCGGCAGAAGCGGTGACTGCGCTCGAGCATGCGGTCGGCGAGCTCGGGTTTCGCGCCGCGATGATGGGAGGAGCGGTCTCTCGTGCGATACCTGGCCAGCGAGGCTCGGCGCGGTGGATCGACGGGCTCGGCCACGCGTCGATGTACGACTACTCGCCGCTGTGGGCGAAGTGCGTCGAGCTTGGCATCTCGCCGACGTTCCATTCGACGGGCGCAGGTTGGGGTTCGCGCACATCGCCGAGCAACTACGTGTTCAACCACATCGGCAACTTCGCGGCCGCGGGCGAGTTGTGTGCCCGTTCGTTGCTCTTCGGTGGTGTGCCGAAACGGTTCCCTGAGCTTCGCTTCGCCTTCCTCGAAGGCGGCACCGCGTGGGCGTGCAACCTCTACAGCGACGTCCTGGCCCATTGGGAGAAGCGCAACGTCTCCGCGATCGCCCAGTACGACCCTGGCGCGCTCGACCGTGCAGAGCTCGCGAACTTGTTCGAGCGGCACGCGCGCGGCCGGGTCCGGGAGCGGCGCGACCGCCTCAACGACGGTTTGAGCATGCTGTCGGAGACGATCGTCGGCGACGACACCGTCGACGAGTTCGCGGAATCGCTGCTGTCGTCACCCGACGACGTGCGAGAGATCTTCACGAAGCAGTACTTCTTCGGATGCGAAGCCGACGACCCGATGGTGGCACTCGCGTTCGACACCCACCTGAACCCGTTGGGCGCGCGACTGCCGGCGATCTTCGCGAGCGACATCGGCCATTGGGACGTCCCCGACGTGCGTCACGTCTTGTCCGGCGCCTGGGAGCTCGTCGAGCGCGGGCATCTCAACGAGGCAGAATTCGAGAAGTTCACCTTCGAGCATCCCGTCGCGCTGTGGACTGGAACCAACCCGGGAATCTTCGACGGCACGATCGTGCACGACGCAGTACGACGTCATCTCGCGGGCCGCAACAGATGAGCGGCCTCCCTGCGATGCGTGGACATCGCACCCGTCAACGCGGGTCACGGCGACACCCGCCGAAGACGGGCTGTTGGCCGAACACACGGTTGGTGTTCCAACCCGATCTGTGCCTGCTCGCAGACGCCGCGTGCTTCGGCTTCGAAGGCGTCGTCTCCGACACGGGCGAGCTGCGCGGGTGGGAACGACACGGATTGCGCGGCGCGTGCCCCGTCGCCGCCCTGTCCCCGACGCCGTGGCCGTGACCCGCGATTCGTACCGCGGCGCTGCCGCGGGCTGGGCGCACGGCGCGACGCTCGTCTACGCACCGATCGCGGCGCTGCTCGTCGAACGGGCACCGATCGCGTTGGACGGCGCCCACGTGCTCGACGTCGGTGCCGGCACCGGCGTGAGCGAGGCTCCGTTGCGCGCGGCAGGTGCCACGCTGATCGTCGCAGCGGATCTCTCGTACGACATGCTCGCGTGGCAGCGCCCGACGCGGCCTCCCGCCATCGTGTGCGATGTGATGCGTCTGCCGTTCGCGGATCGCCGGTTCGACGCCGCCATCGCGTCGTTCGTTCTGAACCATCTCACCGATCCGGTGCGCGGACTTGTCGAGCTTGCCCGAACACTCCGGCCGGGCGGTGCCGTCCTCGCGACCGTCTACGCGAACAGTTCCCGAAGCCGCAACCGTGACACGGTCGACGAGATCGCGCGGGCTCACGGATGGGAGCCACCCTCGTGGTACCGAGAGCTCAAAACCAGCGCAACGCCGCTCCTCGGTGCCGCGGCCCCGATGCAGACCGCCGCGACCGCCGCGGCGCTCATCGACGTCCACGTCCGCGAAGAATCCGTCGAGGTGTCTGTCACCGAACCCGAAGCTCTCGTCGACTACCGCTTCGGCCAGGCCCACTTCGCGGCCTGGCTCGCCAGCCTCGGACCCGACAAACGCACCGCCGCCCGTCTCGCAGCAACCGCGGCGGTCACCGAGACGATGGAGCCCTACCGACCCCGCGTCGTGTTCCTGACCGCCCGCACTGTCACATAACGCCCATACATTTGCGACCCGGACAGAGATCATTTAGCCGCGGGCCACCGACAACGCGCCGGCCTCGGATCAACCGCAGCGGAACGGCGGATACGGGTCATCCAGACGCGCGCCTCGAGGACGCGCCGACGCAGAGGTTCGGCAGCTGGCTGCGATGCATGACGTTGGCACGTATTCGGTGCGGCCGGACCCTGCGCGCGTCGAGCTCACCTCACGCCGCTCGCACGGCCCGCTCGACGACCGCGAGGCGCCACCGTTCAGGCATGCACCGCACCGTCGCCGCATCGCAGCGCGGCCCAAGAGCCGTGCGCCCGGAATATTCGGCTGGGGCGTGCGCCGCGGCCTCATCGGTCCTACGGTTACGAAGTCGACGCTTTGGAGGGCCACGATGCAGACGTTGGAGCGGACATCCGAACTCAGCGACAGCGAAAGCTCGGGTCCGGGCGGCAAGCGACGCCGGCTCGCTGTCATTGCATGCGCGGTCGTCGTTCTCGTCGCGACGGCGCTCGCGTCGTATGGCCTTGCGTCTGCTCGGACAGTCACCAAGACGGTCGTCACCGTGGCTGCGCCAGCTCAGCCTGCCGCGACCGCTCCGATCGGAGACCGAGGCTTCTCGCTGCTGGACAACGGACACCAAGCAACCTCGAGTGTCTTCTACCAGCCGATGGACGCGGCCACCCGGGCGGAGTTGCAGCATCAACTCGTCCTCGCCCGCGAAGTGGCAATGCGATACCCGACCGTCAAAGACGCCGAAGCTGCGGGCTGGCGACGTGCCGGACCATTTGCTCCAGGCCTCGGCGCGCACTATTTCCACTTCCAGACCATTGGCCAGTCACTGATCCCGAACGGCACGCTCGACGACTCCGACGTGCTGCATCCCGCGTCGCTGATCTATGACGGCACCCACCCGAACTCCCCGATCGCCGGATTGATGTACTACTCCGCGTATGGGGGCATCCCCGAAGGCTTCGCGGGACCGAACGACGTCTGGCACTTCCACACCAACGTCTGCATCGTGTACGGAAGCGACGGCACGATTGATACGCCCTACGGCGCGGACACCACCGTGACCCCAACGTTGTGCAACGCGGCACACGGCACCCTGATGCGCAAGACGCAATGGATGCTGCACGCCTGGGTGGTACCCGGATACGACTCCCCCCAGGGTGTGTTCAGTCACGACAACGAGGCCATCACCTGCCGCGACGGCACATACAACACGATCCCGCTCGACAAAATCGGAACACGCACCTCCATATGCGTCGACGGAGGCGAGTGAACCGCAGGCCATCCCGCACCTCAACGCGTCGACCTTCCGTCCCGGATCAATACCGCCCGGCACTCGTGTGCGTTATCGGTTGCTCGGCGAGGATCGTACGCAGCGCTTGACGTATCCGGTGCTGACGACCTCGACGCCGGTACCTCCGCGCTCGACGCGACGCGTTCGATGGAGCCGCACCGTCGAGCATGCGAACGCAAAATGAGCTGCTGTTGAGCTCTCGGAGTAGCTCGCGGGATCGGATCGCTGTCGCGCTTGGCTCATCAAGGCGGCCTCGACGCGGGACCCGCGCACAGGTGCGCCATGCCCGCACGGCGCGAGCATCGCGCGGGGTGTGCCGGCCGGCGCCGAAACGATTCGTGGAAGCACTGCCGGTCTCTGTTTCGGGCGGACGGCCGGCCCTCTCGCCATGGAGACGAAACAGACGCGCACCGTGTCGTCCGTCAGCAAGTATTGGTATGTGCGACGGCTGCTGCTTTGGGACATCGACGGAACCTTGGTTCGCGGCGGCGGAGTCGGTTCCGAAGCGATCTATCGGGCCGCGGCCGCGGTGTCGGGCGCGTCGGTCGTGGACGGGTCGGTCACGATGCACGGCAAAACCGATCAAGAGATCTTGACCGAGATCTTCCGGGCCGCAGAAATCGCGCCGGATGCGATTCCGCGGCTGTTACCCGCGGCGATGGTCGAGGCGGAACGTCTGTTGGCTCTCGCTGGACAAGATCTACGCCGCCGCGGTGAGGTGATCGGCGGCGTCGTCGAGGTACTCAGCTCGCTGAGTGCGATCTCGGGTGTCCGCCAGACGTTGGTGACGGGAAACCTGATCGGAAATGCGGCGGTCAAGTTGTCGACGTTCGACCTGACCGCCTACTTCGATGTTGAGGTCGGCGCGTACGGCACCGACCATCCTGATCGCGAGGCCCTCGTTCCCATCGCGCTCGGACGTGTAGAACGACTCCGCGGTGAGCATTACCGGCCCCATGAGGTGTGGGTCATCGGTGACACCCCACGAGATCTCGCGTGCGCCCGGGCTGGAGGCGTGCGATGCCTTCTCGTCGCGACGGGCCAGATCCCAATGTCCGAGCTTGTCTCACTCGACGCTGACGCCGTCCTCGAAGATCTCACGCCGACCGACGCGGTCGTTCAGATCCTGACCGTCTAGCACCATCCGGTTCCCGTCGCCGGCCGCGCGCACTGCGGTACGTCACTCCGTGCGGCCGCCGCTCAGATCTGCGGCGATCGACATCGTCTGCCCGGCGTCGGGCGGCGCACGCGTCTCGACCGGCCGTCGTTCGGTGATACCAGCCGGCGACGCGTCGGGTTCGCGTTCGGGTGACTGTTATTCGAAACGCGGATCGGATCGTCCCGAAATGTCGGGGACTCGACGTGGCTGTCGAGCGGACGATTGGCTGACGCGACAGACTCAGCCGGTGAGCTTCGACCCCTATTTGCCGTACGGCCCGCTGGTCGAGACGACGATGCGAGTCGTCACCTGGAACGTGTGGGGCCGCTACGGCCGGTGGGCGGACCGACAGGTCGCACTCGAAGCAGTGTTGTCTGAGGCGAGCCCGGACGTGGTCTGCCTCGTTGAGTCCTGGTCGACGACGGAGTCGACACAACCAAAGCAGGTCGCGCAGCGACTCGGGATGCACGACGTCCTGTTCGTCGGCGATCGAACCCAAGACGATTGGACGTCCGGCATTGGAATCGCGTCTCGCTGGCCGCTCGTGCGCCACGAGCGCAGGCTGCTGCGCGGCGAAACTGGCGATGGATCCGGGGAAGCGTTGTTCGCCGCGATCGAAGGACCGCGAGGGCTCGTCCAGTTCTTCGTGGTGATGCTCGACTATCCCCTCGACGGGAGCGCCGTGCGACAAAGCCAGGTCCGTCAACTCTGCGCGTTCGTCGAGGAAGTGACGCGTCGCCGCCATGTCATCGTCGTGTGCGGCGACTTCAACGCCGGCCCCGACTCGGACGAGATCCGGATGCTCACCGGCCGCAGCGCAACAGCCTTACCCGGACTCGTGTTCTACGACGCGTGGGAGGTCGCCGGTGACGGCGGTGGCGGCATCACGTGGTCTAACCAGAACCCGCTGGCAGCCGTGGGACGGTACCCGGACCGCCGCTTCGACTATGTCCTGTCGGCGTGGCCACAGGCAGGCGCCGCGGGCCACCCTGTGCACTGCGAACTGCTCGGGGTGCGACCGACCGACGATGCAATCCAGATCTCGGACCATTACGGCGTGCTCGCCGACCTCCGCTACTGAGCGCTCTGGCGTTTCACCGAATCGTCCGAGGCGATCACAGAAACGTCGCATACACGCGACGCCAGCGCGTCCACGACCCGGCAGTTGCGACATCCGGGCCGCGCGTCCGGGCCGCCCTCAGTGTCGATCGGGTGTGGTGTTCTTGTCGCAGAACACGCCAAGGCAATGAGCCGGCTGGTCCGCAGAGAACTTCCGTCAGCGGCTGTACACAGAGATCACGTTGTAGCTGTCGGCAGTGAAAGCTTCTCGGTTCCACCCGCCCCACCGCTGTTGCAACCGCAGCCCAGCGATACGGGCCATGAGATCAAGCTCAGTCGGCCACGCATACCGCTGCACGACAGGGTTGAAGCTGATGCCGTTGGGTGACACGCGCACATGGTTCTCGTAGAGCATCTGGGTCGACGGGTCGAGGCGCAACAGGTCGAATCGCACCGCGTCAACTTCGATCGACTCGGCTTCGACGTATTGCCCTGCCCGCAAGTGGTCGAGGAACCCGAGCGTGCAGCCTCCTTCGACGACGAACGAGCCTCCGTCGCTGAGATGTGCCGCGACGTTCTGAAAACATCGGACCTGATCGTCCTGGGTCAGCACGTTGAAGAACGAGTTGAAAATGATGTAGATCAAATGGTAGGAGCCGGCGACCGCAACATCGGCGAAGTCGCCCACGGTGACGGCGATTTCGTGGCCACCTTGTTTCGCTCGCAGCTTGGCGACCATCGGAGCGGAGAAGTCGATACCGTCGACACGGACGCCGGTCGCGGCGAGCGGCAGCGCGATCCGGCCGGTCCCGATCGCCAGCTCCAGCGCAGGGCACCCACCCGCCAGCTCTTCGAGGAACGCGACCGTTGCCGCCTCGTCACCACGAACGGCGAGATCGTCATAGATTTCGGCGTTGTCTTCACCGAAGGTCATGATCGGCTTGTAGCCCTTCATAGGTCAGATTCGAGCCGACCGCCCGCTCGGACGCAAACGAACATACCGACAGGCCGCACCACATCTGCCGTCGCGCGCTCGTCGGGTCTGCTCATGCGCCGCGACCATTGCAAGCCGAACAACGCGGCCGAGCCGTTCGACGGCGGTCCGGAACGCGAGCGTCATCACCAGCTGACGCGCAACGGGCGTCGACCGCAGACAGTCGATAGGTAGACTGTTGCCCACCCCGCCGTAGGAACATATGCGCAACGAAGAGACGGATCCCCGCGTCAGCCAGGCATCCGGAATGGTTTCCGTGCAAGCCAACTGCGCAGTCGACGAAGCGCTCGGGCTGATGAAGGAGCGAGCTCAGGCGACAGGAACGAGCCTCCTCGAAGTCGCGTGCGCAACAGTTGAGCACCGCATTCGGTTCGGACCAACTGCGTAGACTTGCCTCATGGAACGGGGAAACGCAGGGGGTTCGGCGGCGCTGCGCGATCTTGCACTGCGCGACGTCGAAGCGCTGATCCAGGTCATCGCCGAAGCACGCAAAGACCTGCGTTCATATCAGTCCGCGCTGAACAAGACCCGCCGACACCTCGAAGCTGGCGGCCGTGCTTCGGACACGAGCGCACTCTTCGATATTGCAACGGTCCGTCTGACGCTGTCTGAGCTACTGAACCGCATCGAACGTGCTCGGAGCGCGTCACGCCTGTCGTTCTGGCGACTGCAAGTCTCCGAGGGCAAGACCATCGCCGAAGTCGCACGCACGTGGGGATTCTCAAGACAGCTCGTGTCTCGAGCGCTCTCGAGGAGAGAGGTCCAACTGACCCGATCTCGCCGGTAGCGCCGAACGACTTCAGACCATCCTTCTCGATTGGCAGAAGTGCCGCGACGCGATGTGCGACATCCGTCCTATCGGATCTCCTCGATGTGAGAGTTCGGTGTCCTCACCGAGGTGGACGTAAGGGCGCGGCGTGTCGGATTTTCCGCAGGCACCGGGTCGTTCGTCCTGGTGCCGGGCGACGTGACCCATGACTTCAACAACCGCGGCTCGGAGCGTGCCGGGGTGGGCAACGTCTCGGCCTCCGACAGCTTCGGCCAACCCATGCCGGACAGGGCGCAGCGGTTCGTCGAACATTTCCCGGCGACAGACGCGTCTAAGCCGACGTCGCAGACGCTCACGCCCTGCTCAGAGCCGAACAGCCACATTGTCGACATCTCGCAATACGCTTCGGCGGGCCGATGTCCTCCGACCGATGAAGGGAATTCATGAGACTGCAGCCGAGCGTCGTCAGGATTGTGCTCGCCGTTGCGGCCGTCGTCGCGCTGGCTGCATGCTCGTCCTCGTCCAAGTCGTCGAGTGCCGCGTCGACGACAACCGCGTCGGTAGCACCAACGACTGGCGTTCCCGTCGGGTCAGCGACCACCGCGCCGGTCGGGTCGACAACGACCACGGACGCTTCGACCGCGAACTTCAACTCATGTTTGGTGGTCACTCAGGCCGAGGCGGCGACCGCGATCGCAGAGTCCGTGTCCCGAGGGATTCTCGGGAATGCCACCGTTGAGGGCGGCCTCGCCTGCGTCTTCTATGGGTCTTCGGCGCCGACGCCGACAACTCCGAATGTCGCGCAGTCCGACACCGTGCGTGTGGTGGTCGTCAAGGGAGCCGACGCTGTGCACTGGTTCGACGACTACCGGTCGAAGGTCAGTCCTCGGTCAATCAGCGGTTACGGCGATCAGGCGTACTACGACGGCTACGCCTCGCTGAGCGTTCTCAAGGGCAGCTCGTATCTGCGGATCGCTATCAGTCCGGCTCGCGCTGCCCCGTCACTCGCCGACGAGGAACGTCTCGCCGCCGCGATCCTCCCGAAGCTGTAGCCACCAACCGCAATCGGTGCCCCAGGGTCAAGCTGTGCTCGCTCGTTGGCAGCCGTGGGTGCGGCGCGTACGGTTGCGCACGGGCCGCACGGACCTTGTCCTCACCAGAGAATGCGGTACGGCACGCGTCGATCGTTGGTGGGGCGACGGGCACAATTTCGAGTCAAGCGGCTCCCGTCGAGTAGCGGCCGATGATCTTCCGCGGCGGAGACGGATTGCGCCGGTTCGAAGTCGCCGAGCGACCATCGCGAACATCGACCTCTGTCGCAGCGCGCTGACGGTCAGAGAAATGGTCGCCGACGTCGAGCCCAAACTGCAGCCCGCCGACGTGAAGACATGTTCGAGCCGCCACCCAACGTTCGGTGCGACTGGGCGACCTGTCGGACGCGTCGAGCGCGATGTTCGTCGGGTCTTCAATGTCCCTGGGTATGCGACGGACGAAGAACCGAACGCGATGGCCGTGATGGTCTTCGCACGGATGAGCGACGCGGGCAGGCCCAGCTGTCGGCTGCAGGAAAGGTTGACCGAGTCGGGGACGCTCCACCCAGTGATGGGCTCGACCCCGGTCGCCAGGTGTTAGTCCTCCGCGCTCGGCGGAACCGTCGAAGTTGTTGCGCGAGGCCATCGTTGAGGCTGGTGACCAACGAGCCGCTGGTTCCGCCACGCCCGACGAAGAGGCGACAGCGGACCATCCGCATATCCTGTCGGCGTTTGGTGAGCCGAGGATCGGCGGACGACATGGACACCACGGAGGGAAGGCATGCTCCGTAGCCATCGCATCCATATCCTCGATGGTCCCATCGCGGGTCGGCGATCGGTCCTGCGCGAGCATGCGCCGCCCACACTGTGTTTCTTGTTCAATCTGGCGGACCCAAGCTGGCACTGTTTGAGTGGCGATCACGGCATGTCCACCTCGATTCCCATCCGTTTGAGTATCGAGTCGCATCCCGAGTTGTGGGCCACGGCCTACTACCACAGCACGGACCCGGCCTGTCCGCGGTTTCGCGAGCGCGAGTATCGGCTCACCTGTTGGCAACAAGGTTTCGCGGCCACTCCCGACGTCGACCTCACCGACGGGCTGCCGACTCCGTGTGAGCCATGGCGTACAAATGAGACGCAGGCCGACGACGCCGAAAACCTCTTGTAACACGCGCGCACCGGCGGACGTGGCGCGCTGCGGGTGCGAGTCGAACGCCGGGAGCTCCAACGGTTCGAGGGGTTGAGCCACCTCCTCGAGCCAGGAGGTTGACAGGATGAAACCGTCACTGGCCATGCTGGCCATGCTCTTGCTGGAGAACGGGATCAACGGCAGCGGTACGTACCTTGAGCTCTGGGCGACCGACGTGGCCAATTATCCCGCCTCGATCGCGGCGATCTATCCGCCGTCCCACCACCCGCCCGCGCGAACGACGCGGCCTGCACCCTGCTCGGGCCTGGCCCCGTGCCGGACCTGAATCGACGACGACATGCTCACCCCGCTCACCCCACGGGCCTGGTGCTCCGGTGGCCACAAGGTGCCTGACGACTGCGCGACTTGCCAAGCTGGTAAAGGCAAACGCGAGATCATCGGACACTGCCGTTGTTGCCAAAATGTCAACGCGGGCAGGCCGCGTGAGCGCATGCTCCACGCGGAGCACCATGCGTTGGGCTCAGAAGTCTTCGTGTCCGAGGACCGCTTCGTGTCGTGTCAGCGTGCCGCGGGCGACGTCGACAACCCGACTCGCGCGAACCGATCAGCCGGACGACCGAACGGCGCCCTGCGCGGGCCGATCCTGGACATCCGAGACCCGAGATATTGGAACGTTCGCGTCTTCGTGGACGATTGAGGTCGACGAGGTGTTGCAGTGAACGCGGGTCAGTCGGGCGGTTGCATGTCTGGTCGGCCGAGTCGTTCCAGACGCGCGGTGAAGCCGAGGTAGTCCCAGATCATGTCAAGCCCATCGCGTTTGCGGGTCACTTCGATCGGGATGCCGACCGGGCGCAGCACATGTACGTCGTTCTCGTAGGTCGCGATGACGGTGATCGGTGTTTGTTTGTCGAACTCGGCGACGTCGCGGACGCCGTGTTCGACGGTTCCGTCGCAGCGCATGTCGTGGATGACCCCGCCTGCGGTGACGACGATCCGGTCACCGGCTTGCTCGATGCGTTGCACGTGTCCGAGTGCCGGATGGTCGGCGACTGCCTCGCCGCCAGTGGCGACGGCGACGACTTGCCACAGCCCTCGCAGCTCGGGTGCGCCTGACACGATCGGCTCGGCGCAGCCAGAGAGGATCGGTGCCGGCCACGTGTCGCCGTAGCCGCCGGGGGGCGTGTGCGCGACCGGGATGTCGTCGACAGATCGGTCAGAACGAGGGATCACTGATCGAGAACCTCTCTTCGGGTCACGCGAACGATCGTTCGCGCGTTGGAGGTATGGGTCAAGGTAAAGGAATGGCCGCAGACGTCTCGAGGACGACGATGCGGGGCGGGTGAAATGGATGAAGTGGGTGACGGAGGCGTCCGCCTCACGTGGTTGCCAAGAGGTTCTCGATGTTCTCGAGGGTCTTCTCCATCGACTTGCGTGTGTCCTGACGGGCTCGGTCGAGACGCAACAAAGGCTTGAACCAACGCACCCGCGAGATGTCCCAGGTCTCGCGGACCCGTGTGCCCTCCCCCACGGGCTCGAGCTCGTAACGCCACAGCGCACCGGCTCCGAGGATCGTGCCGATCGGTCCGCTTGTCGTGTGCTGCCACGCGATGCGTCGGTTGTCGTCGAACTCGACCACGACGTTATGGGCCGAGTAAGAGATCCCGCGCTTCATCGCCATACCGAACTCGTCGCCGAGCTTCACGCGCGCCGTGGTGTTCTTGGCGTCGCTCACAGTGCCCGAGCCGTCGATTTCGGGATGGCGGCTCGGATCGGCCAGGAGGGTGAAGATCGCTTCGGGGGTCGCGTTGATCACGCGTTCGACGGTTTCGACATCGCGGGTTACGGCCATGGCGGAAGCGTACGCAAGCCGGCTCGATCGATGTGCAGATCACGACCTCGGCTCTCGGCCACGCGCGCCATCACCCGCCGCTCAGGTGTTCGGCGACGGTGAGCAGGGTGTTCGGGGACTCTCGCGTTGGCGGGATCGCGTCAGGCGACGGGGCAGCGCACGGCGAGTAGTCAGGCGGCGGTCGATGTTGGTATTTCACCGGCGGGGATCATGACCTCGGAGGCGTCGGGCGTACGGTCTGGTCTCGCTATTGCCGTCGGTTCTTTCATGCTCGCAAAGTATCGTCGCCGTCATGCAACCGATCCTGCACCTCTCTCTGCCGGTCAACGACCTGGCGGAAGCGAGGAATTTCTATGTCGAGGTGCTTGGCTGCAGGTTGGGGCGGGTTGGCAGCGGCGGCACCGACGTTTGGTTTTACGGCCTGCAGCTGACGCTCCAGCATCGACCCGACGAAGTTGTGCCCGACAGTCAGCGCGGCGTCCGACATTTCGGTGTGACCCTCAGCCCAGATGCGCTCGCTGACCTCCTCGCCAAGCTCGACCGCCACCCCATCAGGTGGCTCGACCCCGTGCACACGGACTATTGCGGGACGCCCAAGGAACAGACCAAAGCGAAACTTCTCGACCCGAGCGGCAATGCCATCGAGCTGAAGTGCTACGCAGACCTGGCCGTTGGGCTGCAAGCCATCTGAACACAACCGGGCTGGGAACAACTCCGCGGTCTGCTCGCGGACGGCGTCGCTGGCCTCGCTGCGCGCACCGGCGCTGACAAGGCCCGTGCGTCAAGATGGCCGGCAACAGCGCCCCGGCAGCGCTCGCGCAGCCATCCGCAGCGGCGCACGCGCAGCCTCGCTCGCGGGTCTGAGGTTCAAACCGGGCGGGCCGAGTTCGATCCGACCAGTCGTGGCGTCAAGAGCCCGCGGGCTCGGCATAACCAGACGGGCGGCGCTCGACGATGACCGTCTTCGTTTCTAGGAACGACATGAGGCCTTCGATGCCCTCGTTCACGACCGATGCCTGACTGCTTGAAGCCGCCGAACGCGATCCCGAAGTCAGTACGGAACGCGTTGTGACCAACGGTCCCGGAACGCAACTGTCCGGCCCCGTCGCGGTTCGCCGTGCGCGGCCACGACGGTCGGTTCGGCGAACTGGTTCGAGCACTGCTCCTGGAGGGCGCTCGCGCGTTCTCGACGGTCAGTGCAAGCGGGTTGTCGGGGCGAGCACGTCGTTGACGGTTTCTCGAAGCAGGTCGCCGAGCAGGTCTGACGGGACATCGGAGAACACGTCTCCGGCCATGATCAGCCCGCCCATCACCGCGCCGAACGCGCACGCCATACGCACGCGATCGCTCACCGCGATGCTCTGGTTGGTGAGAACTTCGCGGAAGCGGGCTTCCAAGTCGTCGTGTTCGGCGTCGTGGCGTTCGCGATGGAGGCTCTCGAGCGCGGCGCGGTTGCGCTCGTGCAGGATGAAGAGTGCGCGATGTTCGAGCATCTGCTCGATGAGCTGATCGAGGAGCACGGCCCACAGCTCGGGTGACGTGCCGACCTCGCCCATCGTTTGCAGCGCGTCGCGCCCGAACTCGTGCAGCCGAAGATGCAACGCGAGCAGGATCTCTTCCTTGCTCGCGAAGTGGTAATAGATCGCGGCCTTCGAGAAGCCGAGCCGCTCCGCGATCTCGCGCAGCGACGTCTTGTCGTATCCCTGCGTGCTGAAGAGCTCCAGCGCGATGTCGAGGATTCGCTCGCGGGTGCCGCTGCGCTCGGTTGCGGTGTCGGCGACCGGCGCTGGCGCGGGGACCGAGGTCGAGGTTGTCTGCGTCACGCCCGGTATTCTACTTGACAGCCGGTAAGTACGTCCTTACCATCCGGCAAGTAATTCCCTGCTGACCGACCGGTAAGGACCTTTCGTCATGCCGACCGACTCCATGATCCAGGCCGAGGGACTGACCAAGCGGTACGGGGACACCACCGCGCTGGCCGGCATCGACCTCGACGTGAAGGTGGGGTCGATCCTCGGCGTGTTGGGGCCGAACGGCGCCGGCAAGACGACCGCGGTACGGATCCTCACCACGTTGGCCCGACCCGACGGTGGCCGGGCGCAGGTCGCGGGCTTCGATGTCGTGGCCGACGCGGCGCAGGTCCGCAGCCGTATCGGGGTCGCCGCGCAAGACGCCACGCTCGATGAGGCGCTCACCGGCCGCCAGAACCTCGTGATGATCGGCGAGCTGAGCGGTCTGCGGCGTGCAGACGCACGGGTTCGCGCGTCGGAGCTCCTTGACCGGTTCGATCTGGCCGACGCGGCCGACCGGATCTCCAAAACCTATTCGGGCGGCATGCGGCGTCGGCTCGATCTCGCGGCGAGCGTCGTGAGCCGCCCCGAGGTGCTGTTCCTCGACGAGCCGACAACGGGGCTCGATCCCACCAGCCGGCTCCGGATGTGGGACGTGATCCGCCAACTTGTATCCGATGGCACGACGTTGCTCCTCACGACCCAGTACCTCGACGAGGCCGACACGCTCGCCGACCGAATCGTGGTGATCGACCACGGTCTCGTGATCGCCGAAGGCACGTCGCTCGAGTTGAAGGCGTCAACCGGCGGCGCGCGCCTTTCGGTGACGTTGAGCGTGCCCGACGCTGCGGCGGTCGCCGCGCTTCAACCTCTCGCGGACGGAGCGGTGCACGTGAGTGACGACGGCCGGCGACTCCACGCAGCAGTGCGGCATGGATCCGGACTCGGAACCGAGGTCGTGCGCGCGCTCGACCGGGCCGGCATTCTCGTTGATGACGTCGCGGTGTTGCAGCCCTCGCTGGACGACGTGTTCTTCGAATTGACCGGCCGACCGTCGACTCCGAGCGGCACGCCCGACACGGAGGCGGTTCCCGCATGACCATCACAGCAACTCCGTCGATCGCGCCGCCGACACCTGAGGCGGTGCAGACTGCGGAGCGAGGCATGTCGGCTCGGTGGCACGACGTCGTGGTGATGACGCGCCGGAACCTCTTGCACATCCGTCGCGAACCGGCACAGCTCTCCGATGTCACGGTGCAGCCTGTCCTGTTCACGATCCTGTTCATCTTCGTGTTCGGCGCCGGCATCGTCATCCCCGGAGGGAGTTACAAGGACTTCGCGCTCGCGGGACTTCTCACACTGAACCTCACGACGTCGGCGATCGGCACCGCGGTCGGGCTCAGCACCGACCTCTCCACGGGCGTCATCGACCGTTTTCGATCATTGCCGATGTGGCGTACTGCGGTGCTTGTCGGTCGTTCCGTGTCGGATCTGCTTGCCGCCACGCTCTGTGTGACCATTGTCGGACTCACGGGTCTCGCGATCGGCTGGCGACCTGACGCGTCGATCATCTCGGTCATTGCGGGATTCGGCGTGGCGCTCCTGTTCAGCTACGCAGTCTCGTGGGGTTGCGCGTGTCTCGGCTTGGTTTCGCAGGGACCAGAGGCGGCGCAAGGGGTTGGGCTGATCGTCTTGTTCCCGCTGGCGTTCGTATCCAACGCGATGGTGCCGACGCAGAGAATGCCGACCGTGCTCCGATTCATCGCGAACTGGAACCCGGTCAGCGCGGTCGCGGCCGCGTGCCGAAATCTCTTCGGCAATCCCAATCCGTCGAGCTCGATTCGCGCCTGGCCGATGCAGCACCCGGTGGTCGCGGCGGTGGGCTGGTCGCTGATCATCCTTTCGGTCTGCGCTCCGTTGGCCGCTCACCTCTACCGACGCAGGATCACCGAGTAACTCACAGTCGGAACGAACCCGACGCCTTGGCCGCGTTCCGCCCCATCGTGTGCCGCACACTTGTGTCCTCGGCCTCGTCGCGCACGAGTCCGCGGGCCGAACTCGAATCGGAAGGGTCAGCGCGAATGAGCGACGAAGATCGTCTCCTCGACAAGAAACGGCGCGCCGCGCAACATCCCGATCGTCCGGGCGAACGTTGCAACGCCTCTGCGTCGACGTGGGTACCAGCGGTGGATCACGCCTGCTGCGAAGCGAAGCACGACTGCGTCGACGTCTGCCCCAACGACGTCTTCGAAGTGCGGCGGATCGACGACGCCGACTACGCCGAACTCGGTCTTTTCGCCAAACTGCGCGTCGGTGCCCACCGGCGGCTCACCGCGTATACCCCGCGGGCCGACGACTGCCACGCGTGCGGGCTGTGCGTCGTCGCCTGCCCCGAACACGCGATCACCCTCACCGTGCGACCTCCCGACGGCGACACCAGATAACAGGCGGCTCGGATCCCGCGACAAAGTCTCGCCGACCTGGCAGGCGACGGGCGCGGAGCAGACGAAGTCACGTGCATCGTCTTTGAGTCTGCACGTTTGGTTGAGCCGCTGGGCCGTGACGCCAACCATGGACATGGTGGCCAAGTTTCACCCGGCTGGTGACGAGACGCCGATGGCGTTCTGGGCCGGTGACCGGAGCGCACTCGGGCGCGTTTCGGGCTGCGTCGCCAAGGCTTCATCTGCCCGAGCAGCAAGCCGAGCAGGATCGGAGAAGCACGCGGGCGTTGGCTCCCTAACCTTGCGGGCATGGATTTCACTGGCGTTCCGGTCCTTGGTCCAAGTCCATGACCTCGAACCTCGCACGGACCTTCGACCGTGACGATCTCGGCCGCGAACTGCGCAAGTCCGTCGCCGCCGACAGCATGGCGCTGGATGACGGTCGGCGCGCCGAAAAAGCAAGGCACGTCCATCGTCGGGAGCCCGCCGATGGTCCGGTCGGAACGAACGGCCAACGGCGACATCGACAGTCAGGGCGATCATGCCGTCGATTCCTGCGCGTCTCGTTCGTGTTGAAGCCCGACAGTCCCTACCGGGTCGATGTGACCCACGAACGTTAGGAGTGACGATGACTAGCTCTTCCACCGAAGGAATCAAGACCGTGCTGCATCCGGTGTCGGACTTGGAGGCGGCGAAGCCGGTGTACGCCGCCCTGCTCGGCGCACCGCCGCAGAACGACGCGGCCTATTACGTTGGCTTCGAAGCCGCGGGCCAGCACATCGGGTTGGTGCCCGGTGGTGGACCGCAAGCCATGACTTCACCGGTGGCCTTCTGGCATGTGGCGGACATCGAGGCGAAGCTGGCCGCGGTGACCGCGGCGGGTGCCACCGTGAAAGAACCCGCGCACGACGTCGGCGGCGGCCGCTTGGTGGCGACCGTCACCGATCCTGATGGCAACGTGTTGGGGCTCCTTCAGGACCCATGAGTGCACCCCCGCTCTCGCGCATCGCGTCGTCGCGACACCGAGCATCGGCTGACCCACGACATCGATGTCTGGGTGGCCGGCGCTTCGGCGGACAGTACGCCGCAGCTCGTGTGCCTGTTGTTCGACTCATCCGAAACCAACGATCCGAACCTGTACATCGACGCGTCCGACGATCCGATGTGCCGAAGCGACCTGTGGCTGCAGCCCGTCACTGCTCGCCGCCGCCGCTCGCGCCATCTACGCTTCCGGACCGTGCCTACGGAATGGGCGGTACGGCGCGAGCCGTGCCCAAAATGCGGTCAGGGGGTGGCGTCGGTCACCCATCAGGTACGGCTGAACGGATGGGGTGGCGTCGTCATCGATACGCCGGTCTCCGCCACCGGCTGTCATACCGAAGGCTGCGAGTGGTACGACGCACGAACGGACAATGCTCGGCGGTCCTAGCCACACACGAACGTGCGCCTGTCCTGAGATGTCTTCTGTCGTCCGGCGCGAGAAGCGCATCGCGGAGCACCGCCCCATCGGCGACCGTTTCCTTTTCGGCAGCTCGGACGATTGCACCGCCAGGAGTTGATTCGGCTCGGTGTCCTCGCGATGGGTACCTGAGGGGAGACGTTCGATGTTGCGATCACGAATTGCTCGCCTTGGCCTAGCAGTCACCATTGCCGTCCTCGCTGCTGGCGTTCTGGGCAGCCAGGCTGGTGCAGTCTCAGCGACACCGCCACACATCGTTGCGAAGCCCAACAACCTGATGGTCAACACCAAGACCACCCTGACCGGCAGCGGCTTTCCCGCCAGGACGAAACTCACGATCGCGGAATGTCCGGCGACAAACTGGATCGTCCCGCAGAACCCCTGCGTGAAGAACAACACCGTCTCCGTCCTGACCGACGGCCACGGACGCTTCACACGCCAGTTCAAAGTTGAGCTGTGTGGCGGCAAACGCGGCCCCGAGCCGACCAGCCAGATCTGCTACATCGGCGATCCCCACCCCGAAGGCGTCGACACGATCACGCTGCTCGGCGCGGCGAAGGTCACCGTCACCTACCCGTAGCGGCAACGGCAACGCGGCCGTTACTTCACGGCGCGTGAGCCGTTAGTACCTCGTACCGTTCGGATGCACGGCGTAGAAGCCGTTGACAGCCTCACCGGTAGCTTCTTTCGGCTTCGTGTCTTGGAACCAGGTGTACAACGGTTTGCCGTTCACCGCGAGCTGCTTGGTGTGATCGGCTCGGGTGATGACCTTGAACATCGACGCCTTCACGCCAGGCCCGTAGGTCAGCTTCCCACTCACGTGCAGAGGCGGCCACGCGACCGCACACTCACCGGTGCAACTGCTCTGGCCCGGCGTCTTGTCGTTGACCGAGATGTACAAGGTGCGGCCCTTACTGTTCGCGAGGACCTTGCCGAGCCCCGTCGTCTCAATCATGACCGTGTACACGGCAGTGCGAGGCGCGCTCGTCACCGCACCGGCAGAACCCGCAGGGGAAACCGCGGTCAAAGCGGTCGCAGCCAACGCGACCACGAACAACAGGACTGGGATGAGACGACGCATCGAAGAACCCCCACAATCGTGCCTGGTCGATCGACCGGAAATCTACACGGCGAGTGGCTGGCCATCCGGGCGGGCCTCATGATCCGTCAAGACCGGCGGTCGCCGGCCCAGCTGGCAGAACCGTCGCCGTGCGACAGCACCGAGGAACAACGACGTCGCCAAACAGTCCGCCCCACACGCAACTCGCCGGGAGCTCAACCGCCTTCGCCCCGCGCACACCTCGAAGGTGTGGGGATCTCCAGACGACGTGGCGGTGTCCGTTCCGGTTGAGGTGACTCGAGCGGTCGGAGGTGTTGGTCTTCGGGGCCGGTGTCGTTGGTCGAGCGCGGCAGGTTGGGGAGTTCATCGCGATTCCGACGATCCGCCGGACGGCGGCTCGTGGTGCTAGTACGAGCGACGCGGACGGGCTGGCGCCCTTGGTTGTCGCCGACCGGAAGTCAAGACTCTGCAACGCGGAGTTCAGTCGCGTTCTGACAGGAGACCTCACATGCGTGCCCAGCGTTGTTCCGACCGTTCGCGAACCCGCGGAGTCCGGCGGCTCCGCCGGCTGGTTGTGGTGTCGGTGTCCGCCCTGGTGGCGGTGTCGTTCGGAACTGCGATTGGGGCGGCGGTCCCGAACGCGGTCCGGTCAGCTGGGTGTGCTGGGACACCGAAAGCGCCGGCGACGCTGCGCGGCGGCATCTATGCGAACGTGACGGTCACAGGCGTGTGCGAGGTCAAGGCCGGACAGGTTGTCGTCGTCGGCAATGTCGTCGTCGAAGGTTCCCACGGCGCCCTCGTCGCGGCGTTCGCGCGCAACGCGCACGGTGGGGGTAGGTCGGGGATCACCGTTCACGGAAATCTTGTCGTACAAAACGGGGCGAGCCTGCTCCTGGGTTGTTTCGCGTCGTCGTTCCCGTGCTTGGACGACCCGCACAAGAAAACGAAACCCACGTTGGACGGTCCGGACTTCGTCGATGGTGACCTGCTCGCGACCAACTCGCTCGGCGTCGTCGTCCACGACACCACGATCGTCGGCGACATCCGCGAGGTCGGCGGCGGCGGGGGCTTCGAGACCGGCCCGGGTGGCCATTGCACCCCGACGGGGATCTTTGCCGCCTTCAAGTCGCCCGTCTACAGCGACTACGAGGACTCCACCGTCGACGGCAACATGTCGGTCACGGGGCTGCGTTCGTGTTGGCTTGGCAGCTTGCGCGACAAGGTGGGCGGCAGCGTCACGTACCTCAACGACAAGATGGCCGACCCTGACTCGATGGAGATCGAGACCGACCATGTCCAGGGCAACATGATCTGTGCCGGGAACTCACCCGCCAACCAGATCGGCGACTCTCACGGCAAGTCCTCCGACGTCGGCGGGTTCGCCACCGGCCAATGCGGGTTCGGGGTGCGCAAACCCGACCCGGCGCCCGTTCCCGGAGCGCAGGGAAACCCTGCCGGCCCGCTCGTACATCTCACGGTGCCGGCCAATGCGCATCATGGTTATGACCTCGGCGCCACGAACGGTGGAGTGTCCGCGTTCGGGACACCGTTTTTCGGCTCCGCGGCAAGCGCCACGCCATACGTGGGTATCGCCGCCGCGCCGGGCGGGCACGGCTATTGGCTCGCCAACAGTGACGGGCAGGTGAGCCCCTTCGGTCCGAACAGCGAGTCGTTCGGGTCGGTCTCCTCCTCCAACGCACCGGTCGTCGGTATCGCGGCCGCCTCGAGCGGAGACGGTTATTGGGAAGCCACCGCCGACGGCGGCGTGTTCGGTTTCGGTCCCACCGCCAGCTTCTACGGCTCCGCGAGCGGCGTGCACCTCGCGAAGCCCATCGTTGGGATCGCGGCTGCACCGACCGGAACCGGCTACGACCTCGTCGCCGCTGACGGAGGTGTCTTCACCTACGGGCCCGGCGCCCACTTCCACGGCTCCGCCAGCAACATCGCACTCAACCAGCCGATCGTCGCGATCGCGATCGACCCATCGACCGGTGGCTACTGGCTCGTCGCTGCGGACGGCGGCGTGTTCAGTTTCCACGCCCCGTACTACGGGTCGGCCGCCGCCATGCACCTCAACGCGCGGATTGTCGGGATCGCCGCCGCACCGACCGGCCATGGCTACTACTTGGTCGCTGCCAACGGCGACGTCTACACCTTCGGCCCGGCCGCCCACTACCAAGGCTCGCAGACCAACACGAACCCCGCCACACCCGTCGACGGAATCGCGCTCGGCTGATCCAAGCCGTTCGGGTCGTACAACGGTGTCTTGGAAGACGACATCAGGATGTTCGTCGGTCGGCGTCACGTGCCCTCAAGCGCCGACGACACCTCCCAGGACCGAACGGGTTCCCTCACCGCAGGTGCCGGTCGCGCCTCGCCGGCTGGTGTGACGACGATGTTTGGGTGGACCGCACGATCGGGCTGGCCTTTCGACAGTGGCCGGTGATGGTCATGGGTTTGCGAGGTCATGGATGCGGCCTTCGAGGAACTGGGAGTACGAGAGCGCACGTCGCAGGGAACGCGTCCGGGTCGCGATGCGACGCACGCGGAGGGTGAACTCGGCAGCTTCGAAAGGTCGCGGGATGAAGTCGTCGGCGCCCGCCCAAAGCATCGACTGGCCGGTGGCGGGGGTCGCGTCGCCGCTGATGCCGAGCACGCCGGTGGGGCGGCCGGTTCGTTCGTCGCTCCGGACGATTTCGCGCAGGACCGCGAAGCCGTCGACCTGGGGAAGGTGAGCGTCGAGGACCACCACGTCCGGTGGGTGGTCCATGATCATGTCGAGCGCGCGGCGTCCGTCACCGACCGCGGCGACGTGCGTGAAACCTTCCCGTTCGATGAGACGCCGCATCAGTTTCGCGGCGTGTGGGTCGTCATCGACGATGAGGACCCGGCCGTCTTCGACGGGAGCGTCGGGCAAGGTTCGGTCGATGAACTGTTCTGCGTCAACTGCGGCGTATGAGCCGGCGATTGCGGTGAGGTCGGCGAGGGTCATGGCTGCTCCTTGGGGTCCCGCAGCTCTGTGATCGGCGGCGCTCGCGTGGAACCTGCCCCAAGTTCCTCCCAACTGTCTATGGATGCGGGTTGGGAGAAGTTGGGGCAGCGTCGATGCGCTTTCGCGACGTCGTTGCCGACGAATCGAAGCCGATCATCCAAGGAGGGAATCGATGCTTCGAATGAATTGGCGGTCAGGGCTCGAACGCGTACCCGGCGGCGCGCACGGTCCGGATCCAGCGCGGATGCTCGCGGTCTGGTTCGATCTTCACTCGGATACGCCGGACGTGTTCGGTCACTGTGGCCGGGTCTTGCCAGTCGGTGGCGGAACGCCACACGTGCGCCAGCAGTTCGGCGTGGGAGAACACCTGGCGTGGCGATCGGGCGAGGAATGCGAGCAGGTCGAACTCGCGGGCGGTCAGCTCGACGCGCTGACCGCGCAGATGTACCTCGCGTGCTGCCGCGTCGATCTGGAGGTCCCCGAAATGGAGAACGCGAGCGCAGTCCGCGCTGGCGCGGCGCAAGACGGCCCGCACCCGGGCAGCCAGCTCACGGGGGGAGAACGGCTTCACGACGTAGTCGTCGGCGCCGAGTTCGAGTCCGAGCACGCGGTCTATCTCCGATACCCGGCCGGTCAGCAAGATGACCGGCACCGCCCAGGTCGCGCGGATCGCCGAGAGCACCTCGAAACCTCCCCGTCCGGGCAGGTTCACGTCGAGGATGACCAGACTCGTCACCTCGGTCGCCAACGCGTCCAGTGCACTCGCACCGTCTGGCGTCTCGCGAACTCCGAAACCCTCGCGTTCGAGTCCGTCACGCACCAGCCCGCGGATGACCGGATCGTCGTCGACGACAAGCACCCGATCAGGCGCGCGAAAACCGGCGGGATCACGGCCGCTCGACTCGCGGCACAGACCCGAGGGCCCGTCGTATGGGTTGCCAGCTGGTTGTGTCGCCACCTCGACCGCGTTCTTGTTCTGCTCGTTTCGAATTCATCGACAGATCAGCCGTCCCACCTAACACGATCACGCTGCGGCAGTCGTGAGGGCGGAACCGGTCACCGAGCGCGGCCAGCTCGGCGGTGGTCCGACCCGACGATTCTTGGGCAATCGCTCAATCTGAGGCGTCCAGAAGACCGATTTACCCGAGTGCAGCCCATCCGGGGCGACGCCACGCGCCGTCCAGGAGGCAACCGATGACGAGGTCAACCGAACCGGGATCTGTCGCCCGCTGCGGCTCCCAGCGGCGACGTGCCCTCGCGAGCGTCGCGTTGATCGCGACGTTCGGTGCGATCGGCTCCTGGTACGCGACCGGTGTCGCGCAAGCCGCGGTCACAAACTTCGGGATGTCGCCGACTTCCGGGCCGCCCGGCACGGTCGTACACGTCAGCGGAACTGGCTGTATCCCCGGTCTGGTCGCCTCGTCGACTACAAACTTCGTCACCGTCAGCGCCACGACGCTCGAACTCGCCATGCAAGTGCCGGTCGGTTCGAACGGATCGTGGCAGGGAACCTTCACTGTCCCATCGACTGGCATCGCGGGACTGGGGATGCTGGCGGCGCCGGTCGCGGCAGCCTGCGTCAGTAGCGACCTGGAAGCCCTGTCGACGGTCTACACGCCGCAGACCTTCACCGTCACCGCGAGCACGGGAACGACACCGACCGTTGGCACGACACCAACCGTTGGGGATCCCACCCCTACCACTGCGCCCCATCACCCCGCAGGTGGGACACCGAGCCGCACAACTCACGGTCACGCGCCCGGTCCGATCTCGACGCCCGGATTTTCGCCGCCGACCGCTGACCCGATCCTGGTCGGTATGCCGGCCAACGTCAGGGGCGGGATCACGGGCGCGCTCGCAAGCACGGGCACGGCCAAAAGGACGTCCGCGCCGGGCGCCAAGCACGACGCCGCGGCGCCATCCGCGACGTTGCAGCCCGCCGATCTCGGCGCGTCGCTGGCGTCAAGTCCAGGTTCGGGCGCGGGCGGTCTTGGGTGGATCGGATGGTCGCTCCTGCTTGTTGTCGCCGTCGCCGCGGCCACCACGTCCACCTGGTGGTGGCACTCCCGTCGTGCCCACCCGCGTGAACCGGTCGCCGAGACGACGTGAGCCGACAAGCCTCCCTCCGAGCGCGACTTGTTCGCACAGTGATCGTGACCGCCGTGTTCGGCGTCGCGGCAACCGCTGGGTCGTTCGTACTCGTCCGCAACGATGTGAATCGTTTGGACCGTCAACGTGTCGACCGGCCCGCGACGCAGGCGCTGCTCGGTGTACAGCATCTTGCCTCGTCAGTCGACCAGGTGCTCGCCACCGCCGACGGCGTGGTCGCATCGAGTGGTCTTGACCCGCAACGATTCGTCGCGGTGCTGGGACCCGACGTGAACGCGAGTTCCACCCTCGCAGGTATGGCGCTGGTGACCAATGTCGCCGACCGGCCACGTGTCGTTGCCCGGGTCGGCGACACCCACCTGCTGTCGAGCGGACGCGCCGCGGTTGTTCCGTCCGGCTCGTCGACCCTGATCGCATCCCGCCGCGAAGGCCGAACGTTCGAGTTGGGCTTCGCGGCCCCGGCAGCGCAGAACAGTGCCGCGGTCTATCTCGAAGTCGCGCTTCCGATGACGCCGACGGACCTGCCGTTCGCGTTGGTGACGTCGACGGGCACGCCACGTACGGTCCTCGGCAATGTGCCCGGCATCGCCGGGCTGGCCCGATGGACCCAACCGGTCGCGTTCGACGGACAGAGTCTCGTCCTGTTCGTCCGGGCCGGCGCCGCCCCCGGCGGCCTGTTCGGGATCTCCCTTCCGGTACTGATACTGATCGCCGGGCTTGTACTGACCGGGTTGGCGCTCGCGGTAGGTATCACCGTCAAGCGCCGCGACGAGACGGTCCGACACCTCGGTGTCGAAAACCGGACGCTCGACCAGGCGCTCGAACAACAGCGCCTCATCGAAGCTGAACTGCGAGCGTCCCAAGAACGGTTCCGAACCATTCTGCGCGACACACCGGACGTGATCGTGCTCTACGACGTCGAACGCGCGAGCTGCGAGGTCCTCAACCGGGTCGATTTCCTCGGCCACCCGCTCGACATCGTCGCCGCCGACGGCGGACTCGCCTCGACAGTCGATCCTGACGACCGCGCCGAGGCCGACGCACACTGGACACGATTACACGACCTCGAACCGGAACAGATCGCCGAGACGACACTGCGTCTTCGCGACGCACACGATGCCATCCGATATGTCCGCTTGCGGTTCTCGCCGTTGGGCGCAGTCGATGACGGTCACGGGCCGCGTCTGCTCGGACTGATCAGCGACGTCACTGACGCCTGGACGAACGAGACACGAGAGGCCGAACTGCATGAGGCGCTGCGCCGTTCGCAACGCCTCGAAGCAGTCGGCCAACTCGCGGGAGGCGTCGCGCACGACTTCAACAACCTGCTCGCCGCGATCTTGGCGTCGGCGGAGTTGCTGATGGACGACGTCCCCCAAGGCCGCCCCCAGGAGTACGCCGTCGAAATTCAACGGGCCGCGACCCGGGGCGCGGCGCTCGTCAGGCAACTCCTCACCTTCGCGCAACGCGACCGGGCCGAACCACGCGTCATTGATCTCAACGCCGTCGTGGCCGGGATGGAACCGCTCCTGCGTCGCAGCCTCGGCGAGCATGTGCAACTTCAGATCACCACGACGGAATGTTCAGCCGAGGTGCTCGCAGATCCCACCCATCTCGAACAAGTCATCCTCAATCTCGCGGTCAACGCCCGCGATGCAATGCCATCGGGTGGCGTCTTGTGGATCGCGACCACGATCGACTTCGACGACAAGGACCCCCAGAACGACCGCGTCGTCCTGTCCGTGACCGATACCGGCACCGGTATCCCCCCCGACGTTCGGGACCACATGTTCGAGCCGTTCGTCACAACCAAAGAGACCGGCAAAGGAACTGGGCTCGGACTCTCCACCGTGCAATCGATCGTGACCGCCATGCATGGCGATATCAACATCCTCACACGACAAGGCGAAGGAACAACCTTCGAGATCTCGTTGGCTCGCCGCTTTGGGGAACTCGACCCGACCGAGACCGCCGTCCCGACAGACGACATGAACGGGAAAGGACGCCGAGTCCTGGTCGTCGAAGACGACCAGGCCGTTCGTTTCACGCTTGCCCGTCTGCTTCAACGTCTCAACTTTGCGGTGACAACCGCGACCAACGGGTCTGAGGCACTCCAGATCGTCGAGCAGCAAACCTTCGATCTGGTGCTCACCGACGCCGTCATGCCCGGCATTTCCGGACCCGAACTCATCGCGCACCTCAATCAGGTACGGCCCGACCTGCGGATCATCCTCATGTCGGGCTACACGCCGGACACCGTTCAGGATCGTGAGGTTCCGAACCGGGTGCTCAGACTCCGCAAGCCGTTCACGAACCACGACCTTGCGCGCGCACTCATCGCCGCGCTCGAGGACACTCCTGCCACCCAGAGCACAACGTGACTCTGCCTCGACTCCTGATCGTCGACGACGACGAACGTCTCTGCTTCGTCGCGACACGCGCGCTCGAGACGGTCGCGTTCTGCGACACCGCACACGACGTCGGGCAAGCGACACGGGCACTGCGCCGACAGCACTACGATCTCGTCCTCGTCGACCTCAGCCTGCCGGGACCGTCAGGCATGAACCTCCTCGACGAACTTCGCTGTCAATGGCCCCAAACCGTTGCCGTGATGCTCTCAGGAGCGACGGATCTCGCCGTCGCGACCGAAGCGCTGCAGCGCGGCGCGCTGGGCTACGTGATGAAACCCTTCCGAGTGCGTGACCTTCGCATCCAAGTCACCGCCGCCCTCGCCGCCGCGCGGCGATCATCTCACGCCGCGCGAGTATCGGCCCGAGCTCGGGTCGTCGCTCGATTAGCAGGCCTCGTCGACCGAGGCGGAAACGTCGCGTGCGTCGTCGTCGACCTCGAACATCTCTCACTTCTGAGCGCCAACTACGGCCTCGAAGCCATCGAACCGCTCTGCGACTGCGTCGAGCAACGTCTGTGCGACTTCGACCCCTCGATCGAGATGCTCGGACGACTGGGCCCAGCCACCTTCGCCGCCACATTTCCCGATCGAACCGCGGCCAGCCTGACCCACGCCGCGTATGCGCTACACCGAACGCTTGCGGCGCCCGCGGTCATCGAGGGCCAACGAATCCCGATCGCCGCGCGTGTCGGTCTGGCGATCGCTTCGCCGGGGGAGAGCGCCGACGCGATCATCACTCTCGCAGAAACCGCCGCCAGCGCGGCCCGAGATTGTGGCCGGCCATTCATCGTCTACGACGGTGACCGCCGCAACAGCGCGCGAGCACAACAAGAGCTCCTCGCCGATATCGCCACTGCAATCCACAGCTCTCGACTGCATGTCGCCTACCAACCCCAGTTTGATCTCGTGACCCGACAATGCGTCGGATTCGAAGCTCTCGCCCGTTGGCGCCACCCAACCCGAGGCGACGTTCCGCCGTCCGTCTTCATCCCGCTCGCCGAACGGATGGACCTCATCCACGAACTCGGGATACACGTGCTCCGCACGGCAACCACCGATCTCGCCCGACTCCGCCACTGCCACGACACCACACCAGCACGGGTGTCCGTGAACGCGTCCACCGCGGAGCTACGCGACGAGAACTACCCAGACCGGATGCGCAACGCACTCGAAGAGGCTGACCTTCCCCCATCCGCTCTGAGGCTTGAAATCACCGAGTCGCTCGCGCTCGACGAATCAGACGACGTCCGACATGTACTCACCGACATCCAGGCGCTGGGTGTGCAACTCTCCGTCGATGACTTCGGAACCGGCTACTCGTCCTTTTCGACCCTCACCCGAGTTCCCTGGGCCGAAATCAAGCTCGACCAATCCCTCACGACACAATGCCAGACCCCAACCGGTCAAGAAATGCTCCGCGCCGTCATCAACTTCGGAACCGCGCTCGACATCGACGTCATCGCCGAAGGCATCGAAACAACAGACCAGCTCGACACGCTGTGCGCGCTCGGCTGCCAGTACGGCCAGGGCTACCTGCTCGGACAGCCCACACCCATCCTCGCCAACGCTCGCGCCGCGTCCCGCAGCGCGAAATGGGGACATCCGAACGAGCCCACGCGAACACCCCGAAACAACCTGTCCGGGTGTCAAGTGTGAAAGCAGTCCGCTCGGACTGCGTGCAGTGGACCGAATCACGCAGCTTTCGCCAGGCCTTGCCCAAACCAAGACCGCCGCGAACCGAGCGGCGGGCCGTCCATCCTCGTCAGTCTGTCGGACTCAGCGCAGCGCGCATTCGAACAACGCCGAACGGGCCGAACCGCGCGGTCTGGTTGACCGCATAACTCGAACCCGTCAACTCGTAGAGTCCGACGGTCAATCCTCGCGCCGTGTTGACCGGCGTCGTCGTGTCTCCCACATGCCCTTTGCCTGCAGGACCTGATGGCCGCGGTGAGGGTCGCCGCCGCGGGGGCCGGCGATCGAAAGGCCTCGCCGCGCTCGGCCGCCGCTGCGCCAGCCGATTAGACGCGTCCCGTTTCGTTGTTCGAGGATGTGACTGAGGATGTAGAGGAAGCGTCGAGCGCATCGGTGTCGAGCACAGCGAGCACCCGCACGCGCCAAGCAACACCTCGAACACGCACACCCCGAACACGCGACGCCCCAGCGTGGGGGCCTTGGCGGGAACGTTGCTGTCCGCGCGCAGTCGTGCGGGTGTGAGGGCAGTTGCGGAGGCGGGGGAACGCCTGAACCGCTCTCACACCCGACGCGTCGCCGAGGTCCACCGATCGCGTTGGCCTCGGGTGTCTGTGGTGGCGGACGGCGCCCACAACACTCCTGGATTCCAGTCGAGCACGCGGTCGCGATCGAGCGCAGCCTGCGGTTTGGTCGAGCTGGAGGACCGTCCTGCAAGCAACAGGTACGGCGTGCCCACTTCCCGAGCGAGCGCGACCTCGTTATTCACGTTCGCTGCACAATCGGCGTGCTCGCCGCAGATCACGAACATCAAATCGACGTTCGAGATACGTTTCTGCGCCTTTTCTTGCCAATCGTCGGCGACTTCTCGGATCGACCAGTCATCGACGACGAAGTGGGAACCGGCGCATTGCACCTCCTCGACGAAACGACTCTTGCAGTCGTTGTCGTGATCGAGGTCGAAGCTCACAAATACGTGCACGGTTGTCACGGGACCTCCCCGCGATCGCTGCCAACTTGGGGCGAGCCTGGCGACCGGTCGGAGCGTCCCTTCGCCGGATCGCACGTCAGCTTCCGTGCTTGCAGACGTCGTCGGAGCTGACCTCGGCATGATCCCGGACCACCTGTACGGTCAAATCTCGAAGTTGTCGAGTCCGTGCACGCAACGGTCACCGCAACGACCGGGGCCCAGCGACCGAAAATCGGTACGCAAGGCTGACCGGCGCTGGGAAAGCGACTCCGCCGCCGGAGGCCCATGTCTGAAGGCCCTTCGATGAGGTCGGCGTCGGCGGGTCGGCGTCAGATCGTCACAGGTTGTCTCTCACCGTCAATCGCGACGGCGAGGAAAACGGAGGTTCGCGCATATTTCTGCCGGTATTGGGGAACTTAAAGACACGCGCCTCGCCGGATTTTCAGCCGCGGCGCTGGCATCCGAGCTCCGGACGTCGAAGGAGTGCTGGCCCCACCTCGACAGGCTTCGGATGTGATGGTCACGGCCAGCCCCGCCGCCTCGGTCGGCGGGTCGTGGCGCGTTCCGACTAGATCGATCCTGATGTCGTCTCCACTGCACGGTCAGCGACCGCGACGCTCGTGCAGATAGTGCACGCGCGTCATGTCTGGGTGCTTGAGCGCCCTCGGTGGCGTTGCGCGGTCGGTACCGCAGCGGAACTGCCCGCGTCGAGCGGACTCGTGCCTGTCAGGTTTTTCCCGTCATCGGCAATCTCGGCTCTCGTTCAGGTGCATGCAGTGACACCGGATCGGCGGCGCGATCTGATCGATCGGTCGGAGCGGCCGGGGACGAGAGCCTGCCGATGATCGCCTTCATCGCCGATCATTCGTCGGGAAGAGCAGCAAAATCACGCTTGGTTTTCCGATACCACGCCATTCCTGAAAAAGGGTTCTTCCACCGACCCTTCATTTCATTCAAGGCATGCTTGTGCGTTTCATCACCTCCTGCGACCATTTCTTTCAAATGGCTATCTTGTGCCTTGATGACGTCATTGGCGGTGTTTCCACGGAGTGCGAACTCGCATGGTCCACCCAACTGTTGACATGTCATTGCCTTCATACGTCTCCCGTCCTTTCATAACCTTGCGGGTCAACGGCGCGCTGCGAGCGTTCGTCGTCGCCGTCTTTGAGGACGAGCGCCCAGCGCCACGACGCGAGGCCAGCGATGTCCTCGGTCGTCACGCCGACGACGGTACTCAACCGGTCGGTCGCCCCCGCGGTCAAGAACCCGGGTCGAGCCGGTCTCTAGGATTCGTTTGTTCTGGGACGTCACTCGCGACCCGAGTACACCGCGACGCGACCCGGTCGTGCACGCGTAGACGACTGCCGACCTCGCTCACGATAACGGGCGCGGATCACTGGTCGATCTGGCGGGTCCGCGCCGCCGACGCACTCCGTTCCTTCGCCCCGGCCATCGACTTCTGCTCCCTCGCGGAGGACGACGATCCAGTCCTCGGATCGGACCTGGCGATCGGGCTCGGCACCGCGCGACGCCAGACCGGCGATCCCGCCTCTCGCGACACCGTGGTGGGAGGACAGGATCCGTTCGCCGTGCTGGGATGGCCGCAACGGCGGGGCGGGGTACCGGCCGGAACCCGCCGGGTCTCGAAGGCGTAGACGCCGACATAATGCTGGCCGATGCGTACGCGCGGGTTGGTCATTGCCGTGCTGTGCGTGGCGATCGCCTCGAGCTGCAGTCTCTCGGCCGATCGCCGCGCGCAGGCTCAGACCTCGCGTCCGCACTCGCACCGACCGACACCGACGACGACGACGCGGCCGGCCACCACCACGACGACCGGCCCGCCGTTCGTCTATCAGGTGAAGCCGGGCGATTCACTGAACGGGCTCGCGGCGAAGTTCCGCGTCGCGGTCTCGGTGATCATGGCGCGCAACCACTTGACGAACCCGAACCTCCTGCGGGAGGGCCAGGTGCTGCACATTCCGTCGGCGCCTCCGCTCGCCCTCACGATCACCCCGCCCCAAGGCCGGGCCGGTCAGACGTTTCATTTCACGGTGACCGGCGCCGAACCGTCCGAGACGATCACTTTCACCATCGTTTCGCCGACGGGCCAATACACCGGAGGTCCGCATACCACCTTGGACGGAACCGTCACTGCGACCTATCAGACGTCTGTCGGCGACCCAGCCGGAGTCCGGACCGTGCTCGTCGTCGGCGACATGGGTACCCGCCTCACCGCACACTTCGTCGTGACCCCCACCCCGAACAGCGCCGCGCCATAGCGCGTCGGCCCTCCACTGCGACCGTGCGCACCCGATCGTGATGGGCCCCGTCGGCGTCACCAACCGTTCCTCGCGACCGCGCTCGGCCGCATCGCCGTACGGAGCAAACGAAGCGTCCACGTCGAACGAGCCGACCATCTGTGCAAACGAACGGATCGCCCGACTCGACAACACGCTCGACACCGAACGCTGCGTACTGCTCGACGGCGAGGTGCGCATCATCGACGGCTTCGGGCTCACCGCCCTCGACCAGACCGGCACGTCGACCCGACGAAACGATCGTCGAAGGGCATCTGTGATTCTGGCAACGGTGCCGTCCTCAGACGTCGACGTTCGAACCGCGAGGAACTGGGTTCGGTCGTGGCTTCGTGCCCCAGCTCATTCAGCCGAACGCCGCTCGTTGTTTCAGCGCGGCTCCGGCGACACGTCCGGCGTGGATGCAGGCCTGCGGTTCGACTCCCACACGCTGCGTTGGTGCCGAGACGATGTACCTCTGAACGATCTCGTGTCGGTCAGTTTGCGAAACGGACGGGAAGCGAGTTCGGGGACCGGAAGAGACTTCCGATGATGCGAGGCTCGGGCGTTTGAGGTTCGAGGCGAAGGTCGTGCAGGCGTTGGAGCATTGCGTCGAGCGCGACGCGGGTTTCCATCCGCGCGAGGTGCATGCCGAGGCACATATGTGGTCCGGACCCGAAGGCAAGGTGCGGTGTGGGTGTGCGGTGGATGTCGAAGCGGTCAGGGTCGGGGTAGTGGCGTTCGTCGCGGTTGGCGGAACCGAGGAAGACGTTGAGTTCGCGACCGGCCGGGATGTCGATGCCGGCGAGTTGCGTGTCCCGGATGCATTGGCGCGGGATCAGCATGAGGGGTGTTTCCCACCGCAGCCCTTCTTCGATCGAGGCGCCGCGCAGTTCGGGGTTCTGCGTGACCTCGGCGAGCTGGTCGGGGTGGGTGAGCAGCGCGAACAGGAGATTGCCGAGCGAGCGGTAGGTGGTCTCGATCCCGGCTGGGAGCAGCATGATCAAGAACGCGAAGATGTCGTCGTCGGTGAGCTGCTCGCCGTCGACTTCGGTCTCGATGAGTTCGCTGATGAGATCGTCTCGCGGCTGTCGGCGGCGTTCGGCGACACGTTCCGCGAAGTAGAGGCGGAGTGCGGTCGCCGCGGCGACGCCTCGGTCCCAGCTGACGGTCATGCTGATGAGCTCGAGGGACCAGCGCTGGAACTGCGGTATGTCGCGTTCGGGCAGGCCGAGGATGCGGGCGATGACGCGTACGGGAAACGCGAACGTCAGTCGGCGTACCAGATCGGCATGACCGAGCGGAGCGAACGCGTCGATGAGTTCGTCGAGGACTCGTCCGATGAGTTCGTGTTCCCAGCGGGCGAGGAGCTTGGGACGGAACGCGGGGGCGACCAGCGCGCGCTGAGCCCGGTGTTCGGGTTCGTCCATCGCGATCATGGTGTGGTCGAGCGCGGGACCCATGAGCTCGGCGAGGATGGTCGACGAATAGGTCTCGTGGTCGCGTAGCACCGCGAGGACTTCATCGCGGCCGAGCACGTTGATCGACGGTTCGCTGTCCGGCGCCGCGGCGGCGGTTCCGTCCGACAGCGGCCACTCGAGCCGGACGGGCCCCTGCTGACGAGCGGCCGCGAGACGCGCATAGGGATCGTCGACGGTGCTGAGCTGGATCGTGTCCGGCAACTCGAACGGGTCGAAATCGCTCGCTCCGCCGCCCACTCGCACGGCCATCTCAACCCGCCCGGACGACGGGTGCGTGCCCGCGATCAACTCGACACCGACCGCGGCGGGCTCGGCGACGCCGGACGGATGCGGTCGGTCCGTGTGGCGCGGCCTCCAGAGCCAAGAGGCGATCTTCCCAGTCGAGGCGGCCCGCGAGCCAGGCCAGCGCATCGGCTCGAGCCACCGCGGCTACCCTGAAGCTTGTGAAATCCCCAGCCGTCGACTGCATACTTGAGAGTATTCGCCGTAACGGCGGGTACGTCAAGGGTGGTTCGCCGTGACGTTCGAGCCGCTCACCCCAGAACGCCGACGCGCGATGACCCGCCAGCATCTCCTGGACGCGGCGGCGATCGTGTTCGCCCGCAACGGATTCCATGGGTCCACTCTCGATGAGGTCGCCGCGACGGCCGGCTTCAGTAAGGGCGCGGTGTATTCCAACTTTAAGAGCAAAGACGACCTGTTCCTCGAGCTCTTCCACGACCGCGTCGATCGTCAGTTCGCGGTGCTCAGCGAAGCTTTGGAGACCGGCCCCGATGACCAGGCGGAGCAGTTCCCGCGTATCCGCCAAATCTTGCGCAGCGACACGTCTCCCTGGGATGACAGCTTCGTCACGCTGTGGCTCGAGTTCATCCTGTACGCCAGACGCAATCCCGACGCACAAAACAAACTTGCCGCGAGCGCCCAACGCGCACGCGCCCAGGTGCAAGCCCTGATCGACCACGAGTACGAGGTGCGCGGCGTGGCCCCGAACTACCCCACCGCAGATCTCGCCGAGATCGGGTTGGCACTCTTCAACGGCCTCGGCATCGACCGCCTCGTCGACCCGTCCGCAGTCAACGATCAGATGCTCGACACCACCCTGTCGTTCCTGTTCGACGCGATGGGCGTCGATCCACACAACGACAGAACCTGACGTCGGCAGATCACGCAACGCGGGCGACCGCGCCGGGCGAAGCACGTCGCCAACCCCAGGTCTCAGGACGACCGAGACGACGAACCGCTTCGGTCGACCCGCGTGTCAGGATCGGGGACGTGCAGATCGATCCGGCGCGCCGCCTCCACGCGATGCACGTCCCGATGAGCGACGGAGTACGGCTTGCGGTCGACGTCTGGTTGCCGGTCGCGCGAGTCGCGGCGAACGGAGCGGTGAGCACGGTGGTGCGCGCCACCCGCTATCACCGGGCGTCGGCGGGTGCCGACAGCACTGCCGGCGACCTGTGGAACGACGCCGGCTTCGCGTTCGTCGTGGTCGACGCGCGCGGCACCGGTGCGTCGTTCGGCAGTCGGTCCGCCGAGCTCGGCGAGGCCGAGATCGCCGACTACGGCGAGGTCATCGACTGGGTGGCGGGCCAGCCGTGGTCCAACGGGCGGGTCGGCGCCTACGGGATCTCGTATGAAGGGCAAGCGGCTGAACTGATGGCCAGGTTGGGCAATCCGCACCTGTTCGCCGTCGCGGCCCTGTTCAGCCCGTACGACCCGTACCGCGAGCTGTTCTATCCGGGCGGAGTAGCGACCGGAGCCAGATTCGCCCGTTGGATGTACGAATGCCAGCTCGGTGACGGAGTTGCCGGAGCGCTCGAACGACTCGCAGCGGCGACAGGCCGGGCGGCATCGGAGATACGGGCGCCATCGCCGGTGAAGCCGGTCGACGGGCCCGAGGGGACGGCATTGCTCGACGCCGCCATCGGCGAGCACCAGGGCAACGTCGACATGGCGAAACTCCTCGACGAGGTCCCCTGCCGCGATGACCGGGTGCGTGGCCTCGACTGGCAGATCACCTCCCCGGCCGCGCAACGGTCCGCGATCGAGGCATCCGGCGTGCCGATGCTCGTTCGGGTGGGTTGGCTTGATGGCGCGTTCGTGGCTGGGGCGCTCGTCCGGTTCGCGACTTGCGCGAACTATCAGGAGGTCGAAATCGGGCCGTGGGGGCACGGGGGCGACACCTTCGCCGACCCGCTCCGCCCTGATGGTGCACTGCACGGCGAAGAGGCCAGCCGGGCCGGCCAGGACCGTCGGCTGGTGGAGTTCTTCGCAAGGTATCTCGAGCGCAACGAGCGGCAGCCCAAAGCAAGCAAGTTGATGTTCAACACCCTGGCGACCGACCAGTGGCAGACGGTCAACTCGTGGCCGCCGCCGGTCGGTGTGCGGCGCTGGTATCCGAATGCGGCGGCCGGCTTGGCCGACGATCTCGGCCTGCCGCGACATGACGCGACGCAAGAGCCGAGCAGCGCGCCCGCCGAAACTGTTCGTTGCCTCGTTGACCCGACGGCATCCACCGGCGCAACCAACCGGTGGTTGGCCATGGATCTCGGTATACCGCCCGCGTATCGCGACCGCCGGGTCGCCGACGAAGCGCTCCTGACGTTCACCACCGCACCGCTGCCCACAGACCTGCACGTCGTTGGCTTCCCGGTCGTCGCCTTGCGCCTCGCCACCTCGGGCACCGACGGCGCCGTCTTCGTCTACCTCGAAGCCGTCGCGCCGGACGGCCGGGTGACCTACCTCACCGAGGGCCATCTGCGTTTCTCCCACCGTAAGACCAGCGGTCCCGTACGCCCCGCGGGTCTCGGCGTGCCTCGCAGCTTTGCCCGCGCTGACCGCCTCGACGTCACACCGGGCGAGTTCTTCGACCTCGAGGTAGACCTGCTGCCCATCTCCGCCAGCGTCAGGGCCGGGGTACGAATCCGGATCGCGATCGGTGGGCACGACGCCGACGGCTTCACCCGCTACGGCCCGCCGGACGAGACCTTCACGCTCGAACTCGGTGACGCCACCTACCTCGAGGTACCTCTGTCGGCCCAAAACTGACCGGTATCGCGAGCGGCGCAGGCCGGCCCGGCGTCAATGCCCGTCGACACGACATTCGAGAGCGGACTTGGTGCGACGCCGAACTCGAAGATCGGCCACTCGGGTGTGGCGTCGCGTGGACCAACAGACCGCAGCGATAGGTGCGTCGCCTGGGCTGGCGCGCCCGAAACGGCGTTCGGCGCTTCGTGGTCGCCGAGAACGCGCGCCAGATCGAGTGCGGGCGTTCGCATCGAGGTGATTTCGATCTGGGAGGTACGCCCGAGAGCCGGGTCCGGTCGATACTCCAGGCGCTTCGCATCACGAAGCAGGGACCGATTGCCGTTCCCCCCGTCGTCAGCGCAGCGCGACCGCCACCGCGACCGCGAACGTGGTCGCGCCGACCGTCAGCCAGGTGACCGAGTCGCCGATGCCGCCGCTGTGCAGACGTCGAACTGCGTTGCCGACCGCCGTCGTCTCCAGCATCGCCGACCGGGCCGGCGCCCGGGGGCGTACCCAATCGAGCCATGCGACGATTGCGAGCGCGCTCACGACCGTGACCAGATCGAGCAGCTGGCTGTCGCCCGAGAGCCGGACACCGCCAACCGCGGCGGCGGACGCGACTCGCGCGCCGTTGAGTACCGCCCACCCGTAGGCGTCCGAGGCGACGAACGCGGACGCGGCACCGGCCGCCCAGCGCGCGGCCGCGAAACGCGCTCCGATTGCGACCCCGACGAGCACTCCCACGACTGCAACAAATCCCGGTCCTCGCGGCCGAGCGTCGCTGGTACGGGCGGCGGTGAGCGCGATTCGCAGCACCGACGCGGCCGTGAGCACCGACGCGACGATCAGGACCGGCGCGATCCACGGATTCCCAGTGCTGCTCGCAGCGTGCTCGATCACGGACTCTCCGAGCGAGATACCGAACAGGGGAAAGCCGGCGAGCGCGAGGCCGCCCGCGGTGAGCACAGCAGTGACCGCGACGCCGGAGACGACCTCTTCTCCGTCGCCGGTGCGCATACCGACGCACGCCAACAGGGCCACCTTGATCGCGCCGTCCGCGAGCGCGTAGATCGCGCTCCCCGCGATGCCGAGCGCACTGAGGCAGCCGACCCCGATGAGAACGGTTCCGGTATGACTGACGAGCACGAATGCGAGCACGCGGCGCGGTTCGCGCGTCGACAGCGACATCGCGCCCGCGAAGAGCGCCGTGAACGTACCCACGGCCAGCAAGACAACGCGCAGCGCCGCGTCATGCCCGCCGAGCGCGGGCGCGAATGCGGTCCAGTACACGCGGGCGATCGCGTAGACGGCGAGCGCGTCGAGCGCACCACCGAGCACGAGCACCAACGGAAGTGGACCGGTGCTCGCAACGTCGACCAGCCAGAAATGGAAGGGCACGATCGCGGCCTTCACGAGGAAACCGACGGTAATCGCCGCGAAGGCGACGACGACCAATCCGTCGGTGTGCGGCGCCGCTGCGAGTTGGCGACCGATCTGGGCGAGATTCAGTGCGCCGGTTCGTCCGTAGACCAGCGCGATGCCGATGAGGAGCAGGAAAGCTCCGATGCTGTTCGTGATCGCGAAGTTGAGCGCCGCGCGCAGCGATCGGGGATTACCGGTGTCGAATGCGGCAAGTCCGAACGCGCTGACTGCGATGAGCTCGTAGAACACGAAGAGATTGAAGATGTCTCCGGTGAGGCAGAAGCCGGCCATCGCGGCCAGCATCGTGAGCATCAGCGCATGAGTGAGCGCGGGCCGCTCGCCGAACGCACGACGCGTCGACAGCGCCGCGGCGGTCACGACGACGCCGGCCAGCGTGGCTGCGCCCGCGCCGATGCGGTCGACCGCGAACGACACGCCGATCGCCGCGCCATGCCGCGGCGTCCAACCACCGAACCAGTAGACGATCGTTCCCGATCGTGCCGCGTGAACCAACGCGCCCGCGAGCACGGTCTCGGCAATCGTCGCCCCGACCGTGAGGGCACGGACAACGCGGCCGGCAAGGACGCCACCGAACATCAACAGCACTGCAGCGGCTGCGAGTGGCACCACTACGGGGAGCGGCACAAGTGAATTCATTGCGGCAATCGTTGGTTCGAATCGCGTAGGTCTTCGGGGTCCAGACTGCCGGTGCGCTTGTGGACCTGTACGACGATGGCAAGCAGGAGCGCCGACACGGTGGCACCCACGACGACGTCTGTGAGCGACAACGCCTGCACGATCGGGTCGACTGCCGGCCGCGTGAGGGCAATACCTGCGAACACGGGCGCCGTGGCGTTGGTGCGGTATCCGATGGCGAGGAGAACGACGTACGTCGACGTCTGTACGACCGACAGGCACACCACCTGGTGGACCAGATTGCGGCTGGTCACGATTCCGTACATCCCGGCGAGGAACAGCCACACCGCGACGACGTACGGCAGGAAGGTCACGTCGGCCGGCCTCTACGCAACGCGCGTTCGAGCGGGCTGCGCCGGTCATCCGGGCGTACGACGATCGTCTGGTGCAAGAAGTTCGTGAGGAGCATCACGAGGCCGGCGCCGATCTCGACCGCGACCGCGATGTTGATCAGCGGTATCGCGCCCGCGGACCACACTGACCCGGTGTGACCCAATGGCAGGACGTTCTTCATGAACGCGCCGTCGAGCCCGAGGCCGAGCAGACCGAGGGCCACGTAAGCCGCGGCACCAAGTGCCTCCGCGCGCTCGAGCGTTGCCTCCCGGTACAGGCCGTGGAGGTCGTCGTACTCCCCCGCCAGGTAGATAAGCAGCACGGCGGTCGCGAGCACGACACCACCTTGAAAGCCGCCGCCGGGAGTCAGTTGACCGTGCACGACCACGTCGATGCCGAAAAGCACGGTCAACGGTACGAGCCCGAGACCGAGCACCCGCACCGCGTCGCTCGTCGGCGGCACCGCGCGCCCGGTCGCGAAGTCCTCGACGTGACCGAGGCGCTCGTCGGACTGCTCGCGCAGGATGAGCACCACACCGATCACGGCGGCGAAGAAGATGAATTCCTCACCGAGGGTGTCGAAGCCGCGATAGTCGAAGTTCACCGCGGTCACGACGTCAGTGACGTGGCGCTCGGGCACCGACACCGCGTTCAGGATGTCGCCGTACGGGCCGCGGTAGTGACCGAACCGCGGGAGCCCGGCGAGCCCCCACAGCAGCACCGCGCCGAGGATCGGTGCCATAACGAGGAACACGAAACGACGAGTTCGGAGCGTCATTTCTCGCCGCCCCGCACTTTGGCCAACGTGAGCAGGATCATGAGCGGGAGCGCGACCGCGCCGACCACGATCTCGGACAGGGCGACGTCGGGTGCTTGGAGCGTGAAGAACAAGACCGCGAGCACGATCCCGAAGAAGCTCGCGAGAATGGCCTGCCGCAACGGGTCGCGGGCAGCGACAACGCAGGTTCCCGCACCGGCGACCAGCAGGAGCACCACCCCTTGCAGGGCATTCACGATACGTTCTCGCGTTCGGGCTCGAGATGATCGCGACGCCGGATATACAGCGCGCGACCGGTCGCGTGCGTGAGCACCGGGTTCGCGATGATTAAGAGCGCCGCGGTGATGATCGCCTTGACACCCGCTTGCGAGAACGACTCCCGGATCACAATCGCGGCGGCGACCGCGATCGGGCCGAGGATCGCGGCGGGGCCGATGTAGTGCAGCTTGTCGTGAGCATCGCGCATCACGAGCACGCCAATGCAACAGGCCAACTCGATACCGACGCCGATACAGAGAAGAACCGCGACCGCGACCGAGGAGATGCTCATACCCATCGTTCCAGCATCCGGGCGAACACCAGGCCACCTGCGAGGGCCAGGAGCGCGAGCGTGAGCGCGAGGTCGAAGAACGGCCCGCGGTGGTAGCCCTCCGCGAGCAGCAAAAAGGTGACGGTTTGGAGCACGCCGGCCATCTGCAGCGCGACGAGCGCTTCTACGATCGTGCCGCGCATCATCACGATGGCGCACGGCACCAGCCCGAGCAGCAAGACCGTTGACGCGATGAGCCATTCGTTCACGAGGGCGCTCCTATCCCGCGCTCCGCCGCGCGTCTGCGTTGCGTCTCCAAAATGGGGTCGAACGGGCGTGCGACCAGCTGATGGACCAGCAGGCTGCCCGCCTCGGGGTCGATGTCGATCACGAAGGAATTGGGTGTCAGCGAGACGGCGACGTTCACGAGCGCGCGCCGAGCGCCGTCGCGGCCGTTGTCACCGCCGTAGTCGAACGGAACCCTGATCGTCGTGCCTTCCACCGCTTCTCGCCGCACGACCCGGCGCCACAATGCACCGCCAAGCAGCGCGCAATCGGCGAGCACCGTCCACGCGAGCCTCGGTATCTGCGTCAACCAACGCGCGCGGGGCTGAAAGCTGATGTAGCCACGTCGTTGAACGGCGAAGGCGATCGAGGCCGCGACAGCGGCCGCGACCGCGCCAACGACAAGCTCCGGACGGGCGACCGAATCGTCGAGTGCGATCCATGCCACGAACATGGCCGCCCACCACGCGGCTGTGATCCCGACCGATCGTCCAAAGGCTGCACGAGGTTGGCGAGCCGTACGAATGGGCGCGGGCATCATCGACCTCCGGTCGACCGAACGTTACGAAACGTTGTTGCCGACCAGACTTCCCGGCGCCCCTGCCGCCAAGCATAGTCGGTTTGCGTCTCCCGAACGGATGCCGAACCGACTCGGCAACTTCGGCGTTCGGTACCGGATGTCGGAGAGGCTGAGCCCGTCGACGCTGAGTGCTTCGCGCTGGAGAGCGAGATGCATGACGAGTTTCTCGACGCCGCTCGCTGCCATCGGACGTCCGAAACCTTCGCGCCGGTAGGCGGGATTGCCGCGATCGAGTCGCCCGAGCGTTCGTGATTGTTCGCGGTGTGGGCGCGGCGAGCTGCGTTGTGGTGGACGCGGTCGCGGTGGTGTTAGTGGTGTGGTTGTGTCCGGGTGTCAGGATCGTCGGCGGATGCGTTTTGGAGCATGTATCCGTAGGCGTGGACGTTG
>JBKQIY010000132.1:0-21575 GCA_052148155.1 Acidimicrobiia bacterium | reverse complement strand
TTTGCAGCAAGCAGTTCTGGCGCAACTACCACCTCCAGATACACACCCGAATCCATACCGGTGAGTCTCCGCATTATAAATATAATTATGACCAAAATTTGGCATGACAAGTTACGTCATTTTGCTGTCACAATGTTAGCCTTGCTTGTTCTTATAAGTTGATACACATGTGAAGTTGTGAACATATGATGTCAAATTGCCGCGCGTTGTTCCTTGGAGATTTTGCCAAGCTGCGCGTTGTTGAGCAGTACGTGCTTGATCGGGATGTGATACTTCACTGCGGTGTTCAGCTCGGCGAGGTATTGCCCGAATCCGCCGTCGCCGGTAATCGCGACGATCGGTCGGTCGGGCGCGGCCGCCCACGCGCCCATCGCGGCTGGGTATCCGAAGCCGATCGAGCCGAGGTAGCCCGACATGAGAACTGATTGACGTTTGCATTCGAAGTAGCGTCCGAACGAGTACGTGTTGTTACCGACGTCGACCGCGATCACGGCGTCGGCGGGGACGCGCTCGGACAGCGCCGCGAAGAGCGCGGCGGACGCGATGCCAAGGCCGCGGTCGTCGCCGGCACGGCGCACTTTCTCGGCGTTCCAGATCGCGCGGCGGGCGACGATGTCGGGACGCTGGTCGACGGTCCTGACCGCTGAGCCGACCTCTCGCGTGAGGTTGCGGGCGGTCACGGCGATGTCGCCGAGGACGGGCACGGTCACTGGGTGGAATCGACCGAGCGCGTCGGGTTCGGCGTCGACCTGCACGATCGGCTTGTACGACGCAATGCCGGTGTGATTGGCGAACGACGCGCCGAATACGACCAACAGGTCGGATTCGTTCATGAGCCAGGATGCGATCGGCGTTCCGCTGCGGCCGAGGACACCACACGCGAGCGGGTGGTTGTCGGGGACGATGCCTTTCGCTTTGAACGTCGTCGCGATCGGCGCGTGGAGCCGCTCGGCCAGCTGCACGACGTCGTCGATACCTGCGCGCGCACCGTGCCCGACGACGATCACCGGTCGCTTCGCGCCGGCGAGCAGCGTGGCCGCGCGTTCGACGGCGCTCTCGGGCGGCGAGATCGCGGTGTCGGCCAACCGGCCGATCGGGGACCCGACCCGGGACGCGTCGCCGGCAGCCAAGGTCTGCACCTCGTCGGGGATCACGAGGTGCGCGACGCCGCGCTGTACCAGCGCATGCTTGCACGCAAGGCTCATCAGCTCGGCGTGGTCGGAGTCGCGTTGCACGGTCTGCGAGTACAACGCGACGTCGGCGAAGGCGGCGGTGAGATCGAGGTCCTGGAACGCGCCCCGTCCGCGCACTTGCGACGGAACCTGCCCCGAGATCGCGAGCACCGGCGCGCGGTCGACCTTGGCGTCGTAGAGCCCGGTGAGCAGGTTGGTTGAGCCCGGACCGGCGATCGCGAAGCAGGCGGCCAGCTTGCCGGTGAGTTTGCCGTAGGCGGATGCTGCGAACGCGGCCGCGCCTTCGTGACGGATCCCGATGAACGTGAGGTCGCCACGCTGCTCGGCAGTGCGCATCGCGTCCGCGAACCCTAGATTGGAGTGGCCGACCATGCCGAACACATGGGTGACGCCCCACGCGCACATCGTGTCGACCATCACGTCGGAGACGGTGCGTCGGTGGGCCTGCTCGGGCGGGACCGCAACGTAGATTCCGTCGGCGCGGACCTCGACTGGGAAGCACGCGGGCGCGTCGGCGAAGCCGGGTGGAGGGGTGCCCGTAAGCGGCGAGTAGTCGTAGCCGTGCCACGGGCAGCGCAGCCAGCCCTTCTCGATCGACCCTTCGCCGAGCGGGCCACCCTGGTGCGGGCAATGGTTGTCGAGCGCGCCGTACGCTCCGTCGAAGCGGGTGAGCGCGAGGCTTTTGCGACCCGCGGTGACCGTCTTGACGCGCCCATCGGCCAGCTCGTCGACCTCTGCCACCTTGTGCCAGATCCGCGTGGGCTCAGACACTGCCTACACCTCCGTACGCGACGCCGGCGAGAGCGGCCATGTCGCGATCGAAGGTCGTGAGGTCGTCGAGGCACAGCTCGGACAGTTGATCGCGTCCGCAGGCACGCGCGAGGACTTCCATCAGCCCGACGGTTGCATGCAAGAAGCGCGCGAGCCGCTGCGATGCTTCGTCGACGGGTAGCCGGGCACGCAGATGCGGCTTCTGCGTGGCGATGCCGACCGGACAGTTGTCGGTGTGGCACGCCCGCATCCCGAGACATCCGACCGCTTGTATCGCACTGTTGGCAATCGCGACCGCGTCGGCACCTAACGCGAGTGCCTTTGCGAAGTCGGCCGCGTCGCGCAACCCGCCCGTGATCACGAGCGTCACGTCGTGGCGGCCGCGCTGATCGAGATGCCGCCGAGCTCGCGCGAGCGCCGGAATCGTTGGCACCGAGATGTTGTCGCGGAACAACAGCGGCGCCGCACCGGTACCGCCGCCTCGGCCGTCGAGGATGATGTAGTCGACACCGATCTCGAGCGCGGCGTCGATGTCGGCCTCGACATGCTGTGCCGAAAGCTTGGCGCCGATTGGGATACCTCCCGAACGCTCGCGCACCTCATCAGCGAAGCGGCGGAAGTCGTCGACGCCGTTCCAGTCGGGAAACGTCGGCGGCGAAACCGCAGGCGTGCCTTCCGGCAGCCCGCGCACCTCGGCGATGCGTCCCACCACCTTCGCGCCGGGCAGGTGACCACCGGTGCCGGTCTTGGCGCCCTGGCCCAGCTTGAAATGGAACGCCTGCACCTTCTTCACGACATCCCACGACCACCCGAACCGCGCCGACGCGAGCTCGTAAAAGTAGCGGGAGTTCTCGGCTTGCTCCTCGGGGAGCATGCCGCCCTCCCCCGAGCAGATGCCCGTACCCGCAAGTTGTGCTCCACGCGCGAGCGCGGTCTTGGCCTCCTGCGAGAGCGCTCCGAACGACATGTCCGACACGAACAACGGGATGTCGAGGAACAGAGGCTGGCGCGCGTTCGGACCGATGCACACCTCGGTCCCGACCGGGACGTCGTCGAGGAGCGGGAGCCGGGCGAGCTGCGCGGTCACGAACTGAATCTGATCCCAAGAGGGAAGCTGCTGGCGTGGAACCCCCATCGCGGCGACGAACCCGTGATGCCCGACCTTGTCGAGGCCGTGCGCAGCGAGCTCGTGGATCCGCATCACGTACGGCTCCTCGATGACGCCGTGCGGATCCGTATACAGGCCCTGGTACACATCCGGGTTGTACGGCTGCGGGTGGTGGAGTTGCCAGCGGATCACCTCGTCGCGGTCGACGAGCAGGTCGTCGCCCTCCACGACCGACGTGAACTTCGCGAGCGCCTCCGCGTTGTTGTACGCGCTCACCCCTGACTCGATCCGGTAGTCCCAGCCGTGCAGACCGCAGATCAGATCGTCGCCTACAACGCTGCCGTCGGCGAGCAAAGCCCCGCGATGGAGGCAGCGACCGTACAGCACGCAGTGCTCCTCACCTCGCCGCACGATAACCAGATCGACGCCCTCAACCATCGCGGCGGTTGGCGCCCGCTCCAGCACCTCACTCCACGTCGCGATGCGAACGAGATTCACCACAATCCCCCTCGAGGAAAGACTCGGCCGGTTCAGGGATGCAGCGTACGACCCGACACGTTTGCGACAGGCGCGAGACGCAATCCGCAGCGCAGACGAATCTCCCGTCCGCGCCGGCGAGCCCGAAAGACCTGGCCACGACCGACCACGCAACCGTTCGACGCGCGTACTGAACGGGGGTCAATGCACCACCGACCGCCACCGCGCCGTGCCCCATCAGCCGCCAACGATGCTCCCGAAGTGCGTCGCGGATGCTCCCACCCACAGCCGCGCACCGCCGTAGAAGGACTCAGATCCGAACTGTGACACCCGAGGCCCGGTCGTTACGGGAAGCGCATTCGGTGACACCGGATGCCTGTCCGTGGGAGCCGCTCATTCGGGCGTCTGCTGGGAACGGCTGTCTGCCGAGATGGGAATGGCGGCGTTGCGGTGCGCTGCGTTCTGGTCGGACAGGATGCGTGTCGTGCTGATGCTGAGTCAGGTCATCGTGGGCGTCCGAGATCTCCATGACGCGACGAATCGATTCCGTATGTTGGGTTTCGACGTTCTCGACGGTGGCGTGCATCCGGGACTGGGGACGGCGAATCGTGTGGTTCCCCTGGGCGCGCAGTACCTCGAACTGCTTGGCGTCGTCTCACCCGAACAGGCCCGGGACAGCGAATACGGGCGGGCCCTGACTCGCGCGACGAACGACGGTGACTGCCTGGTGCGCTGGTCGCTGCGAACTGACGCCATCGATGAGGTCGCCACGCGGCTCGGGCTCGGCGTTGAGCATCGCCGGCGGGTGCGACCTGATGGTGAGCTGCTGACTTGGCGAGCCGCTGGGCTCGATCTCGCGCTCGCCGACGGAACATTGCCGTTCTTCATGCATTGGGATCACGAAGAGCAATATCCCGGCGTGATGTCGGCGACGCATCCAAACGCCGCGCGACGAGTGACCTCACTTACGGTGACGCCGCGCAACCCGGCCCGCTTTCGGGACTGGACCGAAAACGCTGACGTGTCGCTTCGAATCCTCGACCGCCCGGTACCCGGCCTCTGCAGCGTTGGCATCGAGACCGACCGCGGTGAGCTGACGATCACCGGATAGCTGGACGCGACGCCTCCGTGCCGGCGAGAGGGGCGGCGGTCGCTGTCCGGTGTGCTGGGGCGCGATCTGGGGCTGTCACTCGCTCGCTCGTGGTGTGTCGGATCGTCGTCGAAGGGTCATTCGGCGGGACCAGCGGTCATCCCGGCCAGCATCTGTTCGAGCATGGCGTGATCGGGTCCGACGAATGTGGGTGCGTCAGGTGCCGCTGCGAGTGTGTCGAGCAGCTTGTCGAGCATGGCGCCGGGCGCGGGTGGGAGATGGCCGCTGAGCACGATCGTCGGGTCGAGACCGCCAATCTGTGCGAGTTGATCGGCGAACAATTTGCGATCGACGTTGTGGATCCAGGGCGAGTCGATAGTGACCCACAGGGTCTGGCCGTCGCGCAGGTCCGTGTCGGAGATGTCCGCCGCGCTTTGGGGAACGTCGCGCAAGAGCGCGCCGAAGCAATCGGCGCTGAACAGCGTGCGTGAGGTCGCGTCGTAGAAGCCGGTCGTGACCGCGTTGTCGTAGACGGGCGGTTTGATCGCACGCAATGTGCGGTCGCCGACCCTGATGCGCTGGCCCGGGTTCACGAGACGTACCCGGTCCAACGGGAGCGGCGTGGATGAGAGCCCCATGATTCCCATCCCGAAGAAGGTCGTGATGACGCGGAGTTGGGGGTTCTCGTCCAGGAGCGTGGGCAGTGACCCGATGTGATCGAAATCGGTGTGACTGAGCCAAATCCACCGAAGTTCGGTCGGATCGATGACCGTTCGCAGCGCGGTCATGAAGTCGTCGGTCTCGACGACCGCGCCAGTGTCGACCAGCAACGGTTCGTCGCCGTGCATCACGAACGCGTTGATCGCGAGGCTGCCGAAGTCGGCGATCGTGGCGGTGGAGCTCACCACATCGATGTCGGGTGCTGCCCGATAGGTGGTGATCACGACTCGTCTCCTGCCGTGATCGAGGTCTCGGCCGCGGTCTTGAGCTGTTGGAGCGTGTGGCGCATCGCCGCGATGAGCTCGCGGTGACGGTTCGTCGGCACATCCAGGATGCGCGCCCACGTCGGGATCCACTCGACTGTGTACGACTCGGTGACACAGGTGCGGTCGCCTGACGGTTCGAACCGATAGCGCCAGACTGTCCCCTCGCGGCCGCCCTCCTCGGTCGCGAACGCGAACTCGCGCCCGCGATCAGCGCGTAGCACCCGACCGTGTCGCGACCACTTCATGAGCCCGAAGGGCCCGCCCTGGTTGTGACCGACGAACCTCGCGTTCGGTGCGGGTCCGTCGCTGTCGTCCGTCCACTCGACGCGCTGGCACTCCGGGCTCCACTCGCCCATGCGGGCCATGTCCGCGACGAGGTCGTAGATGCGTTCGGCCGGCGCGTCGATCAGGACAGACTCGCTGTCGTGGGTCAACCACCAGCGCTGGTTCTTCGGGGGCATCGCCCCTCCTTTCGTCGACTGATAGGAAAAGCTATATCCCATAGCGTTAGCTGTCAAGCTAAACCTATGCTAGAGTCACCGCATGTCAACAGACGTGGCTGGTCGCGCCACCGCTGCGCCCGACCGGCGCGCTCGGCGGCGCCAGGAGACGATCGAGGAGATTCTCGACATCGCCGAAGCCGTGATGATCGAAGAAGGTGTCAACGGTCTGAGCGTCTCCGAGGTCGCTCGCCGTCTCGGCGTGCAGCCGCCCTCGATCTACAAGTACTTTCCGTCGCTCCTGGCCGTCTACAACGCGCTGTTCCAGCGCGGTCAGCACGCCCATCTCGAGGCCATGCGCACCGCGATGGCGGACGCGACGCCGGGCCTCGATGCACTCACCAAGGGACTCGAAGCGAGCGGCCGGTGGGCGCTCGCCAACCGTGCGGTCGCCCAGTTGCTGTTCTGGCGTCCCGTCCCGAGCTTCGAACCTTCAGCCGAAGCGATGGCGCCCAGCCTCGAGATGGTGGCGATACAGCGCCACGCGCTCGCCAACGCCGTGCGAGCACACGAACTGGGCCCCGATGCCGACTCCGACGAAGCGGTCTACCTCGTGTCGACCCTCATCACCGGGGTGCTCAGCCAGGCGTTCGCCAACGAGCCCGATGTGCCGTGGGGCGAAGGCCGTTTCACCCCGGTCTTCCCGAAGCTGATGCAACTGCTGTCAGCGGTCTACCCGCCGCGCGTGAAGAGCCACCGCGGTTGACACCGTGCCGTCCCGCGAGCGACTCGTGGGGCGGTGTGTGCTCGAGCGCCGCGAAAGCGGCGCAAGCGGTGGCGCCGGCGAACACAGAATGTTTACCGGTTCTTCGGCCGGCCGCCTTTGCGATCGCGCTCGCCTCGTTGGGTTTCGCCAACCCGCTCCCACGGCCGGTCGCATGATGCGCACCGAGCGCAATCGGTACGGGTTCGCGATTGCGAGCCGGCGGCGGGATCGGAAGGTTCCGCGGCCGAGGCAGCGAACCGGCGGTCAGGTGTGGCCGGTTTCGGACCGATAGTGAGTTGTGCTCTCGGGATCGGATGACGCGGCTGTGCAGAGCCGCTTCTACGCCCAGTTTTGGCGAGCGCCGGCAGCGATCGCGGCGATCGGCTTCGACGGCAAGGTACTCGCGTGCAACGGGGCGTACGGCGAGATCCTCGGCGTCGAACCTCGTGACCTTGTCGGCACCGACTCCGGCGAATTTGTTTGCCCCGCCGAAGTCGCTCAAGTTGTCGCCGAGAGTGTCGTGCGCATCGAGACGGGCCGAACGACGGAGACTCGACCGAAGCCGATCCAGCTGCTACGCCGAGACGGAACGACGGTTTGGGTGCAGTTCGATTCCGCGCTGATTGAGGACGGTCCCGGCGGCCCGTACGTGCTCGCCACGATGACCGACGTGTCGGTCCAAGTCGAGAGTCAGCATTCACTCGACCGGAGCGACTCCTGGTTCCGCACGCTGCTCCAACACCAATCCGACATCGTGACCGTGATCGGCTTCGACGGGATCGTCCTCTACATCTCACCGAACTGCGAACGCCTCCTCGGCTTCCACGCCGAGGAGCTCATCGGCACGTCCGGCTTCGAGCACATTCATCCCGACGACATCGACGCTCTCGCGCAAGGCATGAGCGCACAACTCGACGCTGGGATCGACGCGCGACCGATCGAGTATCGCCAACGCTGCCGAGACGGGACCTGGCTCTGGCTCGAAGCAACGGGACGGGAACTTCCGGGCGAGCTCGGCTTCGAAGCCGTGATCGTCAACGCCCGTGACGTCAGCGAACGTCGACGCGCGGATGCCGCCGCTCGGGAAGCCGAGCACCGCTTCCGCAGCGCGTTTGCAACATCACCGCTCGGGATCGCGTTCGCGGATCTCGACGGACGCTTCACCTGGGTCAATCGGGCGCTCGCCGACACGCTCGGCGAACCGGAGTCGAAGCTCCTCAAGATGAGCCTCGTCGACTTCTCCAACGGCAGGGACCTGACCCAAGAATTCCACGACATGCGCCGCCTGCTCCGAGGCGAGATCGAGTCGTTTACGTCGGAGCAACGGTATGAACACCCGGAGGGCAAATCCGTTTGGGCCCGCCTTCATTTCTCGCTCGTCCGCGACGCAAACGGAGCACCAGCCCAGCTGCTCGGCCAGCTCGAAGACATCACCGACCGCAAACAACGCGAGATGATCCTGACCCACGACGCGCTCCATGACCCACTAACCGGACTCCTCAACCGCGCCGGGCTGCGTGTACAAGTTGACCTGGCCTGGGCGGACCGGACCGTCGACACGCCCATGGCCATCCTGTTCGGCGACCTCGACGGCTTCAAACACGTCAACGACACCCTCGGCCACGACGCCGGTGACGAAGTCCTCGTCCACGTCGCGCAACGGCTCCGCACCGCCGTACGCGCCGGCGACATCGTCACCCGATGGGGCGGAGACGAGTTCGTCATCCTCTGCCCCACAATCGAAAACGCGGCCAACGCGACCCACATCGCGGACCGCATACGCCGCTCGCTCGAAACCCCGTTCCGAGTCGGCCCCGGCCTCGCCGAAATCGGGATCAGCATCGGCGTCGCACTCGACACCGGCCAGCCTCTCCCCGACCTACTCATCAAAGACGCCGACGCCGCGGCCTACCAAGCCAAATCCCTCGGACGGAATCAGGTCGTCGTCGCCTCCGAGTAGACGTATTCTTCGCACTCGTTGCTCGCACTCCGGCTTTCGGATGCCCGCGTCAACGCACCAACGACATCCCCGACGTCGCCACTCCCGAGTGCGTCACCGCGTGAGACTCCAACTTCCCAACTTCGCGCGAGATCGGAACGACGCAGCGTCGACGGCGCTAACCGATCTTCGTGATGTAGGCGCCGACGAGGGTCGCGGTCTGTTGGTCAACACTTCCCTGCCGGCGGTCTGCGTGGCCAGCTTGAAAATCGGCGAAAGCCGCGGTCGACGAAATGGGATTCACGTCGTCGTCGCCATGGTCGTGGAATGACACGTGTACGAAAGAGTCATCGGCGAGTCGCAACACGATGTAGCTCACGTTGCCGGGCTCGGTTGCGGCAAGCTCAGCAAAGACGGCTTCGACGCGCCGCTGGTTCTCATCCGCTGCCTCACCAGAACGCGTCGCGTATCTTGTCACCAATCGTTTTTGCATGCAGGGCCTACCTCCGCGACTCGCGCTCCGAGGGCCAGAGACAGCAAATCTACTCGGCAGACGGACACCGGCCGCCGCGGTCTGACCGGTCTTGCGCGCAAACGGATCACATCCCGCGTCAGCGACGGCGAGCACACTCATCGGAACAACACGCTTCCCGGAAGATCGGCGAACAAGCGCGAGCGCAACAACGGAGCTCGTCGGAAACGTCGCCGCGTCCGAACACGGGCCGGCGAGTTCGTCACGCTCGCCATTCGGTCCAGAACCGCGCGGCGTCGGAGGATTCGGCCTGCGAGCTGACTGGCGAAGCGGACGCGTCATCACGCGGTCGCTCCTTCTAAGCGACTTGGCGGGCTGGGGACCGGTTGGCGAGGACGTCGACGACCACGAGAGCGGCGAGCACGACGCCGGTCGCGAGGACTGGCTGGGGTGTGACGCTCGACACAAGGACGAGGGCGGCGGTGACCGGGACCGCGAATGTACGCACGCGGCCCGTGTGTTTGTAGCGGGCGTGTAACGCCCACACGGCGAGGAGGAAAACGGCGGCGGGGACGGTGACAGCGAGACCGGCCTGTTGGTCTGTCAGTCGTGAATGATGGGTGACCTGGTCCACGGCGACGGCGAGGCCCGCGCCGACTGCGGCTGCGCTCGCGAACACGACATAGTGGCCATAGCCCCACGCGAAGGCGCCAGTGAGACGTTCTGAGAACGTGTCGCGGACCTTCTCGACGATCCGTGCGGCGGGCATATCGAAGTAGAGCCACCACATCGAGAACACAGTCGCGAGTCCGCCGACCACCACGGCGACAAGATGGCCGGTCGTCGTCTCGCCGTTGAGCGCGACCTGGACCCCGACTGTCGCGGCCAGGATCGACTCACCGAGCACGATGATCGTGAACAGCCCGTACCGTTCCGCGATGTGGCGGGGATGCCAAGGGGTACGGCCAGCTGCCTCCGCCCACAAGGGGACGGCCAGCTCTGCGGCGGCGAGGACGAAGAAGGCGGCGAGCATATTGAGACGCCCGTTGCGCACGTACGCCGGCGCGGTGATCGAGTCGACGATCTGCTGCATGTCGGACGACTCGCTCTTGGGCTGGACGCCGCGTCGGCTCGGTCGTTGTGTTCGTGGTGCGGACCAGATCGAACAGGTGAGCGCGCGTGGCTTCGTCGAGCTGCAACGCACGTCCGATTCGACGTGACCTCGTCTACGACTTTTCCACTTTCCATTTCTACCCTCCCGTCCGGCTGAGGCACCGGAGTGCAAGCCAGACCGCAGCTAGTCTCAACGTCACGAACTGAACGACAACCAGGGAGATCTCCGGGGATGAAAGCCTTCGAGATGCAGCACGCGTTCCGGGGCGGCGTCCGCGGGTACCTCCGTCCGGAAGCACTCGCCGAGGTGGCCGCGGAGCTGCGGGCGATCTGAACCGTGGGCCTACCCGAACAGGAGCGAATGATGGCGAAAGTTTTGTGCGTGCTGTACGACGATCCGGTCGACGGATACCCGACCGTCTACGCGCGCGACGGCCTGCCCAGCATCGATGGCTACCCGGGCGGTCAGACCGTTCCTTCTCCGAAGGCGATCGACTTCACGCCCGGGCAGCTCCTCGGGAGCGTGTCAGGTGAGTTGGGACTGCGCACGTTTCTCGAGGCGCTCGGTCACACGTTCGTGGTGACGTCCGACAAGGAGGGACCCGGCTCCGTCTTCGAGCGCGAACTCGTAGATGCCGATGTGGTCATCTCGCAACCGTTCTGGCCCGCGTACCTGACCCGCGAGCGGATTGTGGCTGCACCGAAACTCAAGCTCGCAATCACGGCCGGCATAGGATCGGATCACGTCGATTTGCAAGCTGCGATCGACCGCGGGATCACGGTCGCGGAGGTCACGTACTCCAACAGCATCAGCGTGTCGGAGCACGTAGTGATGATGATCCTCTCGCTCGTACGGAACTACATACCGTCGTACCAGTGGGTGGTGAAAGGCGGATGGAACATCGCGGATTGTGTCGAACGTTCTTATGACCTCGAGGGCATGACGGTCGGTACGGTCGCGGCCGGCCGGATCGGTCTCGCGGTGTTGCGCCGGCTGCATCCGTTCGACGTGCACTTGCATTACACCGACCGGCACCGTCTCGACGAGAGCGTCGAGCGCGAGCTCGGTCTCGTCTACCACCCGACCGCGGAGTCTCTCGTAGAGGTGTGCGATGTCGTGACGATCAACGCGCCGCTCCATCCGCAAACAGAGGGGCTGTTCGGCCCGGAGCTGATCGCGAAGATGAAGCGCGGCGCGTATCTGATCAACACGGCACGTGGGAAGATCTGTGATCGCGACGCAGTGGTCGCCGCACTCGACAGCGGCCAACTCGCCGGGTATGCGGGCGATGTCTGGTTCCCGCAGCCCGCGCCGGTCGATCACCCGTGGCGGACAATGCCGCACCACGGCATGACACCGCACATCTCCGGTTCTTCGCTCTCTGCGCAGGCCCGCTACGCGGCAGGCACCCGTGTGATTCTGGAGTGCTTCTTCGAAGGACAGCCAATCCGTGACGAGTACCTCATCGTCGACGGCGGCGGACTGGCCGGTACCGGGGCGCAGTCATATACGCCCGGCAACGCGACGACGGGTTCGGACTCACGCTGAGGTTCGGGCGCGCTCGCGAGCTCAGAGATCTTCGAGCCGCGCGGCCAGCTCGCCGCCGAGGCGTTGTGTGAATGCGACCGGGTCGCCGCTCGGCACGAAGATCACTTTGTCGATCCCGAGCTTCGCGAAGTCGCGCATCTCGTCGACGACGGCATCGACATCGGCCGGGTTGCTCCTCGACAGCATCGTCTTCGTGATCGTGTCGTAGTCGCGCCCCTCGGTGTCGCAGTGGCCACGCAGGACGTCGAGTTTGTGGTCGACCTCATCGAGTCCCGTTGCGAAGAGGTTGCATGCGTCGGCGTACTTGGCGACGAGCCGAAGTGTCTTGCGTTCGCCGCTTCCACCGATCATGACCGGGATGCGAGGCGAGCTGATCGGGTGCGGGTTGCAGATCGTCTCGGCCAGTGTGAAGTGCTTGGTGGCGAACGGCCCGTCCTCGTCGCTCCACATCCGGAAGCACACGTGGAGAGCTTCTTCGAGGATCTCGAACCGTTCGGCCGTCGGGGGAAAGGGAACTCCCAAACCTTCGTGTTCGCGCTGGTACCAGGCCGCGCCGATACCGAGCTGACCGCGACCGCCCGAGAGCACATCGAGGGTGGCGACTGTCTTGGCGAGCAGTCCCGGATAGCGGTAGGTCACGCCCGTCACGAGCAGTCCGAGCCGGATCGTCTCGGTGTGCGCGGCGAGGAAGCCGAGGGTCGTATAGCCCTCCATCATCGGTTCTGTCGCCGGCGCCAGCGCGTCCATCTGGAACCAGTGATCCATGACGCTGATGTTGGTCAGGCCGGCGGTTTCGGCCGCGTCGCCGATCGCCGCGAGGGTGGAGCCGATCGATGTGGCGCCACCCGGCCAGTCCCACGTGACGATGTGCAAACCGATTTTCATACGTTCACCTTCGGTGTGAGAGGTTCGATCGGACTCATGTCGGGATACCGCGCGCCTGCGGCGGCGTCGTTCGGGAAGGCCGCGTCGATCGTCGCGAGATCGTCGGAGGTCAGCGTGACGTCAACTGCACCCGCGTTTTCTTCGAGATACTTGACGCGTTTCGTCCCGGGGATCGGGACAACGTCGTCGCCCTGTGCGAGTACCCACGCGAGCGCCAGCTGTCCCGGCGTGCAGCCCTTCTCGTCGGCGAGTTTGCGGACCTGGTCGACGAGGTCGAGGTTCTTGGCGAAATTCTCTCCCTGGAACCGCGGGCTGTGGCGGCGGAAGTCGTCGGGCGCGAAGTCATCGAGCGACGTGATCTGTCCGGTGAGGAAACCTCGCCCGAGTGGACTGTACGGGACGATGCCGACGCCGAGCTCGCGGGCGACGCCGAGCTCGCGGGCGACGCCGACCATCTCGGACTCGAGATCGCGGCTCCACAGTGACCACTCGCTCTGCAGCGCGGCGATCGGATGCACGGCATGCGCGCGACGCACGTGTCCGCGGCAGCTTCGGAGAGCCCGAGGTAGCGGACCTTGCCTTCCGCGACGAGGTCGGCCATCGCGCCGATGGTCTCCTCGATGGGCGTTTTCGGGTCCGTGCGATGCACGTAGTACAGGTCGATGGTGTCGATGCCGAGCCGTTGGAGCGATGCCTCGCACGCCTGGCGTACGTAGGCTGCGCCGCCGCGTACCTCGCGGCGTGTGGGTTCGCCCGGAAACCGCACGATGCCGAACTTCGTCGCGACTGTGACTGCGTCGCGCCGGCCATTGATGGCCTTCCCGACGAGCTGTTCGTTGGTGAACGGTCCGTACATGTCGGAGGTGTCGAGGAACGTGACGCCGAGGTCGAGCGCGCGGTGGATCGTTGCGGTCGACTCGGCGTCATCCCCGGTGCCGTAGAAATCGCTCATGCCCATGCAGCCGAGACCCTCAGCGGAAACGGTGAGGCCGGAGCGTCCGAGTGAGCGGTCGGGCATTGTCATGAGGTGCTCTTTCGATAGAGATCGATCTTGAAGTTGATGGCGCCCAGGCAGTCGTTGAGGTGTTCGAGGTCGTTCAGAACGTGCCGTCTATGCGCTTCGAGTAACGCGAGGCGCGCGGGCTCGGTGCTGGGGCCGCGCCGAATGAGCTCGACATACTCCTGCATGCGGGTGATGGGCATGCCGGTCGAGCGCAGCTTGCGCAAGAAGTCGACCCGAGCGAGATCTCCCTCGCTGTACACGCGCCGCCCGCCTTCGTCACGGCCGACAGGATCGATGAGGCCGATCCGTTCGTAATAGCGGAGCGTGTGGGGCGAAACGCCGGTGCGTTCGGCCGTGGCGGCGATGGAGAGGCTGGTCACACCTGCGACGGTACGACTTCGAGTGCGCTCTAAGTCAATCCGGGACGAGCCGACGCCGGAGATTCCTCGGAACTCTTGTCCCGGGTGCGCCAGGAGTGTCGGGGCCGGTAGCCGAGCACCGCCTCCGCCTTCCTGATCGATAGAAGCGTGTCATGTTCGCCGAGCTCTCGCGTCGGCACCTTGGGAAAGGTCTCTCGCACGAGGTCCTCGTTGCTCCGTTCCATCACCGTGTCCGCCGCGGCGATGATGAAGACGTCGGCGCCTTCGAATCGCACTTCGATGCCGAGCCTGCACGCTTGGGCGACATCGCGGGCGTGGACGTAACCCCAGGCGTTCCAGCTCCGCACGCGCGCGTCGGACTGCCACGAGTCGATGAGCGCGTAGTCGCCTTCGGTAAAGACGTTGGAGAAGCGCAGGCCGATGAACGACACGCCGGTCTGGGCGTTGAAGTAGCGGGCCATCTCCTCGCCGACGACTTTCGAGAGCGCGTAGGCGCTCTTCGGGATCGGCGCCGCCTCTTCGTCGATCGGCAGGTACGGGAGGTCGTTGTCGAACGGCAGGCCGAGCGTCGTCTCGCTTGATGCCCACACCACCCGTTGCAGACCAAGTATGCACGCCGCGTTGAACACATTGAACGTGGACATGACGTTGATCTCGAATGTCGACGCCTGGGTGTGCAACCTCGGTCGTGCGATCGCGGCTAGATGCACGACGGCGTCGTAACCGCGAGGCATTCGAATACCTGTCCTGACTCGCTGAGATCGGCACGCCGGAAGCCGCATACCGGGTTCGGGTCGGGCGACAGGTCGACGTTGCGGACGCGATGGCCACGCTCAACGAGTTCGCGAACCACGGCGCGTCCGGACTTCCCGCTCCCGCCGGTCACAACAACCTTCACTTGGTCTCTCCTCGATACGGTTTCGCCGCGTCTGCGCCCGGTGCGACCACAAGTCGCAAGGATCCGACAAAGTGCGGCCGCGTACGCATCGCACCGTAACGTTCATCCCACGCGCCCGACGAGAGGTCCTCGCGGAGTCGGCCAACGGCTCGCTCTTCGGCGTCGCCATCGACGAAACCCCACGCGGATTGCGAACGGCGGACGGCCGGCTCCAAGAATGCCTCGGGTCGGCCGTAGTAGGCCTCGGTAAAACCATCGACACAGTCGAACGGGATCGGGATCGCGGTGATATCGGCGTGTTGGCTCGCGAGCGCAACGCAGATCGAATCGATCGTCGGATAGCGACGACGTTCGGCGCTGATCAGCTCGGGTGCGTACTCCGCGAGCCAAAACCGGTCCAACGCCGCGCCGTCGAACGTCAACACGACAACTGGCCCGCGCGTCACGCGCCGCATCTCGCGAAGACCGAGAACGGAGTCCGACCATTGATGCACAGTGACCGTCGCCATCGCCGCGTCGAAGACATCGTCGTCGAACGGCAGCTCCTCCGCCTGGGCGTTGATCGCCGGCGCAAGATGACGACGACGTTGAGCCCGCATCGCTGCCGACGGTTCGACCGCGACCACATGCCGACCCTCGGGCTCGTACGAACCGGCGCCGGCACCGACGTTGAGGACCGTACGAGCGGAGCCGAGCGCGGCGTGCACGTAGGCGGCGATCGTCGGATCGGTGCGTCGCCGCACGGCATAGCCGCTGCCATGCGTCTCGTAGTCGAAGTCGCCCGCTCGCTGCGCCATCCCGCTCCCCTCGCAGTGCCCGAACGTAGCGACCACGGCGCCTGCGGACCGCTATATTTTGGACTCAGGTCGAGGTCCGGTCAGGTCGAGGCCGATGCGCCCACGTTCAGAACCGTTTCGGCTTCGCCCAGTGCCTCGTCGATGACGGTCGCCAAACGCGGATCTGGACGCCGCACATCGGCCTAGCCAACACCGGTGTCGTCGCACTCGAGTGCGCGATTAGGTCCGGACGTCTTCCCTTATGAAATCCCGTCACAGTTCTCACCGAACCTCGAACGATATCGTTGCGAAGAAATCGAGCATCTGTACATCGGCGACCCCATTTACGGGCGCCGCGGCTCGCCCGTAGGGTGAGTCCGTGAAGCCGATCCTTGTCGTACAACACGCTGAGCTCGAAGGACCTGCTGAGCTAAGCGCGACACTGCAGCGCGCGAAGTGCAACGTCACGGTCATTCGCACCGATCTCGGTCAACTGCTACCGAGTGATCTCGCCGACTATGTCGGGCTCATCGTGATGGGCGGACCCATGTCGGCAACGAGTGACGACAACTTCCCGAGCCGACGCGCCGAGCTCGCACTCCTTCGCATCGCGCTTGCCGAATCGATGCCGACGCTCGGCGTGTGCCTTGGCGCCCAACTCCTCGCGGCCGCGGCCGGCGCGGAGGTGTACCTCGGCGAGGAACCCGAGATCGGCTGGCGGCCGGTCATGTTCACTGCCGCGGCGGGTGCCGACCCGCTCCTGAGCGACCTCGAGAGTCCGCTCACAGTCCTCCACTGGCACGGCGAGACCTTCGATCTCCCGAGCGACGCCGTCCACCTCGCCGAGTCATCGCTGTACACCAACCAAGCGTTCCGTCTCGGCTCCGCCGCGTGGGGCTTGCAGTTCCACATCGAGGTCGACGAAGCAGCCGTCGAGCGGTTCGTCACCGCCTTCCCCGACGATGCGGCACGTTCGCCGGGTGGGGCTGCCTCGATCCGGGCTGACGCCGACGCCGCCATCGCCCGGCTTCGTGATGTTCACCAGCGCGTCGGGACCCGATTCGCACACCTGGCTCAGCAGCTGTCTGCTTCCCGGTAGGCCCGCCCTGGTTCGCGCCGCGGCCGTCACCCACCGGGCCCATCGTCCCGCGCCGCGACGAATCTTCGACTGACGAGCATCGACAGCGACCCATAAGACCTTCCCCGCGCGACACCGCAGATCTCGCCGCATGAGCCGTCAACGGGTAGCTCCCGTACGATCGTCCAACCGTCGCTGGGGTTCTCCGCCACGACTGCCAACAGGGCAATCCGAGAGCGGCGTTTGCAGCGCAGCCGTCACGATCCTTGCGCGTCTGTGATCGCAGCTCGTCGTTGGCATTCGGAGCAACGAAATGCCGGTTCGTCCGCGACGAAGTCCGTGACGAACGGCTCGAGCTGTTCGGGATCTGCACCACACAAGACACGGTTGCGGGCAGGGTCGAACGCGTGGGCAAGACCTCCTGGGGCGAAGCGGACCTGGACGTCGCCATGTTGCGCGTTCGTGACGAGGCCGACCCACTCGGCCTCGACCAAGAACCGCGCGTCGAAGGGTCGGTCGGAAGCATCGAGCGGAGCACCCCGACATGCCTCTTCCGTCCCGGGAGAACCTGCCCGACCGAGCGGTGACCGGCGACGACATCGTGTTCGCCGACTTCGGACGAGTCTTCGACGACTGGGAGGGCGACTTCGGCCGCACCTGGGTCATCGGCAACGATCCCGCGAAAGCTTCGCCTTCGCGACGATCTCGCAACGGTGTTCGAGGCCGGCAAACAGTTCTTCTCCGCAGCCCTCGACATCACCGGCGAGGAGCTCTACGCAGAGGTCGTCCGGCTCACGACCGAGCGCGGCTGGGAGTTCGGCAACTTTCATTGCGGACACGTCGTGGGCGAGTTCCCTCACGAGAACTTCGACGGGGAGCGGATCGAATCCGTCATTGCGGCAGGCAACACGAAACCTATTCGCGGCACGGACCCCAGCGGTCGGATTGGCCATTGGATTCTCGAAATGCACCTCGTCGACCGCGCGCGCGAGATCGGCGGCTTCTACGAGGAGCTCCTCACGCTCTGACGCCGCCAGACGCCGCGCACCCCCTTCGTGGCAATACGCGGACGGACTCTCGGGCGATACCGCCCGCTGGTTGGCCGCGCCGTGAGGAAGTCGAGCGTCGCTCGTCGACGAGTGCGCCGGTAGCCGACCCGATGACCGCAGTCACTCCACAGATGGCAGCGTCGAAGTCGAGATCCCAGTTCCTACAACGTGTTCACGTGAGGTAACGCTCGGGAGCATGTCCAACATGGCGGCCGCGATTGTACGGTCGAGCTCGGGCGATGCCGGGGTTGCGGAATCTACGCGGTCGCGAGCGCCGCGCGCTGTTGTCGGTGAGCGGTGCCGAGCGTTTCGTCACGGGGTGCGGCCGACTCGGAGGGGAACGACTTCACCTACTCGAGACCAGGCTCGCAGCCTGGTGGTTCGCAGTGGACGATGTCGGTGACGTCGAGGAGGTACATCTGGCGGGTTCCGTCGTGGGCGGAGTCGACACAGATCTGTGTTCCGGTGCGATTCCAGCGTGCATGTAGGTCGCAGCGCAGTTCTCCTTCAAGGGGTTCACGGAACCGGCCGATCTCGTAGCGCTGGCCGCTCGCAATGCCGTAGAGCAGGAGCGGGGTCCATCCGTCGTTGCCGGGCAGGGTCGCGTATTCGTCGGTGAGGAGCCACTGCCGGTTGGGTGACCAGGACATGTGTCCGTCGTGGGGCAGGATGCCGGGCGCGACGACGTCGGCGGTGCCGGCGTGATCGTCGAGTAGCCAGTACGCGCCTCGCACAGGTCCGCGTGGGTCGGTGTGTTCGTACCATTGCTCGTAGGGTGTGAGTGGGTGGCGGTGGTCGTGCGCCCAGAACGCCCAGCCGATGATCTCGTGCTCGTTACGCCACGCGAAGTGCGAGGCGAGCGAGTAGGGATCGAGCACGTGGAGTCTGGTCCCGTCAGGTGCGACGGTGCACCAGCGCACTGTGTGCTCGTACAGCCAGTACGGCGTGTTCCAGAGGTGGAAGAAGCACAGCCGCGTGCCGTCGGTGTTGTAGACGGCGTGGTTGATGTAGTTCGGAGCCCCCTGCGCTCGGGGATCGGGTTCGAAGTATCGGAGTTCGGCGAGGGACAGGACGAGTTCGGCGGTGCCGCCGTCGAGGTCGACGCGCCAGATGCCGTCGTCGTCTGGTACCCCCGGCGTGGTGGGAGTGTTTCGGCGGGTGGGTAGCCGTAGCCGGGCCGTGTGGTTTGGATGCGGTGGAAGTTGAGACTGATGGCTTCCCGTCCGGTCGGGCTGACGGCGTAGACGCCACGTTCGAGTTCGCGGCGCGCGCCGGTCGACAGATTGAGAACGACGGCCCGCACGATGCCGTCGCGGTCGCGATCGTTGAAGATCACGTCGCCGTCGGGAAGCCATTGCAGCATCGCGCCCTGTTGCCAACTCCAGGCGCGGGTCTCAGCGAACGGCTCGAACGTCGCGCGGGCCGGATCGACGATGCCGAGCCGGAGCACGTCTTGCGGGGTGGGTGGACGGTCCTGGAAGTCTGCCTCGCCCGCCAGCAGGAGAGTGTCGTCAGCGTTCCATGGGGTCTTGTCGTAATAGCCGAAGAAATGCGGTTTGCCTTGGGTGATCGGCCGGGTCGCTGCGTGCTGTACGACCTGGGAGATGTCGGTCACGAGCCGGCCAGGTCGTGGTAGGCGCGTCCGACAATCTCGGCTGCGATTTTCGGCCGGCGGTACTCGTCGACGAGCCCTTTGTGGTTGTACGCCCGCGGTCGGATAAGCACGCGGGGCATCACCTGGGGTGTTCGGAAGTCGGCCAGGACCCAGATAGCCAACCCGCAAACCCGGTCTCGTTCGACGAACAGGTGACGGATCGTGGTTTCCAACAGGCGGGCTTGATGATCCTCGCTCCAACGCTCGCCGGCGCGATCCCGCCAACCGGGGATCGCTTCGGCGCCGATCTCAGAGACGATGATCGGCTTGTCCACAAAGCCGGCCGCGTCGACCGCGGCGACGAGCCGATCGAGCTCGGGACCGAGGTCGTCGATCGAGCCGTAATACCAGCCGGGGTACGCGTTGATCCCCACAACATCCACGAGGTCGACACAGACGTCGTCGCCAGTGTGGTTGCCCGCGAACGTGACCGGACGGCTCGCGTCCACCGAACGAATCCGGCTAATGAGACGTTCGTAGCCCGGTCGACATGCTGGGTCGTTGCTCGCGCCTTCGTTCAGGAGTCCCCACAAGATCACTGACGGATGGTTCCGCGCGGCCGCGATCATCTCCCCTATATGTGCTTCGGCGTCGTCGAGCCAGCCGGCGTCGGTGAGTTGACGCGCATCCGCTTGCCACGACGTCGCTTCGCTCCACACGCAGATCCCCATCTCGTCACACAGGTCGAGCAGCCCCTCGTCCTGTGGGTAATGCCCGCCGCGCAAGAAGTTCGCGCCGAGCTCGCGCACCAGCTGCGCGTCGGCGAGCCGGTGGTCGTCCGGCATCCCCGCGCCATGGTCGGGATGCATGTCGTGGCGGTTCACGCCCAAAAGCCGGACCGCCTCGCCGTTGATCGTGACCTGTCCGCCTCCGGTTCCGACCGTGCGGATCCCGATGCGCTCCCGCCAGTCGTCTTCGCCGACCCGAACCTCCACGAGATGCAGACACGGGTCGGCCGGCGACCACAACGCCGCCTCCGGCAACTCCAGCTGCCACGTCGTCACACCAGCGGTCACGGTCGTCGCGAGCTGAACCGTTCCGTCAACAACGAGCTTGGCCGGATGTGCGAACTCGCGTCCCAGTGCGCTCCCGACCTCGACGACGAACTCAAGCGTCGGTACCGGCGCAAGTGCGAGGGTCGTGACCCTCAGCGCCTCGATCCAGGTGTCGCCGAGCCGATGCAAGGCGACCGAGCGGGCGATACCACCGTGATGATGCCAGTCGTAGAAATCCCGATGCAGGAGCGAACGGCGAGCGTCGTCGCGATTGTCGACCAGGACCACCATACGGCGGCTGCCGAAAGGGACATCGACGTCAAAGCGGGTGAAGCCCCAACGATGTTCGCCGGCCGGTACCCCGTCAAACATGACACGGCACCAATGTTGCACTCCGTCAAACACGACACGATGCGGCGCACCGTCGAAGCAATGAAGATCAATGCCATACGCCGCCAGTCCTCGCCGCCCCGAGTACTCCGGCAGAACGTCCCAACAACCCGGAACCGCCATCACCCCGTCAAACGCGATAGCCATCGGGTCAACAGCGTCCGGATCGACGTCGCCGAGCATCGCGAAATCCCATAGCCCATCCAGCCGGCGCACCGAACGCGCGATGTGACGATCGCATCGCCGACCCATGCGATCAGTCGTCCCCGTCGATACTCGCCCTGCCATCCACGCCTACCGACAACCTCACTTCCGCTCCAGCGGAAAACTAGTGTAGTGTCTCGCAAATAGCCGATGATTGTGGTAGGGTGGGGTGTGCGTCGAGCGAGCCCGCCGCTGTCGATGACCGACGGCCAGCGCGAGATTCTCGGCAGGCTGGCTAGGTCGCGGACGGCGCCGCATCGTGATGTCACGCGTGCCAAGGCGCTGCTTGCCGCTGGAGATGGCGCGGCGAATACCGCGATCGCGTGGGAGCTTGGAGTTTCGGCGAGCAGTGTCATGTC
>JBKQIY010000131.1:0-2827 GCA_052148155.1 Acidimicrobiia bacterium | reverse complement strand
CACCACGCCCACAACTTTCCGTGAGCGCGGTGTAACTTCCGCGACGTTCGCGACCGTATGCGTGAACGAGACAGCAGGCGCAACCGGAACCGTTGCCGCGGGTGTGCTCAACGCGGTCAGAGTCGAGATCTGGTCGCCGCCCGCCCAGGTCTAACCGGACTGCGAGTTACGGCGGCTCAACTCGAGGGTCAGTCACCACGTCGTCATCGCCATGCTGGTTGTTCTCGCCGCGCAACGACACGGCTCGCGCGTGATAAATGGTCGGCGCACCGAAACCGATGTGGACACGGTTCAGTTCGAGACTGCTGGGACGGCTCCTTGGCCGACGGCGCGCGACCCGCATCGCATTCATCGACAAGCTGCGGTCAGCCGTCGATGTCGCCGGCCAACGGGTCAGCGCTGCCGATCGGCTCAACGTCGCCGCCGAAACGCCCACACTGATCATCTGGGGCGACCACGACCACATCATCCCCGCCGACCAAGGCCGTGCGACTCACGAAGCGATCCCGGCAGCCGGCTCGAGATCTTCGAGGGCAGCGGACACCTCCCGCACTGCGAGCGACGCGACCGCGTCTCCGACGTCCTTTCCGATTTCATCCAGACGATGTCCGCGTCGACGACATCCGCCTCGCACTGAGGCAACCAGATACTCGCCAGTTCGACCTGACTCGAGCCTCGTTCGACCAATCCCACCGCCCAAGAGCAACGACCCGTAGCGTTGTCCACGCGTAAGGCGCAAGTACGCCCGGTCGAGGTGCGAAGGAGAGGTCAGATGCCGCAGCCCCCCTGGAAGCGTGTGCTGGCGACCGGCATAGGGTTCGTGCAGTTTCGTCGTGGTCGGCAGTTCACCGCCGATCTCGTCGCGCAGACACAACATGCTCGCGACTGGCTCGGTACTGTCATGGGCGAGGTCGTCGAGATGGGACGGCATCGCACCGGGGAGCTGAGCAGGATCGTGCGGTCCGGAGCCGACCGGCAGCTCGCCGGCCTCGGCCTGGTCACCAAGACCGATCTCGTCGCGTTCGAGCGCCGAGTGCGCCCCACGTCCGGGGAGATCAACGCTCCTCCAAAAGGAGGGCCATCGCGACGCGGGACGGGGTGAGGAAGTCCGCGCCAGCATCGACAGCGAAACCAGCGCGCTGAACAGCGAGACCTCATGTCACCGTGTGTGTGCACGCGAGGCGCTGACGGCTGAGTGGTTGATGGTTTGCGCCGGTTTGTCAGCCGGTGGCGCGTTCTTCAGTCACTCCTCGCGCTGCGGAGTCGATCGAGGCGACACGGGCTGCGCGTTCGTGGGACGCGAAGACGTCGATCGGCTCCCTCGATGCTGATCTTGGACGTGGGGACGTAGCCGCACTCATTTTCGCACGACGACGTCGGGCTAGAGCCGTTGGCGTTGCGTCGGAGCACGCGCATTTGTCGCGGCGCGCGAAAACTTCGGATGTGCGATACCGAACGCGATGGGATTGCAGCTCGGTAGTCGTTCGCGCACCGACCGCGCGCAGCATGACTCCTGCCTTCGCCGCTATAGCGCAACCACGGGTTCCGGCTTAGGGTCGTCAGCGGTGGAACGATGACGATGCGCCACCTCTCCGACCGAGCCCGCGCGGAAGGCGTGCGAGCCCTGCGTGCGGCGGTCGAACGCGTTCGCGGTCAGCGACGCACGCGCGCAGATCTGTTTCTCGTGGGCGCATCGTGGTCCGATGGTCGTGACGCCGACGAGCAGATCTTGCTGGGCCCTACCGAAGCCATACTCGATGAGGTCGTGCCAAGAGACGCCGAGCCGACCGCCGACGAGGTGTTGGCGCGCGCGCTTCCGGGCGAGGATGTCGAGCAGACGAAAGCGCTGCATCGGATCGCTGACTCGATCGAACGGTTGTCGGCGCAACTCGATGCGTACCATCAGGAACGGGCTGAGCATCTGGATGCCGTCGAGTTCCTGTTGCGCGAAATGGTGATCGGCACTATCTCAGTCTTGCCGGTGGGGCCGGTCGTCCTCGGTGGCGTCATCGACCCAGGCGCGATTGATCTCACCCGCTCCGAGGTCACGATCATCGCAGAAGGGTGTGCGCTTGAGGTCGACACGTCAGTTGAAGTGCGGTCGAGGTTCCACGATCGTTGGGTCCTCGGATTTACGATCGCTGAAGCAGTCGAGGTTTCTGGCGTCCGTTGCTGATGTCTTGTTCGAGCGCGTTGATGATCAGCCCGCGGCGGTCGCGCATGGTCTTGGCCGCTTTGACGAACGGTGCGAGGCGGGATCGTTGCGCACGCGCACACCACCGGTCGAACAGCGTGATCGCGTCGGCGGGGTCGAGATCACCGGCGAAGACCGCGCGGAACTGTTCTCTCATCTCGTACGCCCGCCAGATCCCACCGCGGTCGCGTCGGATCTTGGCGAGCTGTTCGCTCTGACGGTCGGTGAGGTCTTCGGGGTTTTTCAACAGCGCCCAACGTGCACCCTTGAACGACTTGGCGTACCGGTCGTCGGGCAGGCGGCGTAACTGTTGCCACAGGTCGCGGCGGACCTCGTCGAGCGCGTCACCGACCAACTTTACGAGGTGGAACGGATCGGCGCACACGACCGCCTGGGAGGCGTGTTCAGTGACGGACTTGAGATACGCAGGTCCGAGATCCATCGATACCGCCTCGATCAGCGCTGCCCGTTCGGGGCCGAGCGCACCAAAGAACTGATCGAGGGTCTTGGCGTCCTTGCCCGACGCACCCCACACGACACGAGCGCGGTCGTGGTCAACGACGAGGGTCAGGTACTTGTGATGTTTACGCCAGCTGATCTCGTCGACACCGATACGGAACAGGCCATCGAGAC
>JBKQIY010000130.1:0-6959 GCA_052148155.1 Acidimicrobiia bacterium | reverse complement strand
TAGAGCTGGCGGCGGCCGCGGCCAGCACGACGAGATCAGAATTCGCGACGCATTCGTCGGTCCAGGGATCGAACGTTGGATCGGTTATATAGATCACGGCACGATTTGCCGTTTCGAGGTGCTCGCGCCACGCGGCGCGCCGAAGCGGCGACGCTTTGCCCAGTTCAGCCGGCCTGTCGCCGGCGCGCACGACCGGCACAGGACCGACCAATGGCCGCAAGGATCGCGCCAACCGATCGCCGAGTTCACGAACCGGCGGGCTGCCGTCGAGCGGAACAATGCTGATGCTTGTTGCCGGAGTCGCAGTTGATCCATATCGAATCGTGTGCATCAGCTTGGAGATCAACGCGCTGGAGATCGTGCGCAATGCTTCTGGGTGCGACTGCACAACGCGCGCGAACGCGTCGCTCGAGAGGAAAAGCATCTGGCTTTCGCGCACGGCGACGATCGTGGCCGAGCGTGGACTGTCGGTCAGCAGTGCCATCTCGCCGACCACGTCGCCGCGACCGATCTCGTTGATGACTTTCGTCGCGCCGTCCTCCCTTTCGATCACAACCTGGAGGCGTCCACTCCCGACGATGTACAGACCATCTGCCGCGTCGCCCTGGCGCATGAGCATCTCGCCGTTGTGTACGACGCGAGGAACGAGTGCGTCGCGGACGAGTCCGAGCGCATCGGCACCGAGTTGGCCGAAGACTGCGCTGGCTTGTAGGAGGCCGTCGATGCTCTCCTCGTCGACAAGATGCGTTTCCATCAGATCGACTCCTGAACCTTGCGGGCGGTGCGCAACTCACCAGCGAGCGCGATCAGCAGCTGCTCGGCCAGGTCTGAGAACTCGCGCAGCATCGTCCGGAACATGCGGATTCCGATCACCGCCACTTTCACGTCAGTTTCGGCGACGACCGTCGCGCTGCGTGGCTCGCCGTCCAGGATCGCCATCTCACCGAAGTACGAGCCTGGACCGATCCGGCTCACCTCGACGCCCGCCTGTAGCACGCGAGCCTCACCTTCGAGGATCACGAACAGCGCGTCGCCGGGCTCGCCTTGTTTGATGAGCTCGACCCCGGCGGGGAGTTCGGCGATCTGCGCGTGCCGCGCGATCGCCCGACGCTGGCGTGGGGTGCACTTCGAGAACAGTCCGACGTCGGCCAACAGGTCGGCGAGCTCCCGCTTGGCTCCCATCCGGCCCTCCCCGTGCGCGACGCGGCAGACCCGCGTACGCTCTCGACTCAACTCTTACACGAGGACGCGGCAAAGTCGACCCGACGGACAGTCGACCGACGCAGGGAGGGACGTGCGGCGCCTAGCGATCTTCGTGATCCGTCGTCGGTGGTGGATAATCGCCGTCGCGTTGGTCGCGGTGCCGTTGTTCGCGCTGTACGGCGGAAGCGTGCACGACAAGCTGTCGACGGGTGGTTTCACGGATCCGGGCGCAGAGTCGAGCAGGGCGGCGGCGGCCATCGCCAAACAGTTCCCGTCGTCGGGCCAGTCCGACTTCGTCATCGTGGTCACCGCCAAACACGGCACGGTCAACAGCCCGGACGTACGTGCAGCCGGTCTCGCCCTCACGCAGCGATTGGGAAGGGCGACCGGCGTCGTCACATCGTCGTCGTATTGGTCCCTGGGCGACGTGCCCCAGCTGCGCAGCCGTGACCAGCGCCAGGCGCTCATCGTCGCGTCGTTGCGCGGCAGCGACGACGCCAAGATCAAGCTGGCTGCCACCCTGACTCCTGCATACACCGCCAGCGGAAACGTTGTCGGGACCGGCGTCACCGGAACTGTCGAAGTCACGCGCGAACTCGCGGTTCAGGCTCAAAAGGACCTGGCGAAGTCCGATCTCCTCACCGCGCCGTTCACGTTCGTGGCCCTGTTGATCGTATTCGGCAGCCTCGTGGCCGCGTTACTACCGCTCGGTGTCGCGCTGCTCGCGGTCTTGGGCACCTTCGTGGTCCTCACGTTGCTTGCCAAGCTCACGACCGTCTCAGTATTTTCACTGAACCTCGCCACCGGTCTCGGCTTGGGCCTGGCGATCGACTACAGCCTGTTCGTCGTGTCCCGCTACCGCGAGGAGCTTGCACGCGGCGTCTCGAGTCCGGTCGCGATCGGCAGGTCGATGCAGACCGCGGGCCGAACAGTGGCGTTCAGCGCGGGCACCGTCGCGATCTCACTCACCTCCCTCGTGATCTTCCCGATCCCGTATCTCCGGTCATTCGCGTACGCCGGGGTGGCGGTCGTCGCACTCGCGGCCATCTCGGCGATCATCGTGTTGCCGGCGGTGCTGGCCGTGCTCGGACCCCGCGTCGAGAAGTACCGCCTGTTCAAGACCGGCAACCCGACCGACGGCGGCTTCTGGCGCCGCCAGGCCGAACGGGTGATGCGCCACCCGGTCGTATACGCAATGTCCGTAAGCCTGTTCCTGTTGCTGCTCGCGATCCCGTTCTTCAAGCTGAATCTCGGACTCTCCGACGACCGGGTCGGACCTCGCGACATGCCCAGCCACATCGCGGCCGACCAGATCCGTGAGCACTTCGCGAGCCGAGAGGCCGACGCGCTCTCGGTTCAGCTACCCGACATTTCAGCCAGGACGGACAAGGCCGGCATCGATCGCTTCGCCCGCCAACTCGCAACGATTCCGGGCGTCGCCCGAGTAGACGCCTTGACCGGCGAGTATGAAATGCTCGGTGGCAAGGTCGTTGCGCTGCCACCGATCTCGTTAGCGCAACGGTTCGCTCCGCAATCGGAGCACCGAGGTACGTACCTCTCCGTCGTGCCCGACGTCGAGCCGTTGTCGAACAAAGGCGAGACGTTGGTAAGGGACATTCGCGCCGTCGGCGCGCCATTTCACGTCCTCGTTGCAGGAACTTCGGCTCAGCTCGTTGACACCAGGAAGGTTGTGCTCGACCGTTTGCCGTGGGTTCTCGGCCTGATCGCGCTGGCAACGTTCGTATTGCTGTTCTTGATGACGGGCAGCATTCTCGTACCGATCAAGGCGCTCGTTCTGAACCTACTCACACTTACCGCGACGTTCGGGACGACGGTGTGGATCTTTCAGGAAGGGCACTTCTCACACCTGCTCAACTTCACTCCGACCGGAAGCATCGACATCTTCACGCCGATCCTCATGTTCTGCATCGCGTTCGGGCTTTCGATGGACTACGAAGTTTTCCTGATCTCGCGCATCAAAGAGGAATATGACCTCGACCGCGACAACCAACGCGCCGTCGCGATCGGCCTGCAGAAGACGGGCCGCATCGTGACCGCGGCAGCGCTGTTGCTTACGATCGTGTTCGCCGGCATTGCGACCTCGCAGGTCGCGTTAGTCAAGGCGTTCGGTGTCGGCCTCGGTATTGCCGTGCTCGTCGACGCATTCCTCGTCCGTGCCACGCTGGTCCCGGCGTTCATGAGACTCGCGGGCCGGCTCAACTGGTGGTCGCCGCGGTCATTGCGCCAGTGGCACCTCCGGTTCGGAATCTGGGAGAATGAACCGATAGCGCTCCTCGATCGCCAATTCGAAGCGAGCCTGTGATGGCCCAAGACCGCGTGCCCCTTTCGTACCGGATCCTCCAAGCATGGGCGCGCACCGCGATCCATGTCCTTTACCGACACACCGACGTCACGGGCATCGCGAACGTGCCGACCGACCGCCCCGCCATCCTCGCCGCGAACCACAGCAACGCGCTCGCGGACATCGCCGTGATCGTTGCCAAGACGCCGAGATTCCCACAGTTCCTCGCCGCGGCCTCGTGGTGGAAATCAGCGCCCGCACGAGTCCTGTTCCGACTCGGCGGCGTCGTCCCCATCCATCGCAGCCGCGACGGAACAGGCACCAGCCACAATCGCTCGACGTTCGAGGCCTGCCACGTCGCGCTCGCTGCCGGCGCCCACATCGCGATCTTCCCGGAGGGCGAGATGCACCTCGAACCTGCGCTGATGCCGCTCAAAACTGGCGCGGCACGCATCGCGCTTGGCGCAGCCACCGACGCGGCAGTCCGCGGCATCGTGATCGTCCCCGTCGGCATCGTGTACGAGCATCGGGGCCGATTCCGATCTGACGTCGAGATGCGCTTCGGCGAGCCCATAGAGCTCGACGAATGGGTCGACCGGGCTCGCGTCGACTTCCGCAAAGCTGCACGCGAGCTCACTGATCTTCTCGCAGACCGTCTCGCGGCGGTCACGGTCAACCACGGCTCACACGCCGAAGCGGAGCTGCTCGATCGGGTCGCCGCGCTCGTGACGTCCGACATCAACGCCAAGGCCCCGCACGCCTTTGCACGCCGGAACGAGCTCCGGCGCGAGTTGGCATCAGCAACTTCTCTCTCCGCCGGTCGATCTGGCGCCCCCGACGACAAGCTCGCCGCGGCCGTTGCCGTCCATGACAAGGATCTTGACGAGCTCGGCATCTCACGAGCGAGGAAGGCACCGTCGCTCTCCCAGCCGTCGGACAAAGAACGGACGCGCCTCGACGTGGATCTTGCACTGCTCGGACCACCCGCAGTGCTCGGTCTCGTCGCGAACGCCCCAGTTATTCTCGGAGCGGCACTCGCGAAGACGCGAGCAACGCACGAATCATGGAAGACCACGACGATGGGCGTGACCGGAACCTTCCTCTGTCCGGTCGTTTGGACGCTCGAATTCGCGTACCTCGCGCACAGACTCGGGAGCCGGCGCGCGCTCACACTCACCGTCGGCGGCGCGCTTGGAGGACTCGCAGCGCTCGCTTGGCGAGACCGCTTCGTAGATCGACGCGAGATCACTCGACTCGACCGCGTGACACGCGACCGGCCCGACGAACTCGCGGCAGCGCAGGCGAGCCGTGAAGTCATTCGAGAACACGTCATCGCGCTCACGGGCAAACCTGACAACGGCCCGCGTACCGCGGCAGCCAGCGCCACGCTCGCCGCACCACTCGACACGGTGACTTTCGAGCACCTGTAGGCTCAAAGCCAACCCGGCGTGCAGAACCGCAGGTACGCGCGGCAGTCCCATCAACTCCGAGTCGCGCATAGACCACGCAAGCTGGCGCTGTTCAAGACTTACCAGCAGGCCGAGGCCCACTCAACACGCCTTCAACGACCTTGAAGCGAGCTCTTGGAGTCGAGGGGCGCGGCTCGTGAACACAGCCCGCAGCGAAACTGTTGCGCGTTCAGCTAACAGCGCATCGAACAAACTGGTCTCGGCCCCCTCTAGCGCGCTCGTTTGCGGGGCGAATGCCGCCCGATGGCCTCATGACGCGCCATCGCGACTACTGGAACATGGCACGACTCCTACGCGAACGCGGCGGCTGAACAAGCCCACGGTCCTTCCGCGCGCCAGATCTGCTCCGATAAAGGCAGGCCGGTCATCTGGATACATCGACGAGCACTGGGGTGGGCTAGTTGCACTTGAAGAGGGGCGCGTCGACGCGCGGTTGCTAGCCGGTTTGCGATGTCATCGCGAGACGACCGTCGTAGTCGGCTTCGACGTGAAAACCGAGTCGTTCGAAGAGTTGACAGGCCCGAGTGTTGGCTGTGAAAACGTGCAGCCGGATCGGGCGCCCATCGGAGAGCAGACCACGTAGCAGCGCGGTCCCGACCCCTCGGTTTTGGTACTCGGGCAGGAGCTGGATGCGTGCCAGGTAGATGTGGTCGGCCTGGTCCTGTACGTCAAGTACACCGATCGGTTCTCCTACCGGATCCTGGATGATGCGGAGTCGACGCGGGTCGAACCACGCTAGGTGAAACGCGCGCTGGACGGGGTCGTCCCAGTCACCGAATACCTCCGCGATGACTGGCCCGAGAGCACGCTGGTGCAGCGTGTAGCAGAACTCCGTGTCCTCGCTGGTCGCCGGTCGCACGTTGCTGATCACGGCGCAGGAGTGTACGACTTTACCGCTTGAGACTGGGCCTGACCCGGTTTGACGGACGTCCATGATCACGCGGGTGACCCGGAGCGGTGTCGTCGCACTGGTGCCGTCGTCGGCTACACGGATTTGCTGCCGAACGATGGCGTCCTTCTCTTCACCTCTGGTGGAACCGGCACGCCTCGTCCCGGACGGGCACTCATCTCAGAGTCCCTCGCCGAGGTCAACGGACACTTCCACTTCGGCCCAACCAAGACCCATCAAGACCGTGTGGTTGTGGTTCCCAAGTTCGTGACTGCGTGTCTCGAACGGCACCTTGAGGAGCGCGTCGGTGCCGATGCGTCAGCACTCGTCTTCACCTCTGGCACCACTGGACCACTTCGCTATTCGAGCCTTCGGCGGCGCCACTGGGATCGTGGGGTTGAGAAGGCCGGACTTGAGTCGCCGTTGCCCGTCCACTCGCTTCGCCATACGTACGCATCACTGGCAGCGCAGGCAGGGGCGTCGGTGAAGATGATTCAGACCCAACTTGGCCATCGTGACCCGCGCTGACCCTGCGCATCTAGCATCTGTTCGAGGACGATCTTGATGGGCTTGGCTCGCATCTCGACGACCAGTTCGGTGCGTTGCAGCGGGTTGCAGCTTGCGTGCAGACCTACCGTGCAGACCTACCGTGCAGACCTACCGTGCAGACCTACCCGTCCTGGAGATCGGCACGGGCCAGCCCGGTTCGTCGAGGTGTTCTACGAGTTGTTGAGGTACCAAGCGTGGGTGCGAGACTCTGATGGTGACGGTGCTACCTGCGAGTGATCATCGGATCCGCCGCTTGGCGGTTGACGCACTTGGTCGACGGTGCGTGACTTCCGCCGCGCTCGCCGGCGAACTGCGAAGCGCCGGGATCGATCTCGGTCCTGAGGGTGCTGATCGGGTCGAGCAGGTTCTCGACGCGTCGTCGGAGTTCGTCGAACTTGACGGTGGCTGGGTCGGTGTAGCCGCGCAGCTCGACGGCACGCGCTGGATCACGACGGTTGACGGCGACGCGGCGAAGGGGGGCGTACTTCCGGTCGAGCCGGATCTGGCGCTTCTCGGTTGGTGGGTCATGGACACGGCCTTGACCTTG
>JBKQIY010000129.1:0-5449 GCA_052148155.1 Acidimicrobiia bacterium | reverse complement strand
CACGGCGACTACTACGGCCCGATCGTCAACCTCGCTGCGAGACTCACCGACCAAGCCGTCCCGGGCGAAGTTCTCACCGATGCCGCCACGGCTGCGCTCCTGGCCGGCGTCTCCCACGAGCCTGCCGGCCGGCGGTCCCTCAAAGGATTCGACCACCCGGTCGCCGTCTCCAGTCTCGCCACCTGACGTCCGCCACGCGCAACCAGCCGCTGCCGGCACCGACGACGGCGCGAAGTCACGCCCCACCGCCGTCGTAGACGTCGAACACCTGAACCTTTTCGCGATCCGGCCGACCGTCGCCCACTCAGTCAGGTGTTGTGATCACACTGATTGTCCATGCGCGATTTTTTGGAGGATCGCGATGCGTTCCTCGAGCGGCGGATGTGTATCGAAGAGGCGATGGGCGAGGCCTTCGTGGTGTTGTAACGGGTCATCGATACACATCGCTGCCGTCGCGTGATTGAAACTGGCGAATGGTTTGTCGTTCTGTTCGAGTTTTTGTAAGGCGTGGATCAGTCCGGTCGGGTTCCGGGTCAGGTTCGCACCACTGACGTCGGCTAACTCTTCACGCGAGCGAGATAACGCAAAACGGATCAACGGACCGACGATGAACGCGACGATGGTCAACAGGATCCCCGCCGCGAAGATCAGGATCGTGATCTGTTGCCCGTCCCGACCTCGTGGCCGCACAAAGAACGCTGATCTCCACACGAGACTGGCGAGCAGTCCGGCGAAGCCGATGAGGGTGCTCACCACCAAGATGAGTCGCACGTCGTAGTTGCGGATGTGGCTCATCTCATGGCTGATCACCCCTTCGAGTTCGTCGCGGTTCATGATCTGCAACAGCCCGGTCGTTGCGGTGATCGCAGCCTTGTTCGGGCTGACACCCGTCGCGAACGCGTTCGGAGACGGATCGTCGATCACATACACGGTCGGTTTCGGGATCCCGGCGCTGATCGCCATCGCTTCGACGACATCGTGTAACTGGCGATACTGGTTCGGATCGGCGGGGCGTGCGCCCGACACTGCCAGCACCAGACGTGCACCCGACGTCATCGCATAGACCGTCGCCAACAACGCGAAGGCCGCCGCGACCGCGACACCGGTGACGACCGCCGAACCCGCCGAACCCGAGTTCGCACCGAACAGTCCGCCCAACAGGGCGCCGATCCCCATCCAGATCACCACGAACGCGACGACCACCATGACGCTGCGCCGCTTGTTCCGGGCGATCTCTTCGAGCATCCCCGAACGATAGGCGCCCGAACTGGGCCTGCAGTCGCAGGTGACAAGGACATCCGGCCGGTGCGGACTTTCGGTCCTACTCGCTTCCACGACGTCGGCGTACCGTCGCAGTACCGGCAGGTACGGGAGGTAGGTCGTGAAGTCGGTCGTGGTGTACGAGTCGATGTACGGCAACACGCACCTGATCGCGGATGCCGTCGCCGACGGTCTGCGCCCCCACGGCGACGTGGCGGTCGTGGCGGTCGACCGGGCCGACGCAGCACTCCTTGGGACCGCCGATCTGGTCGTGGTGGGTGGCCCGACCCACGCGCACGGCATGAGCCGGGCCGACACCCGCACCGGTGCGGTGATCGCATCGTCCGACGAACCCGGCTCGCGAGACGGGCTCGATGCCGACGCCGAGGGTCGAGGGTTGCGCGACTGGTTCGCGTCGCTCGGTCAGGTCGAAACGAACGCAGCGGCGTTCGATACGCGGGTGGACCGTCCCGCGGCGTTCACAGGACGTGCCTCGAAAGGCATCGCCCGCAAGCTCCGACATCATGGCGCCACACTCGTGGCCGAGCCTCGGAGCTTTCTCGTGACGACCGCCAACCGTCTCGAACCCGACGAGCAGGCTCGCGCCCGAGGCTGGGGTGACCGGCTCGGCTTCGACGTGGACGGGACCGGCTACTTCTTCCCTCGAGCGTCCCCCACTCCTCCTCCGCCACCACCCGTATAGCTGCGCGGCTGGCGAGCCGCGTGCGAACCGTGCCGTCCGCGGGCTCGGGCACTCGCAGCGCGTCACAGCTCAACATTTCGTCGCGATGCGACGTTCTGTGTCGAAGTCTGCGGACGTCGCTGTCGTACCCAGCGACTGATCCGGTGACGGTTGGGCCGCAAGCGTCGCGGTCGGGACGGCGAGAGCGATGACGGCGGCTGCGGCGCGGTCGCTCGACCAGGCGGCGTAGCCGGCAGTGGTGCGCGGGTCGGCGTGGCCGAGCAACTCTTGGGTGAGGCGCAGGTCGTGCGACTGTCGGTACAGCGCCGTGCCGAAATGGTGTCGGAGTTGGTGCATCGTCGCGGTGATGCCCCGCGACCGGAAGTAGCGGGCGACGCCGTGCGTAATGTTGTGCGCTTTGATGTGACCGGACCCGTCCCAGTGGGGGAACAGCCAGCCGCGCGTTGGCAGCTGCGCAAGTTCGACTGCGATCACCGGATGCAGCGGCACGATCCGAGACTTTCCGCCCTTGCCGTCAACGACGTGAATAGCGGGCGGGTCGAGGTCGTCGCGGACGTCTTCACGTCGCAACATTGCAATCTCGCAGCATCGCAGGCCGGCGAACGCGCCAAAGAGCAGCCACGGTCGGATCCGGTCGGGGGCGTCGATGAGCGCTAACGCAAGGTCAGCTTCGGAGATGGGTCGCGGCAGGCCGGGCCGCAGCCGTGGTCGTACCAGACGGACCGACGGGTCGTCGTCGCGGAACCGTTCGCGGACCAGCCACCGGTAGAACTCGCGGGCGTGCGCAAGGTAGTCGCCACGGGTGCCCGGCGCGACCCGCTGGACCAGGCCCGCGGCCCAGACGTTCAGCTGCTGTTCGGTCGCCGTTTCGACGGGCACGCCGAGCTCACGTTCCATCGCCCGCAGCCGCAGACCACGAAGCGACACATAGACCGGCCGAAGATTCCGCTCCTCACACCAGGCGAGGTGACGCCCCACCATCGTCGACGTCGTCGCAGCCTGCAGCCCCGCCGATTCGTGCGGCACGCACGCGATCGCCGTCATCACGTTTGACGATCGCTGCTGATCGCGAGTCTCGCTGTGATCCGCCATGGCACCCCCTGGTCGAGCGACTGCAGACGATCCTCTGCATCAAGGTGTATGGTAGACGAGCGTAGGGTCCTCTGCAAGAGATCCGCCATTGGGGTGCGGGCTGTCCCTAGCGTCGGTTTCGATGGGCCGCAGACTTGATGTGGACCAGCTCGTCGGCGTCACCGAAATCGCCGATCGTCTTGGTGTCGCGGCGGCCGCTCGAGTGCACGATTGGCGCCGGCGCTACCCAGACTTTCCCGAGCCGGTCCTGAAACTCGCGATGGGTCTGCTGTGGAACTGGCCTGAGATCGAGCGCTGGGCCCGTGAACGAGGGCGGTTGTAGCCGTAACCCAGGCTCGCGAATCGCTGTCGTACACCCGCAGAACCTCGGAGATCGCGAGAACGAGTTGCGGGCCCCGCCGACGTGTTGTCGACCAAACCGCCGGACACGACCCTCCTCTCGTGCAATGCGAACCGTGACGTCCCCGCAGTAAAAGGGATCGTCTGTTTGCCGGTGGTGGGTGCTGTGGATGACGGGGTCGGTTATCCACCCGATACCCACAGGTTGTGCCACTTACGTCCCACAGGCGGCTGGGCGCACACTGAACCCGGACTCCGAACGGAAAGGAACCGGACACACGGCAGTCCGCCAAGCCAGCAAGCAGACCACATCGCGCGGTCGACCCCGGACACCTGGCCCCCAACCCCCCGGGCGGTCCCAAGCGACGACCGACGACCCCTGGCCCGCCCCCGCTCGCCAGGGGTCGTCTTGCGCACACCACTTCTCGCCAAGCTGGCCCCGCCCAGTCTCCAGCGCCAACACGCCACACCCCCCAACCACCACGCCATACCGCTCCGGCGACACACGCGGCACGACAGCGCCGGGCCCGCACGACGGCACAAGCCACCAGCGCGACGCGAACGCGGCCAACAACACCCGAAGGCCTTTCCGAAACGCAGCCGATATCGCGCCCCACATCACGGCCGGCACCGTGACCGTTCGGGCCCGGTGACGCTGCCGCGCGCAGTGGTATGTCGCTACGTGCTGCTACGCGAGCGTCGCCGCAAGGTCGGCTGGTGGCGGGGCCGGTACCGGTCGTGTCCTTCGATCGCGCGTGTACGCGTCCGGCGGTCGCGAGTCGGTGTTTCGAGTTCCGCAACCGGGCTGGCGACAGCGGCGTCATGGCCGGCGATGGTGGCCAGGGTGATGACGCTCGCCAGCAACGCGACGATCGAGATACCAATGGCGACGTTGTCGAACGGCGTCCGTCCATTGAGGTGTTCGTGTAAGAGGACAACACCGACGATCGCGGCGATCACGGGTTCGCTGGCCTCAAGGGCGGGGAGCGACGCTGACAGCGACGCAGCCTGGAAGCCGTGTTGGGTGAACAAGATGCCGATGATCGACAAGATGGCGAGGGCGTAGACCTCCCAGTGGCTCGCCGTATACGGGACACCGTGTTGGATCTGGATAACGAACGTTTTGGTCAACGCAGCGGTGATGCCGAACAGCGCTCCGGCTGCGAAGCCCAACAGCGCCGCCCGGACATGCCCGCGGGTCAGCGCCGAGGCCACCACTGCGGCAATGGCGACCAGCGCGATGGTGCCCCCGACATGCAGCCAAGCCTCGAACGAAGCTTCGGGGTGGCCGCCGCTCGGTGCCGCTTCGATCAGGAACGTCGCCAAACTGGCACACAACACGGCTGCGGCGAGCCACTCCCGACCTCGCAGACGCCGATGCGTCCAATGAGCGTTTAACGGCAGCGCCACGAGCAGGCCACACACCAACAACGGCTGCACGAACAACAACGTGCCCAACGCCAACGCGGCGGCCTGGAGGCCGTACGCGCCGACGTCGCCGAACATGCCCAGCAGCCACAGCGGCGACCGGACCAGACGGCCCAGCAGCCCAACATGGAGACGTCCGCCGCCGTCGGTGTCGGCAACGACCCGATGTTCGAGCGCATTCCCGGCCCCGTACAACGTCGCGGCGCCCAACGCGAAGATGACAGCGAGCGGATTTCCCAACGTTCTAGCCCTTCGCCACGCGCTCCGATCTCACACAGCAAATGCTACGACGACTGTCATCATTCCCAAATATCAATAGTTTCCAAACGGCAATCGGTGCGCGGCGTTGCCGGCGAGGCCGCCGGTTCGGACCCGAGTCCGAACCGCGGGTCGGAGGCACGACAGTTCCTGGGCCTCGAGTGAGCCATACCAGTGTATCCAAAGACACTGACCGCAGTTCGTCCGGTGTATCGGGAAGCCACTGATCGGTGACCGCAAAATACCGATTGCCCAAATGGAGCTCGATCGCTGGCGGATGGCTGCCGCCGCCACGTTTGAATTGACGCCCGGAGCCGGCACGTCTGGTGCCGCTGCCAGCATCGATCAGCCCCATCGCCCGCAGTGTCG
>JBKQIY010000128.1:0-15422 GCA_052148155.1 Acidimicrobiia bacterium | reverse complement strand
CTTAGCCCGGATCCACCGATTGTGTGGGGTTGTGAGTGGTTGTCGGTCGTGTGTTGGTTGTGACCGATGCTGTGATCGCGGGTGGTGGTCGTAGCTGCGCGCGGTGTTGTCGGGTTGTGCTGGATGTTGAACGCGTGAGCGTCGCGAGCGTTGCTCGAAGCGTGTTTGGACGCGTGTCGACGAGTGTTGTCCGGGGCGGCGTGTGTTGGTGTGCCGGCCGGTCAGGTGATGAGCACGACGGCGCGCAGGTTGATGAGCGCACCTTGGAATTGTTGTCGCCATGGCCATCGGGTTGGGAGGTGCAGGGTTGGTTGGCGCGCGGAGCGGGTGAGGCGGCCGGGTATGCGTAGGTAGCGGCGTCGGAGGGTCTTGTGGGTGAGGAGCGGTTCGTTGAGTCCGATGCGGCCGACCCAGCGGGACAGGTTGTGCGCGATGACGTTGAGGGCGAGCCACGCAGCGTTCGCGCCGAAACGACCCGAGGGGAGGTGGTTGAGTCCGACGCCGTATTTCAGGTCGCGGATCGTGTTTTCGATCTCGGCGTGGCGGCGGTGATCAGCTTCGAGTTCGAGGGTGTCGCCGTCGCGGTCGGTGATGAACGCGTGGTAGGAGAACTCGACAAACAAGGCGAGTTGGGTGCCGGGCGAGGGGCGCACGCGCCGCACGATCAGTCGCCGGTCGGGCTGGTCTTTGCCGAACGGCCGGTAGTTGGTCTCCGCGACGTCAGCGCCGTCGCAGAAGTACGGGATCGGCGTCCACGCGCTGTCGGGAATCGCCGCGATGGCCTTATGTAACGCCTTGGAGAGCTTCACCGTGATCGAGAACCGCACGTCTGCGTGGCCGCATGCGTCGACGACGTTGCGACTGTAGAACCCCGAATCGGCGCGCAACGTCATCGGTCCGGTCGCGCCCGCGGCGCGGACACGGTTGAACGTCTCGACGAGGAAACTTTTCGCGCCGCGTCCAGAGTTGGCGTTGCCGCCCCGCAACCGACAATGCACCACGTCGCCTGTGCCGGCGATCACCGCGACGAGCGGGTGATAGCCCCGCACCTTGGTGTAGCCGAACACACCACCTTGTTTGGCGAACCCGTAGGTCTCACAGATCGTGGAGTCCACATCCACCGTGACCGGTAGGTCGCCCCCACCGCCACCACCAGCCCACGCCCGGGCGAGCAGTTCGCCACTTACCCGGTCCAGCTGACGGGAATGCCCCCACGTGAAGCTCCGCAAGAACGTTCCCAACGTGGAAGGAGCGAGCACCGCGTGACCCAACACGGCCTCGGTCTCACCGGCGCGTAACGCGTCGGCGTCGTCGATGCAGTCCCCGTCCGCCAACGCCGAATGGATCAACGTCATCGCTTTGTGGCCCACATTCGCCCGGCCGGGCGCATCACCCAGGTCGACGCACTCATCGATGAGCTCACGCAAGCCCAAATGCTGTGCCAACGTCGCCGGCAACATGAGCCCCGCGTCAGCCACCGCGTGCTCATCATCGAAGGTCACATCAAACCGGTCGAGACTGTGCAAAGATCGCATCGAGAAGATGCCCTCCTGAACGGGAACGATGTTGGTCTGGTAACCGTCATCATCCCTGCTCGGAGGGCATTCTTCGCGGATACGCGCCACCCAACACACAACACGATCGGTGGATCCGGGCTTAGACAGAGTCGCCGAACGCTGATCAGAGTTGCGAGCGGAGCGCGTGACGATCGGGTTTGCCGGTCGGCAAGGTCGGCAACCCATCAACGACGATGACCCGCTCCGGCGTCTTGAAGCGTGCGATGCCGCGCGACGAGAACCACGCGCCGACAGTGTCGACATCGAAATTCGACGCTGCGACGACGAAGGCGGCGACGCGTTCGCCCATGAGTGGATCGGGGTATCCGATCACCACGGCTTGGCGTACGTCGGGATGGGCTTCGAGCTCGCGTTCCACCTCCGCGGTCGAGATGTTCTCGCCACCGCGGATGATCAAATCCTTGAGCCGTCCAACGATCGTGAGCCAGCCCTCGCGATCGAGGGACGCGAGGTCCCCGGTGCGGAACCAGCCGTCGGCGTCGAACGCCCCGTCGTTTTGGTCGGCGTCGAGATACCCGACGCACACTTCGGGCCCGCGCACGCGCAGCTCGCCGTCGACAACGCGAAGCTCGACGTCGCCGATCGCGTGACCATCGTGAGTGTGCGCGGCGTCGATCGGATCGACACCGACGCTGGTCGCGATCGTGGGCGCTTCAGTCGAGCCATACGTGCGTTTCACCGTCGCGGCGAGTACCGCCGATGCTTCCTCGACGAACGCGACGCTGACGCCGGCACCTCCTGAGGAGATCAGCCGCAAACTCGCGACCCGTGCCGGCGCGAAGTCGGGCGCCTGCATGAGGGACACGAAGAACGTTGGCGGACCCACCATGAACGTGACGTATTCACGTTCGATCAGTTCGAGTGCGAGTTCCGGATCCCAACGCGCCATGAACACCGAACGGAACGGCACCACACCCGGCAGTGTCACACCATTCAGGAGGCCCGAGATGTGCGCGCCCGGCGCGGGCATCAGGACACAATCGTCGATGTGCAACGCATGCACGTCGGCCATGAGCGCGGCTTTGTAGGCAAGTGTCGCCTGCGTGTGCAGCACACCTTTGGGCGTGCCGCTCGAACCGCTGGTGAACAACACCGCGGCGAGCTGTTCCCGATCGGTCCACAGCTGCGAGACGGGCGGGCCGTCGGGCAACGCATTGAGATCGTCAACGACGAGTTTGGGTCCAACCGCCTGTCTTGCCCGCTCGACCTCAGACACGCCGAGCTGGTGGTGCAGCGGTGCCGCGACGGCGCCGAGCCGCCAGCAGGCGCGGTACAACAACGCGACCTCGTCGCGATTCGCCGACTGCCAGGCCACGGCGTCGCCAGCGTCGACACCACACGCGCGGAGTCCTCCCGCGACCCGTGCGACGCGATCCGCGAACTCCGGCGTCGCCGCGTGTGTCAGGAGCTCATCGAGTGACGGACCGTCCCACGCTCCGCCGCGCTCGCGGTACCGGTCCGCGAGCGGTGTGCGGAACGTCGGTGCGAGCACGACTGATCGCAGGTCGGGTGGGTCAGGCTCGGGCTGGACGCGATTTCCAGCCGTCGCTCGCCGGAGTCGCTCCCCGCAGCACACTCGAACCGATGAAATTGCGTTGGATCTCGACGGTCCCCGCACCGATACACAGGCCGCGAATGTCTCGGTAGACGCGCTCCACCGGATACTCACGCGAGAAGCCGTAGCCGCCGAGAAGTTGGATCGCTTCATCGCACACGAATTTCGCCGCGAGGTTGGCAGCCGTCTTCGCCATCGCAGTTTCGAGCGCGGGAGGTGTGCCGTGCAGTCCGGCCATGTGCACCGCCCGTTGCAGCAGCAACCGTGCGCCTTCAAGCTGGGTCGCCATGTCGGCGACCTTCCACTGCAAGCCTTGGAAATCGGCGAGAGTTCTGTCGCCGGTGCGACGCTCACCCATGTACTGAACTGCGTACTCGAGCGCGCCTTGCGCGGCGCCGATGCACATCGCGGCGTTTCCGCACCGTTCGTGATTGATATGCGAGATGAGGGTCTTGAATGACTCGCTGTTGGTCGCGTCTCCCCAGACCAAGACGTCGGCCGGCTCGACACGGACATCGTCGAACGCGAGCTCGGCTTCGCTCGTCGCGCGCAGGCCCATCTTCACGTGCGTGCCGGTCACCGTTACGCCCGGTGTCGTGAGATCGACCAAGACCGCACCGATGCCTTTCGTGCCGACGCTGTCGGGAAACCGGCACCAGACCAGGCACGCCACCGCCTTGTGTCCGCCGGTCACGTAGTTCTTGTACGCATTGAGCCGGAAGCTGTCACCGTCGGGCGTGAGACGGGCGCGCATGTGCCCCACGGCCGATCCGGCCTCCGTCTCGCTGATCCCGATGCAGAACAGTCCGTCGCCGCTTGCCGCGACCGGAAGCCAGCGGTCGCGCAACTCGTCGGTACCGAGATGCTCGATCGCTCGCGGCGGACCGTTAAAGATGAGCTGCGCGAGAATCGCGCTCGACACGTCGGCGCGTGCGAGCTCTTCGAGCACGATGGCCGCCTCGACGTCTCCGAGGCCGGCGCCGCCCCACCGCTCTCCGATCGTGATACCAAACAACTCGGCCTGACGGATCGCGTCCCACGAGGCCTGCGGGAACTCTTCGGTTTCGTCGCCGTGACGTGCCATCGGTGCGAGCGAACGATCGGCGACGTCGCGCGCGAGTTGACGGAGCGCGGCCTGGTCTTCGGTGTCCGCGAACGGATTCACACCGTGTGCTTGCGCCGACGCGGGTGCAGAAGCCGACATGTTTGCCAGGCTAGCGACCCCCACTGCCGCACAAGAATTCGACGACCGTTGTTGCGCTCGCACCCGACCGTCCCGCAGGCGATGGGGTGAGACCGTCACGGTCGTGCGGCGAACGTACACATAGTCGCGCAGGACTCACGGCCCGCGACCGCGACGGAACCTGCGCGTCCACGCGGGGCCGGCTCGCACTCGAACCGCAACACGACTGCTACGCGGCGCCGACCGTCACCATCGGCCCCGACGGCATGTCGCCCCGGTGGTCGTCGACGGTGGCGCCGACCCGACCGCAGACGTACGGCCGGTGGCGGCCTACGGGCCGTTCGAAGGGCACCATCCGGGATCCGAACCGAGGCCGCGGTCCGTAAGCCGCGTCGCGGACGTCGAAAGGTCGGGGCTCGGCGCCGTCGCAGGCGCGCCCGACAGGCCAGTTCAGCCCTTCGTCGCCACCCTCACCACCATCAGCACCGCGGCGCCGAACAGCGCCGGCCGCGCGATCGTCGCCGGACCCAGCACCCGGGCGCGCTTCGATTTGGTGCCCTTCTCCTTGGTGGCCTTGTCCTTCGCCATGCATCGACACATCGGCGCGATCCCGACAGGCCTTGACTGACTACCGTGTCAGGTACGCAAGCCGAGAGGTGAACATGGCGGATCAATCCACCCCCGTCGAAGCCGTCGACGAAGACGTCGCGTCGAGCGTCAACTGGTTGCATGGCCAGCCGTATCCCGAATGGGCGCGGGCCCGACGAGCCGAATGTCCCGTCGTCGCCTCGAACACGGAGTTCTACGGTCCGGGCACCAGCTACCAGATCGTCCGCTACTCCGACGCCGAGACCGTACTGCGCGACGCCGACACCTTTTCGTCGTCAATCAACGCGCAACACATCGGCCAGTTCATGGGCGATCTCATCCTCGCGATGAACGGCCCCGGCCACCGCACCTACCGCAACCTGGTCGCCAAGGCGTTCCGTGCATCCCAGCTCGAACGGTGGGACGAAACCCTCGTGCGCCCGACCATCGACCGGCTGCTCGATGCCATCGCACCCCTCGGGCATGCCGACCTCGTCGCGTCGATCACGTCGGTCTATCCAGTCCAAGTGATCTGCGGCATCGCAGGAGTGCCACTCGAAGACGCCGCGCAGTTCGCACGATGGGCCGAACAGATCAACACCGGGCCGCTGTCTCCCGAGGAAGGCATGGCCGCCTCACAGGCGATGGTCGAATACCTCCGTCCGCTCGTCGAGTCGCGTCGCACCGAACCGAACGGCGACTTTCTCTCCGACCTCGTGCACGAAGAGGTCGACGGCGAGAAGCTCACCGACTCAAAGATCTACGGCTTTCTCCGGCTGCTGTTACCGGCGGGCGCCGAGACCACATTCCGCGTCATGGGAAACTGCCTCTTCGCACTGCTGTCGCACCCCGACGACCTCGAACGCGTCTACACCGATCGCGAGTTGCTGCCCGACGTGATCGAAGAGACACTCCGTTGGGAGACGTCCGTGACACAGGTCAGTCGCATCGCAACTCGCGACACCGAAGTGGCCGGATGTCCGATCAGCGCTGGCGCGCCGGTCGGCGTGATCACCGCGTCCGCCAACCACGACGAGTCACGCTGGGAAGATGCCGGACAGTGGAAGCTCGGCCGTCCCGTGCAACATCACCTCGCCTTCGGGACCGGGCCGCACCAGTGTCTCGGCATGCATCTCGCCCGGCTCGAGTTGCGGGTCGGACTCAACCGAATCCTCGACCGCCTTCCCGACCTGCGCTTCGATCCCGCATTGTCCGACGACGCGGTCATCGAAGGCTACGCGTTTCGCGGTCCGAACTCCCTGCCGGTGCTGTTCACGCCGAGCTGAGCACCCGCCCGTCCGACAGCGGTGTTCAACTCTCGCACGGACATGCCGATGAGCAATGCATGTTCGGTGAGGCCCACAAGCGAGCAATGCGGAAGTGGCGTCAAACCCGGTCTCGGCACGCTGACGTCTTGAGTGGGCTCGAACGCGCCATTGCTGCGCATCCCGCAGGCGGCCGACGCGTCGTGCGGCGAGTCGAGGCGACCAACGTCACGCGCGTCCCCCGAGACGACCGCGGCCCCGACGCAGCCTGACTCTTCTGTCGCGCCACCGCTGGCTATAGGTTGGCGGTATGCGGATACTGGTGACCGGCGCAGGCCGGGCAATCGGCCGGGCGACAGCCGTCGAATGCGCGCGGCGCGGCCATGAGGTCGTTGCCACCGCCCGCGACCCTCGCCTGCTCGAAGACCTCGACACGGCCAAACATCTCGCGCTCGACGTGACCGACGCAGCATCGATTCGCGCCGCGATCGACGCGGCCGGTGAACTCGACGCCGTCGTCAATAACGCGGCGCTGTCAGGCGGAGGTCCGCTCGAGGACTTTCCGATGGAGCGCCTGCAGTCGATCCTCGACACCAACACCTACGGACCGTTGCGTCTCGCGCAGCTGCTGATCCCGAGGTGGCGAGCGCGAGGCTCCGGAGTATTCGCGAACGTCAGTTCGGTGCAGGGCCGGGTTTCGACCCCGCTCGAAGGCGCGTACGCAGCGTCGAAATACGCGCTTGAGGCACTCTCCGAGACGATGCACTATGAACTCGCCCACTTCGGTATTCGTGTGGTCATTATCGAACCCGGATACATCGCGCCCGGCATGAAAGCCTCACCTCGCCACGATGGTCCTGCCGTATACGCCGACCTTTGGCAGCAATGGGCCGGAACCGACGCGAAGATGACCGGCCCGTCGGGTCGTCCGGGCCCAGAGCTCGTCGCCGTCGCGATTGCCGACGCGCTCGAGAACCCGGCGACGCCGTTGCGCGTCCCGGTGGGCAGCGACGCTGAGATGATCTTGAGCGCGCGGCGCCATTTCGACGACGCCGACTTCGAGGCTGCCATGCGTAAAACGCTCGACCTGACCTGGTGAGGCTGCAATGCTCGCGCGATGAGCACCAACAAGATCCGAGTCGGAAACGTCGAGCTCATCCGCGTCGGGTACGCCGATGTTGGTGTCGACCCGGCCCGCGTCGGGCTCTCTGCCCAAGCGGTCGCGGCGGTGTCATGGGCTGAACCACTATGGGCCGAACGGGGCGAAGTCCGGGCCGGTGCCGCGGCGTGGATCATCGACAGTGGTGACGCACGCATCGTGGTGGATCCCGCGTTCGCAGCCGACGAAATTCTTCGCAACGACAACGACGCCGCCGCCCATCAAGCAGCCTTCGCGGCGCTGCTGGCATCGGCGGGCTTTCCGCGTGAGAGCTTCACCCATGCGATCGCGACCCACTACGAAGGGGTGGGAATGCTGGCCTGGCGCAACGACGACGCTACCTGGGAGCGCTTCTTCCCAAACGCGCCGATCCTGATGTCGCAAACTGAGCTCGACGCGATGGACGCCGGTATGTTCAGGCTGGAACATGTGATGCCACAATTGCGCGCCCAGGGAGCGGTGCAAGCCGTGACCGGCGCGTCCACGCGCATCACGGACGACGTCTCCATTGCCCATACGGGTGGCCACACTCCCGGACATCAGATCGTTCGCGTCAGCTCGGAAGGCGAACATGCCGTCATCGTCGGGCATCTCGCCGTCAGCGCGTTGCATCTCGCGACCGGCGAATGTCCAGCGGAGCACGTCGACTCCGGTGTCGCCAACGCCGAGCTCGAAAAGCTCCTCGCCGAAGACGCCGTCTTGATCGGTCCACTGTGGCCAGCGCCCGGCGCCGGCCGTTGGGACGGCCAGCGTCTCATTCCGGTTGGCTAGCGGCTAACCGTCCGCGGTGAGATCGATCGCGATCGGCAGCGCCGTCGCGCGCCAACTTGCGAGGTCGTCGCCCCGCGCGTACTTGTCGTGCACCAAAGTGCGCGCAGGCTCGTCTTCGGCAGAGCCTTCGATGACCCGCGCGTAGCCCCGGTAGGCGGCGTCTCCGATCTCGACAGTGCAGCATGGCGACACGACCAGATTGCGTACCCAGTCGGCACGATCGCGCCCGCCGGAGAGCATGTAGATCGTGTCGCGTTCGGGATGCGCAGCGAACCAGATCTCGATCCGATGCGGCTTGGCGGTCGTCCGGCCCGTGGTCGTGACATAACAGAAGCTGAGCGCCGCAAGCTGCGCGCCCAGCATCACACTCCGCCGTTGCCGAACATTGCCATCCACTGCTCACGTGTGCGAGGCCGGAACACGTAGTTGTCGCGGCGCACGTCACCCATCGGTGCGGCTGACGCAGGCGAGTACTGATGGCCGGGATAGAGGATCGCGTCGTCGGGAACGACCGCGAGCTTGCGGGTGAGACTCTCGTAGAGCGCGGCCGGATCGCCGCCGGGCAGGTCGGTGCGTCCACATCCGTCGAGGAAAAGCGTGTCACCGGCAACGAGCCGGCCGTCGACGAAGAAGCACTGCGAACCCGGCGTGTGACCCGGTGTATGGATCAACGTGATCGGCACGGCTCCGACGTTCACGGTGTCGCCCGAGGCGTGGAGCACGAGATCGGAGTCGGACGCGCCCGTCACGCGTTTGACGCCGTAGGCCTCTTCGGCCTGTACGTGCACCTTCGCGGCGACGCCGTCGATCGCGAGGAGATCGGCGAGTCCTTCGATGGACCAGCCGCCGAGGTTTCCGCCCACATGATCAGGGTGGTAGTGCGTCACGAGCACGTCGGTGAGCCGCAAGCCGTCGGCTCCGATGATGTCGACGAGCTCACGTACGCCGTACGCAGGGTCGATCGCGACGGCCTCGCCCGTCTCGCGGTCGCCGACGAGGTACACGAAGTTCACCATCTGCTGAGCGATCGGATCAGACGCGGCGAAGTCGCGCCCGGCGAGCAGCTGACGGAAGTACAAGCGGTCGTCGTTCACGGTCCGCAGCGTAAGGTCCCGTTCGTGCCCGACGGGAATCTGTTCGACCTCACCGGCAAGACCGCGATCGTCACCGGAGGGGGACGCGGGCTCGGGAAGGCCATCGCGCTCGGGCTCGCCGCCGCCGGAGCCGACATCGTCGTTGCCAGCCGGAAGGTCGAAAACTGCGAATCTGTGGCACGTGAGATCGAGGCCCGAGGCCGTCGCGCCGAGGCTGTCGCCTGCCACGTCGGCCGTACCGACCAGATCGACGCGCTCGTCGAAACTGCGTACTCGACGTTCGGGCACGTCGACATCGTCGTCAACAACGCGGCCATGTCGCCCGGAACGCAACTTGTGGACTCGAGTCCTGAGCTCTTCCACAAGACGTACGCGACGAACACGCTCGGGCCGATGTGGCTTGCGTCACGCTGCGCGCAGCGGATGCGCGAACACGGCGGCGGCGTGATCGTCAACGTTGTCACCACCGGCGCGTTCCGTCCGGGCGCCGGTCTCGGGCTTTACTGCTCGTCGAAGGCGGCGCTGCACGCGCTCACGCTGGTCATGGCCAAAGAGTGGGCGAGCTGGGGTGTGCGGGTCAACGAGATTGCGCCCGGACCGTTCCTCACGGACATGATGGCGCCCGGTGCCGCAAATCCCGAGTTCACCGCGCGTATGTACGACCAGATGCTGATCAAGCGGATCGCCGACCCGACCGAGATCGTCGGTGCTGTGTTATATCTCGCGAGCGACGCGTCAGGTTTCGCAACCGGAACGACGGTCACCGTCGACGGCGGGATCAGCGCGTAGGAGCGTGGTGGGAGCACCGGCGACCGACATCGAGGCTGTGCGTCTCGGAACCCGCCGGGTCCTGCGCGCAGTGGCAGACCTCACCGACGAGCAAGCCGCGGCGAAGTCGCTCCTGGCCGGCTGGTCACGTGCCGAGGTGCTCACGCATTTGGCCCGCAACGCCGACGGTGGACGCGGGATCGCCGAAGCGGCCACACGCGGAGAGATCGGAACGCAATACCCCGGCGGCGCGGAGCAGCGCGCGGCAGAGATCGCGGCCGGCCGCGGCGTCAGCGCGGCCGCGCTGCGCGCCGACCTACGGCGCTCGTGCGATGCGCTGATGGAATCATGGATACGACTTCCTGACGACTCGTGGGATCGCGTCGGTCAGTCGCTCACCGGTCACCGGACCCAGCGGGGCTGGGTGTGGTCACGGTGGCGCGAGGTCGAGGTGCATCACGTCGATCTCGGCCTGGGCTACTCATCCGCCGAATGGCCGGTCACCTTTGTGTCACGCGGTCTGGACGATATCTTCGCCGAACTTCCCTCGCGTGCGAACCCGCGGCATCTGCCCGGCGACGTCAACGTTCGCGTCGAGACCACCGACCACGCTCGGGCCTGGATCGTGCGGGTCCACGACGACGTCGTGACCGTCGAACGCGACGACAACGCGACCGCGCCGGTCGACGGTACGGTGACCGGCTGGGGTTGCGACGTGCTCGCCTGGCTTTACGGGCGAGACCCCAGCGGCGCAGGTTTGACCGCGAGCGGCGACCTTGCCGGCCTTCGCCTTCCCGAGTGGTTCCCCTACCCCTGACGATCAACCGTTCCGTCTGACGAAACGGCAAACGCTGAAGAGCTGCGAACCGCTCGAGATGTTGGAGCGGCTCGAGGTGGGGCGTCAGTCGTTGCGCAGGGCGCGGGCCATATCGGCCATGCCGACAAGGTAGTTGTCGCAGTCCTGCACCTTCGCCAACGCGAGGTCCTTCGCGCCGATACCACCGGGATACACGGGCGGCACGTAGTACTCGAAGCCGTCGTCGGCCATCGCGTCGGCGATCCCAGCCGCGCAGTCGGCCGCGGGAACCTTTTCGATTTCGATCAAGGCAGGTTCGTTGCCGGGTATATCCCAGATTTCGGTGTCGATCGGTCCGGGCATGACCAGCTTGACGTCGACGCCGCTGCCTGCGATGTCGAGGTACATCGCCTCCGCGAATCCGCACATCGCGTACTTCGCGGCGTTGTATGCCGCCTCGTTCGCGATCGGAATGCGGCCCCCCATGCTCGACACCCACACGATCGTTCCCGACTTCCGTTCGAGCATCTTCGGGAGCAGCGCCAACGTCATACGGACCGGAGAGTGGAAGTTCACATTCATCGTTTCGTCGACGTCGTCGAAGGTCATGCGCGACATGTGCACCCGCTTCGGGATCGCGGCATTGTGCACGACCGCGTCGAGCCCGTCGAACGCGTCCCACGCGTCGAGAGCGAGCTTCTCGGCCGCCGACAGGTCGGAAAGATCCACCGCCCACATCCGTGACTCCGGCGTGTGCATCTTGCACCGCTCGAGCACCTCTTCGAGGCGATTGGCTCGACGGGCGACGATGCCGACGGCCGCGCCCCGCTGCGCGAGGATCGGTGCGAGCGCGGCGCCGATGCCCGACGATGCGCCGGTCAGCAGGATCTTCGAACCTTTGAGCTTCATCGCCTGTCCTTTGCGTCGGAGACGGCTTCCTCGACAGTCAGGTCGTCGGTGGTGACTCCCGCCGTCGTGTCGGCCTGATACACGTTGCGGTCTTCCCATCCTTGCGCGAGACGCCCCCGTAATGCCGATCGATCATCAGCGACGTGCCCGCCCGTCCGCTCGATCTCGGCGTCGAGTTCGTCGTGATCGCTTCCCTCAGCGATCCTCTCGAACATCACTGCGCAGCCCGCGTCATCGCACGCAGTACCGCCGCCGGTGAATGGCCATCTGGACACCTGCACGCCCAAGCAGTTCACACGCAGCGAGATCGAGCGTCGCGTCAACAGCATCGAACCAGCCACGTTGAGATGCGTTCGAACCCGCGCCCTGGTCTGGGAGTCGGGACTCCGACCCCGGCGGTCGAGCGTGACAACCCCGCCAGCAGCGCGTCGTGCTCGCACCCGTCGATGGCACCGAGAGCCACCCACGAGTCGTCGGTCACGCTTGCGCCTTTTGGCGTGACTCGTGCTCGGCCCACGAGAAAATGCCCTTCGACATCGTCGACGCTTCCTCACGCGCCCGCGCCCCGAACACCTCGGCGCGCGCAGCGTGCACGCCCTTGTCGTCGGGTGCGGCCTGCGCGGCGAGCTCGGCGAGATGACCGGCGAGCCGCAAATCGCCTGTGGCAGCGACCGCTCGCGCCCGATCCGCGAGCCGGTCCGCGCCTCCCGCAAGCGACGCGAGCTCGGCCGCGAGGACCGAAGACGGCGAGGGTTTGAGGTGTGACGGGTCTCCGTCGTACCAGCCGCCGTACTGACGCCAGATGTTGCGCACGACGAACTCAGGTTCGTCGTAAATCGGCCGCAAGTACGGGCGGGCCAACAGGTGCTCGGGCGCGCGAACGGTGTGCACGACGTCGTCGAGTCGCGCACCCTCGTTCATCAAGGCCAACGTCTGCTCCACGAGAGTTTCGAGCAGTTCGGCACCCTCGGAGAGCGCCTGGTGCACACGGTCGGATCCCACGATCGGCAGGCCGTGCCCAGGGAGCAATATCTCCGGTTCGAGTGCGTCCATCTTGCGGAAGGCTGCCGCCCAGTCGCGCGCGTACCGCTGCACCTTCTGCGGGTTTCCGCAATTCGGCGAAGCCCAGATGAACATGTCGCCCGCGAAGAGGATACGCCGGGCGCCAGACCACACCCACGTGGCGTCGTCGGTTTCGCCCCGGTCATGGAAAAGTTCGAACGCCTCGCCGCCCACCTCGATGTGACTCTGCTGCGTGTATGTCTCATCGGGGTAGCGATACTTCGCCGGCCACGACAGGTTCGGCAGGCGAAACTGTCGCTGATTGATCACGCCGTTGTAGCCGGAGGTCAGCTGGTAGCGATCGAAGCGCGCGGTGATCGCCTCGTGAGCGATCACGCGGGGCGGTTCCCAGCCGTTTGTGCGCGCTTCTTCCTCGTAGATGTCGACGCCGAACACGTGGTCGATGTGACCGTGTGTGAAGACCGCGGTGTCGAGCCGCCGAGGCGACCACGCACGGACCGTCTCGTGCACGGACTTCGCGTGGAACACGCCGCTGGTGTCGATCGCCACGAGCCCCTCGTCGGTGTCGACCACCGAAGAGTTGGCGAACGCGTCGACGAACGCGACGCGCGGCTGCACTTCGGCCAGCTGTCCGCTCGACGCGAATGGATGATGCGACTCGATCGGGAGCGCTCCCGTGAACAACTTGTCGGCGAGGTCGAGCACACTGAGACGGTCGGCGGCCATAGTGGCAGTCTCGCGCCCTCAACCGCGCGCCCGCCCCGCCGGGCGAATAGAAACGCGTTCTAATTTCTTCGGAGCCCACGCAAGACCAGGGCGTCGTAGCGGCCTACATGGGAATGCCGGTCCTCGCAACGCGAGCCCCGACCGTTTGGACTACGCGAACTTGAGGTAGCAGTTCGAGACATCGATCGTCGACTGCGCCTGGATCAGCGTCCGGGTCTGCGCTTGCTCGATCTGCAGTGCTTTGTACAGCCCGCTCGCCAGCATGTGACGAGCAGTGAGGCCGCTCAACTGCGTCTGGTACCACGCGTTGTTCGCGGCGACGACTCGAGCGTTGTCCACGGCTGCCAATACCAGACAAGCCTGGAGGGCCTGCGTCAACACTGCCGCCACCTGCGCGGGATTGGCCGTCGCCGTCGTTGGCGAAATGGTCGGATCGGGCCGTGTGACCGCCGCGGTCGGTGTTGCGGCGGCTGGATGAAGAGTCGCGGTCCGTTTTTCGACATGCGTTGCTTTCGTGGAGGCGAGGACCTTGAGCGAGGTTCTTGGATGCTGGCTGGTTGTGGTCGCGCCGACCCCTGTCGCCGACGGCGACGGTGTCGTCTTTGTGCGCGCGGCCGCGTTCGACGCTTCTGAGGTTGCCGCCCGATGGCTGTTGGTCCGAGTGCCGCCCGCGGCGATGATCATGACGGTGAGAGCGGCAACGGCCACCAGAATGACGACCTTTTTCACGTCTGTGTACTTTCGCTCCGACCTAGGCGCAATGAAGATTGGGTCGGCAGAGTTTGTGGGGCGCTTGAGCGGACGCGCCCGACGATCGCGCCCGTCCGGTCTTCGTTGTTCTGATCGGCCGGATTGCCGCGAGAGCCACGGTATAACGCCAGGTTCCCCAGCCTCGGTCGCCTGTCCGGTTCAGGACTGATGAGCGCACTTGCCGTGGCGCTCGCCCCGGGGGCGCCACTCCCACCGCGCTTTGGTCTGAAGGCGCAGCGCGCCGTTCAGATCCCTCCGTCAGGTTTGCCCGCCTCGGCGGTGACTCACGACGAACGTCTCCCGTGTGTGCTTCGAACGCGCCAGAACCCTCGACAGGGTTTCCGGGCGGGCCAAGCCGGATGGGCCGGACTTCTTCGCCGTTCCCCACGGTTCGCTCCTTCGAAGGGTCGCGGCGTGACGGCGGGTTGTGTTGCCACCGAAATAGAAACGTGTTCTAATTCTTCGGTGACCCCCGCCCTGGAAGCCGCCCCGGAGCCGGAAAGCACGCTCGCACGCAGTCAGGCGGAGCGGCGGCGGCGGGTGCTCGCCGCGACGTTCGATCTCGCGGCCGGCGGCGGTTTCGATGCCGTGCAGATGCGCGACGTCGCGGCCGCGGCTGATGTTGCGCTCGGCACCGTGTACCGCTACTTCTCGTCGAAGGAGCGGCTGCTGCTCGAGGCGATGGCTGAACAGCAGTCGGACCTGCGCGCCTATATCGAGACGCATCCGCTTTCAGAAGCGACTGCAGTCGAGCGGGTGATGTCGGTACTCCGACGTTCGAATCGAAGCCTGCGGCGCTATCCGGATGTGACGGCCGCGATGGTCCGCGCGTTCGGCTCGGCCCAGCAGGAAAACGCCGACATCGTGCGCCGTGTCACCGAGTTGATGACCGCCATCATCACCCGGGCCGTGCAGGGCGTTGATCGTCACGCGCCAACATCGCGCGAGGTGCGCGTGGCGCGGATCCTCATGCAGGTGTGGCTGTCGTCGCTGAACGGCTGGGTCTGCGGTGTCGACGGGCCCGATCGAGTCGACGAGGACCTCGAAGCTGCGGCAGCGCTGTTGCTCTCCTGAGAGAGCAGGGCGACGCGGGATGCTCGGCGAAGATCGTCCGTGCCGTGTCGACATCGTCTTCGAACACGATGACCCGATGCCGGACGGTCAAGGCATAATGGGGCATCCACCCGTCGCTGTGCTGTGAACGGCCGCTTTGATCCCGCGGCTTCCAACGCGGCGACGAGCGTGTCGGCCTCGAACC
>JBKQIY010000127.1:0-2873 GCA_052148155.1 Acidimicrobiia bacterium | reverse complement strand
ATTTTCGTCGTTTCTGCCCCTCCTGCTGGATTTTTACGAGGCCTAACGGCGTTGTCTTTCGATCGCTCCGCCCGGTCACGGCTCGCCGCTCGGTTCGCCTCGGGGGGGGGTCGTGACGCGTCGAGTCGGACGTCGAGAAACGTGACCTAAACTTCACGTATGGCGTAGCAACGCCGCGCCCGGTCGTAACGTCCTGGGAGCGCGGGCCATTCATCGGCGAACGCCACGATCCCTCGGTGAGCAGGTACGACGGATCGTCGCGTGCGCTTTCGCATCGTTTCCTGGTGGCGAAGGTCGGCGCTTGTGACCGACCACCGACAGACGCGCAACCGCCAGACAGTCATGGATCAGTTCCGAACGGACTCCCCGTGCTTCGTGTCACGGCCGCCTTCCCCCCGGCGCAGCACCGTCGAAGAAACGGCGTCGCGAACCTCTTCGACCGGCAAAGGCGAGCGCCCGAGCCTCGCGTCGATGCGCAGCGTGAGAGTGGGAGCGGCCGCGGGTCGGCTTCGCGGACCTGGACTCCCACCGGTTTCCTTTTCGTCGTCCAGACGATTGCTCTTTCGGGAACCGGAACGGCTGGGGATGAAGACGATGCGCCTGAGATGGCGGTTAGTGCCTGCTGTGGTCGGATTGGTACTGGTGGCCGGGCCGCCGGTGTCGGTGGGTGCGGCGGCCAAGACGCAGCTCTGTGATGCACCCACGCCGCCTGCCCAGTCCGGTCGCGCCACGATCACCCCGGGCGTGAACGGTCTGAAGTCACCGCAGCAGATCACGATGACGATCAGTCTGTTCTCGTGTTCTCCCGCGTTCGCGACCCGAGGTGCCGGATCCCTCAAGACGACGGTCACGATCAAGGCCGGACAGACCTGCAGTCTGCTGACTGCCCCGCACACGGTACGAGCGACCGCGACGATCAAATGGAAGGACAACTACACCTCGGTGGTCGCGCTCACGCTTTCGCTCGGCGGCGCGTCCCACAACGTCAACGCGACCGGCGTCGTCAGTCATGGACTGTTCAAGAACCATCCCGTCACCGGCGAGTTCCACGACACCGACGTCGTGTCCGGTCGCGGTGGCACCCCGACCGGTTCCGAGATCGATCAAGCATGCCGAAACAAGCTCCCACCGAAAACACATGGACGGGTCTCGATTAACGGGCTCACCTTTGTGACCACGAAACCATTCGACATCTCTTGATCATCAGCGCGCGGCGCGCAGCGATGATCGCGGCCGCATTGGCCGAAATCTATCGATGTCGGGGTAATTGTTGACCAAGGCCGATGAATACCTCGACGACAACGGACGAAACAACCTGCTCGGCGTGCTCGACGCGGGCGACCCCGCACGGTGAAGTCCGCACCGTGCTCCACTCCCGATATGCCAGAAACCGCGCCATCACGACGCCCCAGAACGAGCGCCGAACTCGCCGCACAGCCACGTCGGCTGTGTAAGGCGCGGTGGTGGTCGTTTGTGCTGAGACGGGGTGGTCGCGTTGCCGGGGAACTGCTGCTGGGATGGAGTGTGGGGGCTAGGGTTGGGTGTTCGTTGGGGGGCTATATGCGAGCGGCGTTGCGAGTAGCTATCGCGCTGGTGTTGCTCTTAGGTGCGGGGCTCTTGTACGCGACGCCCGCATCGTCTGTCGTGCCATCGTGGTCGGTCGTGTCGAGCATCAGTCCGCCGGGTGCGCCGAACGGAAACATCCTCGACGTGGCCTGCCCGAGCGCGACGAGTTGCTTCGCCGTCGGTGGGTATCAAAACGCAGCCGGGTCGGTGTCGCTCGCCGAGCATTGGGACGGGGCGACCTGGTCGAGAATGTCGCTCCCGTTCACCCTCGGCTCGTTTCAGAGCATCGCGTGCCCGAGCACGACAACATGTTTCGCCGTGGATACGGGCGTTCTCGATTCGTCGGATACGGGGTTTAATAATGGGTCCGCGAGGATCGCCCGGTGGGACGGCACGACCTGGTCGTTGATGCCGTTCCCGAACCCCGGTGTGATGCCGTTCCCCAACGCCATTGTGGGCCTGGCGTCCGTTTCCTGTTCGAGCGACACGAGTTGCTTTGTGGTCGGCACGGTCGGCGATTCGCCGCTCATCGAGCAATGGGACGGCTCAAGCTGGTCGATCGTCCCGAGCCCGAACGCGGCGGGTGAGACGTTTTCCCGTTCGCTGGCCGGTGTGAGCTGCGCCAGCGCGACCAACTGCGTCGCGGTCGGGGAAAGCTCCACCGAACTCGGACAGCCACGGACGCTCATCGAGCAATGGAACGGGACAAGCTGGTCGATCGTCCTCAGCCCCTCCCCGCTCGGTCAGGACGATTCGAGCCTCACCACAGTGTCGTGCCCGACCACAACGTCATGTTTCGCGGTCGGCAGCTACTCCACCGTAGACGGCACAACCACCACGTTGATCGAGGCTTGGACCGGCGAGCGCTGGTCGATCGTCGCGAGCCCGAACACGTCGGGCACCCTCACCGATGTGGCGTGCTCAAGCGACACGAGTTGCTTCGCGGTCGGCAGCCAAATCATCGAACGATGGGACGGGACGAGCTGGTCGGTGAGCCCCACACCAGTCGTCGACCCGTCGAGCGTGTTCCGCGGCGTCGGGTGTGCGAGCCCGACGAACTGCTTCGCGGTCGGCAACGTTGGTGGGGCTACCGCGCTCAGTGAACACTGGGACGGGACGAGCTGGTCGGCGACCACCGACCCCGCGCCGAGCCCCACCCCGTCGAACGCCACACTCTTAGGCGTGTCATGCGCGACCGCGACGGCATGCTTCAGCGTCGGCCCATCACTCATCGAACGCCCGACCGGAACCGGCTGGTCAGTCGTCGCCACCCCGAACGGGACGTTGTCGAGCGTGTCGTGCCCGAC
>JBKQIY010000126.1:0-4143 GCA_052148155.1 Acidimicrobiia bacterium | reverse complement strand
ATCCAGAGTGAAATACGGACACACCACATACCCGGTCGTCGAACTCACCGCGACCGCCGTATCCGACGACGTCGACAACAACCCCGTCACACCAAACGTCGGAGAGCCCGAACTCGAACAGGTGTGTCCATTACCGGTCGCGTCGGCCGCTGTCGGTCCTGCGTCATCAAGACGCCAATACGCCAACGGGCTCGTGGCCAGCACCGTCGTCGAATAGGTGTCGGCGCCCGCGACGTTCGCGGTTACGACGAGTGTCGTCACGACCAGCGATCCGACCAGCGCGATAGCCATCAGGACCGTCAACACACGCGACCACAGCCCGCGCACGGACGCACGAGGGCGCGACGAGAGGCGAGCCCTGCTGCCATGGGAAGTTGCGACATCCGATGCCCGAGACGGATGCAAACCATCGCCAGCGCCACTCACAGACGGGTAGCGATGCATCAACCATGAACGGAAGGACGACGGCGACGAGCCCATAGCGACCCCGCATCACTGCTCGAACGGAAAATGCCTCCGGAGCAGCTCGTCCCACCACCGACCATAAACGACAAAACGGAGAAGTCAACCTAAATATCTAACATCGCGCACAACGCCAATAAGGAAAATGCGTGTGCTGTCAATACGCGGGGCGTGTGTATTGAGCAGAGATTTCCCGCGTTGTGGGAGCAGATCGATTCGGACCGAGCGAGGATCGGCACCCGGCCGCTTCTACCGTCTAATCCGCGCCGTTTTGCCGTTCCGGGTGACGGCACCCTCAACGCTGGGCTCGTTCTTGCGGGCGTTCACATTCGGTCATGTCCGCCAACTCGACGATGACCCGGTCGGCGCCTTGGGCCAGCGCCGGTTTGATGCGAGCGTTGAGTTTCACACCGCCGTCGATGTACCAGCCGCGTTGGCGGCTCGGGGCGTCGATCTGCACCGGCCGAAAACGCGACCGGGATCGCGGCCGACGCCATGACATGTGAACTTCGAAATGTCGTCTTCGCGTACTCGACATCGGCGGGGGGCTTCGGGACCACAAGATCCTTGCCCTGGATGAACGCGACGGCACGACCCCGGGCGCATGACGTCGCGAATGCCGGCCGTGTGCACCCACCCGGTGCCGCGAAGGTCGCGGTCGAGTTGGTCCCAATCGAGGCGTTGTTCCATTGTCGTACCGAGCGGCGTCGAGTCGAGCAGACTGTTGAGCTGGCCGTGGTGCAGCACGTCCGCCACGTAATCAGCGGCGGTGAGCGGCGCAGTCTTCAGGATGGGCCTGAACACGTCGTCGACGTCAACCGACCCCCAAAGGTCGATCATCGCGGCGACGGCATTGTCGGCGGTGTCGTACACGGCGAGGATCGCCGTGTACGATCGCGCCCGCGCTCGTGCCCACCAAAACGATCCTGTCGTCGCGTTCCTCGACCAGCCGCGCTACGAATACAGACAAGACGCCAGCCTCGTACGCGCCGCGGGCCCCGGCGCCAGCGAGCACAATCGCAGTCGTCGGCCTAGACCCTTGCTTTGTGCTCGAAGCGCGTGCTCGCGCGCCTCGCTGCACCGGCCGCTTCACGGCCTTGAGGTCGTTCTGCTCGGCGGATGGCATCGTCAGTAAACCCTGATCGGGGACGAAACGCGTCGGGGTTACTTCGAACGCGGTCAGCCAGCGAGCGCGATGCACACCAAACCCAAGGGATTTATACCGGGCTATTCGGCCTCGATGCGTAGGGCACCGCGGTGGCATCGAGATGTGGACGCTTTCGTCGAGTCATTCCACGCGTCGCGATCGGCGTATGAAAGGATTGAAGTACCGACCAGCTCCAAAGGATTCTGATGGCCCCTGCGAAGTCCACCCGTAAGGTCGCCAAGAAGACGCGGGCGACCGCCAAGAAAACGGCCCGTAAGGCCGCGAAGCGGACGATGAGCGCCGCCCATAAGCACGCCCTCGCTCAGGGACGGACGATGTCAGCGACTGTGGATCGTTATCTCGCCGCCGTCAACACGCCGCAACGCCGTGACCGCAAGATCTCCAAAGGAGCTCTCGAGGAACGACTCGCAAAAGCCCGACACGAACTTCGAACAGCCAACGGCGTTACGAGAGTTCTGGCCGCCCAAGAAGTCCGAGACCTGCAGGCGCGGATCGCTCAGCTCAACTCGACCGTTGGCGCTGACCTGAAGCGTCTGGAGACCGACTTTGTGAAACTCGCCAAGCAGTTCAGCGAACAGCGGGGTATCGGCTACGGCGCCTGGCGTGACGCTGGTGTTCCCGCCGACGTGTTGAAGCGTGCGGGCATAGCCCCGCACGCGAGGCTGACCATCCACGTCACGGGTGTGAACAGGACGTGGCGTCGGTACTTTCCATCGAAGCAGGTGATCTTCACATCAACGACCGGAAAGCGAGCGCGACGTTGTGCTCTTCGGCTTCGGCGACACCTTTGGCAACCGCGGAGGAAGTTCTACGGGCTGACGCCACCGACGATCGCATCGACGAACTCCTTGCCAGCACCGCTTTCTTGCGGTTCGACCCGCTGCCGGGCGAGTCGGTATGCGCCACGTTCGTTATTAGCGCACCGGGCGCGCTGGGAGTTCTCACGAACGGCCGCGCCATCGAGTGCACGATGGAGGACGTTTTGGGGCCATGGCCTGGGGCCATGGCCGACCACCGATCAGCTCTGGGGCCGCCGACAGCGAGTTGCAGGTTCGCCCTCGCGCTCGTGTATCCCCGGCGCGCAGGCCGTCGTGACCTCGGCGTGACCGTAGTGGGCGACATTTTGCGTCACCAGGCGACACCACACGGACCACACGGACCACACGAAGGCTGCAACCAGGAACTCTTGCCGATCGCGCCTGCTCAGAAAACCTGCCTCCGTAGCTTGGGAAGCTGCGCCTGTCACCCACGCATGCCAATCCGTCGCCGTATCTGACGAGCAAGGAAGCCGTGACGGTGCTCTCTTTGCGCGTGTACATAGGCCCTTTGCAGGTTTGGATACCAATCCTCGTGGTCCGCGTACAAGTGGTACATGACTGGCGCAGAAGGGAATACGGAGTTCACATAACTACCCCAGGATCTGACGTCACGCCGCCCCATACCGCGCTTTCCCCAGCGATTCCTTCAAGGACATTCAAAAATAGAACGGCGACAGCCTGTGCTTCCTGGTAGAGCGGATCCTCGGGGAGGCAGTCCTTCCCTTCCTCGAAGTACGGCCTTACCTGCAGATGGTCGATCAACACCTGATCGAGACTAACCAGCAGTTCTGTTGTCCCAGTCGATGTACTTACCCTGACAGCTCTGCGGGCCTCAAATACTGATAGGGCAGCAGAACCGGTCGAGAATGCCGCAGCCAGGATTGCAATCTCGTCGGCCGAAATCACGATCGGCCTCCTTCCCTTGCAGCAAGCGTTAGGACCCAAGTGCACTTTGCTCGATTTCGGTGCAACTGCCAAACGCACGACCCGAATCAGAAGGGGTGACGACCGCCGCCGCACTCCACTCGAGTGTTGGGGCACAACCAGTCAGGTCAGTCGGGGAGAGGCGGCACCCCCGGCACCAACGGCGTCCCCATGGACACAGCGACCCGCGGCCTCGTGATCGGGCTCTAACACCCGACGGTTGTTCATGCACCTGACAAGGTGACCCGCCGCAACCAGAAGCCAACGCTGTCATCAGATCAGACCGTTCGCGCATGGCCCGCCACGAGAGGACCACCCTCGATGCTGCTTTTGCAAGCTGCTGGTTGCGCCGTTGAATTCTCGGCGCGGAGCTGACCAGCTTTCTACCGGATCTTCTACCGGTCGGTGCGACATCGTCTGTCACGGGCCGTCACCGGCTGAATCTGCGAACTCGCGAACGTGCTGCTCACGGTATCTATCGACAGCCGGCGGCATCCGCTGGCACGCCTCTGATCGCCCTACGGATCAGAAGGTTGGGGGTTCGACTCCCTCCGAGCGCGCTGAGTCGGTGCAGGTCAGAGGTGTTGCGCAAGACCGTCAGCTTCCCGACCGCCCTCCCGTGTAGCCATTTATGTAGCCACGGATTGTAGGCACGGCACTCAGGACGCGGAGGATGCTGTCGTCGCTAACTGGAGAGCGCGCGGTCCATGGCGTCGGCCGCTCGGCGTTGGAGGTCGCTCCCGACGTGGGCATAGATGTCAGCCGTGATCG
>JBKQIY010000125.1:0-4013 GCA_052148155.1 Acidimicrobiia bacterium | reverse complement strand
TCGCTTCACCTCTACCCGATTCACGTCGACGAGCACTACCTCCAAATCGTCGGCTACGTGTCCAACCGCAACCTCCACAACCCCTGTCATCCGCTCCCCAACGGCGGGGAGTGCGGCATGCCGCTCGACCGACTGTCCAATGACGGCGTGTTGGTGGAGTGGAGCTTCGACATACTGATGAGCCCTATTGGCAGCGGTCTCGGAGCGCCTGCTTCCAACGCGGTCGTAAACGGTCACCCCGCCGAGGTCACGACTACTTCGGCATATTCGGCGTGCACGCCGCTCGGCGCCGCACGAACGATCACTGCGCGCGTAACCCTGAGCGAGTCCGAAATACTGAGCATGTTCGCCTGTCTGGGCCCGGGGGCGCGGTCTGAGGAACCGGCCGTGCTCTCGATGCTCCACTCGGTGCATGTCACCGCTGCATGATGCTGTTCGGGAGACTTTGCGAGCACTGGGGTGGCGTTGTGCCTGTGTGTCTGGGCTGCTGACGTTCGCCAGTCTGGGCTGGGTCACGGACGCTTCCGCGGTCGAGCCGACGAATGCTGTCACGAAACGCGGGTCTGCGGTGTCTTTACGGCATTGGAGCGAGGCGGCGAGAGTAGGTCTGTGACGGGCGACGGTGTTGGTGACTTTGCGGACCTTTACGAGCCGCTTCGTCGGTTCGCGTCGGTGGTGCGCTCGCTCGACATGGACCCGGACGATCTAGTGCAGGAGGCGTTGGTGCGAACGTTGGCGTTACAGCCGATCGAAGAACTCGCGGACCCGGCCGCGTACTTGCGGACGGTCATCTTGCGCCTCGCGTCGAACGAGCGGCGCGGGGCGGGTCGGCGCCGGCGGGCGTTCCAGCGACTGCGTCGCGATCAGGAGTTTGAGTCGGTCGCGTATCCGTCCGATCTCGCCGATCTCGGGCGACTCGAACCATCTGATCGCGCCGCGGTGTACCTGGCGGTGGTTGAGCGCCGGTCCCACCGGGAGATCGCCGAGATTCTCGGTTGCACTGAGGGCTCGTCGCGTCAACGCGTGTCGCGTGCGCTTGAGCGGTTGCGGAGCGAGATCAGCGCTGAGGCCGACCGTGGATGATCTCGCCGAACGCCTGACCGAGTTCTCCCGAGCGGGCACTCCGCGCGGCGCGGACACAATCTGGCGCGCCGCACACCGACGACTCCGACGCCGACAACTCGCACGCACGACCGCGCTGGCGGCCACGGCCGTGGGGCTCGTCGCCGTCGTTGTCGCGGTGATCGCTGCCGTCGCCGTTCATGACCAACGACCTCCGGCACCGCCACCCCACGCGACGACGGCGCGGCTCGGTGCGAACCCGCAGGAACAGGCCGCGATCGCGCTCGGCGAGCAGATGCTCGACAAAGTGGCGCTCCCGGCCGGCTCGAAGCCTTTTACGGGACCAGAACCGGCCGGTCTGCACGCCCCCCTGGAATTTCCCGGGACTCACAACCTCGTCTACGCGCATCGAGTCTGGACCGTCCCCGGGACTCCTCATGCCGTGTGGCAGTGGCTCCAGGCCCACGTACCCCACGGCTTCGTCGTCGGAAACATCTCGAGCGGAGGAAACCTCGGCGGCCCCTTCCGAACCTTCGGCGTCGAGGTCGACCTCGCGGTCGTACCGAGGGACGTGAGCGAAGCGCAACTGCAGTTCGGAATCGGCGGGGAGTCGTCGGACCGATCTGTCGTGCAGGCAGACACGGTCGTCGGGTGGACCAAGCCACGCCCGACCGACGAGTTCGTGCCCACAACCGACCGGACCGTGACCGTCAGCGTCGTACGCATCAGTCCCGCGAGCCCGGCGAACGGAACGATCGGCAAACGCGTGAGCACATCCGATCCAACGCTCGTGCAACCCATCGTCCAAACGTTCAACGCGTTGCACGTCACTCCTCCCGCCGAACCGAATCCAGGCGGCCCTCCCGGTTGCGGGACGGTCCTTTACCGCGTCGCCTTTTCGGCAACACTGACCGCAAGGCCCGACGTCGTCGCGACGGTCGGCAGGTGTGGCGGGGTAGACGTCACCGTCAACGGTCGCGCCTCAACCGGCCTGGACGACCTCCCAAAACAAGAGTTCGCGGCCGACGCAGCGCACATACTCGGCTTCACCGACCCCCACTTCGGCTGACCGTCCCAGGAGACTTTACGAGCACTCGGGTGCCTTCCTCCTCAGGCTCGGCTGGGCTACGCAGCTCCAGCGATGGCAATCTGTATGTCTGCGCGCCGCGAACGAGAGGGATGAAGCGGATGAAACGCGATGGATCCTGTACCTGAGTTGCGAGGTCTCGTGGGTGGGCCCGAAAGGGTCGACATCTTCGTAGTCGACTACGACCCACAGTGGCCTGGACGCTTCGACGTGGAGCGAACCAAGATCATGTTGGCGCTCGGGGTGCGCGCTTTGGGAATCGAGCACGTCGGCTCGACATCTGTCCCTCGGCTTGCGGCGAAGCCCATCATCGATGTCAACGTGACCGTTGCCGATTCGTCCGATAAAGAGTCGTATGTTCCCGATCTGGTCGCAGCAGGGTACGAGCTTCGGGTGCGCGAGCCGGAGTCGTACGAGCACCGGATGCTTCGAACATCCACTCGCGATGTGCACGTCCACGTGTTTTCGGTTGGTTCGCCTGAGATCGTGCGCATGCGCGTCTTTCGCGACTGGTTGCGCGAAGACGACGGCGACCGAGAGCTGTACGCGTCAACGAAGCGGGCTCTGGCGCACCGTGACTGGCCGACCATGCAGCACTACGCGGATGCCAAGGGACAGGTCGTAGAAGAGATTATGAGTCGAGCACTGGTAGCGACACCGCTTCAAGACGATGGCGATATCCGATCGGACGGTCCCGACGAATAACCCCGGAAAACTGTGACAGAGCGCTTGGATGCGGTATTGCGCTCCGGGAAGGAAGTGGTGCGCTTGCTTGGTCCGTCAAGGGGTGGGGACGTGGATTCGGCCCCCGTACCTCAGCCAACGACGGCCGTCGGCCAGGGTGCCGTACTCCATGCGAAAGGTCGTATCGTCGGTGCCGACGAGGCGATCCCCTTCGGCGAATCGCATTTCCGCTGTCCGTGCGCCTCCCCAGGTCGGTCCGGTGTCGTGCACGTCAGCGACGATCCGGCCTGTGCCGAGGGCGCTCAGCCGGATTGTTCTGGACACGGAGTGATAGGTGGCTTCGAGCGCAGCCGGATCTTTGGTTGGCTCGATGAGTGTTGGTGGGTCGAGTGAGAGCCCAAGTCGGTGTTCGATGAGCCAGCGGAATGTGGGCTCGGTGACGGCTGGTCCGTTCGCGCCGTTCGTCAGGATCACCGTTGCTGCCGAGCGTTCGGGGACGATCGAGACGTGCGTGAAGTAGCCCTGCGCCGCCCCGGTATGTGACAGGACACGCACCCCGGAGGCGTAGCGGACATGCCAGCCGAGAGCGATTTCGACGCCTTGACCGCCGGAGGGTGCCTGGGGTTGTTGCATCAGGGATCGCGTCGTATCTGAGATCGGAGTCTCGCCAGCGGTCGTCCCGTCGAGGTGGAATCTCGCCCAACTCATGGCGTCGGTCAGGTTGCTGACGACGCCGCCTGTGGGCCACAACGCCCGTCGGGTTGGCCAACGGTCAGCCCACGGTTCGGTTCCTTCTGCGGTGCGGACACCGTCGCCCGTTGCGGTTGCGGTGTGGCCCGCCGCGATTCTCCGAGTGATCGCTTCGTCTGCGTGGAACACGGTGCCGCGCAAATGGAGCGGTTCGAGCACGAGCGATGTCACCGCTTCATCGAAGGGCTGACCGGTCGCGGCTTCGATGACCGCGCCGAGTGCGCAGTACCCGAAGTTGTCGTAACTGAACGGCGCACCAGGCGGGCCGTAGCGGGTGACGCGGAGGGTCATGGACATCAGTTCTCGGAGCGCGTTCGCGTCGCGGGTTCGGGGAGCGTTGAACAAGGCCCAGTCGCCCTGCCATCCACCGCGGTGGGTCAACAGGTGCCGCAGCGTCAGCGTGGCTGCCGCGTCACCGAGGTCCGCTGGG
>JBKQIY010000124.1:0-3064 GCA_052148155.1 Acidimicrobiia bacterium | reverse complement strand
CTTGTAAGGCAAGAGCGGACGGTCCTCAGCGGACAACGACGAACCGTTACCGCAGTTCAGAGCCGACGCACGGACGCCAGCGGACCTTCACGATCGACAGCGACCGCGCGATAAACGCGCGATGGGTCGCACCTTGCGATGCGCAACCCGCGTGGCGAACTCGATGCCGACAACTGGCCGTTCGCGTGAAACGCGAGCATCGGATTTCGGCTAAGCGTGTCCGATCCTGCGATCGGGCTGCCCGCGGAAGTAGTGCAGTGTCGTCAGTCTGAACCAGCGGGCGTTCAGACCCACGGCACGGTTCCTGAACCAGGTTGGCCAGCCGACGAACATGTTCGGGACCCGCAGCCAGCGCGGTCTGCGGCGGCGCCCTCGCCGATACGCCACCGAGTGGCGAGCGATCGGCTGGCTGCTGTTTGGCTTGGGGCGGATGTCGACAATGTCGGGCGCGGCTGCGAACGCGCGACGCTCGACCTCTCCAATGTGATGGTGGAGAAGCGAGCGTTTCGCGTCGGCGTTGACCTGTGCGCGAGCGGCGAGACGCCACACGGCCCCGCATTCGAGGTGATACAGCCCACCCCAATCCCGACGGTGTCGGAGTCGTCGAAACGGGAGGTGCTCCTGACGCCAGCACAACACACCCCACACGTCGGCGGGGAGTTCGTCGATCGGTAGCGGCGGGCGGTCGAGCGTCCCAGCGGGAGTCGGTGCCGAGAGCGCGAGAGTCGGCAAGGCTTCGGACACGCCGATCGCTTGGAGTACGTCGCGGCGAACCCGCGCTGCATCGATGCCAGTCAACTGCAACGCTTCCCGAACGTCCGGAGCGTTCTGGTCGAGTAAGGCGACCAACAGGTGCTCCGGTTGGACCTGTTCGCTCCTGCTATCCGCCCACGCTCGGGCCGTCTGTTGTGCCTGAACGTGCCGCCACATCGACCCATCGTCCGGCACGGCACATGCCGCGGCAGCGGCTCGAACCGACATCCTCGGAGTGATGCCAAGTGCCTCGGCGGCCGGCCCTTCCCCCTGCGCGATACCAGCGAGGAAGTGAACTGGTCCCGTGTCGCGGTTCAACTCGCGCGACAGCGCGAACCCGGCACGAACAGCTGCCATGTAACGGTCGCTGTGGGCGTCATGCATCCCGAAAGCTTGCCAGAGATATAACCGGAGGTCCTCGCATCATCGTTAGGCGACGGATTCGGTCCGGTATTGAGGGCGCTCGGGCGGTGAGTTCCGTCAGCGACAGTACGCGAGCGCGGTCAGTTTCGCTGAGGGCAGCCCATTGTCGCCGCCGTAGCCGGTGACGGCCCAGGCGTTCTTGGTCTTGGCGGGCACGCGCAAGGTTTGCAAGAACGCTCCGGTGAGGATCGCGCCACCGAACACCAGGTGTCTGCCGACCGGACAGGTGGCACGCACCGCGCTGACCACAGCACCGATCTTGACGGTCTGCGACACGAGTTTGGGAGCCGGACCCGGTCCGCAGTACGCGATCGCGGTGAGCGAAGTAGTGCCGACCGTGCCGCCGGACACGCGCCATAGGTCGGATGCGACGCGCTCAAGGTCGTAGACATAGATGATGGTGTGCGGCGTGGTCGCGAACCCGCCCGCGACGACGACCGTTCCGGCGGGACACCGTGCCGTCGCGCTTCCGGACCTGTTTCGGCGGATCTCGACCGTGCTCGTCGCTTTCGACGGGATCGGGCCGTATCCGCAGTAGACGTAGGAAGACAGGTCGATCGGCGTGCCACTGTAGGGAGTAGGCGAGGAGTTGGTCCCGTAGGCCGTCCAACGATTGTTGGCCGTGCGGCGCATCGAGAATCCGTTCCTGAGTCCGCCGAAGAGCACGTGCTGTCCGCTCGGACACGTGGCGGTCGATGATCCGAAGGTCTCGTTCGGGGATCGAACCGGCGCCGGCACGCTGGTCAGATGTGTGCGCCGAGACGCGAACGCGAACACGGGAGCCGCGACCACGACACATGCCAACACGCCGGCGAGGGCGCTCAACAGCCCTCGACGCACCCACGGATACCGACCAGTAGCGGACACGCACGCAGCGTAGGTGTCATCAGTGGGCTCGTAAACGGCGCAATATGGCAATGGGCAACGACACAGGATCCACTCCGCGGGTCACCCGAGTGCGCTCTCCCCCGAAACAAACACTCCTGACGGAGAAGTCACTACGTGTGTGCGAGGGATGCGTTTCGCAGGTCATCGACGAGCCTCAAGGCCGTCGAGTGGTTGCGCCATCCACACAGCTTGCCCTTCCGCACTCTCAGCGCGGCCGCTTACGAGTCAGCGTTCGCACCCGACGGCCCTCACGCCCACCAGCCGGTCGTGACCGCGCGTACCGTTCGCCCGATCCCACGCGCTCGACCGGCCGGTACTGCCGGTTTACCGAAGGTCATGCATGCGCGACCCTTGGGGTATGACTGAGGAACCGCTGCCTCCCGGAGTCGCGTCGGGTCGTAAATGCGTCGAAGCGATTCGGGCGCTGCTCACAACGTTCGCGGAATCGGATACGCCACCCGGTGAGAGGAACGGCGGAGTCGACGTCGGGAGCTTCGTGCAGGAAGCCGACCCGATGAGCGTCTACCAGCTCGTTGCCCTCAACGCTGCCATGATTCGGTGGGCGAGCGCAGCGCTAGGCCGATCAGAATCCGAGATTCTCGATGAACTCGCCGCCAACTTCGAGAGCGGTTCGGCGTCGGAACACGCAAACGAGAGACGCCTCATGGACGCAACCGACCCGTTCTCGGTGATGGCAACGACCTACGGAACGAGCAGCAGCATCTTCGAGATTGCGAAGCGCCTCACGGCCGCACCTGTGTCGCAACACCCTGGCAAGCTCGACGACGTGCGTCTTGAATCCTTCGTCGAAGTAGTCGGTATCTTCGTCCACAACGACGCTGAGGACTTCGACGAGTTCCGAAGCGGAGCACCCGTTGCCGACTGGCTCAGAGACATGATGGTCGGGATGGTGGCGATCTACGAAGGCGACACACAGCGCGCCGGCGAAGTCGTCGATCTCGTCCTCCACGATCTCGCGGCAAAGGTTCAAGGCAACGAC
>JBKQIY010000123.1:0-6243 GCA_052148155.1 Acidimicrobiia bacterium | reverse complement strand
CCGCCGACGGCTGCCAGTTGGGATTTTGGGGTGGCGACCAGGCAGCTGGCGACCGCGCCGACCGTGCCCTCACACGGGTGCAGGGCCTGATCGGCTCCGAGGGGGTCGCGACCGCGGTCGTGCAAGGCGGCCGCACCCCCGCTGAGCAGGTGCGATGGGTGCCGTGGGGTGACGCGCGCGAGCCGCAGCGTCCGCTGATGGTCGGTCCTTTTCGCGCAGCGTGGCCCGGTGCGCTGCCATCGCCGTTCCCGGCTCGCGTCTTCGACCCGCCCGCGTCCGCCCAACTGCGCGACGAGCACGGCCTCGCGGTCGTGGTGTCGGGGCGGGGCGAACAGTCGGGCCCACCGGCACGGGTCGAGTGCACGAAGTTGCCGGGTGGTGGCGGCGAGGTGCGGGGCTGGGCCGGCCCCTGGGCTTGCGACGTGCGGTGGTGGGACCCGCTCGCGCGCCGGCGGTGCGCGCGCTGGCAGGTGGTCGTCGACTGCGGCGCCGACATCGGCGACGTCGCGTGCGTGGTCATGGTGGAAGCCGGCCGGGCCGGCGTCGAAGCGATCTACGACTGACATATATATGGCGACCGGATACGCCGAGCTGCACTGTCATTCGAACTTCTCGTTCCTCGATGGCGCCAACCACCCTGAGGAACTGGCCGAGGAGGCGGTGCGGCTCGGGCTCTGCGCGCTCGGGCTCACCGATCACGACGGTTTCTATGGTGTGGTCCGCTTCGCGGAGGCCGCACGGACGGTCGGGCTGCCGACGGTCTTCGGTGCCGAACTGACGCTCGGCGCCGTTGGGTTGCCGAACGGAAATCCTGACCCGCCCGGGGAACACCTGATCGTGCTCGCGCAAGGTCCCGCCGGGTACGCGCGGCTCGCGAAAGCGATCAGCGAGGCGCAGCTCACCGGCGAGAAAGGTGCGCCGCGGACCAAGCTCGCGTCCCTGGCCGACGCGGCACGCGCTCCCGTACACGTCGGCGGCAATGTTCCCGCCCGTGAAAACGACCACTGGTTCGTGCTCACAGGTTGTCGCAAAGGGGCGGTGCCCGCCACGTTGCAACGCGACGGCCCGGCCGCAGCCCAAAAGGCATTGGCGGAGTTGGTCGACGCGTTCGGTCGCGATCGAGTACTCGTCGAGCTGTGGGACCACGGCGATCCACTCGACCGGTATCGCAACGACGCGCTCGTACAGATCGCACTCCGGGCCGGAACCGAAGTGGTTGCGACCAACAACGTGCATTACGCCACGCCGGCGCGCCGTCCGCTGGCCGCTGCGCTCGCCGCGGTACGTTCCCGCCGCTCACTCGACGAGGTCGACGGTTGGTTACCGGCGGGATCGTTCGCGCATTTGCGCAGCGCCGCCGAGCAACAGCGACGGTTCGCGCGCTGGCCCGGCGCGGTGGAACGCACGGTCGAGATCGCGAGCATGTGCGCGTTCGACTTGAAACTCGCGGCGCCGCGCCTGCCCGACTACCCCGTACCCGACGGGCATTCCGAGATGTCGTGGTTGCGCGAGCTCGTCCGTCGCGGCGCGGCGGTGTTCTATCCGCGCTCGCACCGCCATTACGAGCACGCGATACGTCAGATCGACTACGAGCTCACCGTGGTCGAGCAGTTGGGCTTTCCCGGCTACTTCTTGTTACTGCACGACATCGTCGAGTTCTGTCGCCGCTCCGACATCTACTGTCAGGGCCGAGGAAGCGCGGCGAACAGTGCAGTGTGTTACGCGCTGGGTGTCACCAAGGCCGACGCGGTCGAGCTGGGCCTGCTGTTCGAACGGTTTCTTTCGCCCGAACGTGACGGTCCGCCCGACATCGATCTTGACATCGAACATCAGCGTCGCGAGGAAGTGATCCAGTACGTGTACGAACGTTACGGCCGTGACCGCGCCGCGCAGGTCGCGAACGTGATCACCTACCGGCCCCGTTCCGCGTTGCGGGAGATGGCCAAAGCGGCCGGGGTCGCACCCGGCCAGGCCGACGCGCTCGGCAAATGGGTCGACCGTTGGGCTGGCGGCCCCGAAGCGTTCGGCGAACTCGCCGCGAACGAACCGGTGTTGAAATCGGCGCGCACGCCGCCGCAATCTTCGCTGGTTCGCACCGGAGCGCGATACCAACGGCGGTTCGAAAGAACAGCCCAGGACCGCACGCGAGACGGTGTGCCGCTCGACGGGCCGCCCGATCAGACGCGCGTCCCCGCCATTCCGCCACTCGCGCTGGCGCTGGCGGCCGAAGTGCTCGACTTTCCGCGCCACCTCGGCATCCACTCGGGTGGCATGGTGATGGCCGATCGTCCGCTGCTCGAGTTCTGCCCGATCGAGTGGGCGCGCATGGAAGGCCGTTCGGTACTCCAATGGGACAAGGACGATTGCGCAGCGGCCGGCCTCGTCAAGTTCGATCTGCTCGGTCTCGGCATGCTCACGATGTTGCACATCGCCGTCGATCTCGTACGCGAGTACGAAGGTGTCGACGTGGATCTCGCCACCATTCCGCAAGAAGAAGAGGTCTACGACCTGTTATGCGCCGCTGACACGGTCGGTGTGTTCCAGGTAGAAAGTCGGGCGCAGATGGCGACGCTGCCGCGGCTGCGTCCACGCAACTTCTACGACCTGGTCGTCGAAGTCGCGTTGATCCGGCCCGGCCCGATCCAGGGGGGCTCGGTCCATCCGTATCTCCGGCGCCGTAACGGCGAAGAGGAGATCACGTATATCCATCCGCTCACCGAATCGTGCTTGAAGAAGACGCTCGGCGTTCCGCTGTTCCAAGAACAACTCATGCAGCTCGCGGTCGATTGCGCCGGGTTCAGCGCAGCCGAAGCCGACCAGCTCCGTCAAGCAATGGGATCGAAGCGCTCGCAGGCACGTATGGCCCGCATGCGCGAACGGTTGATGGCCGGAATGGCCGAACGTGGCATCACGGGCACCACCGCCGAAGAGATCTACACGAAGCTGGAAGCGTTCTCGAATTTCGGTTTTCCGGAAAGTCATTCGGTGAGCTTCGCGTACCTCGTGTACTCGAGCTCGTGGATCAAGTACCACTACTGCGCGGAGTTTGGCGCCGCGTTGTTGAACGCGCAGCCGATGGGCTTCTACTCGCCGCATACGATCGTGCGCGACGCACGCCGCCACGGCGTACAGGTACTCGGTCCGGATCTCAACGCGTCGCGCCGCGACGCGACGCTCGAGCCGCGCACCGCCGATGTCGAGGCGGTCGGCCGTCCGGTGCGCGGATACCACGCCGAACCGTCGAACCTTGCCATACGGCTCGGGCTGCGATCGGTGCGCGGGTTGCACGACGCGCTGCTCGACCACGTCGACGACGAACGGGCCGTGCGTCCATTCGTCGACCTCGAAGACTTCGTGCGCCGAACCGGCGCGACCGTCGACCAGGTGGAGGTGCTCGCGACCGCCGGTGCGTTCGAGCACTGCTTCGGTCAGTCGCGCCGCGCCGCGTTGTGGGCCGCGGGCGCGCTCGGCAGCGCACGACCCAACGTGCGGCGCGACGGCACCGTCAGTGAAACTTTGCCCGGCGTCGTCACCGGTACCGACGCGCCGCCGCTGCCGGGCATGACCGAGATGGAAACGGTCGGTGCCGAGCTGTGGTCGATGGGACTGACTGTCGGGAAGCACCCCACCGAGTTCGTACGCGCCGAGTTGTGCGTCCAGGGTGTGGTGACCGCGGCCGACCTGCGCGACCTCGCGGATCGCAGCGTGGTCGAGGTCGCAGGTGTGGTGACGCACCGTCAGCAACCGTCGACCGCCAAAGGCACCGTGTTCTTGAACCTTGAGGACGAAACCGGTCTCGTGAACGTGATCTGCGCGAAGGGCGTCTGGAAACGGTTCCGTACCGTTGCACGCGGCGCACCGGCGTTGCGTGTGCGAGGTGTGCTCGAAAAACACCAGGGTGTCATCAACGTGGTCGCGGGGCGGATCACCCGCCTCCCGATCAGCCTGGAGGGCGGTCTGCGCTCCCGCGACTTCCACTAGCGCCCACTCGCAGAGGTGCCGCGCCCACACCTTAGTAATTAGAGTTCAGGGAGCATCACGACGAGGAGGCCAACCGTGGCGGTCGATACGACAACGAGTCCAGCCCGTGGCTCGTACATCTCGGCCGACTCGCACGTCACCGAACCTGCCGGGACCTACCTCGACCGCATCGACCCGAAGTATCGCGATCGAGCACCTCGCATGCACTACGACGACACCATGGGCGATGTGATGCTCATCGATGGAGGCAAGAGCCTCGTGCCGTTCTGGCTCGTCGCCGCGGCCGGCCGGCCGACCGAAGAGGTCCGCCTCGACACCGGAAAACGTTTCGAAGATCTCTGGCGCGGCGGCTGGGATCCGGTTGCCCGCCTCGCCGACCAGGATCTCGACGGCGTCGCGGCCGAAGTGATCTACCCGTCGGTCGGCATGTTGTTATGCAACTACCCCGACGTCGACTATCAACACGCCTGCTTCGACGCGTACAACCGTTGGATCGCCGAGTTCTGCGCCACCTCGCCGGAACGACTCGTCGGTCTCGGTCAGACCGCCCTCCGCACGCCGAGCGAGGGGATCGCCGACCTCGAGTCGATCAAAGCGCTCGGCCTACGGGGCGTGATGCTGCCCGGCATGCCACCGGAGGCCGACTACGACAACCCGATCTACGACGAGTTCTGGGACGCGGTCGTCGATCTCGACCTCCCGCCTTCGTTTCACATCCTCACGACCAAGACCGAAGAGCCGTTCGCCAAAGTGCGGGGCCCGCGCCTCAACACCTTCATGACGATCCTGCGCGCCAACCAGGACATCATCGGTCTGATGATCTTCGGTGCGGTGTTCGAACGTCATCCGCGGCTACGGATCGTGTGCGTCGAAGCCGACGCCGGATGGGCGCCACATTGGATGTACCGGGCCGACCACGCCTACGACCGTCATCGCAACTGGCTGACCGCCGGCGAGTTGTCCTGCCCGCCCAGCGAACATTTCCGCGAGCACATCTACCTGACGTTCCAAGACGACTGGGTCGCGTTCCGCGTCGCGGATCTCATGAACTCCGAGCGGCTGATGTGGGCTAACGACTTCCCGCACAGCGACGCGACCTGGCCCCACAGCCAACAGATGCTGGCCGAGCACGCACGCCACCTCGACGAGCGCACACGGACCCGCATCCTGCACGACAACGTCGCCGACCTCTACCACATCTGCATCTGAACCGGCCACGAACTCCGGTTGCGGTCGGAAACGGAATTGCGGCACACTGCCCCCTAAATCGACCCACCCGCACCGAGGGTTCCCCATCCGAACCAGTGGCGCTACGGTGCTTGGGACCAACTAGGGGGGCACATGTCTCGCGCGGCACGAATTGTCGGAATCGCATCATCGCTGGTCATGGCCGTGACGGTCGCTGGAGTCGCTCCGGCCGGCGCGGCAGGTCCGACGATCACCTCGATCGCGGCCATCACTGAACATGCCGGCTGTTCCCGGATGTCGACCGCGATCGTCGAATGCGCCGGCCTCAACGAGTCCGGCGAGCTCGGCGACGGCACCACGACCCTGAGTCTGAGCCCGGTCAAGGTGTTGAACACCGCAGGTTCCGCTCCGCTGACCGGAGTCGCGCAGGTTTCGACCGGCAACTTCTTCGCATGTGCCCGCCTCGCCAACGGTGAGGTCGACTGCTGGGGAGACAACTCCTACGGCCAGCTCGGCGACGGCACCATGTCTTCCACTCTGATCCCGGTCGCGGTGTTGAACAGCGCCGGGACCGGCCCGCTCACCGGTGTCGCCCAGATCGCGACCGGCAAGTACGCCACCTGTGCCCGGCTCAACAGCGGCGGCGTCGATTGCTGGGGCCACAACGGCTATTACGAGCTCGGCGACGGCACCAACATCCAACACCTGCTACCCACCCCCGTGCTCAACGGCGCCGGCCACGCCCCGCTCACCGGCCAGATCAACATCTCGGTCTCGCAGTACGACGCATGTTCTGTGCAATCCGACGGTTCTCTCCGCTGCTGGGGCTTGAACCAGTACGGGGTACTCGGCAACGGTACGACCTCGTTCGCGCCGCTGCCGGTGAGGGTGAAGGCCGTGAGCGGCACTGGATTCATCGCGAACGTCACGAACGTGGTCACCGCTCCGGCACATACCTGTGCGCTGCTGAAGAACGGCACGATCAACTGCTGGGGATTGAACGCCTTCGGTCAGCTCGGTGACGGCACCACCACCACCCGGCTGCGGCCCGTGGTCGTCAAGGGCGTGTCCGGC
>JBKQIY010000122.1:0-6223 GCA_052148155.1 Acidimicrobiia bacterium | reverse complement strand
TGCCGTCGAGTCTTGGCAACATGAGGTCGAGGACGACGAGGTCAGGCCAGTGGGCGTCGGCATGTTCGATCGCGGCTTCGCCGTCGCCGACGGCGTCGACGATGAGGCCTTCGCGTTCGCGAAGTCGTCGTCCGATATCTCGAACGCGAAGGCCTCATCGTCGACGCCGTCGGCGACGGCGAAGCCGCGATCGAACATGCCGACGCCCACTGGCCTGACCTCGTCGTCCTCGACCTCATGTTGCCAAGACTCGACGGCATCGATGTGTGTCGAATCCTGCGCGCCCGCGCTCCCGTGCCCGTGATCATGCTCACCGCTCGCGGCGACGAAGACGACCGAGTCGCCGGCCTCGAGATCGGTGCCGACGACTACGTCGCCAAGCCGTTCTCGCCCCGTGAACTCACCGCACGCGTGAAAGCAGTGCTGCGTCGGGCCACCGGACCACTCCCAGCCGGCCACCAGGCATCCGCCACGATCCAAGCCGGGGATCTGCGCATCGATCTCCGCGCCCGCGAGGCCTTCCGAGCAGGCCAATCTCTCGCATTCACCGTCCGGGAGTTTGACCTGCTCGCCTTCATGGCCGCACGACCGAACCGTGCATTTCGTCGCGAGGAACTCCTCGAACACGTCTGGGGCTGGACCTACGGCGACACCGCGACCGTCACCGTCCATGTCCGGCGCGTACGCGAAAAAATCGAACCCGATCCCGCAGCTCCCAGCCATCTGGTCACCGTCTGGGGTGTCGGCTACCGGTGGAATCCATGACCGCACACGACGCCCTCGAACTGTCCGCCATCGCAGCCGGGGTCACCTTCCTTGGTCTCGTCGTCGGTGCCGGCGCAATGCGGCTCCTGCGCGGCCGCTCCATCGCCGCGCAGATCGTCGCCCTGACCTGCAGCACCGTCGTCGCCGTGATCGCCGGTGCGTACGCCGCGTCGCGCGCCATGTTCATCTCCCAACACGACCTCACCGCCCTTGCCGTCGTACTGGCCGCGGCAGGCACCGTCGCGATCGTCATCGCGTTAGTGCTCGGCGCTCGGATCGGAGCCGCAAGCCGATCCCTCGTCGAGACCGCACGCCGCCTCGGCGACGCTGGCAGCGAACCCGCAGGTGCGCTCGAACCGCACGCACCGAACGAACTCGCTCAGCTCGCCAACGAACTCGCCGCGACCAAGGCACGGCTCAATGAAGCCAGAGCACGCCAAGAACGACTCGAAGCATCACGTCGAGAACTCGTCGCCTGGGTCTCACACGACCTGCGTACCCCACTCGCGGGCATGCGCGCCATCGTCGAGGCCCTCGAGGACCGAGTCGTCGACGATCCCGCGACCATCGACCGCTACCTCCGCACACTGCGCGAAGAAGTCGACGGGCTCGCGCTCCTCGTCGACGACCTCTTCGAACTCAGTCGCACCCAGACCGGCGCGCTCCGACTGCATTTCGAACGCGTCTCGCTCGGTGACCTCGTCTCCGACGCGCTCGCGGGAACCGCACCGGTCGCGGCCGCCAAAGGAGTCAGCCTCGAGGGCCGCATCCTCGGACCGCCACCCACCTTGGAAGTCTCCGCCCCCGAGGTACTCCGAGCCTTACGTAACCTGCTCGAAAACGCGATCAGACACACACCCAGCGACGGAAGCATCGTCGTCGAAGCCGGCCGAGACGAACACATCCCCGAATGGGCCTACGTCGCGGTCCACGACACCGGCGGTGGCGTCCCCAACGAAGACCTGCCCCGCATCTTCGACGTCGCGTTCCAACGCGACCGAGCACGCACGCCAGGCACAGGGGGCGGCGCTGGCCTCGGACTCGCGATCGCGCGTGGCTTCGTCGAGGCCCATCGCGGCGAGCTGCGCGTACACAACGAGAACGGTGGTGCGACGTTCACGATGCGCCTCCCACTGGAGCGTGCCTGATGCGAGTCCTCGTCACCGGTGGCGCCGGATTTATCGGATCCCACGTCGTCGACGCGCTCGTCGACGCCGGACACGACATCGTCGTGATCGACTCGCTCGATCCCCACGCCCACCCGAGCCGGCCGCAATGGTGCAACCCCGCAGCCGAATACCACATCGGGGACGTCACCAACCCGGGCGCCGTCGACGCCGCGGTCGCCGGGGTGGACGCCGTCGCGCACCAGGCCGCCAAAGTTGGACTCGGCGTCGATTTCGACGACGTCGACGCGTACGTCCACCACAACGACTTCGGCACCGCCGTGCTCCTGCGCGCGCTCCATCGCAGCGGTTTTCAAGGCCGGCTCGCGCTTGCCAGCAGCATGGTCGTCTACGGCGAAGGCCGTTACGAATGCCCACACCATGGCACCGTCACACCCGGACCCCGCACCATCGCCGACCTCGAACACCGCCAATACGAACCGCCATGCCCCGACTGCGGCGCAGCGCTCACCGCACTCCCGGTAGACGAGACGGCCCCCACCGATCCCCGCAACGTGTACGCGGCCACGAAGCTGCACCAAGAACACCTCTGCCGGGCCTTCGCCCGCGAACACCCAGGCGTCACCGTCACCGCGCTGCGCTACCACAACGTCTACGGGCCACGCATGCCCCGCGACACGCCATACGCCGGCGTCGCAAGCCTCTTCCGCAGCGCGCTCGCACGCGGACAACCGCCGCTCGTCTTCGAGGACGGTGGACAACAGCGCGACTTCATACATGTACGCGACGTCGCGCAAGCCAACCTCTGCGCACTCGCAGCGCCCGAGCCCTACGACGGGCCCCTCAACATCGCAAGTGGAACTCCCCACACAGTCGGCGAAATGGCACAAGCAGTAGCCGCCGCGTTCGGACCCGACGCACCACAACCCAAGATCGTTCACCAATACCGACTCGGCGACGTCCGACACATCTTCGCCGCTCCAACACTCGCAGCCGAACAAGTCGGCTTCAACACGACCATCAGCTTCGACGAAGGAATGACCGAGTTCGCGCACGCCCCCCAACGCGCTCCCGCACCGATCTAACTTCACAAGGTCGAGCCGGCAGGCGCCGAAATCCCGAACGGGCAGCGCTCGGCCGAGAATTCGTCAAGGCCTTCTCCACGGTCCGCCCCATCGCGCGACTCGTCGATCGCGCTCGACTTCGTGTCCACGAGCAAGCCGAGGGGTGTCGCAATGACACGTCCCGACACGGCAGTGCCCGTCTCCCAGTTGTGTTGTGGGAGCGTCGGTTCATGACTCGGGCGCCGAGCGCTCGTCGGTTCGTCCGACGCGCCAGGTACGCATCGCATCGGCGCCGAACACGCTGAGGCTCAACAGCACGGCCAGACCGAACGGCCGGTACGGCTTCTCGAGGCTCGCCGACGTCGAGTTGCTCTGCTGGTTTCACCACCGCCAACGACACTTCGAAGACGCCCGTCTGTGCGAGTACCAGTCTTAGCGTGTGACGGTGCTCCGACGCGCGGCGGCATGGTTTCGTCGAAAATTAGGACCGTCGCGTGCCACACCCGACCCGAGGACGGTTGGCCCTATCGGGTGACTGCATTCCGGAAGACTCGTGATCTGGGCCGTGGGTTCCCGTTGTTCCGCAGGTACTCGGCCCCGGCCCGGGAAACCGAAACGAACCGGCCGCGTCCGCGCGCATGGTGGTACTCGACGAAGCCTCGGTCGTTGGCGTCTTCCCACACGGGAAGGCGGGGACACGACGTCCGCCACGCATCGAGTACCTCGGAGTAGGGCCGCGGGCTGGAGCCCAACCATTCGAGGAGATCGAGGATCAGGCTGTCGAGGTCGTCAGTCATAAGAGTCCGGTGAATTATTGCAGGTCGGTTTGGCGACGGCCGTGATCAGCGTGCTTGGCATGGACAGGGGTGCAACGGGCAGATCCCATCTGCGCGGCTCAAACCCGCCGGTTCCTGACGGGACCCGGGGGCATGGGCGCGCGTAAGCGGGCAGTTGACCTGTAGATCGGTGTGGTCTGAAGTGGTGGCCGGACGCGACTCGAGCGACCCGCCTGCGGATCGGACTGAGGTAGCCGCTTGCCAAGCGGCGCAGCTCGCACGACATTTCGCGGCTGTAGGCCGATAGCGTTGTCTCGTGTCGAGCTTTGACTCGCGTATGTGGTTTCGGTCGCCCGAGGGATTTAGCGACATCCGAGGCGCGGGTATCGACGTCACCGTTGACGCCGACGGCGTTCCTGACATCACGGCCGTCGTGGAGCTGGTCCAAGGGTTGCTGATCTACGATGTCGTCGCCAAGCCGCTCTATGGCGTCGACCTCCCTGCGGAGTTCGCCGACGCGATCCATCTCCGAAGCACGCACGAATTACTTGACCTTCTGGGCGGATGCACGCCGCGACCCGCGGCCGAACGAGCTGGCGCGCGGTGTCGCACATATGCGCTGCTCACGGTCGCGTTCCTTCGCGCGGCCGACGTTCCTGCGCGTGTTCGTTGCGGGTTCGGCGCCTACTTCAATCCCGGCTGGTTCGAGGACCATTGGGTTGCGGAGTACTGGCATGCGCGAGATCGTCGCTGGGTCATGGTCGACGCCCAGATCGACGCGCAATGGACCGCGATGATCGCCTACACCGGCAACTCGCTCGACGTGCGGCCCGACGAGTTCGTCACCGCGGGACGGGCATGGACCGCATGGCGTAACGGCGATATTGATCCCGACCGGTACGGCCTCAGCGGGATCAACGAGCACGGCGCGTATTGGATCGCGGGCAACCTGCGCCTCGATTTCGCCGCGCTCAACAAAGTGGAAATGTTGCCGTGGGATGTCTGGGGCGCCGGTTGGGAGCCCCACCAGCCAGTTCCCGAAAACTTGTCGCTTTTCGACACGATGGCCGCGCTCACGGCGGACCCCGACCAAAATCTCGACCAGATCCGAGCGCTCTACCGTTCCAACGACGACGTGCGCATGACCGGCACCGTCTTCAACATCCTGCGTCAGCGTGTCGAGGCTGTCTGACCCACCATCGCTGGTGCTCGCCCGGCGGATATCTGACGGTAGGTCGCGGCTGACGACGGCGTCTTCGCCGGACAAGTTTGGTTGCGTGCGCGCGCAATAGGGGGCGGTCGCGACCGGTCGTTGTGGGTTGCGCGAAGTGGGACTGTTATTCAGTGCGCTCGATCTTTGATCCGACAGCCGCGGACCGCGGCGTCGTTAGGTGAGCGGTGGTATGCCGACCATTTCGCGGAACTCGTCGGTGGTGTTCGTGATGGGGAATGGCTCGGCCGGTACGGGGAGCCCGAGCCGTTCGCAGATGGGTTCCCATCCGTCGCCGGGTGTCCATTCGAGGAGCCGGCCCGCCGGTATGTGGGCGCGGACGGTGTCGTTGTGTCGCGTGAAGGCGTCCATCATCGCGGTGGGGTCGTCGAACCGGTCACTGAACCGGTCGTGGAGAAGTTGGCGGACCGTGTCCATCCAGGGTGCGATGTCGGACGGCATGTTGTCGAAGGTCAAAAAGATCGTGTTCGACGCGCTGCGATACCAACTCTCGGGGTCGCGTACGGAGAGCAACACGAGCGCGTCGGGGTTCGCGGCGGACAGTTCCGGCCAGAACGACCCGCCCGGCCAGTCGACGATCGCCCGGTAGGCGTCGAGCATCGTTGACCAGTTGACGGGTCGGCCTTCGATCGCGTCGGTCCATGCGGGGATCTGGGTCGGGTCGCCGAGGATCTCGAGCATGTGGTGACACGGCGCGTCCAAGAGTTGCTCGAGCGCGACTTTGAGGGAATGGGTACCGGTGCGGCCGACGCCGGCACCAACAACCACGAGTTCCATGCGTGACTCCTCAGCGGGTGACGTGTTTCGGTCGGTGTCGAGGTTGCGGTTCGGGGAGGTCGTCTGAGAGCTCGGCGGCCGCGTGGCGGATCTCGTCGAGGATGTCGAGCAGCACTTGTTGGCGTTGGGGACCGATGCGGTCGACGAGTTGACGGGCGACTTGTTGGATCGCGGGCAATGCTTCGTCCAAAAGTGTTTGCGCGGCCGGCGTGATGTCCACGAGTACTCGACGACGGTCGTCGCGGTCGCTGCTGCGCACGACGTACTGTTTCCGTTCGAGGTTGTCGAGCAGCGACGTGACGGTGCCGCTCGTGATGTGCATGCGGGCGGCGACCTCGCCGGTCAGCATTGGTTGGCTTTCGCCTTCGATGACCGCGAGCGCGTTCAACGCTGCGTGCGAGAGGCCGTACCGGCGACAGACCGCACCGATATTGCTTTCGACGAGATTGCCGACGACTTCGAGTTCCCGGGCGCAGCGGCTGG
>JBKQIY010000121.1:0-28280 GCA_052148155.1 Acidimicrobiia bacterium | reverse complement strand
TCCTGCCGGGCGCGCCGACGATCACGTCGGCGACGGCCGGGTTGGAGAACGTATCGGTCGCGTTCTCGCCACCCGCACCGAACGGTGCGGTGAACATCTTTGACTACGACGCGACGTGCATCTCGAGCGATGGTGGCGTCACCCGCACACACACTGAAGAGGCGTCACCGATCGTGGTTGCGAACCTGACCGCCGGGTCGACCTATACCTGTACGGTCCTCGCCGAGAACAGCGCCGGGTTCGGTCCGCCGTCGGCTCCATCAGCCCCGGTTGTGACGCTCGGCCCGCCGACGGCGCCGGGCGCGCCGAGCATCACATCGGCAACGGCCGGAACGAAGAGCGTTACGGTCGCATTTTCGCCGCCGGCCAGCGACGGCGGTGCGACCATTGTCGACTACCGATCGACCTGCGTCTCGAGCGACGGTGGCGTGACCCGCTCGCACGATGCCAGCGCGTCACCGATCCTGGTCGCGCAGCTGAACGGCGGCAATACGTACACGTGCACCGTCATGGCGAAGAACAGCGTCGGTTTCGGTGCGCCGTCGGCACCGTCAGCTCCCGTGGTCACGTTGTCGTAGGCGCCTCAACCAACCAGGCCACACCGTACGGGGCTGGGATCGGCAGCGTCGCGGTCCCCGTACGGCGACGCTCGCGATCGACCTTGGTCGGAACTCGCCTCATCGGTCACCCAAACCGGCGGACGGACGCGGATTCCAGTCGGCCGGGTCAGAGCCCAGCGGCACCGTCGGGCGTTCCCATCGGGGCGGCGTGAGCGACATGTCGACGACGGGCGGCAGGTGACGAAGCCGACCGAAACCGGTGTCGGTCGTCACGGTGAGTTCGTCGACGTCGCCGAGCCCGCTCGCGGCGGCGGGGTCGCATCGACCGCCGAGCCGTTGGAACCACATCGCGGTTTGCACAAGACTCGTCTGCACGTGCCAACTCCCACCTTCGTGCGCGCGCCGGTGCAGGGCAGCCATGATCCCAAGCGCAGTTAGGTAGCCCGTCGTGTAGTCGCATGCCGCCGCCGGGATCAGTTCCGGGCGGGTCGGCCTGCCCTGTTCGACCGCGATGCCCGTGACCGTCTGCGCAAGTTGCTCCCAGCCGGGCCGGGCGGCCCACGGTCCCACATTGCCGTAGCAGTTGACCGACGCGTAGACGATTCCAGGTCGCAACGCGGCGAGATCGTCAGGGCCGAAGCCGTGGCGGGCGAGCGCGCCGGCGCGGTAGCCGTTCACGAACACGTCGGCGTCGCGTACGAGCTCTCGTAGGCAGGCCGCGTCCGCGTCGACGGTGAGATCGAGGTAGGTGCTGCGCTTACCGTGCGACGTGTCGACGACGAACGGGACCACGTTCGCAAGCCGCGGCGCGTTGACGAGCAACACGTCGGCGCCGTGCGACGCGAGCGTACGACCGGCCGCCGGCCCGGCAAGCACACGCGTGAGATCGAGCACGCGGACACCGGCGAGAGGCGTGGCGCGCCGGCTGCTCATCGGTTCGGCCGAAGAGTCACCGATGCGCGCGATCTCGACTCGCTTCTGTGTCGCCATCACCTGACCCTGAGGGTGTGCGACCCATTCGCTCGCGCTCCGGACCATCGCGCCGCACATCCGTTGCGCGGCCAGTGCGTCTTCGAGAGCTTGCGCGTCGAACTGCCGCACCGCGCCGGCCACAACCTGGCGATCAGCTGCGTCGCGTTCACTGATCCCGAGCACGCGGCACGTCCCCGAGGCCAGGTGCTCGAACGCGCCGTGGAGGTGGACCCAACGTCGGTCGCGACACTCGTACAGCGCGACGAGGGCACGATCGGGCCGGTCGAACGTCGCTCGGTTTGCTTCGACCCGCTGCAGCGCGAAGCCGATCAGGCTCGCGGCGGCTCGGCGCACGTCGACCTGTACATCCTGAGCGACGCCGTACAACGCCGCCGCCGCGGCACCACACGCTCCGAGCGTGCATGCGGCTGCTTCGCCGACCGGGAACCGGCTCGCAAGGACTGGATCGTGTCCGATGACGGTCACCCGATCGGCCCACGAACCCGCTACGCCGACCTCGGCGAGCAACTCCCCAACCTCAGACACTTCGGGCACGGCGCCTATCTCATCACTCCGACGGCGGCATCGACACCCGGCCGTCGAGCGGTCGGGATTTTTGGTCGGGCTTGCTCGGTCGGCGAGCGCAACTCGGTACGGTCGGTCACGCTGACGACGAACGCGAACACCCGCACGCGGTGCGTCCCCACGGAGCGGCTCAACGATCCGGCCGCCGCCAGTGGGGCCGGAACCAGGTGCTCGGACGACGAACCCGACCGCACGAGCTGTTCGCTCGGCATCTTGGGAGAAATGCCGGCAGGGGCGAAGGCGCCTACGAGTGGCGAAGGTCGGTACGGCCACATCGGTCCGCACCCGCGCGCCGGGATGCGGAGAATGAACCGACGGGTGCAACGACTCGCGCGCAACGACGACGCGCCGTCGGAGCGACAGCTTGAATCTGTTCGTAGGCAGCCCCGTTCCGAAGGCCTTGACCAACGGCCTCCGAAGGTCGGGGGCGCGACGACCGGACGTCGAACAGCACCCGCGTCCAGCGCGGCGGTGCCAGTGCGCCCGCATGGTCGTGCGGCGGTCAGCGGATGTACACGTTGTGGGTGCCGATCGCTTCGTCGATTTGTGTCATGAGCGCGGTGATGCTTACTTGCCAGGTTCCACTGAACGGGATCTCGATCGCGTACGCGAGGTAGTGGCCGGGACCGAGTCGGCTGAGCGGTACTTGCAGCGGGCCGATGTCGTGCTTGGGATTGCTGAGTTCCATCGTCAGTTGGAGCGGGTTCGCGATACTTCCTTCGGGCGTTTCGGTGCTCACATGGATCTGGTTGGTGCCACTGGCGGCCGGTTGGATGACGAGGTTGAACCAGACGACGGGCGGCTCAGCAGCGGGGCTCTTGATCGTCAAGATTTGTGGGCCGTTGGCGACCTGGTAGGCAGGGCGAGCATCGACGAGCAGCGCCGTGAAGATGAGGATGACAACTGCGATCCCCACTTCGATCCGGACGGTTTGGCGGAGTCGTCGGATCGTGACCTTGTCGGCGGGATCAAAGAATGCGTGTGGTTCGGGTTCGGTCGTGCCGTCACGCGTGGGGCCGTCGGGGCCTGCGACGGTGACAAGTTTTGCCCGAGTACGCAGAGCCTCTCGTTGGGGTTCGTAGGTTCGGTCGACGATCTCGCGGCTGAATGCCGCAACCACGATCATGACACTGAATGCTGTGACCTTGGCGATGAGGAGGTGTCCGTAGGTGGTGCTCGTGAGGGCATGGAGGGTCCCGACTTGGCGTAGCGCCTGGAACGTGCCGGTAGCGAAGATCGCGATGACCGCAACGAACGCGAGGTTCGAGTAGCGAGGCAGTACCTGGATGAGCGTGTCGGTCGTCGCGTCGGGGAGCACCGCGGCGGTGAGCATCAAAAGCCCACCGAACCACAACGAAACGGCGCTCAGGTGCAACACGTCGTCGGGCAGCGCCAGCCCAGTCCATCGGCCGGTCGTGCCGTGACTGGCGAAGGTCACGGTCGCCAACGTCGCGAGGCTGACGATCGTTGCCCCGGCAAGCCACCACGACGGAGGAGAGCCGACCGGGCGGTCATCTCCGTCGTTCTTGCGGGACACGAGCACACCCAGCAACGGCAACGCCAGGAGGAGCGCCGCGGCGCGTGCGACTGCCGTCTCGCCGTAGCGTTCGTGCAACGTGTCGGACAAGACCGTCGCGCTGAAGATCTCTCGTAGCGGAAACCCTGCCGCGTAGATCCCCTCGATCGCGAAGCCGAACAGCGTGATGCCCATCGCAACTGCCCATGCGGTCCACAGGATGCGCGCGGCTCGGCGGGATCGTCGGCCCGTAGGCCAGACGAGCGCGACGAACGCTGCACCGCCGAGGAGCGCGATCAGCGACGAGAAGAGTACGAATCGCTCGGTGCCGTAGAGCACGCCGACGGTTTTGCTTCCGTTCGCCGACGACAACAGTTTGGTGGCGAGACTGCTGACGTTTTGTTGGTGTGTTCCGACCGTGAACGTGAACGCGCCGCTGACCGGATGGGTGTCGGCGGAGATGACCCGCCAGGTCACGACGTAAGTTCCCGCCGCCAAGCGCGGGAGCGACGCGACGACAGTGCTGCCGTCACCGGGTGGATGCTCGGGCGCGCCGATGTTCACCATGTGGCCGTGCTCGTCGTACATCCGAACTGCGCCGAGCTTGATACCGACGGACTCGCCCCAATGCATGCTCAACGACGTCGGCGGCGCCGACACCGGGTAGATCGTCCCGTCCGCCGGGTTCGAGCCCTCGAACACGGCATGCGCATACGCGGGCGAAGCGGCGAGTATCACGATCGCGACGGCGAGGGTCAGCGCGCCGACCGACCTGGACAGCCGGCTTCGCGGCATCAGCGCGCGCGAAGGGCGCGTGAGATCCGGGCGGCGCGGGGTGTCGCGTTGCGCGCCCGGATGAAGGCGACACCGAACATGCTGGCCAGAATCACGACCACCAGCAGGTGGATGAGCTCGAACGATCCAGTGACCGCGTCCGCCTCATGGTCGACGAGTCCGGCGACAAGCTGAGCTGCGAAGACGAGCAGCCCGATGAGCATCGCGCTGTTCACATAGCGGGGACGCCATGCCGTCACGAGCCCGAGGCCCGCGATCACCAGACCGAGCGCGCCGTCGCGAGTGAGATGTGAGACTTCGACGTGGGCGTCGGGGACCAAGCTATGGCCGAAAAGCCACGGAACCGCCAGTACAAGTTGGATCGCGGCGACGACCGCTAAGCCGATCCGCAGCGAGGCAGGCGATTCGGTCGGCCGTCGGCCGATCGTCGCCGCGACTGCTTCGTCGGCGTCGTAGACGCTGGCGCAACGCGGACAACGGCTCGCGTGCAAGCGGGCACCGATGCGTTCGTCGCGGGTGTGGTCGGCAGTATCAGCCATGAGGATGAAGAGTGCTCGCTCGCAGGACATTCGCGTCGTGCTCACGACGTCACCTCCCGGTGTGTTTCGTTGAGTTGCTCTGCGATCGTCACACGCGCCCGATGCAACCGTGAGCGCACGGTCCCGATCGGGACGTCGAGCAACTCGGCTGCGCCCGCGTAGTCGTACCCGAGCAGCGCGCACAGGGCGACGACTTCGCGTTGATGGATCGGAAGTCGCAACAGCAAGTCATACAGCTCTTGGATTCCGTCGACTTCTTCCGCGCGGTCAGGTAGATCTGCGGTGAGGTCAACCGGAGTTTTCGCCGCGAGGTCGACGAGACAGTTACGACAGATACGAATGAGCCAACCCTCGAACGAGCCTGTCGCGCGAAACGTGTCGCGGTACTTCCACGCCCGCAGAAACGTTTCCTGCACCGCGTCGTCGGCGGTCCACACATCAGGTGCGACAGCACGAGCGTAAGAGACGACCGCTCCGGCATGGTCGTGTACGAGTTGTGCGAAGCGTCGATCGGTCACCATCGCGGACCGCACGTGCCCATCGACCGTGACCCTATAGGCAAGAACGACGCGCGTCTCGTCGAAAGAAATACCTCAAGTCGATGGAACTTTGGGCTGCGAATTCCTGTCTACTGAGCATGGAGGTCGCGCGCGACTTCGTAGTGAGACGCGCCCGCGAGCGACATGCCGACACGACTGTCCGCGAAGCCCGTCGAATGGGACGCGCCCACCAAGGAGCACTTCTCACATGCGCAAGATCGTCGTCGCGTTGGCGCTCATCGGCGCGCTCGTGTTCGGGTGGGCAGGTACCGCAATGGCACACGTCACCGTCGATCCGCCATCAACACCACAGGGTGGGACCGTGAAACTGTCGTTCCTCGCGCCGAATGAGGAGCCACCGGCCTCTGTGACCGAACTGCAAATCTTCTTCCCTGTCCCACCCCAAACGCCGATACCGACAGTCACCGTCGAGCCCAAGGCGGGCTGGACCTTCCATCTCACCATCCAGCATCTCGCCAAGCCGATCGTGACCGACGACGGCAGCATCGCCGAGATCGTCAACGAGATCGACTGGAAAGCCGACAACGCGGCCGCGGCGATCGGCCCCAACGAGTTCGGCGAGTTCACGATCGACGCCGACGGTTTGCCAACCAACGAGAATCAGGTCGTGTTCAAAGCCCTGCAGACCTACTCCAACAATCAGATTGTCCGCTGGATCGACCCTGTGACGCCGGGAGCTCCCGAACCAGCACACCCGACTCCCATCCTCCAACTCACCAACCCCAACGGTTCTCCGGCCACGTCCGCAACGAGTACCACCGCGACCGCGTCGATCAAAGACAACAGCGCCCGCGCGATTGCCATCACCGCGCTCATCGTCGGGATCCTCGCGCTCCTCGCCGCGGGCACCGCGCTTGTGAGAAAACGGCGGGTCGCCTAAAAGGCGCGCCAACCGGAGCGGTCGGACTAGCTTCCGTCACGGCTCCTTCACGAGCGTGTACGCGACGCGTTTCACCGGTTCTTTTGCGGTTCTCGAATTGAGGCTGTCGACCTATCGACTGTCAACCGACCACAAGGCACCATGTCGCTACCGGTGCGTGGTCTTTCTGTCCGCCCACGGAGCCGGAGCGCACGCAATCGCATGCCCGTTGGCAGACCACGTTCTGTCAAGAACGTGCCACCAAGAGCCAGGCGGTCAACATTCACGGTCCAATACGTACTTTTGGTTCGACGCTGGCAGAAATCGGTGCAAACGTGCCCACCGCTAGCGTCGCATCCACGCGATGCGAGTGGGCGAACGTAGCTACGTCTGGTCCAAACGATCTGTGGGGGTGCTATGCAACGCCGGCGGAATGACGCGACTCGGACCACGAGCGCGGCGGACGCCAAGGTGAGGGGGCTGGCGTTGTCCGGCACGTCAAGGCGTTGGCGTGTCACGTCGCTGCTGGCGACGATCACCTTATTGATCGGCGCGGCGATGGTGCCGGTCCTCGTTCCCCAGGGTGCGCAGCCGGCGCTGGCTGTGACGTCGGGCGATACGGTCGATTTGCGGGTGTTGTTGGTTGGTGCGCCGGGTGGGGGCACGTCGGATCCGAATACGGCGGCGTGGGCGGCGGGGCTTTCGAGTCAGGGTGTTGCGTATACGGAGGTGGATGCGACCGGGACGCTCGGCTCGGCGACGGTGTCGTTGCCGGCGTTGACGTCGTCGGTGACGCATGGGCTGTTCAACGGTGTGGTGTTGGCGGGGAAACCGGCCGATTTCGCGGCCGGTCAGTTGAGCGCACTGTTTAGTTATGAGTCGACGTTCGGGATCCGCCAGATCGACGGCGATTTCGTCCCGAACGGAACCACCGGTTTGAGTTCGGTGACCGACGCGGACAGTGGCGCCACAGTTTCGGGGACGACCGCGTCGTTGACCGCGGCTGGCGTGAGCACGTTCGGTTCGTTGAATGGTCCGGTCCCGATCGATACGGGCAGTTTCGCTTCGCCGGGCACCGTCGCGACAGGGTTGCCGACCGGCGCGACCGAGACCCCTCTCCTCAATGACGCGGCTGGAAATGTGTTGGTCGGCGTATATCAGCATCCGACCGCGGCGCAGGCCCCGACGGACCCACAGGCCGGGGTCGCGGAGCTGACGGTCGGGATGGCGTATAACGCAAACCAGACGCAGTGGTTGTTGTTGGGTGCGGGCCTGATCGATTGGGTCACCGCCGACGCCCATTTGGGCGACTACCGCCACTACGTCGAGATGGACATCGACGACACGTTCACGCCGGATGATGCGTGGAACACGACGTTGCATACGATCGACTATTCCGACGCGGACGCGTTACGGATGCGGGCCGCGGATGTCGATTATGCGGCGCAGTGGTCGGCGGCGAACAACTTCCGGATGGATCAGCTGTTCAACGGGGGCGGATCGGTCGCCTACCAGGCCGATAATGGGACCGATCCGGTGTTGGCCGAGTTCCAAAAGACCGACCCCGCGACCGGCAAACCGTACGCGGATGATTTCGGCTGGTTGAGTCACACGTACGACACGCCGTACATGGATGTCGGCTGCGCGACCCAGAACTACATCGAAGCCGAACTGAACGAGAACACTTCTTGGGCGGCTGCCGCTCCCGGGAACGGGACCGGCGGTCTGGGCTTGACCGAAAGTACGGACACCGGGTTGGCGCTCGGGACGGAGAACCCGTCAGTGTTCGTGCCCGGCAACCATTCCGGGTTCGCGGATCTGGTGCCAGGGAACCCGGCGACGGTCGACCCGCCGATCCTCGACGACGAAACTCCTGGGACGGGCGGGACGTTGACCGCCGGGAACTACGAGTATGCGGTGACCGACCAGTTCAACGCGGCCGATTCGCCGAGCGTTGACCAATCGTCGGCGTTCGTGACGCCATCGGTGACGGTCGCCGCGTCTGGTGAAGTGACGTTGGATTGGCAGGCGATCTGCCATGCCGCGAACTATCTCATCTACCGCGAAGTTGTCGGATCGAACGACTGGTTCCTGATCGGCAGCGTCGCGACACCAGCATCAGCGACGCTGCCCGACAACAGCTCCGGGGAACCGGCGTCGACGACGGATGTCACCAACGGCGGTGAGCTGGAACAGACGTTCGTTGATACCGGCCTGGCCGGCACCGCGCAGGCGGCCGGTTGGACACCCCCCACCACTGAAAACGCGAACGAACAGCCGTGGGAACAGAACCCGTACTTCATTCCCGCGTTGGAAGCGGTCGGGATCACCGCGGTCGGTGACGACGCCTCCAAGGCCTATCCGAACCCGCCGACCGACGAGTTCGGGATCGGCGCCGCCTATACCGGCGCATCGTACCCGGTCGGCGCGACGTTCGTGGACGGCACCGCCCAAGTGGTGCCCCGCCATCCGATCAACATCTTCTACAACAACTCGACCGAAACCCAAGCCGTCGACGAATACAACACGTTCTACCTCGCTAAGGGTGTCGACCAAGGCCAGTGCACGAACACGTCGACCACGACATGTCTGAGCACCCCCGCGACGTTCGCGGATATCGTCAACCAGGTCGTGTCCGGCATGTACGCGAACATGTTGAACAACGATCCCCGACCCAGCTACGTGCATCAGACCAACATCATCGGTCAACCACCAGCCGGGCCGGCCACGGCCGGGACCCCGCCCGCCACGGTCGACACGACCGGTGACGGCCTGCTCTACTCGGTCCTGAATCCGTTGTTGGCCGAATATCACGCCGACTTCAACGCGACCGCCCCGTACGAACAGTTGACGTTAGGTGCGATCGCGACGGTTCTTGCCGACCAGACCGCCTGGGCGACCACCCAACCGGCCGGCACCGCCACCACCTCGAACACGGTCACCGCGTCCGAGACCGGCGGGAACATCACCATCACCAACACCGGAACCAGCTCGGTCGCGGTGCCGATCACCGCGCCGCTCGGCTACGAATACAACGGCGCACTGTTCGGCAGCCAATACGGCGGCAGCCTGTCCGCCTGGCAGACCCTCACCGCCGGTCAGAGCATCGTCATCGCCGCCGTCCCACCAACCATCACCAGCGCCGCCACCGCCAACGCGCAAGTCGGTTCGCCGTTCACCTTCACCGTCACCACGACCGGATCACCGGCACCGGTGGTCACCGAGACCGGGACGCTCCCGGCCGGGCTGACCTTCGCGCAGGCCACAGTCGACGGCGTCGCTTCGATCACCGGCATCACGGGCACGCCGGCCGCGGGGACGGGCGGGACCTACCCGATCACGTTCACGGCCACCAACCCGGGCGGTGTCGCGACCCAAGCGTTCTCGCTGTTCGTCGCGCAACCATCGCTCAGCATCACGCCCACGACCAGCCCGCCGAGCTACGCGGTCGCCGGAACACCCATCACCTACAGCTACAACGTCACCAACACCGGCAACGTGGCCCTCGTCTCAGTTGGCGTCACCGACACGCTCGCCGGCCTGTCCGCAGTCACGTGCCCCGGCACCACACTCGCCGTCCTCGAAGCCGAGACCTGCAACGCGCACTACGTCGTCACCCAAGCCGACGTCGACGGCGGCGGCATCACCGACGCCGCGCTGGTATCTGGCACTCCTCCCTCAACCACGGTGGTGACCGCGTCGGCCAGCGTGCACACACCCGCGATCCAAGCGCCGGCGATCGCGGTCAGGCCGACCGCAGTGCCCGGTCACTTCTATGCGGCCGGAACGCCAGAGACGTTCAACGACGTCGTCACCAACTCCGGCGACGTCACCTTGCACGGCATCGGTGTCACCGACCCGCATGCCGGTCTCTCAGCTGTGACGTGTCCGAGTCCGACGCTCGCGCCGGCCGGCACCGAAACCTGCACTGCCAACTACACCACCACAGCAGCTGATGTCCACGCGCACGGTGTCAGGGATACCCCTGCTGCGACCGGAACACCACCGTCTGGGCCGACCGTCCACGGGTCCTCGACCGCCGTGTTTCCGTTGTGGGTAGCCCCCGCGATCACCAGCGCGGAGTTGACCACCGTGCCTCGCAAGACGAACGTGAAATTCGACTTCACCGCCTCCGGGAAACCGTCGCCGATGCTGACCCTCACCGGCGCGTTGCCGAAAGGAGTCACGTTCAGGAAAGGGTTGGGCATCGCGAAGTTGATCGGCACCGTGAACGCCGCCGGGACATACCCGCTCACGCTGACGGCGACCTCGGCGGCTGGGACATCCGAACAGAGCGTCTCGCTGCACGTCACCGCGCCCGAACTAACGTCCCGCGTGTCTGCACAACCCGGCAACGCCAAAGCGACCGTCGGATGGGTTGCACCCGCCTTGCACGGAGGCCTGCCAGTCACCGGCTACGTCGTAACGCCCTACATCGGGCACACTGCGCTCACCGCGCTCACGTTCCACTCGGTCGTCACACACGACACGATCACCGGTCTTTCCAACGGCCGGCAATACACGTTCAAGGTCGCGGCTATGAACAAGCTCGGCACCGGCCCGAACTCGTTCACGACGCCGCAGATCCATGCGCTTGGAGTCGGTCCGGCGTCGCCAGCATCACCAGCGATCAGAATCGGCACACCGACCGCACCACAAAACGTGACCGCAACACCGACGACCATCAATCCTGGATCCCTACTCGTGCGCTTCGCGGGAGCTTCGGGCAACGGCTCTCCCATCAGCAGCTACACCGCGACCTGCGTCTCCTCTGACGGAGGTCAGACAAGCACCGCGGTCGACACAAGCGGCGACGCCCGATCGATCGTGGTGAGCGGCGTCACACTCAACAAGACCTACACGTGCTCGGTCACCGCGGCCAACACGCGCGGAGACGGGCCCGCCGCCACATCGTCGTCGGTCGTCGCATAGAACAAGGACGACAAGTAGTTCGAACGCCAGCCAAAATCCCGTCAGGGATCGCTCACCAGTCTGGGTGCGGCCGGGCGCCGAACCTGATCGGATGGAAGCGGCGACGATACCGACGAAGGCGGTCGACGCGGACGCGATGTCGTCGGGCCGCACGGATCGCAGACGACCGCGAACGGCACGGTCCCGACTTCGATGGGGCGTGCGCGCCTCGCCGATCTTGGCTGCGGCGCCCGGGTCACGCCGCGTCCCCGCAGAGATGTTGCGGGGATCGGGCTCAGGCCTCCAAACTGCCGGCGTGTCCGTAGCAGAGGTCGACGCCTACCTGGCTTCGTTGGACGAGCCGAAGCGGACGACACTGTCTGAGCTGCGGCACGCGATTCTGCGGGTCCTTCCGGACGCGGAACAAGGCATCTCGTACGGCGTGCCCGCCTTCAAGGTCGAAGGCAAGACGGTCGCCGGCTTCGCCGCCTTCAAGAACCACCTCAGCTACCTGCCGCACAGCGGATCGGTCTTTCCCGAGCTGTCGCAGGAATTGGCCGACTACTCCAAGTCAACGGGCGCCCTGCGCTTCGAGATTGATCGTCCGCTTCCGCAGGAGCTCGTCGAAAAGTTGATAGCCGTACGGGTTCGGCAAGCGTTTCCGGAGTAGAAGGGGGCGACGACGCGGACACCGGCCGCGAGTTTCGGACATTCGTTCGGGACTGTCCGGGGGCGCAGGGTCGGACGCGTTCCGGAAACGTCGTGACGGTCCACAGAGAGAGGACGGATAGGTCGACCAACATCGGCCAACCACTTGTTGGGAGCGGCCGGACCGGTTGAACGCCGGTTCGATGTCGCGCCCTTCGAACACGTGCGAGATATGTGAGCGGCACTGGTGGTCTTCGAGTGTGCGGTGCGGGCAGGGCAGATGGACGGATGGGGGTGCCTGGTTTGGACAACGTTTTGGTCGTGATGGCAGACCAGCATCGTGGTGACATGTTGGGTTGTGCTGGCGATGTGGCGGTGCAGACGCCCTTTCTTGACGGACTTGCGGCCGAGGGGACGTGGTTTTCGCGGGTGAGTTGTCAGGGGCCGTTGTGTATGCCGGCGCGGGCGTCGTTCATGACGGAACGCTATGTGCGGGATCATGGTGTGTACACGAACTGGGCGGAAATCACGTCCGGCTCGCCGACGTACGTGTGGGCATTGCGCGCGGCCGGATACCACACGACATTGGTGGGAAAGGCGCACCTCTATCGCGACGAAACACGCACGGCCAACCACGTCGATGACCTGGCGGGCCGTCTGGCGGCGTTGGGGTTCGCGGAGGTGCACGAGACGGGCGACAAGTTCTCGGGTCAGATCCCAAACCGCTACACCGATTTTCTGCACGGCCGAGGTCTGCTCGACACGTATCGGCGCCACATCGCAGATCGGAGCTATCAGGGCGAGGGTGAGAGCGGACGGAACGCGACCAAACGGGTACCGATGTGGGACTCGACCCCGATGCCGGTGCCGCTCGATGCGTACATCGACACGTGGCACGGCGCCGAGGCGGTGCGGTGGATCGAACGGTACGACCGGCCGGAGCCGTTCTTTTTGTTCGTCGGGTTTCCGGGGCCGCACGACCCGTGGGATGCCCCCCAAGCCGCCGTCGACTGGTATGACGACATCGCAGTGTCGATGCCACGTTCGACGGGGCGACCGACTCTGAACGGGACAGGCCGCTACGAGCGACTCCTGCGGGCGTTTTTGGGATTGTCGGACACTGACACGATGACCGACGACGCGATACTGGGAATGCGACGGGCGTACAGCGCCGACATCACCGTCATCGACGCGGCGGTCGGTCGCATCGTCGCCGCCCTCGACGCGAGAGGTTTTCTTGAGAACACCTGGGTGATCTACACGAGCGACCACGGCGAGATGGGCGGCAACCACGGCCTCATGTCGAAATGTGTGCTGTACGAACCAGCTGTACGTGTCCCGCTGATTGTGCGTCCACCCTCCGGGTGTGACCGGCGCGTCGTCGATGCTCTCGTCGAGCATGTCGACGTCCCAGCGACGATACGCGAGATAGCGCAGGCGCCCCCGCTCCCAGGAAGCGAAGGTCGTTCGCTGCTCGGTTATCTCGACGGCAACGACCCGACCGCGCGGACGGTGTCGATCAGCGAGAACTGGGGCTTCGCATCATTTGAGACCGACCGCTACCGGCTCGTCATCGACGAAGACGCAGGCACGCCCTGCCAACTTTTCGATCTTCACGAAGACCCAAACGAAGACGATGACCGCCTCGCAGACACCGAATGCATGTCCGTCGTCGACGAGCTCATGGAGAGTTGCGTGCGACCCTTCCTCGCCGTCACACCAGCACGTCCACACGCAAACCCGTTCGCTGACTGACAACGCGGCGAGCTCCCGTGCCGGTCGCCGCGACCGCTTTTGGTGTTTTGCGTACGGGTTCAGCCTTTCGGCGTGGCGAGCAGCGTCGTGATCTTCATCGTTCCGTCGGGCGTTGCGCCGGGGAGTCCGTAGTCGATGCTGATGTGGTCGGCGCCGACGGTTACCTGCATCGGATAGCCGGTCGAGGGTTCACCGACGGCGGCGAGGTCGGTTGTTGTCCAGTCGATCCCGTCGGTGCTGAACAGGAGGTCGTCATGACCGGGTGTCTGATCGTTGGGTTTCTGGTCGGGGGTGACGAGGAGCGCGAACCCGAGTGGCCCGGCGTCGGATGCGGTCACCGACTCGGTAGGAGTGCCGGCGGGGAGGAGTGCGTTGACGTTGGTCGTGTTCCAGGTCTTGCCGCCGTCGCTGGACGTTTGTATGGCGCCGGAGGAGTCGGTTCCTACGATGAGGTCGCCGGCTATTGCCTGCACGTTGAGACCGGGTGGCGTCTCGATTGTGGTCCAGGTGCGCGCGTCGGTTGACTGCAGCAGCGTTGTTTCGTTACTGGGCGCCTGCGTGCCGAGCGACGGGTTGGTGTTGTTGGCGAGGACAAGGAAGCCGTCGCTGTCGGCGACGAGCTCTTGTACGGTCCCGCCGTTTGGGGGGGGCGTGGACGTCCAGTGCGTGCCGTCGGTGCTGACGAGCATCTGTTGGCGGGTGAGCTCGCCGGGACCGGTCAGGCCGAGATCGGACCAGCTGATCGTGCCGACCACGGGCGGGTCGGTGCATTTACTTGCGAGAGGCGCCACGTCGCCGGGGCTGGCGACCGCGGCCCCGAGCGGCTTCGGTGCGTCCTTGAATACGCGGCTGGAGCCTGCTTGCTCGAAGGCGCGGCTGGAGCCTGCTTGCTCGACGGTGCTGCCGGCGAGCGCTTGCTTGACGGTGCGGCTGGCGAGTGCTTGCTTGCCGGGCGCGCAGCCGCTCAGGTCGACGATGTCGTAGCCGTCGTTCGTCATGGTCGTGGTGACGTCGGGATGGCCGGCGGAGCGGGCTGCGACGAGCGCGTCGAGGTCCGGCGAGAACTGCTCGGTGAGCAGCGCGACAGTTCCTGTTGCTCCGCTGGCAATCTGCACGGTTGAGGCGGGACTCATCGACACCGTCGCGGTCGGGACGCTGAGATCGAACGGCAGGTTGGTATCGGACCATGCCGCGCCGCCGTCGTGGGACGTACCGACGAGATAGCGGACGTCACCGGCCGCGGCACCGGGTGCTGTACCGATCGCGTAGAGCACGCCATCGTTTCCGGCGAGATCGGAGATCCAGGGCTGGTCTTGGGTGGCGGTGGTCCAATGTTCGCCATCGCTCGTGCTGTAAATCGCCTGGCCCGGCTGCGCGCCGGGAGGCGCGACGCCGGGCGCGGTCGACAGTTCGTAGGTGACACCGGCCGCGGTGGTGAAATGCATCGTCGAGTTCGCGACGGTGCCGTCAACGACGCGGAACTCGAGCGTCGGCGTGACGGCCGCTCCGGATGCTGCGCCCACGACGACGCTGTGCGGCGCGCCACCATCGCGTTCGATCAGTGACACACCGAGGCCGGCGACGCACGTCGCCGCGCCGACAGCAACGACGGCGCGTCCGCGGTGACGCCGTCGGCGGCCGCGGCGTCGCACAGTGTCCGCGCCGAGTCCGACAGGATGGATGTGCTGTGCCTCGCGGTGCAACGCGTCGCGGAGCTGGTCGAGCTGGGTCTCATTCACTGGGTATCTCCGAGGTCTTGTTCGAGTTGGGCGAGCGCGCGGTGCAGACGGCTTTTCACGGTGCCGGGCTTGATGCGTAACGCGGCGGCGGTCTCGTCGACCGACCAGTCGAGCAGTAGACGACAGACCACAACGGATCGCAGGCCGACTTCGAGGTCTCGCAGCGCGGCGTAGGGCGCGGGATCGGTTGCGGGTGCGTCGATGACCCGCCGTTCGTGGAACGGAGCCGTGCGGGTGAGACGACGTCGAGCCGAGCGGGCCCAGTTGAGACCGACGCGGTAAACCCAGCCGCCGGGATTGTCGTACGAACCGATCTTGTCCCACCGGGCGTAGGCGCGCACCATCGCTTCGTCGGTTGCTTCTTGCGCAAGGTCCAGGTCGCCGAGTGTGACGGTGAGTGCGCGGGCGATGTCCGCGTATCCGTCACGGTAGAACGCTTCGAAGTCGCGCGGAGGGTCGACGTGGACGACGGTGAGGTCGGTCGTCTCCGGCGTCAGCGGGGTCGGGTCGGAGGGAGTCGGGTCGGAGTCGGTCGGGTTGGCGAGCGTCAGCGACGGGTCGTGGAACTGCATCGCGTGATACACGTCTGAGTGGCCCGCGCGGTTCACGGTTTTCCGATCTCGCGCAGAGATTCGGCGCTGACCTGGTCTTGGTGCAGCATCGGGTCGTGTGGCGCGTCGACGACGAGGCGGGCGAGCTCACGACGCGCGAGGGCGATATCGTCCCCGAGACGGGAGCGAGCGGCGCGTTCGACGAGCAGCTCGCCGTAGAGGTCCCGCAGCGCTGGATCCCCCCGCGAACGGTCGAGGCCCTGCACGACGCGAGCGAGCGCCGCGTCCACATCCGTCAGCGCTTCGCCACGCTGCGCGACACGCGCGGCGACGTACCAAGTACGGATCGAGTCGGGTCGCAGTCGAGTCGCTTCGTCGGCCTCGCGCAACGCAATGGCAACATTCGCGGTTGTCGCGGCTCGCTTCATGGCTTGGTCGGCGAGAACGTCGCGGGCGCCGTAGTACAAGGCGGCCACGGTGGCAATCGCGATCGGTACGACGAGCCAGCGAGCGCGAAGCGTCGTGTGTCGCGCCGAGCCTGGTGTTCGTACGACCAGCATGCCGACGAGCACCCAAAAGATCGGGTCAAGCTCAGCAAGCGGAAACAGGAACTGCTGTTGCACCACGTATGCGATCACCGCCGCGCCGAGCGCGACCGCGACCAGATCGCGCGTCGCGATCGCGCGCCACGCATGTCGGAGCGCCAGGACGAGCAACGCGAGGTAGAGGGCACCGGCGAAGATCCCGCCGTCGAGGGTGACGTCGAGGATGCCGTTGTGAGCCCGGTCGGTGTAGACCGTGTCGCCATAGTCGCGTACGTACGCCGCGTCGACCTCCTGGGGGAACACGACGCGGTAGCCCTCGGGTCCTACGCCCAACAGCGGATGATCGACGATCGTCCGCGTCGCAATCCGCCACTCGCCGAAACGACTCGCGCTCGTCCCGTGATGGAGATCGAACGTCGACACGGCACGCGCACCGAGCGGCGTAGCAACGCCGACCGCGACGGCGACCGCCGCCAACGCGACCGCCGCCGCAACGACCCGCGGTCGGTGACGGCGCAACACTCCACGCTTGCGCAACGCAACCGCGACACCAGCGACGACAGCGCCAACCCAAGCCCCACGCGTCTGCGACGCCGCCAGCGCAAACACTGCGCCGCCCGCACCGAACGCGCCAGCGCACTTCCAGCCGCGCGTCTCATTCCCGTCGAGCGCCGTCGCAACGCCCAGCGGTCCGAGGAGCACGCACGCGGCCCCGAGGTAGGCAGGCTGGCCGAACGGGCCTCCGGCGCGTCCATTCGCGAACTCCAGACCCAGCGGGGAGTAACCGAGCACTTCGGCCGCGCTCCACAGGCCGAGCACGACCGCACCCACCGACCCCGCGCGCATCACCACGCGTGTCGCGGCTCGCGACCTGCAAGCATGTCCGGCAAGGAACAGTGCCGGGAACATGAGCCAGGCAAGCAGCCCGAGCCGCCGATCCGGCGTGCCGATCCACGCATCCAACGGATCAACCGCTCTGATCGTCGCGACCAGCAGCACACCGACCAACGCGACCCACACGGCAGTCATCGCACGCGGGATCGCGACCGTGCGACGAACGAGTACCGCGAGAACGAGCCATGTCGTCGCCGTGATCACGGTCCAGCGCATCGGCCCCGTCGGCACGAACCCGGCCGGGTCGACAGCAACCACCGTACCGACGATCAGCATCCCCAAGGCCCACGCGAGACCATCAGGGCGCGCCGACAGACGCACGTCGGCAGTCGGCACCGCCACCGCCAGGTCAACGTCGCTGATCAAACGCAGATCCCGTCCCTGGGCGCTCCCGAGAAACGCCGCCTCAATACACGCCACCGGCCGCCACCAGGTTCCCTCCCCTCAGGTTTTGGCGTCCACCGCCGACCGACTTGCCGCGCCCCGCCTCGAGGACCGAGCCAATGTTCGACGGCCACGATCGCGGATGTCTCGGTCCCGAGACATACTCGATCATCTCGTCGAGCGTCAGGTTCGCCGCTTGGTTGGGTGCTGGCCGTGTGTGTCTTCGCCGAGGAAGTCCCCTACCAGCTTGAGTCGTCGGGCGCGTTCGGTCTCGTCGAAGGGACGGGTCGCGAGTCCGATCGCGGCCCGTCGCGCGTCGGCCGCGACGAGCCAGCATCGATTCGGTTGCGCTGTCCGCGTCGGACGAGGTCATTCGCGGGCGCATCCGATGAGCGGTGTCGATTTCGGCGCTCCTCGTTCGTCGTGAGAGCAGGGATCAATGAAACCCGTGTGATGTACAAGGAGGCGTGTTGCAAGCTCGAATGAACCACCCCGCATTCGTCGTTCCCAACGCCATGGACGCGCTGCAGGCGCTCGGGAAGGCGGTCGGCAACGGTGGCGTCCCCGAACGGACGCTGGAACTCGTCAACCTCCGGGCGAGCCAGATCAATGGTTGCAGCGTCTGCCTCGATGGCCACTCTCGTGCCGCCAAGAACGCCGGCGAGACCGACGAGCGTCTTTTCACCCTGGCCGCATGGCGGGAAGCGCCATATTTCACGGACGCCGAACGCGCGGCGCTCGCCTTGACCGAGGCCGTCACGCGGCTGAGCGACCGGCCAGATCCCGTGCCCGATGAGATCTACGACGGAGCGGCACAGCACTTCGACGAAACGCAGCTCGCGACCCTGATCTTGGCCATCGCGAACATCAACGTCTGGAACCGGCTCAACGCTGCGACCAGACAAGTAGCCGGCGATACGCAGTGGTGAGCGCCGACCGACGGACACAGCTCCGAGCCTGGTGAGGACTTCTCACGACAACCAGCGACGGGATACCCGAAGGTGGCGCGTCGGATCAACGCGGCCGACAACGCCGGGACGACGTTCGGGTAACCGGTCGCCGCGTCCCGAACCTCGGGGCAGGGCGGCTTGTCACCGCCATGCAACGAGAGGCTCAGGTTTCCATGACTCCTCGTCGGCCCACCGGTCGGCGCCATACATGAGGACCTGCCATGCGGGATCTTTGATCCGGGCGTAGCCGGCCAAGTCTTCGACCGCGGTGAGCGAAGCGGCCGCCGTCTTCAGGATCCCCCATGCGTCTCGCATCGCTGGTTCGGAACGAAGGAAGTCGCGGAACAGGAGGGTGTCCCGGGCGCCTTGGGAACCGTGCACGCGAACGTGGACGTTGCATGGGCGAGACCCGACGGGCGGCGCGAAGACGAGCTTGGCGACCGGCCCCGCGCGGGTCGGCTCAGCGTTGTTCCAGTCTTCTGGGCGGCGTCGGTAGCCGAGGCGGCCGAGCGTCGCCGACATCGGGTTCGGATCGAGTGCGGGCACTCGCAGCTGTATGTCGATGACGTCCTTGGCGGCGAGGCCGGGCACGGAGGTCGATCCGACATGCTCGATGATCCCTCGGTCCGCAAGGCGCAGCGTCCAAAGGTCGACCGCCAGAGTCTGGAAGTCCGCGGCCCAGTTCTGTTGGTATGGAACCACCGTGACGGGGCGGATCTCGTCAGGGAATGGCATCTGACCAACCTACGCGCAGCGGATCGGCTGTCAGTCGAGGGATCTCCCGGATGTTCTTGTCGGGTTGCTCTGCGCTCGTGATGAACAATTTCGATGATTTCGGCCGTGGACCGGACGTCACCGAAGCTGCGGTCGATGGCGCAGAGCACGGCGTCGTGCGCCTGATCGGTGACAGTCGGCGTTGTCCGCGTCCGAACGTCCGACCGCGGCCCATATCGCAGTACGGGTGAACGGCGCGGTGTGTCCGTGCTGGCGGACCCGGACGAGCGCGACGGCGACCGGCGTGTGGGCCCACCTTTGCGTAGAGTCCTGCCGTGCGGCGCGGCGCTCGATTGTTGGGTCGGAGGACTGTGGTGGCGGTCGTGACCGTCGTCGTTGTCAGCGCGTTCGCGGGTGCCTGTTCGAGTGGCTCGTCCTCGGCGTCGTCTTCGTCGACTTCCGCGGTGCCGGTACCGCACCGCCCGAGCGCGGAATCGTCGGGTTCGACGGTGTGGCTGTGTCATCCAGGCAGGACGCCTGATCCGTGTGCTGGCAGTCTGACAACGACCGTCGAGACAGCCGATGGTTCGACCTCGATCGCTTCGTCTCCGGTGGCTTCGAGCCCGGCTGTGGATTGTTTCTACGTGTATCCAACGGTGAGCACGGAATCCTCCGCGAACGCTGATCTGACGATCCAGCCCGTGGAGATCGCGGTCGCGCAAACGCAAGCTGCACGATTCTCGCAAGTGTGTCGCGTGTGGGCACCGATGTACCGCCAACAAACTCTGGCCGATCTCACACGGTCGGGCTTGAGCGGCGACCCGACCGCGATTGCCGTCGCGTATGCGAGTGTGCTTTCGGCGTGGCGCGACTACCTCGCGCACGACAACGACGGGCGACCGGTCGTGTTCATCGGCCACTCCCAAGGCGCCGCGATCCTGATCCGCCTCCTCGCATCACAAATCGATCCGGTTCCCGCCCGCCGGACCCAGATGATCTCGGCGATCATCCTCGGCGGCAACGTTCAAGTCCTCACCGGACACGACACGGGCGGCAGCTTCCAGCACATCCCGGCCTGCCAGAGCGCGACAGAACAGCATTGCGTGATCGCCTACTCCTCGTTCAACCGTCAACCGCCCGCCACGTCGCTGTTCGGACGGGCCGGACAAGGCGTCAGCCTGCAATCCGGCCAACAGACCAAAGTCGGACAACAAGTCCTGTGCACCAACCCCGCCGCGCTCGCCGGCGGCGCCGGCATCCTCGACCCGTACTTCCCCGCCGTCGGCCGCACCGCCCACGGACGACCGATCACCACGCCGTGGGTGACCTATCCCAACATGTACACGGCGCAATGCGACACCGCGAACGGTGCCACTTGGCTCCAGATCACCCACATCGGCGGCGTCGGCGACACGCGACCCAAAGTCACGCCACTCGAAGGCCCGAACTGGGGACTCCACGTCGACGACGTCAACCTCGCGCTCGGCAACCTCGTCACGATCGTCGCACAACAGACCCACGCTGCACCGAGCTGACCGCGCGGCAGCGGCCATCGCCGCAGACGGACGCGAGTTCGCATCCGAACTGACGCAGCGTTCGCGGGGCGTCGCGTCCACCTTCGCTACAACGTTGAGCGAGCCTCGAACGAACGCCGGGGCCGTTGCCCCAACATGCCTGCGGTGGTGGCGCCACCCAGGTGTCGCTGGCTGCCTCCGATCGGACGACCGAGTTGGAGCCACCAAATCCAACTCGACGCGCGGTGGTCAGCTCAGTGGAGGAAGAGACGGATCCCGGTCGTTGTGAGGACGATGTCATGTTCGGTGCAGGCTGCTTCGACTTCGTCGTTGCGGGTGGAGCCGCCGGGGTCCGCGACGTAGCGGACTCCGTGGCGTGCGGCCTGATCGATGTTGTCCCGGAACGGGATGTACCCGTCGGATGCGAGCGCGACGTCGTCGAGTTGGTCGAGCCACCCTTGCCGGTCGTCCGGTCGCAGCGCGGGCGCGTCGTCGCTGAGCGCGGATCGGAAGCGTTCGAGCTCGCGATGGTCCATGTCGCCTTCGATGTAGCGGATCTCCCAGTTGATGCGTTCTTGACGACGGATCGCGTCGATGAACGGCAGTGCCCGCACCTTCGGATGCCTGCGGAGCCACCATGTGTCGACCTTGACACCAGCGAGCTTGGTGCAGTCGACGCGGGACTGCTGCCCGGCGCCGATACCGAGGACCATCCCGGCCCGCGCGTACGTCACGCTGTTCGACTGGGTGTGGCGGGCGGCCACCATCGCAAGCATCAGATCCGAAACCGTCGAGTCCAGAAGTGGCATCGTCGTCCCTGACCGCACGATCGACGCAGTGATCTTTGTCGACGGTCGCTGTTGTTCGAGGCGAACTCCGCCGAGTTCTCTGCTTTCCCATGCTGGAGGTTCGAACGTGGCGTCCGCCTCCAGCACGAGGTATTGGCCCTTCTTCTTGGCGGCGAGCGTCGCGGCGGTTCCGGGCGCGTATCCGGGTGCGATGATCCCGTCGGACACGACGCCACGCAGCACTTGAGTGAGCGAGTAGTCGACTGGCTCGGAGACAGCAACGATGTCGCCGAAGGAGGACTTCGGGTCGCAGTCTCGAGCCCGAATGTATGCAGTCGCGATGTCAGACAGGTCGACCCCATCCGGGGACCAAGTGTTCCGCATCGTTTCATCAAGGCCGCCGGCAGTCGCAACCCCAGCAGGTGAGACATGCTTGAAGGTCGTCGCCGCCGGAACTGAAAGAACCGCGGCGGCCTCCCGGACCAGCTCCCAGGCACCGAGCGCGTCGAGCACGTTGATGTACGACGGGTGCCCCGCGACGACCCGCACCGGAGCGCCTGCAGCACCGACCGAGGCGCGAGCCAACTGGTCAGGGTTCGAGCCGTATCGCAGGTCCACTGGTCCTCCTCGATCAAATCGATGAGGACCCAGGCGGACGGCCCCGTTGCTCAGCTCCCTGGTGGTACTCCACCTTCGCCAGTCGCTTCCCCATCGTACGGCTGCATCAAGGACAACCGCAGAAGCTGCCGCGCTCGATCACCGGGCCTGCAGTCGAATAACGCCGATCGGCCACCGTGCCTTGGGTATTGCGGACGTTTCGATCGCGGTGTTACCAAAGGTGTTCGTCGACACTGAGTGGGGAACGGGGAGTCGGATGCAGGGATTCGCTCGTGGTTCGCGGCCACGCCTGCTCGGCCGTGTCCGACAGGTGGGGAGCGCCGTTGGAGTTGTCGCCCTGATGGGTGCGATCGTCACTCCGGCGATCTCACTTGTCACGGCTTCGCCCGCGTCGGCGGCCGCGAACGCGGTGATCCTCACGTCGGCGAGTCCGGGAACGAGCACCAGCACCATCAACAACTATGTGTCGGTCAGCTTCCCCGCGAACGACGACGGGACCTGGCCCTGCGGTGGGAGCGGCAATGCTTCACCGGCGTGTCCCGGCCCGGATGGGGAGAGCGGACCGACGCTGTATCCAATCGGCTTCAACATCAACTTTTTCGGTGCAGAGTTCAACTCGGCCTACATCAACAACAACGGCAACATCACCTTCAGCGAACCGCTCCCCGAATACACGCCCTCAGACCTGACGACGTTCGGGAGCCCGATCATCGCTCCGTTCTTCGCCGACGTGGATACGAGGGGTACGAGCAGCGCGCTCGTCAACTTCGGTACCGGAACGCTGAATGGGCAAAAGGTCTTCGTGGTCAACTGGCCCGGCGTCGGCTGTTACGACTCGATCAGCAGCGTGCTGGACGACTTCCAGTTGATCCTGATCGACCGCCCCGACCGAGGTACCAGCACGCTCGGCGACGACTTCGACATGGAGTTCAACTACAACAGCATGCAGTGGGACACCGGAACCGCCAGCAGCGGCGATTCCAGTTGTCAGAACGCCACCACCGCAGGCGACTCGGCGTTCGTCGGATACGGGAACGGCACCACCACCGCCGGCGACTCGTTCAACCTTCCCGGTTCGGGTGTTGCGAACTCCTTCCTCGACTCCAACTCGACAACAGGTTTGATCTACAACGACCTCAACAGCACGACGCTCGGACGGTACCTCTTCACCGTCAATAACGGGGCGCCCACCCAGCCGACCTCCCTGTCAACTTCGTTGTCCGGTGCTGGCCAGATCGGCACGACGATCTCGGTGCCCCCGAACACGGCGGTGACCGACACGGCCACGCTGACTGGAACGAACGCGTCGACCGCGACGGGGACCGTCACCTACAACGTTTACTCCGACAGCAACTGCGCCTCTCTGCTGAACGCGGGTACGCCCGAAACCATCACCACGCCGGGCGCGCTCCCGTCGTCCGCGCCGCTGTCGCTGTCGACGGCGGGGACGTACTACTGGCAGACGGTCTATTCGGGCGACGGCACCAACAACGGGTCCAACAGCAGCTGCGGTGTCGGAGCGGAGGTCGAGACGGTCACCGGACCGTCCTCGCCGATAGCCCTCCCGACCCAGCTGACAACCTCCTTGTCCGGCGCGGACCAGAACGGCGCAGCGATCTCGGTGCTCACCAATACGGCGGTGACCGACACGGCCACGCTGACTGGAACGAACGCGTCCACCGCGACGGGGACCGTCACCTACAACGTCTACTCCGACAGCAACTGCGCCACCCTCGTAGACGCCGGCACGCCCGAACCCATCACCATGCCGGGCGTGCTCCCGTCGTCCGCGCCGGTGTCGCTGTCGACGGCAGGGACCTACTACTGGCAGGTGGTCTATTCCGGCGACACCGGCAACGCACCGTCCATGAGCGCCTGCGGTGCCGAGGTCGAGTGCGTCATATGCCCCTCAACGACAAGCACGACCACGACCACGGTCGATCCACCCCCCACGATTACAGCAACGTCGACAACGACAAGCACGACAACGACAATCCCGATCACTCCGGGCTGCAAGACCGACGGCGGCTACGTGCACGCCCTCGCCGGGTACAACAGCAAGAACCCGTGCGATCCGCGATGCAATACGAACGGTGGCTTAGCCCAACCAGGCACAAGCGCGGGCCACGGCGCCTGCAAGCACCAGAGATCAACCCCTACCACCACCGTGCCCAAGTGCAAGCCAGGCTACAAGCTCACCCACAGCAAAGGTCGCGACGTCTGCACGGCCGTCAAGGCTCGCAGCACTGTCCGCAAGATCCATGCCACCCTCATCTCCGCCACGCACACTGTGACGTCGCACGGGCCGTTCGCCTTTCTCCTCGCCGTCTTCATCGCGGCAATCGGACTCGTCCTTCCCGGCCGACGACGACTGGACCCGCGCCAACCGAGCTAACTCGCAAGATCCCGCCGCCCAATCCGTCAGCTCTCACGTCGTCACCCGCGACGAGGCGACGGTCGACGCTCCGTTGTGGAATGGGAGCAGCAGCCTCCCGCCGCGACACCAACGACCGTACGCCGCCACCGACTCTCTTCATGCGTCGTTGATTCCTCGTCGCTTGCCGACGGGCAACGAACACGCCTGTCATTCCAACCCGGCAACGATCTGTCCGCATCGGCCCCGTCAACCGGGAAGCGTGCGCCGAGATAGACCGACCGAAGGGCGCGCCTGCCCCGCACGCTCGTGCGACATCGACGCGGCCGGCCCGTCACGAATAACGCTGGCACTGGGCGATCTCGAGGGTCATGTCCCGGTGACTGAAGCCGTTCGTGGGTGTGTGCGAGGATTCTGGGCTGATGGCGCGCACACAGGTGGTCACGATCCTGTTTTGTGATCTGGTGGCGTCGACGGAGCGGCGGGCCCGTCTCGGTGATGACGCCTTCGACGAGTTCAGTCGGCGGTTCATGGCCGCGCTGGCCGAAGCGATCGCCGAGCACAACGGCCGGAACATCGCGAGTGCCGGCGACGGGCTGATGATCGTGTTCCCCGACAGTGTCGCGGACGCTGTCGCGTGCGCGACCACCATGCACCGCGCGGCGGCGGTGCTCGACCCTCGCGACCCACCACAACTTCGGATCGGTATCAGCACGGGTGAGGTCGCCCAGGAGGGCGACGGCTATTCGGGGATGCCGATCGTGGAGGCCGCGCGCCTTGAGGCCGCCGCCTCGCCCGGGCAGACTCGCCAACGCGGTGGTGCGCACCCTGGTCGGTACTCGCCGCGCGCTTCGGTTTCGTGACATCGGCGCGCTCACCCTCAAGGGGATCCCTGCACCGCTATCGGCCGTCGAGGTGATCGACGACCAGGTGCTCGACGCGCGTCCACCGCCTCCCGCTCCTGACGCGCCGGCGACCGTGGCCGCACAGACGAGCGCGGATCCGACTGCTGCGAGCCCGGGCCGTCGGCGATGGCGGCTGGTCGTTGCCGCGGGTGGCGGTGATTGTGGTGGCAGCCGCAGTCGGCGTCGGGATCGCGCTGAACCGTTCGTCGAGCTCACACGTCGCGGTGAGCGCACCGGCTGGGATCAGCGCGCCGAAGAACTACACACCGCACTATCTGCCGGTGCCGTGTCCGGCAAGTGTGCTGTCGGTCGCGTCGGATGCAACGTGCGGCCATCTCATCGTCCCCCAGAACCGCAGCGACCCGGGCGGCAAGCAGGTCAGCTTGCTCGTGACGACCGCACCGCCGCGCCTCGCCGGACCGACCATCGATCCGACCATCGACGTGTGCGGCTGCGAGAACCTCGGAAGCTCCCTGGCGCGAGATCATTCCGAGTTGATCCATGTCGCCACGCGCGGCTTCGCCGACAGCGATCCCGAACTGACCTGTCCCGAGATGACTCCCGTGCTGACCTCGGCCCTCGCATCTGCGTCGCTCGACCCGACCGAACTCGCCCGGAGCACCGACGCTATGCGTCGCTGCCGAACCCGGCTCGTCGCCGCTGGTATCGACCCCGCCCAATACAACTACGACACGGCCGCCCACGATCTTCTCGACTTGATGGACGCGTTGCACATCCACCAGGCGAACTTCATCGCGTTCGAGGAGGCCGACGCCGAAGTCTTTGACGTGCTGCGCCAAGCTCCAGCCGCGGTACGCAGCATCACCCTCGACAATCCGCCGCCGCCCGGCACCACCCTGCTGACCGATCCGATCGGTGACCTCGCCGGCGCGTTCGCCCGGTTCGTCGCCCTGTGCGACGCGGATCCCATTTGCGCGCACGCCTACCCCAACCTTGCGCAAACAGACCAAACCGACGTCGCGAAACTTGCGGCGCACCCCCCGCTCCTCACCACCGCGAACCCGAACGGGTCGAACCTGCCGGCCGTACGCCTTCTCCTAGACGGCCCTCGCGCCGCCGACGCGCTCGCAGACGGGCTCTCCCAACCGAGCGCGTACCCGTTGATCCCCGAAGCGCTCGGCCCGACCAACCAGAGCGCCTCCCTCGCCACCGTCGCGTCCGCAGCGGCCCAGTACGACACCCCGCCGCCGAACGCGGACGCGACCTGGGGTGCCTCCGCGTCATACACCTGCGCGTACGACATCAACACCCAGAACGTCCAAGGCGAAACGCTCGAAGCGCACACGCTCCCGCAGTTCGTACAAGCCGATACCGCCCAGTGGACCCAATGGTGCAACGCCTGGAACGTCCCCGACGTGTCGGCCATCCTGTCGCAACCCGTCGTCAGCAACGTCCCCGCGCTCTTCTTCCGCGGTGACCTCTCACCCGACGGCAACCCCAACTGGATCCCCACCATCGCCCGCGGGCTTTCCAACGTCCAAACCGTCATCTTCCCGACCGTGGGCAGCGACCTCCTCGCCAACGGACCACCGTGTCTCAGCACACTCCGCCGCCAGTTCCTCGCAAACCCCAACGCAACACTCGACACGACCGCCTGCGAAAAACAATCACCCCCGATCCAGTTCGTCGCCCCCGCCAGCTAACCAACAACCCACCAACCCCGGCACGGACTTCGCCGCCGCGCCAGCGGTATCCCGCAACTGGTCTTGCGCGTCGATCGTCGCCTCCGACACCTAAGCAAATGCGGTGGCGAACCCATCACCCGTGTGCTTCAACACCTGCCCACGGGTGCTTGCCGATCAGTCGACGCAAGATGTCGCCGTGCGCAGCAGACAGCGCCCGCATCGCCACCGGATCGTCCTGCCACCGACGCGTCCAACCGCCAAAATCTGTGAACAGAAACGGTGACGGTCCCGACGGCGGCTCCGGCACGCCACGAACCGCTCCCGACGGAAGCGATCATCCTGCCGGCTCGGTGGCATCTGCGATCGACGTCGATCGGCGTTGGGAATGCGGCTCGGGTGTGTCAGCTTGCGAGAAGACCCCGTAGGTATGCGGCCTGGCCCAGGTGTTGCAGACTGTCATCAGCGATGCTGACGAGCCGCACGCCGAGCGTGACCGGCGGATCCCACCGTCGGTCCACGATGCGATCGAGCGCGGCCGGCGTGAGGCTTTCCAACAACGTCCGGGTGCGGCGATCGACCGCGTCCAAGTACTCGATCAGCACCGCAGGGTGTTGCGGTCGGACCGCCGCGACATCATGCGCAGCATGCCCGTACCCTGTATTCGATGGGTCCGGGCCGAGCCCGAAGCGGCCCGCCCAGCCGTCGCCGATCCAGACCTGATCCGAATCCAGGATCTCGGCAACGTGGTGATCCTGCACGCGAGCCGCGTGCCACACCAGCCACGCGATCGAGTTCGCTCCCGGCGAAGGCGACTCCGTGAGCGTCGCGAGATCGGCACCGTCGATCACGCTACGGGCCAATGGAGGGATGCGGCCGTACAGTTCGGCGAGTAGCGAAGCGACGTCCATATGAAGATTCCACCACGCGGGCGGCCGCTCCGGTAGGCGTGCACCATCGC
>JBKQIY010000120.1:0-29080 GCA_052148155.1 Acidimicrobiia bacterium | reverse complement strand
GCTCGGCGGAGGTGGGTTAGCGAGCTGTTGCCTCCGATGTCGATGATCACGTCGTAGGGCTGGTCGCCGTCCGCGAAATCGGCGCGGGTGTAGTCGATGACGTGGTCTGCGCCGATGGACCGGACCATGTCGACCTTCGTCGTGCTGCACACGGCGATAACTTCTGCGCCGAACGTCTTGGCGATTTGCACGGCGAAGGTCCCGACGCCTCCCGACGCGCCGATGATCAACACCTTCTGTCCGGGTTGGACGTGTCCGCGGTTGCGCACTGCCTGGAGTGCGGTGAGTGCGGAGATGGGAACTGCGGCGGCTTGTTCGAAGGTGAGGTTGTGCGGTTTAGGCGCGAGTTTGTCCGCCCGAGCGCAGGCGTATTCGGCGAACGTGCCGTGACCGATGCCGAATACCTCGTCGCCGGCGCGCAATGTCGTCACGTTGTTTCCGACTGCGTACACCGTTCCGGCGACGCTGCGTCCCGGGTTGAGGTATTTCGGCTTGCGCAGCCCGAACCCCGCCGCACGAATGGGATACGGCAGACCGCACATGATGTGCCATGTGCCGCGGTCGACGCCGGTGGCACGGACCTCGAGCAACACCTCGTGGTCGCCGATGTCGGGCGTGTCGGTTTCGGCGAGGCGCAGGACGTCTTCGGCCTCGCCGTACTCGTCCTGCACGATCGCCTGCATGTTCATCCTCTGGGTCGTCACTTGGTCCGTTCCGGTCGGTTGTGCGCTTTGGTTGGTCATCTTGGTTCGATCTGGTGGGAGGTCAACCCCTTGGTGAAGAGCCAGATCGGGAGGACCAACTCGAAGAGTCCTCCCGGGACCAACGCCAGCATCCCGGCGCCGTGGGTCACGTCGATCACGCTGAACATGGCCAGGATGCTTCCCACCAAGAAGACCGGATAGCCGATGACACCCAGCATCGACAGGCTCCGCGGCACGATCCGCGACGTCAGCAAAGCCGAGGACAGGACGAGCCCGGCCGCACCGGACACGGCGTACACAGGGAGCACGTACGCGTCCCACCGCCTTTGGCTTCTCAGGAAGTACACGCCAATCGCCACGACCGTGACGCACTCCGCCGCCCGGAGGACGAGGTAGGCCTGCGAGCGAATCGGTGCGTGTGGCGTCAGCACTCGACGCATCGCCAGACCATTCGCCACGACCGCAAGGCCGTCAACGCCCAGCAGGAACACACCGGGGATAAGCGCGCCGTTGTGCGAGGTCGCGCTCGAGAAGTACGAGTGGATGAGCGCATTCCCGATGGCGAACGCGAACGTGGCTGTGAGGAACGCCAGTCCAACCAGGACTGCGATCTTCCTGCTGGATGTCGTGGTCGGTCCAGGCTGCTGCATCGTCGGACGGTCATCGTCGCTACGAGGCCGGGGTGTTGGTTCCGGCGATCGCTGCAGTGCTGGGTTCTTCAGGGTCGGCGTGATCGGGTCATCGAGCGTGGTGGTCATCGTCGCGAAGTTGTCCGCGGTCATCGTGCTGCTCCAATCGTGCGGCCGTGGGATTCCGACGTGCTCACTGTGATGCGGCGTCCCCAGATGACGAGCCAGAGTGCGAGCAGGAACTCGCCGACGAACGTGACCGAGGAAACATCGGGCGAGGCGCCTCGGGAAAGCAGCGCACCGAAGCTGTCGAACAGGTAGCCGAGTCCAGCGACTGCGACCAGGACGGCGAGGAGCTTGGGGACGTAGCCCGACCGGTACGCCAGGTAGGCGATGACGAGCAGATGCAGGCCGAACAGGACGAGACCGGCGTCCCAAATGTTGGTGAAGGTGTTGATTCGCTGGAGCGCCAGGGTGTGCAAGTGAGTTGTGCTGAAGCCGGCGCGGTCGCTGTGCTTGTTGAGCAGCGGGATAACTCTGACAAGTCGGCTGATAGCGACCGCGAAGACCGCCGCGTACGCGATCCGGAGCCACGCGGCGAGCGTCGAGATGCCTTTGTCCACGGAGCTGAATACGTGATGGAGCGCCCATGCGACGACGACATCGAGCCCGACCACGAGGAACAGGCTCAGGATGCCGAATCGGAACAGGCCCTCGGAGCCCATGATGTCCTTCGCGGTCCGGGCCGCGTCGCCCTGTGTCACGAGCCCTGCGATGGCGACTCGATACCCAAAGCCCGCGAGTGCCGACATGACTAGAAGCCCGACACCGGCGACGAGACTCGCCGTGCGAATCGAACGGTTTTCATCGAGCACATGCCCGACGGGCCGCCGCGCCTCGGTCGAGAAGCTCGGAACGGGCGCCTGCAGCGTGTGGATCGTCATTTCGGGTCCCTTTCCCGGAAGTCATCAACCTTACGTTGTAAGTAACCTAGACTTACGATGTAAGGTTGTCAAGACCGCAACCGGAAGGAGGCGGACATGGCCCCGAAGACCAAGCCCGCGACGAAAGCCCGGATCCCGCTGAGCCGGGACCGGGTGCTGCGCGTCGGCGTCGCCTTCGCCGACAAGCGTGGGATCGCGTCGCTCACCATGCGCAAGCTCGGCGAGGAGCTCAGTGTCGAGGCCATGTCGCTGTACAACCACGTCGCAAACAAGAACGACCTGCTCGACGGCATGATCGACCTCGTATTTGGAGAGATCGACCTGCCGACCGACAACACCGACTGGAAGACGGCGATGCGTCAGCGGGCCAACTCGGCGCGCGCGGCCCTCACTCGCCATTCGTGGGCGATCAGCATTATGGAGTCACGAACGTCGCCCGGTCCCACAACGCTGCGCCACCACGACGCGGTGATCGGATACTGCCGCAACGCCGGCTTCTCCATCGAGATGGCAGCGCACGCGTTCTCACTGCTCGACAGCTACATCTACGGCTTCGTACTCCAAGAGGTCAACCTGCCGTTCAACGACCAAGACGACATGGGAGAGATGGTCGACGCGATCCTGCCGAACCTCTCCACCGACGACTACCCGCACCTCCTCGAACTCACCACCGAACACGTCCTCCAACCGGGATACAGCTACGGCGACGAGTTCGACTACGGCCTTGGTCTCATCCTCGCTGGCCTCGAGGCAGCCGTACGCGGATAGACCACGTTCGGTGTGAGCGCCCTGCTCGAACGGATCGAGTAGCTCGGCCCGATTTTCACGCACCGAGCCGTGGCGTGTCCCAATAACCCGCGCCGGCGACAAGTATTCGCATCCCAGTCGTGTCGGGGATACCCACGGAGGCCAGATAGCGGGCCCCACCGTGCCCGACGTTCAGATCCTTAGCCATCGACGAGGGCGCCGGGGGGGTCGGCCGAAACCGAGCCCCCCGACGTGTCCGCGTTCAGGTCCTTACCTATATCCCCCATCTACCGGGTGGGCCGCCAGGGACTCGAACCCTGAACCCACGGGTTAAAAGCCCGGCGCTCTGCCAGTTGAGCTAGCGGCCCTGCGGTGAAGCGTACGCGGCGCGGAGTTGGCCGCGACCGGTTTGCTTCCTTCGTCATGTCGACTTGCATGTCGAGCGCGCGTAGTCGTCGATAGCCGAACGTGCGCGCTCGGCTTCGGAGAAATGATTGCTTTGAACTGCAACGATCATGCGTTTCACGTCGGCACGCAACCGCGCCGGTACCGCCGCTTGCAGGCGCGTCGCGGTACGGAGATAGTTTGCGACGGCCGCCTGCAGGGTCACTTCGAACTCGTCAGGGTCGGACACGTTCGCGTGCGCCACAGTCTGTCCGGCGTGCGCGAGCTGAGCGAGCAGCGGGCAGGCCGGCGCTGACTCGAACGGGAGAATCGCGCTGTTGTGACCGGAGCATCCCGCGAGCGCGATCGAAACCACCGCGACCCCAGCCACCACCGCCCGAGACATGCGGAGCACCGTATCGAAGCGACGCGCACAAGCCTCGGAGAATGCCGCGACAACGCTGCTACGATGACGCCCTCTCAGGTGAAACGGGCCCCCATCGTCTAGTGGCCTAGGACGCCGCCCTTTCACGGCGGTAACGGGGATTCGAACTCCCCTGGGGGTGCAACGGGGACTTCGCCCAGCGGAGGCTCCGGTTCACTAGGTCCTGTGGTGCAGTTTGGAGTGCACGCCGCCCTGTCAAGGCGGAGGCCGCGGGTTCAAATCCCGTCAGGACCGCGGGAAGGCACGGAACATGCCGACCTACAGACGGGCGTTGGGCAACCAGCGCTCACGGCCGGGTAGCTCAGTCGGCAGAGCACACGCCTGAAAAGCGTGGGGTCACCGGATCGACGCCGGTCCCGGCCACCGCAAAAGTGCAGGTCACGGGATTTTTATCCCACTGGCTTCTTTGTCGTTGTCATCGCCGTGCCACACCCGTGCCACACGGTCCGCGGTTCAGAGCGCCGTGTCACCTCGTACCGGGTGGCGCTGTCATGTCCCTGATCGACCGCCACCAGATCCGAAGGGCTGCTCAGCACGGGTTCAGTCGTCTTCCGAGTGCGCTCGTATGCGGGGCGTGTCGAGCCGTCATCGCGTGTGACGAAGTCGCCGAGCTGCCGTGAATGGCTACGTTCGCGGCTACGTCGATCAAGCCAGGTTGGGAACTCGGCGCGGGGGGATTTGAACCCGCGCGGGTCGGTATCAGCGGGTGACGGCGCATGCTGCCAGATCACGTTGTCCCTCGTCAGCATAGGTGTGCGTGATAAGTGGTCCCGCCCGATGTCGTCGTGTGACGGAATTTCTGTGACCAATCCGTGACCACGGTTCCGCAAAGCTTCGCCCTCGACGATCGCGTCGTAGTCGCTGCGCGAGCAGGGACGAGGGTCGAGAAAGGCCGGGTTCGAACTGGCGCTCGATGACCGCGACCGCGCTGACGATCGGGCGCGCAATGGGCGTGACGCAAGCAGTGGGGATTCCGCGGAATCGGTCCGCCCGACCACCGGCCTTCAGGTGAGCTTGTGCGACAGTGCTGCTGTCGGACCGACGAGCCAGATCGCCCGATAGCCAAGCTGAGTCGCCCACTCGCCATATCGCTCGAGAAACGAGATGACCGCCGACGACCCAACATGACCAGGAGAGCGATTGGCGTCGAGGACCAAGACGAGGGCGGCGCGCTGAGCCGCGGGCTGTTGGCGCGACGACTTGTGCTCGATCGACGCTCTGATCTCGTCCGCGAGCTCGTCTGGAGTCCGTTCGGCGTCGTGAACACCTCGATCGGCGAGTGCGCGCCATGCATCGCGCTCTACCCTCGTCACCTGGACTTCAAGCTTGCCGTTGCCGGCGCGCGCGAAGGCGTCGACGTCATCGACACGTGTCTGGAGTTCAAAGCGTCCCCAGTGGTCGCCGCGCTGGCCGAGGGCTTCTCGCAGCGTCCCACATACCTGCAATACATCAGTCTCGTTTTCGGACGGCGGCCGCTCGAAGCGCTGTTCATCGCCGTCCGAGCCGGAGTGACTTGCCGACCGGAACTCGACGGACCCCACCCGGATCGACTCCGAATCCCCGTGATCCTCGTGCGCCACGGCTCGTGGGTTCAAAGCTGATCCCGATGCGGTTGCTGTCCCCGCGTGGGCCACGTGCACATTTTCCGCATCGACCATCCCATCATGATGCCCGATCGGCTGGCCGGCCACGCTCGTGTTTGATCAGCTCACACCGACCCTGACACGGGCGCCGAAGCAGCCCATGCCATTCCCGAGATGAGACGCCGCTCGAGGTTCAAGTCTCATGAAGGGTCGATCTCGCAACAACGCTCGGACCAGGGACACCGCGCCGCCAGATCTGTGTGGAGACGATTGGCTTGAGCCCACGACCACTGCTCGCAAAGCAGCACCGACGGCGGTCGCGCGGTTGCGTGACGGGACATCGCGTGGCGCACGATGACGCCTCGTTCGCGACAAAAAGTGCTGATCAGCAAGGGCTCAGTCGTCCACCGAAGTCGCTCGTGTACCGGGCCGTGTCGAGCCATCATCGCCTGTGCCGAAGTTACCGACTGGCGATGAATCGCTACGTTCGCGGCTACGTCGATCGAGCCGTGTGGGTGGGAAGAGGGCGCGGTGATTTGAAAACGCGCGGGCCGTAATCAGCGCGTGACGGCGCATGTTGCCAGATGACGTTTTGCTCGTCAGCATCGAAGTGTGGTGATGAGTGGTCCCGCCCGAAACCGACGTGTGTTGGCGAGCACGGCTGCTTTCTCTGGCGTCCGCGCCAAGGCCGTGACGGTGTCGGCTGCGATAAGTGCAGGAACGGCATGATTGCCGATCGCGCCGGTGTCACCAGCGACGAAGACCCTCATCGCAGGAGGTCCGCAACGATGCGGGCATCCTGCGGCCCATCAGGGCTCCTTCCGACAGCTAATCAATAGCTGACTCGAGGGTGACGACCGACGGTTGTGGCGGCTTCGTCTATTGGCCGAGCATGAGCGAGATGACGCAGCGGTGCAGCAGCCAGTCATCGGCGCCGATGATCACGAACGACCGCACTCCTTCCTCTTCACGTTCGACGTAGACGACAGGCTGTCGGGTCGGGAGCACGTTCATCTTCTCGCCGCAATGCTCACACGTGACGACCTCCATGCCGGACACGGGCCTACAGCTTGTTGAACCACGTGCGATGCCCACACACGGCAACCGCGACCGCTTCGAGCGACTGTCGCAGTTCCCAAGCGCGTTGCTGCATGAGACCGAGCGCCTCGTCCATCGTGCAGTCTGCCTGTACCGAGACGCGCCCTTGCGCTTCAGCGACCCGGTCGAAGTGACCAACAGGTCCGAGTCGGAGCGGATATCTCGCTCCTGCTGCTCGCACGCGAGGACCACGATCCGCCACGCGACGACGATACGCCCGAGCCTCACGAATGCCTAGCCCGGACTCCGCGATTGTTGAGTTTGCGTCGTTATGTGTAGTGATGCAAGTATGGAAGTGGCGGTGCAGAGCCGATTGATGCGGACCGCGCTCACACCGCCGCAAGAGTCAGGGCGAGGTCCACACGGCTTCCCGTCGCACGGCGTGCAGGGGTCTCGCCCGGCTCTTGCCTCCGACAGATCGGTCACGTCGCCGTCTCAATGAAGCGATGCGTGCGAAGAAAGTCGAGGAGCCGAAGCGCTGACCACGTGGACCCGCAACTGGTTGCGGGCTCAGGCCAAGAAGCCTTCGTAGTTGCGCATCGTGAGCTGGCTGTCGAGCTGGTTCATCGTTTCGAGCATGACGCCCACGATGATGAGGATCGACACGCCGCCGAACGGGAACTCGGAGATGTTCCAGAACTTCAGCACGAACATCGGTATCAACGCGATAAAGGTCAGGAACAGCGCGCCGGGCAACGTGATGCGGTTCAAGACCTTCGCGAGGTACCGCTCCGTCTGCGGCCCGGGACGGATGCCGGGAATGAACCCGCCCTGTTTGCGGATGATGTCTGCCTGCTGCGCGGGGTTGAACGCGATCGACGTGTAGAAGTACGCGAAGAACAGGATCAGCGCGCCGTATGCCCCGATGTAGAACCAACTCAGCGTGTTGACCCCGACGAGGTTGTTGTTGATCCAGGTCTTGGCTCCCGCCCACGGCAACACGGTCGCGAGGATCGCCGGAAACGAGAGCAGCGAGCTCGCAAAGATCACCGGGATCACACCCGACTGGTTGACCTTCAACGGAATGTACGTGCTCTGACCCCCGTACATGCGTCGGCCCACGACACGCTTGGCGAACTGCACGGGGATGCGTCGCTGTCCCGACTCAACCGCGACGATCGCGAGGACCATCACCAGTCCGATCGCACAGATGACCACGAACTTGAAGGCACCGGACTCAGCCAAGAGCGCCCCACCCTGGAACGGTACGCTCGATGCCACCGACGCAAAGATGAGGATCGACATGCCATTGCCGATCCCGCGCTGGGTGATCAACTCGGCGAGCCACATGACCAGGGCGGTACCCGCGGTCCACGTGAGCACGATCACCGCGGCCCGGAAAGCCGTGAACGGATGGATCAGCACGGTGCCCTGCGGCAGCGTGAAGCCGGACTCTCCGAGGAGTCCGCCGTTGCCGCTCTTCATCACGAACACGAGCGCGGTCGACTGCATCAACGCCAGAGCGACGGTGAGGTACCGCGTCCACTGTGTGATCTTCTTCTGGCCGACCTGGCCTTCGTCCTGCCATTCCTCGAGCTTGGGGATCACGACACCGAGAAGCTGCATGATGATCGATGCCGTGATGTACGGCATGATCCCGAGCGCGAACACCGCCGCGCTCGTGAGCGCGCCACCCGAGAACAAGTTGAGGAACCCGACCGCTCCCCCACTGCCATTCGCGGCGGAATGCTTCAACGCGAGGATCGCATGAAAGTCGACGTACGGGACCGGCAGGAACGACCCGAACCGGAAGATCGCGATGATGAACACTGTGAACAGGACCTTGTTCCGCAGGTCCGGGATCCCGAACAGGTTCCGGAGGCGCGAAAGCCGAGTCATCGACCGGAAGACCTCCCGTCGGCACGGAGCACTCGTAAGAGTGTAGTATACCAAGCATTGGTAGACCACAGGTATCTGGTCGGCCGAGTACGGCCTACCCGCGGACGAGCGGCGCGAGTTCAGGAGCGTGAGCATGCTGAGACGATGGCTCCGCAGCCGGCCGCGAGCACAACCGCATCCGGCGGTACTGCAATCTTCCGCCGTCGGGCTGATCCACTTCCCCACGCTGACGATGCCACCACCCACCGCATCGCGAGTGCGCCGGTCCGAATTCCGAGCCTTCGGGCTCGAACCGTCCGCCGCTTCGACCGAAGCCCCCGCGACGACGCAGGGAATCCTCGACGAGCTCGAGGTCGTCGACTTCTCGAGACGACGGGTCATCGTCGTCGGAGTCACGCACGATCAAGCCGCTCGCAACGCGCTTCGTTGGGCGTATCAGCGCGCAGTCGCCGATGACGCGACCTTGGTGGTCGTGACCGCATTCGAACCGCCGTGTCCGGCCCTGACGATCTACGGATGGGCGTCGATCGACGCGCGAGACGCTGCCGTCGCCGCCAAGTTCGTGCAGGACAACGTGGTCCGTGACGAGCTGCAATCGCAGAACCGCGGAACGCGCATCCGAACCGTGATCGCTCGCGGGGATCCGGCGAAGGTGCTCGTGGAAGCGGCGCGAAATGCAGACCTCCTCGTCGTCGGCCGGCGAACGAGCCGCCTACGGAGCATCGCCTCCCGCTCGATCAGCAGACGCTGCGCGAGCCGCGCTGACTGCCCCGTGGTTGTGGTGCGCGGCGCCGTCTCGGTGGGGAACCAGTCGAGTCCGACACGCCGACGGCCTGTCGCCCCCGCCGGCAATGCTCGCAGTGGCAGTAGCGCCGACGGGGCGGCCCGCCATCTGGAACACGCCCGGGCCCATCCGCAGTTCGAGTTCCGACGACACGCCCGCTGAGACGGCGCGGTCAGAGTTCGCGGAGCAAGCCCGGCGTTCGTTCCCGCAGTACGGCTACCGCGTCCGCGACAAGCTTCCGCACCACGTCCGATGCGGACTCCACCTTCTTGACGAACGCCGCGGACTCGCCGGCCCAGACTGCCGTCTCCCCGATCTCGGCTTCAGGTCCGAGGCGGCGATACTCGTCGCGATGTTTGGCGACCCACGATCGGAACTCGTCGGGTCGGCTCTCCCACCGCGCAACGAACTCGTTGCGGATCGCCCGACCTGACACACCCTCCGGCCACTCCATCCCAACCGCGTCGTCGAACAGATTCGTGAGGACCGTGTCATTCCCGGACGACGCGATGACGCGGGCCTTGTAGGCGTCGGAGACACCGCACTCGTGGGTCGCGAGGAACCGAGTACCGATCCAGACTCCTTCGGCGCCGAGCATGAACGCAGCGGCGATCCCGCGACCGTCTGCGATGCCGCCCGCCGCGATCACCGGCACCGGCGTCACCGCGTCGACGACGGCGGGGACGAGCGGAAGTGTCGAGACGAACCCGGTGTGGCCTCCGGCCTCGGTGCCCTGCGCGGTCACTGCATCGACGCCCGCGGACGCGGCCCGATAGGCATCCGCGACAGTGCGCACTTGGCACAACACGATCGCTCCGGCGTCGTGCGCGGCGTCGACGAACGGGGTCGGGTCCGCGAAGGAGTGCGCGATGACTCGGACTCCCTCGCGCAGCGCAACGTCCATGAGGTCGCTGGTGTTCGGAAGATGACTGATGAACCCCACACCGAACGGGCGCTCGGTGGTTTCACGCGCGATCCGGATCTGCGAGACCAGCCAGTCGGCACCGCCGATGGTCGTGCCGCCGATCATTCCCAGGCCGCCGGCCTCCGAGACCGCGACCGCGAGCCGTGCGGTCGCATCGCCACCGCCCATCGGCGCCTTGAGCACCGGGTATTCGACTCCAAACAGCCTCACACAAACGCGTGTGCAACACAGCGCCTATGGCTCCACGACCGTCATGTCGTCCAGCCGAGTTTCCAGGCATCGTCGGGGAATTCCGCCTCGCCGGCGGCCACGGCGAACACGCCCAACACGGCTCGCAGCCGTTGGCGCTCATCGCGTGGAAGGCGCTCGACGATTCGAGTCACCTCCTTGCGACGACGAGCACTCACCGTGCGAACGATGGCCCGCCCGACCGGCGTGACAGTCAAGACGATTTCCCGACGGCTCTCGGCCGACGTCGCGCGCGCCACGAGATCCTTCGCGACCAGGCGATCACACAAGCGCGTTGCCGTCGAGGGATGCACCCCGAGCGCTTCGGCCAGGTCGGAGACGTTCAGATCGCCTCGAGAGGTCAACAGGACCAGCGCGCGGTACTGGACGAGCGTGACGTCGTCTTCGACGGCGGCGATTGATCGCACCGCGATGCCCATCAAGGCACGCGATGCGGTCAGCAGGGCGCTCGCTACATCATCGACTTCGTTGCGAACACGAGGCGAAACCGAGGAGCTCCTGGTAGCAGGCATCTGTGTAGTCTAACAACCGTTGCCGCACCGTCGGATCCGCCGTCGTTCCGATGACGCTGTCCTCTACGACCCCGCGACCGGGATCGCCCCGCTGATTCCGGCGAGAGCCGAGCGGATCACTTCGCGCTTCTCGCGGAGCTGGCGCCGATACGACGGAAGATCGGCGCTCGCGATCTCGTAACTGAGCTCGCGAAGATTTACCTCGAGCAAACTGCGAAGCTCATCGACCTGGGTCTCGTTGAGATCGATCAGCATGAGTGAACCTCCTTGCCTGCGGAGGTGCCGAACACGACATCTCCCCCATTTCAACGCTTTCCGCGTACAAGGATTCCCGGAGGGCGCGAACCGCGCAATCCGCGACCGGCGAGATCGTTGCCTGTTGTTCACCAATAGTTGTAGAATAGCAAACACCAAGGACGACCGTCGCCCTCGCGTAGCGAACCAAGGAGGGTGCCATGCCGGCATCGACGTTAACGATGGGGGCCGACGCCGTTTGTACGGACGGAGTCTGCGGAGACGTCAGCCGGGTGGTGGTTGATCCCATCGCGCAGGTGGTCACGCATCTCGTGATTGAACCGAAGTACCGACGAGGGCTCGGCCGGCTCGTACCACTCGATCTGGTCGACACGACGACCGAAGCAGTTCGCCTCCGTTGCACGCTCAGCGACTTCGATCGGCTCGAGATCGCAGAAGAGACGCAGTTCTTGCCCGGAAGCATGGGATACGCGAACTACGGCCCGGGCCAAAGCCTCGCGTGGCCTTACTACGGTCTCGGCAGCGCCTTCGTCGGCGACGATGTCGGATTCGGAGTCGGAAACGTCGCTCCGCCCGTCACGATCGACGTACTCCCCGCAGGTGAAGTCGCCGTGCGCCGAGGGGAGCACGTCCACGCAACCGATGCCGACATCGGCAAAGTGCAAGGAGTCGTGATCGACCCTCACAATCGCCACGTGACCCATGTACTCCTCCAAGAGGGACATCTTTGGGGCCGCAAAGAGGTCGCGATCCCCATCGGCGCGGTGCAGTCGGTCGACGACGGCATCCGCCTCAACCTCACCAAGCAACAAGTACAAGACCTCCCCGCCATTGACGTGACGCATCCGCTATCGGCCGGCAAGGTGACACACGCATGATCGACACCCATACCTCGGATCGCAAGGGCGACCGATCGAGCCCCACCGGCCGGCCGATCATGATGGAGATGTTGCAGGCGCTGCGGTCTGCCGGCGACGACCTGACTGCACAACAATTGCTGACCATGCTGTTCGTCTCGAGCCAGGGCTCGCAGTCGGTCTCGGCCCTCGCGGAATCGCTCCGTCTGCACGAGTCGACCGTCGCGGCGCTGTATCCACTGCTTGTGGCCAGAGGTCTCGTGATCGGGATCCCGGATCCTTCGAATCCCGACGAGGTCGCGATCATGTTGTCGACCGCAGGCCACCGTTTCGTCGACAACATGATCTACCGCCAAGGCCGAACTTCGGGAGCCTTCCCGCACGTGCCCGTAACCAACAGCGACCTGCGCCGCCGGAACAATGAAGCCCTACGCCTTGCCTGACCTTGCATGGAAACGTTCACCGGCCGCCGCGAAGGCGCGTAGAAATCTAAGGATGGCAACGATCCAGTGGCAGCCGGGCGACCAGCTCGACAGCGATTGCCACGTCGAACGCGCTCACAGGACTGGGCTCGAACTTGCCAAGCGAGAGAGCGCCACGGGTCAGGTCCTCTGGGAGCGGCGACACGGTCATAGACCCAGACCACAGTTCGTTACTGAACGCGTCGCTTGGCACTCGATGGCCGAATGGATCGAGCATTTCGAAGCAACGAGAACGGAATGATCGTCAAGTGCGACAACTGCGGCGAAGCCGTGAACATCTGGCGGGAGCCAGTTGAGCAAGCGGACCGCCCCGCCGACCGGTACGGACCCTCCGTGCACGTAATTCTAGGTGGCGGCTGGGTGTTGCACCGATGCGTGGTACAGGAGCGAGTACCCGAGTGAGACGCGGATGGAACCGCCGAAACAGCATCATGGCGACGCCGGGCGATCGGCACCGTGCCAACCTCATCAACAAACGATGAATCGTACGCGGTTCTGGAGCGGATCAATCACACGCGACTGCTCCGGCAGCTCTAACCCGGCCGTACTGCTTCGAAAGGTGTGAGCGATGTAGTCGCGGATCGGGAGAGGTTCGAGTGCTGCGCATGTGGTGACCCGGTCCGCGCACAGGGGCAACCCGACGCCACCAGTCACACCCTGTTGCGTTCACGACTATGCCCGATGGAGCGTGTGGGCGTGATGCTTGGGTCGAGGAGCAACGCGAGGCTTGCTTCCAGCTCGATTGCCGATCGCAGATCGAGCAGTGTGTCGACGATCTCTCGTGTTGAGGCGAGACGCGGTTGTGAGTATCCACGGAGGACGTCGTCGATTAGTTGTAACTCGGCGATCCGCGTCGCGTCGGAAAGCTGCGTGGGATCGATGAGTTCGCGATTCTCATTTCGATTTTCGTCGGCCACCGTGCAGGACTTCGGGATGATGACACCTTGTGCCTCGGTACCCTGCGAATCGGCTCGGACGATGGCTACCGGGCAGGCCGCCTTGTTCGCGCAGCGCTTACTGACGGAGCGAAAGAGAAGGTGGCGCGAGGGATGGCGACAGCTTCGCTGTCCGACGACCAGTAGGTCTGCGCCGCTCGCGGCGGTGAGGAGCACGTCGACGGGTGGTCCTTGAGCGACGACCGTTTGGATCGGCGGCTTGTGCGTGTTCACGCGCCATTCTTGACAGAGCAGGTTTTGTTGCACGGCTCGTGCGCTAGCTTCGGCATCGCTGACGTCGACGTAGAGGTGGCCGTCGAGTGTCAGTACCGAGCGCGTCGGCTGGTAGGCGGTGACGACCATGAGCGTCGCGTCGCTGCGTGATGCGACCTGCAGTGCCCAACGGAGCGCGTCGCGCGCGCCCGGCTTGTTGGCCAAGCCAACGACGATCTTGTGCTCGCGTGTGCCATCTTCGAGGTTCGAGTCGTTGGGCCGTGCAGCCGGCAGAGGTGTCGGGAGTGTTTCGGGTGCGTCGTGTGGTGTTGGCGTCTGCGCATGCGACGATTGTTGGCGGAATTCGGCGTCTGAGATGCCGAGCTTTTGACTAACTCCGAGGACACGATGAGCCGCACGACCGTGTTTGGGGTCCGCCAAAGAATTGAGTGCTGAGGTCGAATTCTCTGATGAATCGTCGGACGGTTTGCGCCTTTGTGCTGGACGCTGAGCGCGGGGCGGGGCGGAGTCGGGTCCGGAGCGGAGAACATGAACCTGCTTGTCGTCGAGGTCGGCGCGCATCATGACCGCCCTTTGGTCGGGGCGACGACTGCCGAGGAGCCTGGTCCGCCCGAGTCGCAGACTGAGTATCCATGGGCCGAGGCCCGCGGTTGTGTCGCCGGTTGGTTCTGTGTTGTCGTGGTCGCGTTTCGAGATCGTGAACGGGCAACGGGTGACCCGAACGCGGAGCCCTGGCCGTCCACGCCCTTCGGTCCGCGGTCGGTCGTGATCCCGCCTCGTCCCGAAGTGGTCATTGCCGGGAGGTCGCGCACTTCCGTTGCTCCGCTTGTCGGTGCTCATCCGGTTCGTACCCACAATGGCTGCCTCAATCACACCCCGGCGAGATGAGGGTTTCGTTTCGGCCTGCAGCGATGCAATGGCTTCGTGGAGTGCACGCGCTGACCGATGGGGCGGTCCTTTAGCTTGCTGCGGCGTGCCGAGCGGATCTGCGCGGGCTTTGCGATCGATTCGGTCTCGTTCTGCCGGAAGTGCGGGCACTAGCTGGAGAGCGGGTCGCACGCGAGGGAACCGCCAAGCGGATGGTCAGTACACCGTTGTCGAATTGCACGGTGATCTTTGCGGCGTCCAGATTGTCGTCGAGATGAAGTTGCCGGGTGAGCGGTGCGTGTGAACGCTCGCAGAGAATCCTCTCGTCGGCGCGGCGACGGGAGCGAACTCTGGCGGTGACCGAGAGCACATTGTCGTGAGCTCTGATCGTGACGTCCGACGGGTCAATGCCCGGCAGTTCCATCTCGACTACGTACTCGGCGCCGAGTCGATAGACGTCGATCGGAATCGGGCGCGTTCGCTCGCGGTCGCGGACGTGAGCGACGTCGAGCCGATCGATCGGTGTGGAGGTGTCCTGAGTTCCCCTTGCCATCGAATCTCCATTCCAGCGTCTGTCCGTCGGCGCGACTTGACCGAGCCGCCGTCAAGACGCCTCTCGTGAGACGATCCGCCGTGCGCCGTGACGGCCGCTGGGCACGAGGAAGGCTGCACGGCACAGGCGTCTTCTGGTGTGAGTACGCGCCTTCTGCTATTGAACCTGACGCGGCGCGCGCACTCGGCAGACGCCCCCTGCATGCGAAGCTCGCCAACGGCTCGATCTTTGATCGACGGCTCGGTTCGGCGGTGCAGTAGTTCGCCCTCGTCTCCGGGGATGTCTGTGTTGGGTGTCCGATCAAGGGTTCCGGTTCAGGTTGCGGCGATCCACGGCGGGTAGGTCATCTAGGTCTTGTTTGGTGAGGTTCAGCTGTATGCCGTCATCGAAAGCGGCTACCGCGTCGATCGGGATTGCAACCTCCTTGCGGTTCCATAAGCGCCCCTGTTGAAGAAGCACCTGGGTCACGTGATGATTGTCGGGATCGATCACGAGTCCCTGCACCCACCCGATGTTGCCGTCTGTCGCGTGGACGTGTTGCCCGCGGCGTACGCTCACTTCGCCGACGGGAACTGTGTCGTAGGTGACCGGCGGAGAGACGTTTCCCATGCCGACGTAAAGCTCTGCTTCAGGCGACGACTCGCCGATCAATCCTTCGAGAAAAAGCGTCCGTTCTGCAGCTTCGAGTTCGTCGAACTCTGCGCGCGTGCACCGGATCTGGATCTCGTTCCCGGCTGTGTCGACCAGCTCGAGTGGAACCAGTCGGCCGAGCCCTCGACGGTGGGGCGGCTCGACGACCAGATGCGTGACCGACCGTGAAACGGGATCAACGACGAGGCGGCTGAGCTCGCCGCAGGTCCCGTCGACGCAACCGGCGTCAACTCCGATAGTGAATCGCGTCACGTTCGCCACGGTCCGACCTCCTTCTCCCGATCCCGTCTCGAGGATCGACTGCGGGATGACCATACACATGTGTAACTGCAACCATTGTTATAATACATCTATATGTGAACCAAGTCGAGTGGTTGGAGCTTGTCCGAGGCGACGTTTGAACCGGGTGCGCGGGCGGGCATTCTTCGGGTGAGCGGTGGTAGTGAGCCGAGATTGTGGACGGTGCCGGTGAAGGTTCTCGTCGCGACCGACGGATCTGAGCTCTCGATTGTTGCTGCCCACCGCGGGTGTGACCTTCTCGCCGCAGTCGAGCAGGTCACCCGTCTCACGGTGATCGCGGACGGGGATCCGGGTGACGATGCGGGCGGTATCGAAGGGTCGGTCCTGTCCGTCGAGGAGCAGGCGGACGTGTTGGCGAAGGAACTTGCCGAAGCTCGTGATGAACTCGCACGGACAGCGGCGGCATTGGGCGGTCGGGTCGTTGAGCGAATCGAGACGGGAGAACCTGCGGAAGCGATTTGTCGCACCGCCGATCGGCTCGGTGTTGATGTTGTTGTCGTGGGTTCGCACGGACGGACCGGCCTCGGCCGACTGTGGCACGGCTCGGTCAGCGAGCACGTCGTCAGACACGCCCGGTGTCCGGTACTCGTCGTACATGCGGCGGACCCATGACCGGCGACCAGGCCTGTCGAATCGCGTTCCGAAGTGTCGGTGTCTTCACACGGGTGCGTGAGTGAGGGCGGGGGCTGTGTTTAAGTTAAGGTGGGCGTCGGCGTCGATCGTTCAGACGGTTCGGCGGCGGCGGTTGCGTGGTGCGGACGGGTCGGACCGATACTCGACGCCGAGGTGATCGCGGTTCACGCGCTCAGTTCTGAGGACGAGTTTCCATCGGACGCGGAGTTCGGTGCGTGGTGCGAACCGTTGCAGCGTGCGGATGCGCTGCATGGCGAAGCGCACGCTTGCGCTCGGCACGATTACCCGGAAGGTCGATCACGAGTCAAAAGGTCATTCGAGACCGAAGACGAGTGTGACGTCGGCGTTCGCGTGTCAGACCGCCGGACTGATCCCGAGTAGGCCACCGCGGTCCGAGCGTCGAACACGCCATCCGCACCAAGGACTCGCCGGCACGTCACGATTGTCCGGCATCCGCCGAGGTTTCGCCTGCGATCGCCGAGTCGGAGGTGCCCGCGGCGGTCGGCGGACATCCGCGCGTTGTCGATCGTCGTCGATGATTCAATGAGATCGAGGGGACGGGACCAACACGACGGGAACGGTACTGCGGTTGATGATCTTGTGCGCCGTGCCACCGACGACGAGATCATGCACCGAACTGTGCCCTCTCGTACCTTGCACGAGCATGGTGGCATTCAGCCGCGTCGCTGTCCGAAGGAGTTCGACTGCCGGATCGCCGCGCACGAAGCGCGTCGTGTAGGGAACCTCAGACTTGCGGAGCAGTGCGGTCCATGAGCTATCGAGAAGTGCTCGCGTGTTGTCGACGACCTGCTTCGCATCGATCTGCAGGGCGCCGAGCATCCACAGCTCCGATCTCGGCATCACGTGAACGGCCACTACTCGAGCGTCGACGCCGGCTGCGACTCGGGCTGTCCACCGAGCCGTCGGCTTGCGCACCCTTGGAAGCGTCGAGACCTAACACGATCGTGTTCATGGGATCTCCGACCTATGTCGACTGCCGTGGTTGGTCGTCGTTGCTACGTCGAGCGAGTCGGGTTTCAGGTGGATTCCCCACACGTTCGCGAACGTTGCGGACCTCGACGCCCCGGTCGGGAGATGTGGTCGACGACGTGGCGCGGGAACATCCAGGAATCCGGGAGATCCCGGCTCGGTAGATTCGACAGCGTGACGGAGACCGACGATCTGTTTTCGGCGCGCGCCGTCTACGACGCAACCGCGGAGGAGTACGCGAGGCGTGTCGGGATTGACGTGAGTTCCTCGTTTGAGGGCCCTGTCGATCGGGCGGTCCTCGCAGCGTTTGTCGAGTTCGTGGGCCTCTCCGCGGGTCTCGTCGCGGATATCGGTTGCGGGCCGGGACGTGTCGCGGCGTGGCTGACAGTTCACGGGCTCGACGTTGTTGGTGTCGACGTATCGCACGCAATGGTGACCGTTGCCCGACGGGCGCACCCCGACATCCGCTTCGAGGACGGATGTCTCACCGCGCTCCCGTTTGAGGATGGGTCCCTCGTCGGCGCTGTCTGTTGGTATTCGATCATCCACACGTCGCCGGAGCATCTGCGCGACGTGTTCTGCGAGCTCGAGCGGGTGCTCGCCGTCGGCGGTCATCTCCTGGTGGCGTTCCAGGCCGGCGACAGCGAGGCCGTGCACCGGACCGACGCGTACGGCACGGGGCACTCGTTGACCTATTTCCGACACTGTCCGGAGGACGTCGCCCGATCACTCGTCGAAGCGGGGCTCAAGCCACACGTCCAAGCCGTGCGCGACCCGGAACTCGACCACGAATCGTCCCCGCAGGCGTTCATCATTGCTCGCAACATCGCGCCTGGCAGGTAGCTCGCCCGCACCTACGTCGACCGATATCCGGCTTTCGAACCGATCCCTGAAAGATGTGCGTGTCACGCGAGATTCTCTTTCGATCGGGATCTCTGACGCTTGACGACCCGCCCTCTGGAACACAGGCCCTTTGAACACCAACAACAGGCCGCAACCTAAACGCTAAAAAGCGCGGCTCGTCTGACATCCAGGCGGAGTCGAGTCAAATCGTTGGCCGCGACGGACCCCAAGCTCCCTAGCGGCGCCCGCAAAATGCGTTCGCACGTCGACCGATTTCTCAACGGTGACGTTTGGTTGCCCGAGCGGAGCAGCGAGCGATGCAGCCTTAGGAGACAACCGCGGCGCGTCGTTGTGGGACGCGGTTTCGGGGAGCGTCCCGGAGCGGTCGAGACGGGTGTGGATCGTCGACCCATATCAGCGGTAGAGATCGCGGGGCGCGACGGTTCCTTCCGACAAGACTGCCGGCTCGGCTACTCGGATCGTTGCCAACGGACAACGTCGACGACGTCTCCGCTTTCGACGTCGTAGACGAAGCCAGCAATGGTCTTGAGTGGTTCAAGGTATGGCTTGGAGATCAGGAACTCGATGTCATCGGTTAGTGCGCCGGCGTGATCGTCGATCGGGAAGAAGCCAAAGTCTGCGCCGGTTCGTCGTCGCAGTTCCTGGTCCGTCACTCCCGCGAGACCGCATTTGGTGTGTTGCATGACGACCACGGTGTCGACGCCGAGCACGTGACTCGAAAGCGTCAGGCTCCGAAGCACGTCGTCGGTCACTCGACCTCCGGCATTGCGGATGACGTGGGCCTCACCCAGATGCAACCCGAGCGCCGCGAACACATCGATGCGAGCGTCCATGCAGGTGACGATGGCGAGGCGTCGGCTTGGGCGTGGGTCGGCGACGTTGGCACGAGCGGCCGCGTACGCCTTGTTGGCGGCAAGAAGCCGGTTGACCTCAGTCATCAGGCACGTCCTACTCGGCCGCGGTACCAAAGGGGCATCACCCGCTCACGGTAACGAACCCGCCCGTCGCGGTAGATTCGACCGCGCCCACGAACTGCACACGGCGTCGCTCGAGTTCGACGAAGAACAATACGTGGAGCGACGGAACAGGACCGTGTCGACACAAAAGAGGTCACACGCCGGAGATCGATCCTCGGGTCCGAGGCTGGATCAACTACTACGGAGCGTTCTACCGCTCCGAGGTGTACTCCCTCGCGGCGCGCATCGACGAACATCTCGTCAGATGGGCAATGCAGAAGTTCAAACGTCTGCGAGTAACCCAACCCGGGCGTGGAGGTGGCTGAACGCTGCTCGACAACGACAGCCCACGCTCTTCGCTCACTGGCATCTCCTCGCTTCACCCGACTGCCGGACTGTGGGCGCCGTATAACGGGAGACCGTCACGGACGGTGCGAGAGAGCGGGAGGGGGAAGCTCCCTCCCGCTACGTTCATGACCCGTCGCCCGTGAGAGCTACCTCCCACCGGCGTCGGTGCCACGTCGGGTGATTCACGATTCGACGAACGTCAACCTCGCGAACGCCCGGAGAGTTGGCTTGCAGCGCGATCCGGCCGGCGACTGCTAGCTGTTCGGTTTGTAGGCTGTGATTTTGATGCTGATCAATGAGCTGGTGTACATGGATGCCGAGCGGGTGTTGGTCATCGTGGGTGCCGTATCGCCGAACACGTGAGCGGCGAGCTCGTCGAGCAGTTGGCCTGGCTCGATGTCCACTGACGGATGCACGAGAATCGTCGCGTCGATAATGTCGGTGGTCGCGAGTCCGAACGCGGCGAGTTCCCTCGCGGCGTGGCGACCAGTGCGTTGCAGCTGCTCTCCGAACGTGTCAGCGAACACGGGGATACCGTCGCGCATCTCGGTGACGCCTGCCACGGTGCTGAACACGAAATCGCCGGCCCGCACCGCGAGCGCCGCGCCGTACGCTCCTCCGAACGGATCGTGGCGTTCAATCTCGGCCATGGTCCCTCACCCCGTCAGTCCGACGCGGCCCGCGACGGTCGCGAGCTCGCGGTGACCGCGAAGCGCTGACCGCTCGGTCCGCGCGCCGAACACCGCCGGTGCGCGGCCAAGGTCTGTGTTGATCGGCCGTGTGTTGTCACGGTGGTGGTGTCGGAGCGGTTCATGCCGCGGGGGTGGCGACAAGGGTGAGCGCGCGTGTCCGTTCGAGACGGGCGGCGATGTCGGGCCAGTTGATGATGTTCCAGATGGCGTCGACGTAGTCGCTACGGGAGTTGTGGTATTGCAGGTAGTAGGCGTGCTCCCATGCGTCGATCACGAGGAGCGGCACTCCGCTTTGGCCGGTGTTGCCTTGGTGGTCGTAGATCTGTTCGATGTGCAGGCGTTCGCCGAGTGGCTCCCAGGACAGCGCTCCCCATCCTGAACCTTGAACCGTGGTTGCGGCGGCCGCGAGCTGGGTTCGAAACGCGGCGAACGAACCGAAGGATTCGTCGATCGCTGCTGCGAGCTCGTCTTCTGGGCGCCCTCCTCCGTCGGGATGCAGGTTCTTCCACAATATTGAGTGCAAGACGTGTCCGGACAGGTTGAACGCGAGGGCTTTTTCGAGGCCCACGAGCGAGTGCATGTCGTTCGCGTGTCTTGCTTCGGCGAGCCGGTCGAGGGTCGAGTTCACGCCGCTGACGTACGCGGCGTGGTGCTTGCCGTAATGCAACTCGAGCGCACGGGCGGCGTAGTGCGGTTCGAGCGCGCCAATGTCATAGTCGAGTTCTGGAAGAACGTAAGGCTTCATCCTGACTCCTCCGGGGATAGGCGCGGGCAGTAGCTCGCCGAACCTGACATTCGTCTGTGCTTCTGCAATGTTTGCTAGTCTACATGCATCTGACGAGGGTCGAAAAGGAACCAGGTGCGCGGCTCGATTGGGGGACTCTTGCAAGCGACGATGAGCGACCGCAGGGCGAGACGTCCGTGCGCATAGGCTTGAACGCGTTCCGGCGCCTGTCGGGCGAGCTCGCACGAACGGTCCAAGGAAGCGGTGGTCGGCTCGGCATACTCGCCGGGATCGGCGACCGCGCGTTCGCTTGGCTCCTCCGGCAGGCGAAGAAGGCCGTCGTGACCGGCACGGTCAAGCGCTCGACACCTCACTTGTCACCGTGATCGCTGTCGCGGCCTTTCTCGGCGCGGGATACCGGGTCCCGCTCGCCGGTGCGATGTTCGTCAGAAGCGACCGGACGACCAGGCTTCGACGTACCTGCGCTCATCGCCGCGGTCGTCGCCGAGCTTTGCATGGGCAAGCGATCGGTCACCGCCTCAACAACGCGCCAGTCGCAGCGAGCCACCCCGAGCAGACTTCCGTCCGACTCGAAGCCTGTCGGGTCGCCCTCGACCCATCCCGCGGCGGGCGTCACCACGCAACCTCCGACGGAGGCAAACCGGTCTGCGATGGTCGGGTACCAATACTGGACAGCCTGGTGATGCATGAGCACGACTCCAGAGAGACACGATGTGGACACTGCACACCCGCGGTACGACGCCGCGCTCGAGCGATCGGGTCGGGAATTCGCTGAGCTCCTCGAAGCCCTCGCCGAGTGCAACCAGAGTCGGGCACGCCTCATTCGCGCTCGCGTCGCGCGACGTTGGACCAACGACGAACACTCCGCGTATCTTCGCTTGCGGCGCACCAAAGCCGAGCTCAACACCCGGATTCAGCAAGTCCAACGCACGTTCGAACGCGCGCGCAGCTCCGAACGAGACCTCGGCTTGCCGGGGTAGGGCGAGACGCTTTCGAGGTCACGGCGGTTGGCGCATACTGGCAACGACTTGTGCGAGTGCCCGCCCGGCTGGATATCGACGTGCGAGCTGATCACGAGCCCAGACGAGCGCTGGCCGGTGAATGAACATCGCGCGGGCCAGACGTCGCGAGTCGTTCTGGTTGCGTTCGACAGCCGTGCGGCACCGTTTCTCGTACGAAGTCAGCGCCTGCGCAAGGCCGCTCGCGTCGGCACGCGAAAGTTCGTCGGCCAACACGGTTGCAGCACGGATGGCTTCGGAGGCTCCCGCCCCGGCCGTCGGTAAGAAGCCAACCGCCGCGTCGCCACAAAGAGCGACACGACCTGCTATCCAGCGATCGGCGCGGACGTCACGCATCGGCCACGAATACGGAATGGACAGATCGTCGATCGCGTCGCCGACCGCTGGGACGTTCTGGATCAACTTCGCCAGCTGCCGTCGCAGCAGCGCTTGGGGTTCGTCGCCGTGCATCGAACTGGCGGGTCCGCCGGCAGCGCACATCACCCGGCCAGGTGCAGGGTAGAGACCGAAGAAGGATCCAGATCCCCACCATTCGTGCACAGTGTCGGGAGTGAACCACTCCGCGTCTGCCCACCAGGTCCATAGCATCCATCCGGAGTTGAATCCTCTCGCGGGACCGAACACCAGGTTCCGGGTCCGAGAGTTGATGCCGTCGCATGCGACGACGACATCAAAACGCTCGACGCTGCCGTCGGTGAGCGCGACATTGAGTGTGTGCCCATCGGGGGCAACTTAACTCCGCTGTCGAAGCTCAGCGCCGATTGGTCATCGCGGCCGACGAGTACGGCGCATCGAGCGCACTCGACGAGATTATCGTTCAACTGAAGTACAGGATTGAACAAGATCACTCAACCTGGCCCAACGCGCAACTACTTCCAGAAACCAGGCGCCGCCGATTTCCTGGGCGTCGCCGGTAAGGGAGGCCGCCGAGCCGACGAGTTGGCACGCGGAGATGAACGCGAGGTCGTGCGCAACGCCGGGACCGCGCACACGGACCAGCGAAGGGCGGGGAGTGCTACCGCGAAAGGCTGTGCGATTGTGACGGAGTGGTGCGTGTTGGCGTAGTGACTCGTCAAGACTCATAGCTGGGCGCCTGCGACAGCGTCACAGCTCAAGTCCGACGCCTTGCTCCAGGGTTTGTTGTGTGGGCTCAGTGATCCGCCGAGAGCCGGCGAGTCTGGGCTGCCAGAGCGACGGGTCGACTGGCGTGCGGTGGGTCGGGGTCGGATCCTGTCGGCTTGCGGCGTCGATGATCTCGTGTGCGTGTCCGAGGACCGCACCGAGGTCATCGTTCACGCGGCGGGTACCGAGGTTGGGTCGTCCGCGGTCGCGTTCGGTTTCGACTTGCTCAGCGATGCCGCACCACGCGGCGAGCCCGCCGCGTGTCGCTGGCGGCGGACCGATAGAGCGCCAGAGTTCGTTGGCCGGGTCAATGGCGGCGGCTATGACGCGTTCGGGTCGGGTGACCGCGAGCGCGATATCGAGATCCTTAATCGCTTTGGTCAGGTTGTCGCGTCTGTCTGCCGTGTTGCGGGTTGCTGCTGCCCAATATCGGACGTTGTGTCGTTCCCGTTCCGCGAGCGTTTTCGACTGGGCGACTTTTTCCGCGAGGACGTCGCGGTTTCGTGTGGCCGCGCGGATATCTGTTTCGGCTCGCGCGATCGTGGCTTTGTCGCGCCGGCCCCAATGCCGCTGCTGGGAGTCATCGTGGGCGGCGTGCGCGCGTGCGAGTTCTTGTTTCGCGCGTCGCAGGTCGTCCTCGTTGTGGCGGACTTCTGCTTCGGCTCGTTTTAACGGTTCGCGTCGATCGTCAGGCAACGTGTCGATCAGGTCGTGGAGGTCGACTCGATACACCGTCCGCGCATGGCGAAGATGTGCGACACCGAAGGCGAGCGGGTCGTCGGCGCGCACGGCCTGGTGACGTCGGCCCAGTGGTGGGCGAGCTGACGGTCGATCGCGTCGGCGCGGCCGATCCGCCAGCCGTGTTGGCGGTCCCAGGAGGCTCGTGCGGACACCGCAGCTTCGAACCGGGTCGTGTCGAGACGTGCGTCGCGAAGCTCGCGTTCGGCTCGCTCGAGGCGCGCGTGGGCGTCGGCGACGTCTTGGTCGTGTCGGTTGATGTCGTCTCGTCCTGTGCGGCGGAGTCGGGTGAGCGGTCCGAGGCTCGCGCGTTCGTCTTCGCGGAGTATGAGCCCTCGCGTGGCCCAGTGGTGGTCGTCTGCCGCGCGATCCTGACGCTCGTGTGCGCGGAGCAGTTCTTCACGTCGATCGGGCGGAGCTGTCGCGATGACCGCAGTGTGTTCTGCGCGTTCGGCCCGTAGCTCGCGGTCGAGCGTCGAGGGGTCGTCGAGGCCGGCGAACGTTTTTGGTTCGTTGCGGCGCATGGCGTCGAGCACCGCTTCGCCGGGGCTGCGGTCGTCGGCGAGGAGGCTGAGTGGGTGGTCGCGGTCGGGGCGGGTGTTCCAGGTGTGGGTTGGGAGTTGCCCACGGCTTTGGGCGACATATCCGGTCATGCGGTCGAGGGCGGGCGTGGCGAGAAAGTGGACTTGACGCCAGGTGCCGCCCTGTGCGCCGTCGACGGTCCGGGCCCAGGCGTGCGAGACGTTCGGGGTGCCGTCGACTCGACGGCCAGCAACGACGTCGGCGTCGATCTTGACCTGCTGACCGTCGTCGATCAACACGTTTAGTCCGTGGCGTGTCGCGGCGAGCACGGTGCCGGTCGAGCCGTTGCACACGCGCCGCTCCGGACCGACGTCGAGGTTGACGTGCACGAGGATCCGGTCACCGGCCGCGTACGTCCGCGAGTTACCCCATCCTGGTCCTTGCAAGGTCGGGCCGCGCAGTTCGCCGCGCCCAACCCGGATGGCGCGGATCGCGTCGGCGAGGTCTTCGCAGTCGGCGTGGCTTACGGCTAGCACAGCGACGTGTTCGACACCGTGACGGTCGCCGTCCGCGACCGCGGCATCGGCCAACGCGTGGCGGGTATCGGTCGGGCTCGCAAGGTCGTGTTCCCAGCCGTGGTCGGTGCGGATGGTCTGGCTGGCGTCGATGTCGCCGGCCCGGTATTTGGCGAGCGCGGCGCGCTCGGCCGGGTCGCGTTGGCGGCGATTTTGGTGGAGCCCCGCCGCCGGAATCAGACCGTCGGCGGCGAGTCGTTCTAGCTCGGCGGCGAGTCCGCCCGCCGCGACCGGTTGGGCTTGGCGGACGTCTCCAACAAACCAGACCCGGGTATCCGGGGTCGCGGCGATCGCTTCGAGGAGCCCAGCGGCGTCGCGGGTGGCGACCTGAGACGTCTCGTCGACGATCACCGTCGTGTCCGCCACGAGTGGGACGTCGCGAACGCGATGGCAGAATCGTGCGATCGTTTGCGCGTCGAGACCGGCGGCGCGTAACTCGGCGACTGCCTTGTGCGTCGGTGCCAGCGCGACGACTGGACTGCCGGTCGACGCGACGGCGGTGGCTGCGGCGTGCAGGGCGGTGGTCTTGCCGAACCCGGCAGGTGCGACGAGTACCCGCACGGACGGTCCGCCATCGCACAGGACGCGCACCGCCTCGATCTGATCTCGGCCCAATCGCTTCGGCTCGCGGGCGATCGCGGCATCGATCGCCGATGGCGCGGTCGGGTCGCAGCTTCTGGCGGTCATCGCGTCGAGCTGGGCGAGAAGCCGGTCTTCGACGGCGCGCAGTTCAACGGTCGACCATTCGGCCGGACGGCGTTGTGCGACGTCGGGCGTCAGACGCACGACATGTTCGGAACACAGGAATTGTTTGGTGACGGTGAGGATTTCTTCGAGGGTGAGTCGCCCACCCGAGATCGCCGCGACCCGCTCGACGACGTGCGCCTCACCGAAGCGAGACTGCATCGCGCACAACCCGGTCGCCGGATCGACCAGCGCTGCGCAGATCTCGGCTTCGCCGAGCGTGTGTGCAGGTTCGAGCTGACGGCCGATCACCAAGTTGTCGACCGCGGCGCCGGGCTCGAGGCCGACCTGCTCGGCTCCGGCACGCCAGCGGTCCCGCAACCGTTCCGGCGTGAGCGTCTTGTCCTTAGGGTCGCGGGTCGCGCGCGCCGCCCGGTCGTCGGCGCGCATACGGTCGGCCTTCGAGTCGAACGCCAGCTCGCCGGCGGCTTCCAGGTGTGTCTCGATCGCGACAGTGCGCTTCGAGAACTCGCGGAGCTGTTCTTGACTGAACCCGACGATCTCGCGGCAGCCGTTCCGCTCGGGTCCCCAGCCGACACCGAGCCGGCCGCTCGAGCTCGTTCAAGAAGACGGTCCCGGCAGCTTTGCCCCACACGTGTAACGGGTTGGCGTCGAACGCGACATATTCGCCATCGGCTCGGCGGACAACGTTCGGGATCAGACAGTGCGTATGGAGTTGGGGATCGCCAGCCCGGCTCGTGCGATGCGCGAACGTCGCGATCGCGAAACCGTTCGTCGGTACTCGTCGCCGCACGCCGCCCTGCTGCTGGCGGGCCACCGCCACGCGCTCCTCCAAAAAGTCGAGCGCATGATTTGTTGCTTCGACCACTGCGATCGACACCGCAGCAGACGTCTGCGGGCTGCCGAACGCCCACAGCAACGACACCGACTTCGGGACCGACAACGTCACATCGACCGCGCGCACCGTGCGTTCCCGATGGCCCGCCAACATGTCGAACCCGACGTTCGGTTCGACACCGTTGACCAGCGCGCGTAGGTCATCGGCGCGGACCACACCCTCCAAGCCGAGCTCGGCCGCCCACGCGCCGCGCCACACGCCCGGTGCCTCGCCGGCACCCATGTAGTAGTCCTCCATCCCGTCAGCGACCGACGCGATCAAATACTCGGCGCCTTTGAGTTTCGTGATGGTCAGCACCGTCTCGTCCCCGGCCGAGAAGTCGCGGCGCGTGCGGCCGGGGCGGCCTGCCCGAAGGGCTGGCAAGTGCCTGTCGTTGCGATCGGTCCGTCGTTGAGGCAGTTGATGCGGTGCATGGGGATCAGCTCGTGGGGTGCTTCGGATTGAAGAGGTTGAGCTGGTCGTCGAGTCGGCGGTTGGTGCGTCGACGTGGCTTTCGCGATGGGGTCGACGCGTTCTCGGTCGTGGGTGCTGGTGAGGACTCGTCACGCGCTCGAGCCCGCGGCTCGGCGGACGGCCGCTTCCTCGCCATGACCGTCGACGTCGCTTGCTGGTCGTCCGCTACCAGCGAACCGCCGATGATCGCCTCGAGCTGGCGCAGCGGTACCCGCAGCACATGACCGGGGTCCACAACCGGCAGGCCTGACCTCCCACCGGTGTCGCGCCACTCCTGGGCCATGGCGTAGGCCTTGGTACGGCCGATGCGCAATACCTCGGCTGCTTCTTCCACCGTCAACAGCGCCGGAAGGCGACCCGTCACCAATACAACCTCCAACCCGTCTAGATACGGGCTGCGGATTGTATCACCCCAAAGCGGCCGAGCATTATCGAAACAAGCGGTGAGCGGTCTAGGCTGTATCATCGTGGCCCGCCGATCGCGCCAGCAACCCCCTCCCCCGCTGGCGCTCGATCCCGACGTCGACCTCAACCAGGTCGTCGCTTTCAACTTCCGGGCTGCCCGCGAACTGCGGGGTTGGACCCAAGACGAACTCGCCGAGCGGCTCGAGCCCTACCTCGGCCAACGCCTCACCCAGGCTGGCGTCTCCTCAATCGAGCGGGCCTGGGACGGTGACCGCCGGCGCGAATTCGACGCCCACGAGCTTCTGATCTTCGCCATGGTCTTCGACCTGCCGATCATCTGGTTTCTGCTCCCGCCGCCGGACGACCACCGGTTGATGCGAGGCACCACCCGGCCCGTCGACGAGCTGTACATGCACCTCCTCGGCCGTTCCGACCAGCTCGAAGCCGTCTACGCCCGCCTTCGCGAAATCGGCGTCACCGACCCGACCGCGGCGGAGGCAACCGTCGACAGAATGACTGGTTCACCGAGCGACGCACGACAGTGGAGCTACCGGGAAAGGCGCAAGGAGCTGCTGCTCGCGCTCCTCGATGAGCACGCCGACTCTCTCGACAACGCAGTCGAAGAGCTTGGACGGTGGGTCGATCATCTTCGCCAGCTCGGCATCCGAGGCTTCGTCGCCGCGCACACCAACGACGAGGACTTCATCGACTCCGACCTTCGCACCGCGGCATCGGACGAGACGGCACCAGCCGCCACGTCGGACGAGGCGGCACGAGGGACAGCTGGGCGCGCGACGCGTAAACGGCCGGTGCCACCGAACGCCGAGAAAACCAAACCGCAAAGGAGAGACGGATCATGACCGGGTAGCGGCAGTTCGGCAACATCCGGAGGCTGCCGAGCGGACGTTGGCAAGCCAGATATCGCACAATCGATGGGCGTCTGGCGAGCGCGTCGCGAACGTTCAAGACTAAACCTGGAAGCACCGATTTTCGGGTGTGGTCGCTGTGTAAGGGGTGCGGTGGCGTGTTTGGCGGGTGTTTGTGACGTGTCGGTGAGGGTGAGTGTTGTGCGGGCCGCGTTTTTGGTGTGTTGGTGAGCGCGGATCGTGTTGTGCGGCGGCGTTGGGCATGGCTGCGCCCTGGTGTGACGGTTCGTTGAGTACGAACGGCGCGGTTCGTTCAGGCGAGTTGCGGAATCGCGCGGAGTTGAGCGAGCGCGGTGCGGATCGTGTCGGCCCATGGCCATCGGGTCGGGAGCCGGAGCGTGAATCCGCCGTGAAGGTTCACGATCCGGCCGGGTGAGGCGATGAGTTGGGTGCGGAAGGTACGCGCGACGGTGAGTTGATCGTCGGGCTGGATGTCACCGAGTCGGGCGTTCCAGCGGATCAGGTTGTGGGCGAGGACCGCACATGCCAGCCATGCTGCGTTGGCGGAAAAG
>JBKQIY010000119.1:0-16699 GCA_052148155.1 Acidimicrobiia bacterium | reverse complement strand
CAACGACTCCGCCATCGCGCCCGCAACGATTCGACTCTGCCGCTCGTTCAGATGCGGCAACACCGTCTCGAAAAACCCACGCAGGTCCTCACAAGACAGCTCCACACCCGCACCCTACATCTCGCGTCTTATCCTATGGCGGACCCTTACGCTGTCTTCGGCGAGCGCCCAGGCGAGCGGATGACCATCGTGCAGATACAACCGACCGCCTGACGCGACGAGCCCGGCGGCCTGTTCGGCCCACCGATCAACGTCGGGTAGCCAGCACAACGCACCCAGACTGACGTAGACGATGTCGAACTTCGCATGTCGCAACGCATCTAAGGCCTGGTATACCTCCGCGCACACAAACTCGGCACGATCGCCCAGACCGGCACGCTCGGCGATGTCCTTCGCCGCTGCGATCGCTTGCGGCGAGAAATCCAAACCGGTGACGAGTGCACCTGCCCGCGCCCACGCCAGGGTGTCAAGACCGAAGTGGCACTGCAAATGCACCAAACGCAGCCCATTCACATCACCCAACGCGTGCACTTCCCGAGGTCTCGGACCCCGCTGCTCGCGAAGCCAGCGGTCGACGTCGTAAAACTGCGAACCCAAATGGATGATCGTGCGATCGTTCCAATTTTCACGATTCGCGGCCAGCCGCTCGTCCACGATCATCAACCTACCGACTGACCTGGCCGCGAAAGGTGTCGGCCGCGTGGCTGGGGGAACAATCGCGTTCGCCGTCACTCGGTTGTTCGGCTGGAACCACTCCTACGTTCGAAAGGCAGACGGCTCCACTGTCCGTAGACGCGGGCACCGCTGGCGGTCAACCTGATCGGCCATCACGGGTCAGAATCGAGTTGCCGATTACAAGCCGAACCGGAAGCGACGCGCGGGCACACCTCGGCGATCTCGTCAGGGGTGTTGGACATTGGCCTGTTCGCGCATCCTCGCGAGCGACTCGGCGATCGCGCGTCCGGCTCGGACGCCGGCCATGTCGGACGCCGAGGTTCTGGCCTGTCCAGACGAGTCGAGGCGGTGTTAATAGATCCAAACCGGCGTGCCGATCGGAGCCAGATTTTGTTCCCAGATCCAGTCGATCGCCTCATTGCTCACGCGAACGCACCCGTGCGAGGCCGGGGTGGCCGGGACGTTCGAATCGCCGTGGATGGCGAACCCACTGTCGAAATACTTCGGACGCCAAAGCTGCCCGAGCGAGTCGGTCACCAGTCCATCCACTTGCCGGTAAATGTGGAAGAGTCCGGTCGGAGTGTCCGCCACTGCGCTCTGGCCGTTGCTCCAGTAGGAATATCCGCCACCCGTCGACGTATTCAACACCGCGTCAACCTTGCCGTTCGCCACGAACATGACGAGATCATCTTCGAGATCAACTTCGATGAGACGCCCGAGGCGGCTTCGCGGATGTGGCACCGCGCCCTTGACGACCGCGAGCCACGTCGTCGGCCCGACGATGCCGTCGCGGGGCAGCCCCGCGGCCTTCTGCAATGCATACACCGCCTGTTCAGTACTGTCGTCGAACACGCCGGTCGGGGTCCCAAGCCAGTAGCCGAGTGAACTCAATCGTTGCTGCAAAGCCAACACGGCCGGGCCACTGGCACCCGGACCAAGCTTCTCCGCGAGGTAGGCCGACGGCATCCTCACCGTCGTAGGCGTCGTCGTGGTGGTCGTAGAGGTGGTCGTCGTCGTGGCTGTCGTCGTGGTCGTCGTGGCTGTCGTCGTGGTCGTCGTCGTCGAGGTCGTCGGAGTCGGAGATGTCGTCGTCGCCGATCGAGCCCCAACGGTTGCGGCCTTCGATGACGCGGACGCACAGCCCGCCAGCACCACGACAGTGGTGATGGCGAGCCCGGCGATCCAACGAATACGGCCGCGTGCTCCACGCCCACGCACACTCATACGTATCTCTCGGCCATTTCGCGGGACTCAAAAGTGCTACACGGAAACCATCCCGCAGGACCGAGCACGAAGTCGCATATCTCGTCCCAGGTCGGGATCGTCAGTGCTGCGCAACGCGATTTGCCGAAATCAGGACGAGCAGCGCACCCGGTCAGACCGACACCGACCCGACCAGCGTCAGTACGGCGAATAGGACGTCGGGTCGCAGTGATGACCGCCACGTCTCTTCAGGATGCCGGCGGCTCCGAGCCACAATCGCTCAGTGTGTTCTGCTCGAGGATCACGTCGGCCGTCCGGCCGCGAAGATCACCAGTTCTGTGGACGGTCCCGCATCGGTGCAGAACGGCCGACTCCGCGACGCTCGTCCTGCTGGCTCCCGCTCCGCCATGCGACGACGCCCGCAATGATGCCCACCAGAGCGGTCGCGACTGCCACCGCAGCCAGTACGCCGACCAACAACGACCACACTGAACCGGCAGCTGCGCCGACCAATACGACGATCACCAGAACGATCAGGACCACAACAACCGGCATGTCACCTCCGAAGTGGCTTTAACACAGTAGATGTTGGCACGCGTCAAGCGTCACCTATCCACGATAGGGCCGGTGTCCCGTGGCCGATCACGCGATCGAACGTCACAGGTTTCGTGGTGTCGGACCACGCTCGTTGGCTGTCGATGGCGCGGGCATCGGCCCGCTCGGCCAATATTGGGGCGAGGCCTGGCGACGTGTCTGCCCGGCGTTGCGAAGCGGCCGGCGGCCGGTAGCGAACTGACGACCGACGCGCAGTTCCGAGCCCAGAACTTCCCGCGACGACCGATGAATGCTGCTGATGCGGCGCGGCTCGTGACTCGGCAGCGTTACGCGATGGCATATCGCTCCGGGACAGGTAGTCCGAGCGGCTGGACGCAGCCGGGAGCGATCTTCCAGCTCAGTTTCGAGAGGTGGCCGACACCACGAGTTCGGCCGTTCCGATTCGTCGCCTTGCTGAGGGGCCCATCCAGCCAGCCCGATCCGGGACGCATGAGTACCGCCGCAAGGTTTTTGGCTGGTGGTGGCGGGAATGTCTGTTCCAGGCCGGATGGCCTCATCGGGCCGTTCACCGTGAGGCGAAGTCTCTCGGTGCTTGGCTGGAAGAGACCGGTGATCTGCCGTCCGCGCGACAGATAGCGACTATGTACCTCTTCCGTCCTTTACGTTGTGATTAACGTATATCGTTTAATAGTCAGTGGGCGCGTCCGTGAATTTGGTGGACCCTGAGCCGAACTGCTCGCAACGAGGCGCGCGAAGAACTGGACCACTTGTGTTTCGTCGACATTGATGAATGGAGGCGTGTCTGTGGTGGCGCCGGGCGTATCAGCGACAACGCTCCGCCTGCAACGTCTGGGTGCGTCAACCGATCCTGTGGAGTCAATCGCGGTGCGCGACACCCTGTCGGATGCGCGCGGTGGTGTCGAACGGCGTAGACGAATCGTCGGGTCGTGAACTTCGAACGAGACTGGCTGCGAGCGTTCGGTCGGGGTCTGCCCTGCGAGGGTTCCGAGATCCGATTCTCGATGCAGCGTCGAATGCAAGATGTGCGTCCCGCAGCATGTTCGTCGTGTTGACGGGACGGGCTCGTTGAACGACACGAAGACTCTGTGGGTCGGTTGGTTCGTCGGGTTCTTGTTGCTCGGGGTGGGCTGGGCCTTGGTGACCCCGGTCAATGACTATCCCGACGAGGTTGATCACGTCTACCGCGCGGTCTCGGTGGTTCGCGGCGAGATCTTCCCGCATAACGGTTCGTACAACCATGGCACGGGAGCGATCACCAACGTCCCGGTCACTATTCGTCGTGTCGTCGATGATCGCCCGTGTCTCGGCCTGTTTGAGTCCGGGAACTGCGAGTCGGCCGGACCCGCTCATCAAGGGTCGGTCACCGTCGTCACCGGCGAGGGACGCTACTTCCCGCTGTACTACGCGCTCGTCGGCTGGCCCTCGCTCGCGTTTCCGAATCAGACCGGCTGGTATCTGATGCGGCTGGTCAGCGCGGTCATCTGCGCTGCGTTGTTCGCGGCCGGCGCGTCCGTCTTGATGTCGATGCGCCGCAGACCGCTGGTCCTCGCGGCTGGCCTGTTCGTGGGGCTCACCCCGCTGGCGTTGAACCTGTCCGGGGCACTGAACCCCAGCGGCTTGGAGATCGCGGCGGCCGTGTGTTTCTGGGCGGTCGTTCTGGCGTTGGTGCACCGCACCAGCTCGGTCGCGCAACGCCGACTCGTCCAGCTGGGGATCCTGAGCGGCGTTGTCCTGGCCACATGCCGACAGCTCGGCGGCCTTTGGATCGTGTTGGCCGTTGTCGTATCGTTGATGAGCGCCAGCCGGAGCGAACGCAGCCAGTTCCTTCATTCAAGCTCCGCGCGTATGGTGCTCGCATCCGCGGCGATCGCCACGGCGGTCATGGCCACCTGGACCGTGACGTTCCGCAGTTACGAAACGTTTTATGAACCAACGCCGTCGAACCTCGGCCTCATCCACACGGTCGACGCCAGCCTCGGGAAGACCGGGACCCTCCTCCGCCAAATGCTCGCCTACCTCGGCAAGTTGAACATCCCCCCGACGTTCGTCGCCGAAGTGTGCTGGTCGCTGGCGGTACTCGCACTGGTCGTCATCGCGGTCGCGAGCAGCCGACGCACAGGGTTGGTCGTCCTGTGCGGGTGTGTACTCGTGGTGGCCCTGCCTTTTGTCGCCCTCATCGCCACCTACCACAATCGGGCCCTGACCGCGTGGCAAGGCCGTTACACGCTCCCGTTAGCCATCGGGATCGCGTTGGTCTGCGTCGCGTCGCCTCGGCCACGAACCACCGAACACAAACTCGTCGTGCCGATCGCGGCCGTCGCCGTCCTTTTGGCGCTCGTCGGTCAGATTGCTGTGTTCGACGGCGCATGGAAGGCGTTCGGCAACCAGCCGCCCTGGTACGTGTCTGCCGGGCGCGTCTCCGTCGCCGTGGGCGCGATCATCATTGTCGCCACGATCGCCTGGGCCGAAGTTCGTTGGCGCCGGGCCGGGCGTGAGCCCAGCCGGGCGAGTGCTCGTACGCCACTCATGAGGCGACGGCATCGCGGCAGAGATCTCGTCAACGGCTAGACATCACGACTGGTCCGCGACGAGCCGCGCGGCCACATCGACATCGCGGCGTCGCACCATCACGCGCGATCCCTGAGCGAACTCCATCACGGCGCCGTACCCCGAATCGCCGTCTTCTCCGAATACGGTGGCCGCAATTCCTGACGAACGAAGTCGCGCGGCGATGACCTGAGCTTCGACGGCGTTCGTGGTGAGCAATTCAACGACCTCCTCTCCCGGGAGGAACAGACCATGCGGGACCGCCTGCTCGTGGGATCGGCTCGGGGGCGGAAGCTCGGCGACAAGCGTCGCGCCGCAATCAGCGCAAACTGAGATTCCCTCGCGATACTCACTGCGGCAGCTGGGACACCACATCGGGGCCACGTCCCAGACGGTAGGACCGAACGCGACCAATGTCACGGTGGACGTCGGACTGACGGCACCGGCTGGCGCGCTCGCAACGTTTCGTGGGGTTGTGCCGCATTATGACTGGATGCGGTAGACGACCGAGGCTGGGGTGGTTTCGTCGGTGGGGTCGAGCACGAAGACGGCCCGGCCGAGTACTCAAGAGGTCCGGCCAGCACGCACGACACCACGCCGTGAGAACGTGTGCGGGTCGCGCGCGATTGCTAGTGGACTTCGGACGAGCCGAGCAGGTGCGCCACTGACTCGGAGAACGCGCCGGTGGTGTCGAGCGCCGGAAGTGCCCGCGTCCCGACGGTCGCTCCGACACGACCGCAACGACTGGTCACGGCGACGAGATCTGGCGTCGCGTTCGGCGATCGCGCAAAGGCGATTTGATAGGAGAGCAGTGCGCCCGGCGGACACCCATAGGACAATTGAGGCGCGGAGACGCGCAGCGCGTTGAAGGACCGCACGATTGCCTGTACGAGATCTGCCCGCGTATTCACGACCCGCTTGCCTGGCCACCGCCTCGCCCCATCGACGTGGGTCACCGTGAGGATGACGACGCGATCCGTGGTGCGTACGAACTCTGCCCGCGGGCGCGGGACCGTCCACGCAACCAACGCGTCGACGCGGATCACCACAGTCCCTGACGTCGCGTCGGAGACCGCAACATCGAGTTGCGCATTGCTGATGTTTAGCGGCAGGACCGCAAGCTGATTGCTCGTGAACAGCGCAACGTTGGTGTGGCTCCTCAGCGCGCCGAGCGACCCGTCACCGTCGCCTGTGAAGCCGTTTGGCCGATGCGTCTCCAAGAAGCCCGCAACATTCGCTGCCGTCGAGTGCATCGTCCAGAAACGATGCGCTCGCACGAGATTCACGAGCGCTGGCGTACCGTCCGGATCGGACACAAGCCAGCGAGGAGCCGGACCGCTGTAGGGCTGTACTCCCGGCGGCAGGACCGCGTCGTCGAGCAGGCGACGCGCAAGCGCCGTCGCCCCGGGCGGCGCAGACGCAGGCGCGACCCAACCCACCGGATGTGACGAACCAACTGGACGCGGACTCGACGAACACCCGGCAACGAGGACAGCCAATGCAACCACACATGCGAATCGCCTCATGCGATTCTGACGGCACCTCCGCTGCCACAGTTCCAAAAACCCATGCTGCTCGTCCCGGTTCTCTGCCGGCATCGGCGAGGGACAGGGCCGATGGCACCCGAATGTCGCAAAGAACTTCTGAGGAACGGCTGAGGTCGCCGCCCGCGCATGCGAGGGTGAGTCCCGTCCCTCGCGTCTCACCCGACGTTTGAGATCGCACCACAAAGAGCGCGGTAGGCAGCGTCGATGCCGGCCGCCGTTTCGATCATCGCGACATGGTGAGTGAGCGCATCTCGTCGCAGGCCGTCATTCGCCGCGCGCACTGCGGCGGCGACGGCCTCGTCGCTCAGATCGGCTTCGGGATGCCGGACACCGAGCGATGAGAACTCGGCCCGTCGCCGACGGAACCGCGCAACGATCGAGTCGGTGTCGTCGCTGAGGATCACCTCCACGAACTGTACGCTGACCTCCTCGGCGATGAGTCGCAGCCGCTCAACGAAGTTGCGTCTTCCAAAATACTGCGGGACGATCACGTCGTATCCGCGGCCGAGATGGTTCCGAGCCAACGCGACCGCGAGATCCCGAGCAATGTCCCTGGACGCTTCGGTCTTCTCCCACTGGCCAAGATGTTGTCGAAGGACATCGATGTCGATCACGAGCGCGAGCGCATGATCGTCACCGTAACGATCGGCGAGCGCCGATTTTCCGACACCAGGCGCCCCGTTCAGGACGATTAGCACGTACCCGACCGTACCGCGGCCGTCAGAGTAATCGGACGACCCGAGTACTCGGTTTGTTCCCGCCCATCGACCAGTGCGGTTCGCCAGCTATCGGCGGGGGAACCGGTAGCGGTCGATCCATTGGGTATTGAGCCCGTCGGCGAGGCCCGTGGCGCACTTTGACGTTTCGTTCAAATCTTTGGAGGTGGGCTACGTCGTTCTGGATCACTTGGGCCCATAAGTCCAACGTCGCGACCGTCAGGATCGCAGACAATGGCGTAACGTGCTCCCCAGAACGTGTCGTATGGCTCCTGGTGTGCGCGATATCCGGCAGCGATGAGATCGGCGTAGCGGATGTCGACAGCTTCTCGCGTCGCCAACCGGAAGCCGATCACGGTCGAACCGGACTCAGGATCGGCGCTGTACCCCGCGTTGTACACCGAAGCGAGCGCCGAACTGTCGATCTCGATCTCGAAGGTGCCTTCGAGCGTCGCGCCTTCGGTGTGGTGCGGGCCGCTGTCCGTCCGCCAGATCTTCTCCTCAGGGATCGCAAAACCGAGGCGGCGGTAGAACGCAACTGTCGCGCCGACATCCCGAGCGACAAGATTCAGCCCGCCAAACTCGATACCAGTGTCTGCCATCTCCTGCTCCTTCGACACGCACCCACGGGGCCGGTAGGACAGTCGCGATCATCCCACCGGGAAACGGTGCGATCGCGTCAACGGGCCTGGTCCGAAACGCGGCGCACAGCCTTGAGAGAGACGGCAACCCGCGTCCCACCGCTCAGCGTCGTCGAGCGCCGAGCAACTGCTCGGTGCTCATGTGAGCACGATGCGCCGCAAACTTGCGCGACTGTCGTTCGGCGCGACGGATCGATTGCCGGAGCAGCCGAGCGGCCGACGGAAGACAATCCGGTCGTAGGTGCGGGTATGCGCTCATAAGATCTGGTGATGGCGAAAGTGGATCTCGTCGTCACCGATCTAGATGGCACGTTGTGGTTCGGTCACGAGGAAACCCATCCGCACACCGTGGCCGCGTGGAAGGAACTGGAACGCCGCGACATTCCCGTGTTGGTCGCGACCGGACGGCGCGTCATGTCAACTCGAACACCTCTCGCTCGGCTCGGCTTCGCTCCTCCCGCGGTGATGCTGAACGGTGCACTGGCGCTCGACCTGCGATCCGGAATGCGTTACCACCGACAGCCCTATGCCGCCGACGCAGCCAGAACGGTGCTCGACGCGTTTCGCTCTGTCGGTATCGATCCATGCGTATATGTCGATCATGCACACATCGACGTGTTCCTCGGCGAACGACCTTCCACGCACCCGACCCATCTCGCCAGCTTCGGGACCACAGCGGCACACGCCGACCTCGAAGAGATCGTGAACACGGTTCCGGTGCTGATGCTCGGGCTGGTGGGCCACGACCCGGAACCCCTGATCGCAGTCGCAAACGCCTTGACTGGCGCTGCCGAGATACACATCTCGGGCGTAGACCAGTACGGCGGATACTCGTGCACTGTCACACCGTTGGGCCTGTCGAAATGGGTCGGGGTCGTCGCATATTGCACACACGCCGGTCTCGATCCGACTCGCGTGCTCGCGATCGGTGATGGACCTAACGATTGCGAACTCCTCGCCGCGGCGACCATCGCCGTCGTGCCCCGCGATGCATGCCCAGAAGCACTCGACATCGCCCATCACGTCGTTGACTCCCCCCGCGTCGGCGGCTGGGCCCAAATCCTCGACTTTGTCTGAATCTCGCACCCAGCGGTAGACGGCGATCCAGCCCCAGGCGGAGAGCCGCGCAATTTCCGCAGCGGGCCGACCGGGATGACGCATCAGTCACGAGTCCTGCCGCTCGTATGGTCAGTTGTCCCAGCCCTCGCACCGTCGTCGAAAGACGGAACGTCCGGATACGCGCGAGCCGGTCCAGCGCGACTGTCCTGCGAACGTCGATATGACGTCGCAAAGATCGGCCTCGGGTGTGAGAATGCGAACATGCGGACACTGTTGGCCGCCGTGACCTGTGAGAAACACGCCCTCGACGAGAATCTCGCTGCACACCTCAATGTGCTCGATGACGCAGCGCGGGCGGGCTGTCGGCTGGTGGTGTTCCCCGAGTTCTCCCTGACCGGTTCGGTCGATCCGTCGCGCCATCCCCAAGACGCGATCCCACTCGAACATCCTGCCATTGACACCCTGGTCAACGCGACACGCACGCCCGGACCGGCTGTGGTCTTCGGGTTGAGCGAACGGTCAGACGAGACGTTCTTCATCACCCAGGCCGTCGCATCCAACGGACGACTCATCGGCGCGCAACGCAAACGACACCTCGGCGACGACGAACACGCCTACGCAACTGGCTCGCACACTCTCACGTTCGATCTTGCCGGGAACCGGTACGGCATCATCATCTGCGCCGAAGCCGGCGTCGACTGGACCTGGAACGCGACCACACGCTCCGGAGCTGCGATCGTGTTGTTCTGCTCGGCGCCCGGACTCGACGAACGCAAGACCGATGAGGTGTCGTGGCGTGCGGGCTTCGCATGGTGGCAAAGCTGCGGGCTGCGCGATGCCCGCCGCCACGCCAAACGACTGCACGTCTGGGTCGCGATGGCCACCCAAGCCGGCACAACCATCGACGAGGACTTCCCTGGCATCGCCGCGCTCGTCTCCCCAACCGGCACTGTCATCGACCGACTCCCCGACTGGCAGCCCGGAACACTCGTCGTCGACCTCCCCGACACGGCAACCAGTGAACGCACGACTGACGAGCCATGGTCTCGCGGCCGCGAAACGCGTTGATGGGCCTGCGGAGACGTAATACCTTGGCGCGGCCCCGACCGGGATCGCGTCCTTCGTTCAGCAGTGGTCGTCCGAGTCGACGTACTGCTGGACCCGGGTACCGGAGCGGTCCAGCGGGGGTCCGCGCCCAGTAGAACGCAAACGGCTTCGCCCGACAGGCCCGATGTTCCGACACGCCAGCCTGGAGCCATCAGACGACATCGCCTTGACGGATCGTCCTGTTGTACATGGGGCACCTGGCGGGGAGGGAACGGCGCGGATCATGCGCCTCCCGGCTGTGTTGGCGTGAGAGGAAGGCCGAGTCCGGCATGATGGACCGGTGGCCGTCCCGCGACCCGCTGTTGATGCTGTCGTGTTCGATCTCGGTGGTGTACTGATCGACTGGAATCCGCGCTATCTCTACCGCTCGCTGTTCGACAGTGACGACGAGATGGAGGCGTTCCTCGGTTCCGTGTGCACGATGGAGTGGCACTATCAGCACGATCTGGGCCGCTCGATGACGGAAACGTTGCCTGAACTCGTCGTCCAGTACCCGCACTACGGAACGCAGATCATGGCGTGGGCGCGAGAAGATGAGATGGTCGCCGGAGCGATTGAACCGACGGTCGAGATCCTTCGAGAGCTATGCGACCGGTCGGTGCCGTGTTTTGCGTTGACGAATTGGCCAGACGATGCGTTCACACGGGCGAGAGAACGGTTCTCGTTCCTCGCATCGTTCGCGGGGATCGTCGTGTCCGGTGCGGAAGGTGTCGCCAAGCCCGACCCGGCGATCTTCCACCTTCTCCTGGACCGATATCAGCTCGACACCGCAACCACGCTCTTCATCGATGACAGCCCGATGCACGTCCAGACCGCACGCGAGATCGGGATGCGCGTCCACCGATTCGCGAACGCCGAAGCCCTCCGTCGCGAACTCGAAGCGCTCGGCCTGCTCGCCAACCCCGAATACCCAAGGTGACTGCTCCGAAGGCTCAACGCTCGTCGCACTCTTCAGTGACCAGTCCGGCGCGAAGTTCACTCACCGTCTGACGCCGTGCAATCACTTCCACGGGGATGACGTCCGGATGCAAGCTGCCGGCCACATTGTGCGGGCGTGGACGCGAAGGTCGCCTCCCGACTTGCGCTCCGCGATCCGCTCCTCGCGTCGTTGCGCCGTAGCCTAACTAAAGAGTGCGAAATTCGCTCGGAATGATCTCAGTCCGGGGCGATGACGATGTCGTCGTCGGGAACGATGTCGAGCCGGTCACCAAATCTGCGCCGCAGGCTCGCGGTCTTCACAGCACAATTATCGCTCATCGCAATACTGCTCGGAAAACGCAACGATCGGGATGATGCAGATCTTGCGCGCTCAGAATCGGAACGCGGGGTTCGTCCTACCCTTGGTTCGTGTTGGGACGCCTCAAACTATCCGGCTCCGACGCCGCTGACCAAGCCATCACCGACCAGTGGAACGGCAAGCACTGGACGATCTCCGTCAGTCCCGACGGCTTCATCGACCTCAACGCTGTGTCCTGCACCACCAGCACGAACTGTCTCGTCGTCGCCGGCCGCGACCTCCAACAGGAACTCGCGGAACGGTGGAACGGAACAAAAATCGACGATCGTCGCCCAACCACCGTCCCCCGGCGTTCACAGCGTCCTCGTCGATATCTCGTGCGTCAGCACCACCAACTGTTACGCCGCAGGCTCCAACACCATCGAACACTGGAACGGCACGAGCTGGTCCATCGTCACCCACGCGTACGCCTAGAAATCGCGTCGAGCGCCACCATGCGCCCCCTCGGAAAGACGGCTCGGCAGGTGGCTGGCACGAACACTCCGAGGCCGACTGTCAACCGTCGCGTCTCGCGGCTATACCTACCGTAAGATCCTGAGATGCTGGCGTGATCAATCTGGGAGGAACGGTGCCGCTATTCATGATCGTGATCGTTGTTCTCACCGCCTGGGGCGTCGGTGCCGCCGCGGGATCCGCGTCCACCTACCTGACCGGGGCTGTGGTCGGCGCAGCAGTCGCGCTCGTACTCCTCGCCGTCCTGGGAGCCATTTCCGCCTGGCGGCACCCCACCCAACGCGATCAGACCCTGAAGCCGTACTAAACAGCGCGACGGTCGGATTTGCCCGGCGGAGCGGCCCGTCTCCAAGCGTCAACGTTCAGACGCGGCGATGAGCTACCGGCCGCTCGGCGGAACAACCCGCAGCTAGGAGCCGTGTGCGAAGTCATGGGTTGGCGAAGCCGAGCGCCGCGTCGGTGTAGCTATCGTCTGGGTATGCCGGATTGACTCACTTGTCGCGACGTGCACGCGACCCACCGCAACGACGAGCTGGCCGACGAGCAAGTTGGACACGTCGTCGGCTTAGCCGGCGGCGTCTGTCCTTCTGAGCGCGCGACGGCAAGATCCGACATCTCTCGACCAGCGTACGGCCGGCCGCATTCGTGGCTCGGCCGGGCCGTGGTGAGCTCGGCTTCGACTTCTTCGTCGATGCTCATTGCCGCTGTGGGGCGAGGCGAGACCTGCGCGTACACGGGGGTTGTGTCGATGTAGCTTCGGTACTCCGCGATCAGCCCGTCCCGCAGACGGAACCCGTTGCAGCACGGAATGGGACGTCGGCCGACGGACGACTGTGGAGGGGACGACATCAATGGCGACTGGCGAGTTTGGTCGTCCAGACCTGCGGGACACGCGACGGAAACTGGACGCTCTCGACGATCAACTCGTCGATGTTCTTCGTGAGCGCCTGCGGCTCATTGAGGAAGTGGTGCGATACAAACGGGCGCAGGGCATGGCGGTCGTGGACAGATCTCGCGAGGACGAGATGCTCGCGAGAGTCGAGAGAGTCGCCGCGGGCAAGGGGCTCGATCCTCGGATTGGCCGACAGGTTCTTCGGTCGGTGATCGATGCGTTCACATTGCTCGAGGTGGAGCGCCTCGGGAACAGCGAATCGTAACCCCAGCATGCAGGATCATGTCGCACCCGGCCGCACTGGGTCAGCCCGGCGGTGTCGATATGGGACGGTGCCGTCACGGACACCGAGCCTGGTCGTTCTGTACAGCTTGAGCTCGTGTCGATATCGTCGCCTGCGTGAACGCCGGTATCCGCGATCGACTGCAAGGAGCACTTACCGATGCAATGAAAGCGCGGGACAAGGCCGCCGTGAGTGCCTTCCGCTCGGCGTTGTCGGCGATATCGAACGCTGAAGCGATTGCGACTGATACGTCGAGGATGATGGTCCAGGGACCGATCGCCGGCAGCATCCGAGGTCTGGGCGCTGGCGATGTGCCCCGCCGCGCTCTGACGGAGCTCCTCGACATCGTGGACGGCGAGATTCAAGACCTCACTGCGGATGCACTGCGATATGACACCTTGGGGCAAACCAATGCGCTTCGCGACCAGGTCCGAGCGCTGCAAACGCTGCTCGCTCACTGACCCAGACTCGAGCATCACCCGTCGCGTCTGACTCGGTACGGGCGCTGCAAGGTATGGCGGCGAGAGTGCTGGGGCCGTTCGGGGTCGAGGGTCTGCCGCTGACTGACATGAGAGAGCGCTGGGCATTCTTCTGCGACGGTCGACGCGAAGTGCAATAGTGCCTCCCTCGACGTTGTTAGCTCCCGATGATCGAGTTCGCTGATAGATCGACCCGGTCCCGCGATCGGGGCGGGGTTCACGTTGTTTTGGGAAGGCTGTTCGGGGCCGCTCGCGACCGTCCTCGCTTGGTGCTCCACGAGGTTCGCCGTCATGACCGGCTGTGGTTGTATGCGAGTAGCTCCGTGTCTCGGGCGGCGAGGACGAGTTCGGCGACGAGCTCTGGCCTATCCGGCGGGTCGACGAGTACGTGGCGTTGATGAATGTCGGCGTTCGCGAACTCGTGATGCATCTTGCGTGTCGCGAGTTCGTCGGTGAAGCCGTGTCCCTCGCGCGTCGCTACCCGGTCGAGACACCGCTCGACCGACGGCTGTAGGACGACGTAGTCAATGCGATCGAGACCTGTCGCGGCAAGGAACGTCGGAAGGATCCACGGACTCACGACTCTGTCGTACACCGTCGTATATCCACCGGCGGAGTATCGGCCCGCCGCGGAAGCGGCCGCTTTCGTAACGATCTCATTCTGCCCGTTTGACTCGGGAAGCCATGGCGGGATGGCGCCGCGAGCTAGAAACGCGAAAAAGGCGTCGCCCTCCACGAGCACGCTCGGATCGAACCTCTCAGCCAGGACACGCGCGACCGTGGACTTGCCGGCACCCGGGGGGCCGGTAACGACGAGCAGTGATGCCATGCCTGCAACTCTTGCTTACCCGGCCGGGCTCAGGAAGTTCCGGCGCATCGCATCGGTTGGGATGGCCCGGCCGCGTTGGTATGGGACGACGCGTTCAGGATACCTGGGTGCCGAGTACGCGTGAACTGGCACACTCGGTCCGGTGAAGTCCTGGCGCCCGATCGCGGCTCTCAACAATGCCGAATGGTGCGACGTGATCTGCCGGTCCCACGGTGCGCGGACCCGGTTCGACGATGTTGCGTGGACAAGCTCGACACGGACGCCGCCCTACTATCCCGACGCTGTCACGTTGGTACCCGATCTCTCGATTCCGGAGTTGCTCGCGCGCATCGATTCCTCGATGGGTTGTTCGATCAAGGACAGCTTCGCGTCGCTCAATCTCACCGGCTACGGGTTCCGGGTCCTCTTCGACGCCCAATGGATCGTCTGTCCGAAATCGCGGCGGTTGGCGAAGGTGGTCGCTCCCGACTGGGGGTTGGTGCGCGACCGCGAGGACTTCGCGGCGTGGGTTGAGGCATGGCGCGGAGACGAGGGACCAACGGACGCGCTTCGTGCGGACGTTGTCGATCACGACTCGGTCGTGGTGCTCGCCGCTCGGTCGGACGACCGAATCGTTGCTGGTGCGATCGCCACGCACACCTCGAATGTCGTCGGGATCTCCAACTTCTTCGCGGAGGGGGACATCAGCTCAGCGAGCTGGTCTGGTTGCCTCGCCCTCGCGCGCTCCCTGTTCGCGAGCTCGACCCTCGTGGGCTACGAGTCTGGCGACGAACTAGCCGCCGCACAACGCGCTGGATTCAAAATCGCGGGCCCACTGCGCGTGTGGATACGCGAAGGCTGATCGAACGTGCGCGCTCGCGCGCCACAATGGCGGACCGCCATGTTCGCGAAATGCCCGGTGCCGGCGTGCTAGGCAACTCCGGCCGCTTGGTTCTGTGACGTGCAAAATGGGTGTTATACCGGCTGGTCGACGTTCAGCTGGGTACGCAATCGCGGGATTCCCATGCCGCGCCGGACCAGGGGTGACTCACCGTTGAGCCGGGCTTGTCCGGTGCGATGAGGACCTGCGGCCTGCCGGCCCGATCGGGGAAGTGAGAACTTGCGGTACTGGTGACGACGATATCCCTGAGGCTCTTCCCACTCGGCCACGATCGCCAACGCCCCGGTGGCGGCGTTTGGGCAGGTTCGGTCGCGTTCGAAACCGAAGCATCGCGGAGGTCTGGCTCGGTTTAGATTCGCCAGCGTGACGGAGCCTGACCATGTGTCGGCGGCGCGAGCCGTCTACGACGCAACCGCTGAGCAGTACGCGAAGCAGGTCGGGATCGACCTGAGTGCAGCGTTCGAGGGCCCTCTCGATCGGGCGTTCCTCGCAGCGTTCGTCGAATTCGTGGGCCTCTCCGCGGGTCTCGTCGCGGACGTCGGGTGCGGGCCCGGACGCGTCGCGGCGTGGCTGACAGCCCACGGGCTCCACGTTGTTGGTGTCGACATATCGCACGCGATGCTGACCGTCGCCCGGCGGGCGCACCCCGACATCCACTTCGTGGAGGGACGTCTCAGCGCACTCCCGTTTGAGGACGGGTCCCTCGTCGGCGCTGTCTGTTGGTATTCGATCATCCACACCGCGCCGGAGCATCTGCGCGAGGTGTTCTCCGAGCTCCACCGGGTGCTCTCCGACGGTGGTCATCTCCTGGTGGCGTTCCAGGCCGGCCAGAGCGAGGCAGTACACCGGACCGACGCGTACGGCACCGGCCAGTCGCTGACATATTTCCGACACCGCCCGGAAGAGGTCACCCGATCACTCGTCGAGGCGGGCCTCAAGCCACAAGCCCAAACCGTGCGCGACCCCGAACTCGACCACGAATCGACCCCACAAGCGTTCATCAGTGCGCGCAACGTCGAGCCTGGCCGGTAGCTCGCCCTGCCCGCGCCGACCGGTATCCGGCGTTCTCACAGACGCCGGCAAGATTTGCGCGTGACGAGAGGATCTTTTGCGATCAGGATCTCGGATGGAGCTGACCCGCGCTCTGCAACACGCGCGTCGGTCGCACCTTGTCGGTCAGACGAGATCGGGGTCGGTCATGACCTCGACGAGCGCAGGTCCGTCGTGCGCGAATGCAGCGGTCAGCGCGTCGTCGAGCTCGTTCGGTGACGTCACTCGCGTTCCGTGTGCCCCGCATACCAGTGCGTATTCGGCAAAGTTAGGGTTGTGCAGCGACGTCTGCCACACGTCCCATTCGGCCGCGCGCTGTTCCTTGGAGATTTTGCCGAGTTGCGCGTTGTTGAGGAGGACGTGCTTGATCGGGATGTGGTACTTCACTGCGGTGTTCAGTTCGGCGAGGTATTGCCCGAATCCGCCGTCGCCGGTGATGGCGACGATCGGTCGGTCGGGCGCGGC
>JBKQIY010000118.1:0-35184 GCA_052148155.1 Acidimicrobiia bacterium | reverse complement strand
GATCCGAGCGCGCTCGGAATGGAAGGGCGCGTCAGCTGGACCGCGGGTGGCGTCGACAAACTGGTCGACCACATCGGACGCTGGCGAGCCGCGGCGGCGAGTCACGTCTCGATCAACACGATGGGCGCGGGCCTCGGCTCGATCGACGGTCACCTCGACGCACTCACCATCGCAGCACAAGCGCTCACGCTTCCCGAGCGGTAAGCAGGTCGACCATCCCGGGAAGGTCGGGAATCACGCCGGCAGTGACGAGACGCGGGATCAGCTCCCGCCAGCCCGAGTTCGCTACGAACAGCTCGTCGAGCATCGGGCGACCGCGGGGATCGCCGGCCATCGTCCACAGTCCGCCCAACCAGAAGCGGATCTCGGAGCTCTCCGGCGCGAGCTCATGCGCACGTTCGAGCGTCGGAACCACGTCTTCGAGATTGCCGGACTGTGCGCGCTCGAGCGCACCCCCGACAAGTTGGTACGCGCGGTGCATTCCCACGAGGCGGCGCAACTCGACCAGCGGACGGTCGTGGTCCTCGACGTGAAGGCGCAGCACGGTGCTGGCCGACACCGAGGCATCGGACGCGGTCGAGGACACCAGGAGGGCGGCCGACTGTTGCCCGCGAATGTCGCCGCCCGCGGCTTCGGCTGCGTCGAGCGTGACCAGGAGTCGGTCGATTAAGTCACCCGCGGCGCCGACGAACGCGTCGGCCATCGCGTCGGGGACCGTCGGGGTGCGCATCATGTTCGCCTGGACTGCCCACCCGGTCGCAGTGCGAGAACCTGCGTACGCGATGCAACTCGAGCCGGAGTGCACGACAGCCAACCCGTTGTTGTCGACCATCGCGACCTGTCTCGTCTCGTGCCGGGAGTCGGCCGCGACGAGCGCGCCGAGGACCTCGTTCGCGGGCTGGCCGGCGCGCATGCGTTCAAGCCCGAGTGGTCCGTAGCTGAGTTCCGAGGATGCCTGGGTCGCGACGGCGCCGACACCCGCTTCGACCCAGGGCACGATCGCACCGACCGAGAAGTAGTGGGACTGTACGGCCACACCGAATGCGCCGGTCTCGGGATCACGGGCGACGATCGAGTAGGTCACCTGTCCATCTTCGTGGCTCGCGGCGTCGGCAACCAGCTGCTTCGGTCAGATACCCCAGGAGGGTAGGGAATGGATCGGTCTGTCCGACGAACATTCGGTCAGTCGTCTCCGGTCTGGCGAGATTGACCACGATCTCACGTACGCGTGTGGGAGACGCGGTCTTGGAGTCGTCGTGAGCGACGACGATCTTGGCCCCGTGCGACAGCTCGCGACCGTACCAAGGGTGGCCGACGACTCGAAACAAGGTACGACTCGATTCGTGTCATGCACGCGCGGTGTCGACCGCATCCGAACTACGAGGAGACATACGGGCAGTGGCGGCATCCACAGTCGCAGCAATCGCGGTCGGCGAGATACGCGGCCGTGAAGACGAAGTAGCCGCTGACCGGGTCGATATATCCGGGTTCGCCGTTCGAGAGTGCTTCGCGGTGCGCGTCCATGATCGAGCTGTAGCCGGGCGTGGTCGGCGCGAGGCGCGTCGGATGCGGCTGATCCAACGACCTCAGTGGGTCACGGGCGGTCACTGCTCGAGGCTAATGAAGTGTCGCGTTGTGCTGGAGAACCGCTTGCAACGGTCGCCGTCGAGCAGGTCGACCGGGACGGCGCCAACATCGACATAACGGAGGTCGTGGAGGTCGACGTCGACGTCGCGTGATTGGTGTTGTCGCGGTCGGCGTCAACGACGGTCATGTCGACAGTCAGTGCCGAGAGGTTGCCCATGGTCGTAGCTCGCGAGAGTTGGATTTGCCAATATCGCGGTGGATCTCACTGTGCCCGTTCTTTAGGTGGGGGCAAAGGTCAAGGTCGCGGTGTTGGCGATGCCCGTGAGGGTGAGCGGGATGTTGTTGACGGAAATGACGATGCCGGTCGAGTTGCCGAGACGTACATCGAATATGCCGTTCGCTTGTAGTTGTTGTTGTTGACCGGGTCGCAGCGTGCCGGTGTAGAGGGTCTGGCCGGCCGGGTCGCTCGCCAATACCCAGCAGGCGCTCGTCGCACGCAGCGTGAGGGTGACCGGGAACGCGACGTGAATGGTCGCGTTGCCGCCCACGGTCACGATGGGCTGGAGGAGGCTGTGGGGGATGGTCGTGGTCGTCGTCGTGGTCGATGGTCTCGAGGCCGAAGGCCGGGATGTCGAGGTCGCACGCAGCACGCGACCTGTACGGGGAGCGTGCGTGGTGTGGTGGGATGACCCTGGGCTGTGTATCGCGGCGAATGCGGAGGCTGCGATCGCTGCGAGCACCGCGACGCCTGCGAATGCACGGCGCGCCGACCCAAAACGGTTCGTCGGGAGGCTGGGGCGCCGCCGGACTGCCGTCGTCGTGTCAACGTGTTCCGGTGCGCCGCGATCTTCACTGTCGAGATGGGCCCGCGGGGCCCAAGTCGGCGGGGGGTTTTCGGCCGCGGCTGCGGGGCCGATGGTTGGAAGATGGGCGACGGTCGGCCGCGACGAATAGTCCGGCCGAGACCGGCGAGACTGGGAGTTCTTGCGAACCGGACGGACCGGGGTCGACGGGGGTGTCCTCGTCCGGCGGATGGCTCCGAGCAGAACTGGACGTGATCGGTCGGATAGTGCCCGTCGTGCGCCGTTCGTTCGGGGTTTCGCGGGTGCGTTCGGCGATCTCGCGGAGTGTCTCGATGGCGCGCTGGTGCTCGACGATCGAATCGCGTCGAGGGCGGCCGAACAACGCGGCGATACCGACCGAAGCCAGCAGCGCGACCGCGACGATGACGACCACCGGACACCTCTTCAGCCCAGCTGACGAACACGGCCTGCAGAAAACTGCCAGCGCGTTCCTCGAGTTGTCTTCGAGTTATCGCACAAACCGCGACGTTCGAACATCCTGATTATGTCCAGATAAGTAAAGAATATGTTCGCGGGGGTCCCTGGCCCCCTCGCCACACGTCCGCGCGGCCTCGCCTCGGAGGATCCCAGCCGGTTCGTTCGTGCGGGGTTCTGATGCGCCGCGGCTGACGTCGCCGTCGCGAGGCGAGCCCACCTCTGGTTCGCGAACTGAGCTGACGACGGTGCCCTCGGGCGGCGGTTGGGGTGCGTTGCGTTGATGTCGGGTCGTGAAGACATCCGTTCGATCCGTCCGCGGCCACGGCGTGGGCGCAACCCGTTGTCGCGGCATCGGATTCGTGTCCGGCGTCTGGGCGATGCATCGGGTGGCCGGATGGCTGGGACGGCGGCGCATCGCGCGACCACATGTTCGACCAACGCGATCGGTCTGAACGGACGACGTCTTCGGCGTGGCGGCGCACGGCACGTCAGCCTTCGCCCGGTCGGTCTTCGAGGTCGGCCAGCCGTGCCGGTCGACTACCCAACGGCGCCGACGACCGCGAATATCTGGCGTCTCGTTGTCGTCCCCCAGTCAGAGCGGGTCGGGAGTCTGTCCATGCGGATGCCGTCATTCGCGGTCTGCCGTTCGACCTTCGATGGTGCCCATGCCGTCGTCATAGGCGTTGCGCAGCCGTCGGCCAACGATCGAGGCGCATCACGTCGACGGTCGTCACTGGTGTTCAGCTGACGTGCGCGCCTTTCGCGAGACGGCCATGACTGCACGGCCCCGCCGTGTGGGTCACGCACGATGAACCGGCCGCACCGGGCCCCGGTCGCGTGAAACGGTCGCTCGGGCCTCGAGTCCTGGGGCCGCGTCTGGGCCGCGGCGTGGTCGGCTACCGGTTCCAGATCAACCGAGAGCCGGGGTGCCTCGCCGTGGATGGGTTCGCCGTCGACGCCTTCCGATAGTGATCGCTGGGGAACGTCGCGGATCGCTTCCGGGTCGGTCCACAGTCAGACGTCTCCACTTTCGAGGTCGGACGGGACGGTCAGTAAGAGGAGCGACCGTCTCGAGAACGTCGCACGATCCTGGACGTCGATCGGGCAGTTCATGCTTTCCATTGTCGGAGTTCTTTGGCCGCGGTGTCAGCTTGATCGGCCAGGTGCACGTCGAGCGCGAGAAGGACATACAAAGCAGGTAGGACGAGTGAACGTTCGCGTACGAGCAAGCCGAAGTTGCCGAACGCCTGAAACAGCAGCACATAAAGCAATGTGAGGATCCAGGCATAAAAGAGAAAGGGCACCTCGCGCATCTTTCGCAGCGACAACCCGACGGACTTCCTTCGGTAGATGATGAACGCCGCGAGTGCGAGGCCTTCGAGCGACGCGAGGATCTGGTTTTTGGATTGGACCTCCCACGGGAAGGGTCGGAGCAGCACGGTGGCGGCATCTTGGGGCAGATGCAACGGCGACAACGAGACGTTGGTCTGGAACGCGGAATGTTCTTGGGTGGTGCTGACCGCGGTGGCCTGCAACTCGGTTTGAATTGCCTGGGGTGTCAACGCGTTGATGTGGAGCCGTTTCGCGCCTTGGGTAACACCGAACGCCGCAAGCAGCACCACCACGACGATCCCGATCGGTTTCGCAAGTGAACTCTTGGACTCGGACGTCTTTCGTTGACGTCCGAACACGTACGCGAACGCTAACGCCAGCAATGCCAGGCCGAGGAGGTGAGCTCGGACCTCGTACGTGAGCCAGGCGCCCGGCAACGACACCAGGATCCCGTAGAGCATCCGGCCCGTGAGCATGTACGCGACGCCGAGCGCGACTGACCCAAGACCGAACTGTATGAGGGCCTCTTTGCCGATCCCGGCTGGCCAGAACACGACGCTGGGAGCGAACAGCATCAGTAGGAAGAACAGCTTGCGGTCGAGGAAGGGAATCGCGATGACAGCAGCGCGGTACCACAAATACGAACCGGCGAACGCGATCAGACTGTAAACGAAGAAACCGGCGATCAGGTCCCGACCGAAGAGGTAATAGACGATGCCAGTGAACCAGCGCATGAAGTTGCTCGACTTCAAGTTGGCCAAAACAGGTGCCGTCACTCCAGTCTTTCCGAGCCACGCCTTGGCGTAGCGCTCGCCGAACTGGTCATAGACGCTCGCGTCGCCTAACTGCCCCTTCTTCAGCAGCGTCGTGTAGCGCAGGATCGTCCCGCCGATCTTCACGAGCACACCCAAGATCAACAGGCGCCCAAGCCACGGCTCGTCAGGGTGGCGCGGCTGCAGCAAGCGGGCGAACCCAATCGTTCCAAACAGCCCGATGACCGGTACCAGGACACGCGACAGGCGCGGGATATCAGACACATGGGCGGTGACCAACAGCACCGCCAGCAACGCGAGCGCTATGACAAACGCCCCGCCGAATCCCCCATATCGCGCCGCGGGAACCGACTCAGGTGTTGGGTCCTCCGGCGGCTCGGTCGTGAGGAGCGGCTCGTCCGGTAGGACGAAACTCCCGACCGACCGCCGATCCCACCAGGGAGTCGTCCTCCGATTTGGATCAGTCCACCACGGTCCGGGGGTCCCCCGGGAAGCTTCGCGAACGCGCTGGCGAAACAGTCCCGACCCACCACCATCGTCCGCGCCGTTCGCCATGAACACCCCGATCGCGCACGCCGCACCCGACCGACGGACTCGATCAACACCGCAATAGGACAGCCACGTACACCGAGAGGCCTCACCGACAATGTCAACTCGGCCAGACACATTCTACGGCGGGCCCCACAGCACCATGCCCGAACCCACAGCTGTCGCGAGATCTGGCACGCGCGGCGCCGTCAACGTCCTCCTTCTAGATCTAGATCGACGCCGGCGCCGGTGGGATGTGACATGCTCGGATGTGCTCGGCGGGAGCGCTCGGTCCCCGACCAGAGTGTCGCTCACCGCCCGGCGCGCAGCTCGGATGACCGCAACTGAGTCCAAGCTGGGTGCGTTGAGCCGCGGTTCCGACGGGATCCGGCGGGCCGGCCAGCTTCGGTCGTTGTTCGCGGGTCGCCGGTCACGAACCAGGCCTGGGGGGCGTCGCGCCGCGACGCGTTCGCCGGGACTGCGACCGTGGGGCGCGACGAAGAGCCGGCTACACGGCGGTTGCAAGCTGTGAAGCAACGATGCCTTGAGCGACGCCGCTCCCGGTCCTCATCGGCGGCCTCGCGCCGGAGCTGAGGAGGACCACACGACGTGCACGCGGGCGGGGGTCGGGCGTGGCTCAGAAACTTCGACGCCGACTCAAAGGTTGCCGCCAACGCGGCACCGCGCAGGTGTCGCCGGCAAGCGGTCCGTCGCGGATGGCGGAGATGGCATGGCAAGATAATGCATTGGATCAATCTCGCGCCTCTGAGACCTCCCGACCGGCGGGTCGGCGTCGTCGCGTTCGAATTCCGAGCGCGAGACCGCCGCGGCCGCCGTCCCGACAGGGAGTAGCGCAACGACGATCGCATGGCGACATGCGAGGAGTGCCCTGGATGCGGCGCCGTCGGCCGTGGCTCAACGGCGCCGCGCTCGCGGTTCTCGTCGCTTCGATCGCGTCGTGTTCGTCGGGTACGGGCCCGACGGCCGTTCCTCCACGTTCGGTTCCGACCTCACCCATCTCGGTAGGTTCCGGCGCCGGATTGGAGTTCCGCGCGGTGAAGTTGACATTCTCGAATATCGGTCAGCTTTGTCCCAAGCCCGGGACGTTCGTCTCCACCCCGGCCGGTGCGATGTTCTCCGACCGGACGGGAAGGTTCTGTTATCTTCTCGGCCACGTCCTCCTGACCGGTGCCGACGTTCACTACGCGACGGTCCTCGACACGTCAGCGTCGGAGTGGGCGGTCCACCTTCAGTTCAGGGACAACGAGTGGGTCACGAAGGTGGCGCAGCCCCTCGTCAAGAAGCGTGTCGCAGTGGTGCTCAACGGAATTGTGCAAGCTGCGCCCGACATCCAGCCGGGATTCGCAGCGGAAGACGTCGATCTGATCAGCTCGCCGTTTTCGTACAGCCGCGCCGAGGCCATCAAGGTGGCGGCGTCGATCACGGGCATTGCGCTCTCGCATGTCGGCGTACGGTCCGTCGACGCGCCGAGTCGCTGAACCCGAATGTCTGCAACGGCAGCGACCATGTGGGCGCGTATCTGTGGTCGTCGGCGCGTGTCAGCACGGTCGCTCGGGCTTGCGGTCCGACCGCGCGCTGAGACCTCGTGGCCGCTCACCCACTCGAAGGGTCGCGAGCGCAAGATCGAGCAAACCGGCGGGTTTCGTCGTTCAATCGGCGAGGACACCCTGTGTTCGCCGGACGGTCTGTACATCGGTCCGCGAAGGCTGCACTGCCGTGCGGTGGCTACAGAGACGGCCTCGCGTCACAGCGTGTAGAGCATCGACGGAATCGTTCCCGACGGCGTTCCGAGGTCGACTCTCGTTGTTGTGGGTGTCCCCTGGGGCGTCACGTAGCCGACCGTGGCGGTGTCGCCGGCGCTGGCGCCGCGCAGCGCGGCTTGCACGTTGGCGATCGTATGGATCGGTATGCCGTTGACGCTCGTCAGCGTTGAACCGCCGCCGATTCCCGCGGTGTCGGCTGGACCTCCGGGGACGGTGGCGTTGACCACCACCGACGTTTGCAACACTTGGAGGTAGACGCCGAGCGTCCCCGAGACGACGCCGCTGTACCCGCTCTGTCCGAGTAAGAAGTTCCATTGGCCGAGCTGGATGGTGACGACGGCTGGTTGACCGTGTCGTTCGATGTCCAGCGCGACCTTGTCGCCCGGATCATGTACCGCGACTTCGTCGATGACCGCCGGCACGAGGCGCGACCGACTGGGCGGTGAAATGCCGTCGACGCCGTCGATAAGGTCGCCGAGCTGCAAGGACCCGCTCGCCGGCGATCCGGCAGGAAGGTAGGCAACTCTGCCCTGTGTGCTACCGGCGACCGCGACGATGCCGACCCCGACGAGCGGACGGGTATCCGAAAGAATCCGGTATTCGTCCAGGGTGTTGTTCGAAGCTGGCGCGACGACGAAGCTGTAGGTACGGACGGCGGTGTTGGCCGGGTCGGTCTGCGTGTTCCAGGGAAGCGTGATCTGTATCTGTTGGGACGGCGCGGTGCCGTCGACGACGACGCCGTTGTCCTGCGCCAACGATGTGTCGATGTCGTCGGTGTCGAAGCTCCATACGAGGTTCGCGCTGTTGTTTGCGTAGTGGACAACGCCGACGAGAAAACTGCTTGAGTTTCCCCGCCGCGAGTTCAGCCAATACACGAGGTCGGCCCCGCCGTTCGCCTGGTCGTGTACGACGGCGACGTTGGGTGTCGGCACTGCGCGATCGGTCCGAGCCGCCCCCGCTTCGTCAGTTTGGAGAGCGAATGACGGCTGCTTCGACGCATCGAACACCACAGTCCAGCGGTTCGCAGTCGAGTTCCAGACAAGGAGCAGCACCGTGGAAGAAACATGCCGAGTGGTCGGCGTCGTCGCGAGCGCGGTCACCGCAACTTGCGGTGTGTCCGTGCCGTCAAGGTTGACCCGCCTTGCGCTTGTCAGGTGGTCGTTGTTCGGGAGGAACGAAGCGACGTTCAATGGGGGCGTCGGTGCGTGCAGGGGTGGAGTTACGCTGGAATGCGGGCGAGCACTGCATCCCGCGACCGACATGGCCGCAAGACTCAGGGCAATCACAGGAAATTTCAGCGCGCGTACGCACCGGGCAAACAGCGCGTTCAAACGAATTCGGTCTGAGAGCGTTGCGGGGCGATCAGGATCGTCAGGGGCTCGCACCGCTGATCCTCTCCGCGACGACAGGGGAGCGACCCATGCTTCACGCTCGGGTCACGCTAGTCGCGTTTAGTTGGTCAACGCCTCACGCATGCATGTCGTCAGAAGTGCCGACGCGCATGCGGTGCGGTCGCCGAAGCGCCTTCGGGCAGGGCTGCGTCGCCGCTCGGCTCACGAGTCGCAACTCCCACCCGACAGCCGGCGTATTCCTGTGGCGCGAGGACGTCGTATGCGCACACGGCGACGATCTTTGTCGGACCGACGTGAATGTGTCGGCCGACACGTCAACTCGCCGGGCTGTGACGTATAAGCATCTCGGAGGCGATCGGCTCAGCGCCACAAGAACCGCAGGAGCGGCGATATTGGAGATGCCGTCGGACCGCGACGATGACCCGACAACGGTCGCGACCGATATCGGCCGAGCGTCCGTCGTCGATGGCATCGGTGCGCCACATCCGGGGTGCGGCTCGGTCAAGGTTTGGTGCGGGTCGGGTGCATGGCGACCTTGGTCGTGGACGCGCTTGGGCATTGGCGCCTGGCGTACGGTAGAAAACGCTTTGCTTCCGAGAAGGGATACGAATGAGCCGAGGGACGTTCGGGGCCGCGTTGCTCCTGATTGGCGCAGCTCTGGGAGTCGTCGGCGGTGTTCTGTGGAAGAACGAGGACGCCCGGATACACAAGGTGAACCAGACCAACGCGTTGGTTGCCGCCGATGACCGAGTCGGCTACACGCCAGCAGACACGAACCACGCGCCATCGGACGTCTTGTTCGCGGTCAGCGGCGCCGAAGTTCTGTTCGGCATGTTGGTCATCGCCGGCATGTCGACCAGCGAGTGGCACGCGTGGAACAATTCGCAACCCGACACCGATTCGAGCTGAACTGTCACTAACTTTCAGCGAATCGTTGCGACTGCTCAACGTGCAGGGGCCAATCCATGTTCAAGCGTTTCGGGAAGCCGGAACTGTGCATCGTCTTGCTGATTGGTCTGGTCGCGGGCATGACGATGTTCGGCCGTTTGACCGAAGCCCGCGCGGCGGGCGTGGAAGATCCCCTGTCGTCTGGCGGTTTCTTCGCGTGCGCGTTGACCGCCGCCGGCGGGGTCGATTGCTGGGGCCGAAACGCGTCCGGTGAACTTGGAGACGGAACGGCCACCGACCGGTCCGTGCCAGTGGATGTACTCGGGCTGACCTCTGGTGTCAGCGCAGTTTCGGCTGGCGGCGCCTACGCCTGCGCGCTGACCGATCGTCGCGGTGTGACGTGCTGGGGCGACAACAGCTTCGGCGAACTCGGCGACGGCTCGATGACGAACAGTTCTACGCCTGTGGACGTGTCAGCACTGACGTCCGGCGTGGCAGCCATCTCCTCCGGCCAATACGCCGCCTGCGCGTTGATGGTGTCGGGTGGCGTCAAATGTTGGGGAGACAACGATCAAGGTCAGGTCGGCGACGGCACGGCTGCCAGCACGTCGACGCCGGTGGACGTGTCGGGTCTGGCGTCGGGCGTCGTCGCGCTCTCCGCAGGGAGTTCGGACACCTGTGCGCTTACGACCATCGGCGGTGTCAAATGCTGGGGCTACAACGACGACGGAGAGTTGGGAGATGGCGCGGAGCTTCTTCGTCGTTCGTTCCCGGTCGAGATGACCGGGCTGGCCGCGCACGCCGCGACGATCAGCGCCGCCTACGGACACGCATGCGTCGTGTCCGTGTCCGGTGGCGTCGAGTGCTGGGGCGACAACCAGTTTGGTCAGTTGGGTGATGGGACGACCGTGAGCCGCTTCACGCCGGTCGCGGTTCCAGGCATGCGCACGGACGTGAGCGCCGTCTCGGCAGGTGCATACGACACCTGCGCATTGACAATGGCGGGCGCGGTCAAATGCTGGGGAGCGATCGCATGGTCGGCGAGTGGCCGCCCGATCACGACCTTGAGGCCAGTCAATGTTTCGGGACTGACCTCGGGAGTGATTGCGATCTCGGCTGGCGCGTACCACACCTGCGCTCTGATCTCGACCGGTGCGGTCAAATGTTGGGGCTTCAACCTCGGCGGTGAACTGGGCAACGGCACGACCGTGAACAGTTCGATACCAGTCGATGTCTCCGGACTGGGTTCGGGCGTGACCGCCATTTCTGCAGGCTGGTTCCATACCTGCGCGGTCACGGTGATGGGCGGCGCGAAATGCTGGGGACTCAACGAACACGGCGAACTGGGCGACGGGACAAACATCAACAGGGATTCTCCGGTGGACGTGTCGGGACTCACATCAGGCGTCACGTCAATCTCGGCGGGCTATGACGACACCTGCGCGGTCACGACCGCAGGTGGTGTGAGCTGTTGGGGAGACAACGGGTTCGGCGAACTGGGCGACGGCACGACCACCAGCAGCGCCGTACCCGTCGATGTGTCAGGGCTGACTTCGGGCGTGTCTGGCCTCTCGACCGGCGAGGACTACAACTGCGCGTTGATCACGACCGGTGTCGTCCAATGTTGGGGACTGAATAGTCGAAGTCAGTTGGGTGACGGCACAACCGTCAACCGGTCGACCCCGGTGATGGTGCCCGAGCTGAATTCGGTCACGGCGATCTCCGGTACGTGTGCCATCGCGGCGAGCGCGCTCAAGTGTTGGGGTGACAACGCCTTCGGCAAGTTGGGTATCGATCCCGGCTGGACTCCTGTCGACACCAGTGAGTCGTTCTTCGTCGCGACCGCACCGACAGCACCGGTGATCCGAGCTGTCGTCCCGGGTGACGCGTCGGCCGCCGTGAACTTCGTCGCACCGTTGAGCGACGGTGGAAGTCCCATCATCCGGATGAACGTGGCTTGTCTCCCACTCGATGGCGGCCCTCCTCGCTTGGCATCCGGGAGCCGGAATCCGATCATCGCGAGGGAGCTGGTCAACGGCGACGAGTACACCTGTACGGTGACCGCCACGAACGCGGTCGGGACAAGCGCACGGTCGGCTTCGTCGCAAGAATTCGTCCCGCGGGCGTCGTTACGAACACCTCGGCCCGCGCGAGGCGCGACGTCGCCCGACCGTATCGGTCCGCGCGTTCGCGACGTGTAGGCCATGGCGGGCGGGGCGTCTTGATCGGCTCCCGGGAACTGGCATGCGCGCAACCGGGCGGAGGATTCGCTGACGCTCGCGTTTCGTTGTCCCGATCTTCGTTCTCCGGTCCGTCAGCGTGCTGACGGAGCGGGCGATCTCGTTGCCGCCGATACTGCACCTCGGCCTGCCAGTCCGGATTCCGGATTCTGGGTTCCGTTTCGTCGCGCGCAGTGCCGAGTTCGCGCCGCGGCCCTGACCAAGCACAGCCAGGGCCGTCGGTGATGACGACGAGACGTTCCGCCGACCTCGCCCGGTAACTCGACGTCACGTGGCTGTCTCACCCGTCCAAGCTTCGACGGGCCGCCGCCGCAAGAGCGGCGCCTCCTGGTCGACGTGAACGTCGGACCCAGCGCGTCGCTCGTTGCCGGCGCGATCCGTCACCCGACGCCGCGAACCGTGCCCGGTAAGCCGGCCTGTCGCCAGGCATGTCTGGAGCCGAGGGTGTCGCCGCTGACAAGGTAAGACTTGGGCCGTGAACCGTCGCGCGACCGCTCAGAGCAATGGGCGCGTGTTGGTCGTCGTCGCGCTCGTGTTGTCGGTGATCGGGCTGAGATATGCGGTGGGGAACCTGGTCGGCGCACGCAACGGGCTTGACTTCGACGTATACCGGGCTGCGGGGCGGGCCGTCGTGCACGGCAAATCATTGTTTGGACCTTGGTTGGCGACGCAGCTGAGCGTGCCGTTGCCGTTCACCTATCCGCCGTTCGCTGCGTTGATCGCGGTCCCGTTCGGGATGGTGCGGGCGGACGTCGGACTTGCGCTTTGGGATGCTGTCTCCATCGTCGTGCTTGCGTGGGTCGTGTATACGACGACGCGACCACTGTTCGTTGGTCGCTCCCGGCTCGGCCTCGTGCTCGCCGTGGCCGTTGCGCTCGCGCTCGCGCCGGTGCAAGACGCGCTTGGGTTCGGTCAAGTCGGCATTGTCCTGATGGCTATGTGTATCTACGACTGCACCGTCGAGCATCCTCGTGTACCGCGGGGAGTGATGATCGGCGTGGCAACCGCGATCAAGCTGCTGCCCGGAATGTTCATTCCGTATCTGTGGTTCAGCGGTCGGCGCCGCGCTGGCGTGGTCGCGGCCGGAACTGGTGCGTTGGTGACGCTCGCGACCTTCATCGTGCTACCGCACGATTCGGCGAGGTATTGGACGTCTCAAGTGTTCGATGGGAACCGGATCGGAAACAACGCATACTTCAGCAACCAATCCCTGAATGGCATGTTGCGGCGCGCGTTCGGCGCGCCAGTTTCGGTGTTGTGGATCGTGCTCGTCGCGGTCGTCGTCGTGTTCGGCCTTCGCGAGGCTGTGTTCGCCAGTAAAAGAAACCAGGAACTGCTCGGTGTCTGCCTCGTCGCGCTTGTGACCGTGCTCGCGTCGCCGGTGTCATGGATCCATCATCTGGTGTGGATCGTGCCGGTGCTTGCGGTGTTGGTCGGCGACGGGACCGATCGCCGCCGCGTCGGGTGGACGGTGACGGTCGCGCTGCTGTTCACCCTGCGACTTCCTTACGTCGGCGACAGCCTCGCCCACGGTTCACATTCGCATTGGCTCGCTGGACCGCTACAAGACTCCTACGGACTGTGTTGCGTGGTGCTCCTCGTCGCCATGCCGAAACTCCTCAAGCTCCATCAGCCGGCCTCCCGGCCCGCTCCGGCCCAGTAGCGATTCACACGCGACGACGAGGCGGGGCGGGGCGGTTCGAACTCGGAGCTGCCTGCCCGACCTTGACCAACTGACGCCGTTCACACCGGGACACGCGGCGCCAAGCAAGCAGCATCGGCGAGGTCGTCGCAGCGTCTACGCGACGCTGGTTTCGCTGGTGGCGGCAGCCGGTCGGTAGACAAAGGCGCGGCGTGCGACGCCTATCAGCTGGTCGCGTCTGCCGGAACGGCGGTACTCGTCGATCGCGGGGGCAAGCTCGTTGCGTATCCATCGCCGTACGGGGGGCAACGTCGTGGCGATCGCCACCGCGGCCAACAACCCGACCGCGGCGATGAGCACGATGTTTGGCATGGCCGACCCGGATGGCTCAAGTACGAGCGTGAGCACGACCGACGCAAAGATCGCGTAGCCGCGCTCGATGCGACGACCCGCGGGGGCGAGCACGATTACTGCCCAGAGCGCATACCACGGGAACACGACAGGCCCGGCCGCGACAACGAGGGCCAGCGCCAGCCCACACGCGCGTGTTGTGCCCAACCTCGGCGCACGCCACAGCAGGTATGTGATCCCCGCGCCCATGGTGAGATAGCCGAGCGCTCCGGTCGCGCTCACGACGAGCGCATTGTGTCCAAAGACGTTGGAGATGACCTGAGCGAGAGCGAGTGACGGCGTCAACAGCACATGGGTGCTTCCAGGGATGGACAGCGCCCCGATCCAACCCCAACCGATCCCGGTCACCCACGTTGCGAGCAGGAAAGCACCGGCGCCGAGGCCGGTCAGTCGCAGAAGAGTTCGCAGTCGGGTTCCGCGGGGCGCGGCGCGGACCGCATGCATGATGACGAACGCGACCCCGATCGCTCCGGTGGCTTTGACGGCGGCGGCCAGGATGCAAGCGACGACCCCGAGTCCGGGACGATCGGAGTACGCGAGGGCGAGACCGCCGACGATCAAGCCGACGAACAGTGCGTCGTTGTGCGCGCCGGCAATGAAGTGCAATAGGACCAGCGGGTTACACACGCCGAGCCACAGCGCGCGCGCGGGATCCTTGCCGGCCGCGTTCGCCAACGTCGGGAGTGCAACGGCGATGAGCACCATCCCGAGCACCTCGAGAAGGCGGAGCGTGATCACCGCGCGTACGACGTCGTTTCCTGCCACCCGCACCGCGGTCGACGCCAAACTGAGGAACAGCGGACCGTACGGCGACGGGGTATGCAGCCACACGCTGCTGACGGGTAGGACAAACCGGGAAGATCCGAGCAGTGCCGGTCCGCCCTTGTACGGGCTCAGATGGTGGTTCACCATGTCGCCGAGCGCGGCGTAGCTGTACACGTCGCGGCTATAGATCGGTGGACCCAACATGAGCGGCAGTGACCACAATGCGGCGATTCTCACGAGTGGTCGAAGCGCGGCACCTCGACGGAGCAGCAACCCGAGCACAATCCATGCCGTCACGACCAACGTCAGGCCGGACGAGAGCGCCACGATCCCGAGAATCGTGCCGGCCGTTCCAGCCGGTAACCAGTTGACGACATCGCGCTCGAGCCACGTACTGGTCGGACCATGCGGACCGACCAGGGCGGCCGACAGCGCGACGGCCGACATGCCAACAAACCCGATGAGGGTGAGGGCAGCGGTCGGGTTCTTGGGCCACGACCAGCTTTGCCCGCCGGTCTCGGATCCGTCGATCCGATCCGACGCCGACTTCAGCTCATCCACCGCGACTCCGCTCGAAAGATCCTGCACGAACCCGCTCTGTTTCGAAGTTTACCGAGCCCGGCCGATCGACTCCGGCAGACGCGCCTGCACCGCCCGAAGCTCGCGCTGCCATGAAATTGACGTGGCCTTGACCGAGACTTTACGAGTGGCGGGATCGACGCCCATCCCGTTCAGGTCCGGTGAGCCAACACCGAAGCGTTTCGAATGCAGGGTCGGTGCAACGTGCCGCGGCGACCGCGGTCGGGGCGGCCTGTGCGTCGACGGCGACTATGACGACGAGATGGAACGACGGCAACGTTGACATTGCTAGCAGTGCGGGGCGCGGGCGAGATCGTAGAGGACACGTTCTTGGTCTGCCTCGACGAGGAGCGGTGAGCCCAGACATGCTTGGAGCTGGCGTTCGATGCCCGCACCGTTGTCGGTGTAGCCGCGCCGATCAACCCACACCGCTGTGAATCCGGCCTGACGTGCACGTCGGAGTTGGTCGGGGACGGACAGGCCCAGCTGTCCTTGCTGCCATGAGGGTCGGCCCTTGATCGCGCCGTAACTCCAACGGAGCGTGTTGGAGTGCAGCCAACCCCGCATTTGCGAATATTCGGGCATGCGCACGAGGACTGGTGACTCGGGATACTCCGTGTACGGAAGTTGCAGGACTGCAGCGTTGGTGCCGACAGTCTTTTGGATGTCTTGGACGAAGTCGCGTTCGTCAGTGAATTCCGCGGCGACGGTTCGGTATGGCGGCGTATCGCTGGCGGAGGTCTGGTCGAGGACCGCCGCGGTTACGCACACGATGACGATCGCGATGACAATCGTGGAGGGGAACGTTCGGCGGACGAGGTAGCGGTCGAGGGCGCGGGCGCTGGCCGCGACGCCGACGAAGCCGAGAAAGATCGAGATGCGGTTCCAGTCGCGTATCTCGGTGAGGCCGAGGAGCGCGAAGACTTCTCCTCCCCCGGCCGTGACCCCCAAGCCAAGTGCCGTGAGCGCGATGAGCGCGAGCGCCTGGTCGTTCGGATGTCGGAGGCGTCGGCGGCCGACCAGCGGTGCCGCGGCGCCGGCGAGCAAGCCGACGAGACCCGCCGCCGCGACGAACCCGACAGCCTGGACTTCGTCGGGATTCGACACGGTCTCGTACCTGCGTGTGAGCGTACTCAGGGCTGAGATGCGGTGATTGTCGATCGGAGCGATGACAAGCAATGGTCGTAGCGAATAGACATCTTGGCCGGACAGCTGGCGGTCGAACGCGTGGTTGCGCCCATGACGTGCGTCGTTGATGAGGGTGGGTACGAGTTGGGCGACGACCACGATTCCAAGGACGCCGACCAGAACAACCGCGGAGAGCGCAGGTTCGACACGCCGGCGCACGACGCTCGCGAAGACCGCAGTGAAGAACAAGACAGCGGCACTCATGACCGCGTAATAGAAGCTCCCGACGCCGGCCGCCCACACGACGATCGCGACGGCCGCAACCCGTCGAGGCCACGCCGCCGGCAGGTCGCGTCGCAACCGGAACCACGGCCGGTCGGAAAGCTGCGCCACGGCCAGCGCGACGACAAGGGGGACCACCGAGTAGTCGGACAACAACAGATGTGTCTCGTTGTGCGCAAAGTGATACGGCAGGAACGCAGTCACGATCGCGCCGCCTCCGGCGGCGACCGACCGGACGCCCAGGCATCGGAGCGCCACGTACGCCGTGGCCGTTATCGCGAGGAACGAACCGACGTACGTGACGTTCATCGCGAGCGCCCAGTCGTGACTCCCGAGCGCGAAGATCCGCAGCAAAACGATGTGCCAGAGGTCTCCGGTGGGATAGTCGCGAGCGTTCGCTCCTGTCGGAAAACCAAGTTTCGGATTGTCGAAATACCAGCCGCGCAAAAGCACCGTTTTGATCCACGCCGCGGTCAAGGTGGCATCGCCATCGCTGTAGAACGGAATCCGCCACCGAGCTCGCCACAGGCGCAGGACGAGGATCATCGCCACGACCGTCCCGGCTTCGGCGACGACCAGCCACGCGAGTTCGTGTAGCCACCGGCGTACACCGACCACTGGCCGTCCCGACGCGTCGCTTGGTATCGCGCTCACGCGTGTCTTCGACATGCTGGATCAGCGTGTGCGGGTGCGCCGAAGACCCGTCGTGGCGTCGAGGTGCGACTCGTTGTCGGCGCCGCGCACCGTTTGTCTTGCGAGCAGTCGGCGAGATGATGAGTCGCCGAGCGAGGCCTCCAAACCGGGCCGTTCTTTCGCGGTTTTCGGTTTCCCTCGAGCATGGCGGTCTGCGCCGCCCGCTGACCACTGCGGAATCGGCCGGTGAGCGTGGAACGGCCGGTGCTGATGGTTTCCTGTGTTTCGCGTCGGACCGGCTTGCGGGTTCGGCGATTCGGCCAGCTGAGGCTCGCGTTCGACCGCCGCTGACCCCGAACGGGAGCTGAGATGATCGTCATGTTGCAACAGTTCGTGCACGAGGGAGGCGGGCGCGTTCGGGCAAGCGGGACCACGGGTGAACTCGCAGAGGACGGCAATGACTGACTCTGCCAGAGGTGCCGGCGCAGATGCGAAACGCGACACAAGTTCACCACCGCCGACGTCGGTGGGGTGGTGACGAGCAGCGTCGCTCAGCCAGTGAGGGTGGACTTGGGATGGATTGGTAGCAGGACCGGCGGGCGTGGCAGTTGGTTGAAGTTGAAATCCTGGATGAGGTTTCCGAGGATGGGCACGTTCTCGCGCACTGTTGGTCGCGGATCGGGACGGCCGTCGGTCCTGGGGTCGAGGCGTTGTCCGTTCAAGAAGTCGTCTTCGATGAATTTGTCGTACGCGTCGAAGCTGAGAATCTGGTGGTCGATGTATCCGTGTTTCGCGTAGGGGCTGATGACGAGTCCGGGGACGCGTAGCCCGTAGCCGTTTTCGTCGACCTTCGGTGGGGCGACGTGGTCGTAGAAGCCGCCCCAGTCGTCCCACGCGAGAAAGATCGCGGTCGAATCCCATTCGGGGCTGCGCATCACCGCGTTAATCATGCGGGTGACGTACGCGACGCCGGCGCTGATTCGTGCCGGCGGGTGCTCGCTCACCGTCCCCGACGGCACCACCCACGACACCGCAGGCAAGGTGTTGTGTCGTAACGCACTGAAGAAGTCCCGACTGGGTCGAATGTTGCCGAGCTGGTGGTCGTCGCGGACCGTGTCGAAGTAGGGGAGCGGGTTCCAGATGCCCGGCGTGTGCGCATCTTGTTCGATCGCGGTGCACGAAATCGCGCCGCTGGGGCAGTCGGGTTGCGTGCCAGCCACGACGTAGTAGCCCCACGACACACCGTATCGGTGCAGGAGATACGTGAGATCCGTCCACGCATAGTCCGGGCTGACAACACGGCCGTTCACGACGCGCGGTGAGGCCGGGCTTTCCACGGCGTTGGTGCAGCTGTCCGGGTCGCCGGGCTGGGTACAAACCGCGGACCATTCGGAAACCTCAAAGAGGTGCGCGGGCAGACTCCACGAGGCGTTCGGCTCGAACATGTGGTCCTGGAGGACGAAGTCGCGTGCGTACGTCCAGTAGTTCGGGATGTCACTTTGGGTGTGATATCCCATCACGTCGCCGCCGAACTCACCATTGAACGCAGCCAGAGAACAGTCCGGATCGGTGGGAGTGACGCACCCGAAATGCGCGTGCTGGAGTTCGTAGACGAACCCGTCCATCTTGCCGCCGTGGATGTCGCCGTCGGCGGCGAGGACACCATGCGGGCCGCCGACGTTCCGGTCCGCATGATCGACGTAGGGCGCGAGGCAGGTCCGGGTGCCCGGATTGGGGACGCACACCGTCGGTTTGCCGTGCGCCATCGGGATCCCGTCCGCGCCCGGATACGTCCCGAAATAGCTGTCGAACGAGCGGTTCTCCTGCATGATCACGATGACGTGCTTGATCTTGTGGATACCACCAACCGCCAAGTACGACGGAAGGGACGACGACGTCAGCGGTTTCTTCGGCACGTGTTTCGTGCTCCCGCTGCACGCCGCAACTAGGACCAGGGCGACGACGATCGCCGAGCACCTCCTCACATACGAAAGCCTCCCACGTGACCGGACCGCCCCGAACGTCATCGCGTGTCCGCCGCGCCCGGCACAGTCGCACTCACGAACAGTGCAGCTCCGGACGTTGGATCTCGCTCCAGGATCGTCGTCGACGCCACACCCCCGACGAACATCTGCTCCGGCCGACCTCACGTGTGATCCCACCACACTAAGGACACACACAGAGGTGTGCGCAGCGAGGCGCCCGCACCGCCGTCGGCACGACAGCACACACCGTCGAATTGCGCCGCGCCCGAGCCGACGCCGATGCCGCCAGCGACTGTCGTGCGGTCGGGTTTCGGTCGGCGCATCTGCGATCGCCCTCCGGCGACGACGAGTCGGTTTCTCAACGCGCTGCCAGGGTGTACGTCGGTGCGACCTGCCGGTCGGAATGCTGGCGCGACTGAATCATGGTTAATCGTGAATCATGATCGATCGTTAGGATGCAGCGGTGGCAGCGCGGGAGATGTTGCGGCTCGCGCCAGGAGAGTGGGCCGTGCTCGGAGTGGTGGCGGAGCGGCCCACACACGGCTTCGCGATTGCCCAACTCATGGTTCCTGACGGCGCGATCGGGCGGGTCTGGACGATGCCACGCCCAGTCGTGTATCAGGCGCTGCACAAGCTGATCCAGGCCGGCCTGATCGCCGAACGGGCGACGGTGCCCAGCGACCGCGGTCCGGTCCGCACCATCGTTGCCGCCACCCCTTCGGGGAAACGGGCCGTGCGCGGATGGCTGGCAACGCCGGTTGGGCACATTCGTGACGTCCGCTCGCTGTTCTTGTTGAAGTTGGCGCTGCTCGACCGGATCGACGGTGACCCGAGACCGCTCATCGACGCCCAGCACGAACGTTTCGCGCTGCTCGTCGACCCGCTTCGAAATTACCGAGACCGCGCCGACGGGTTCGAGCGGATACTGGCGAGCTGGCGACTGCAGTCATGCGAGGCGACCTTGGAGTTTCTTCAGGCAATCACGTGGCCGGACCGCCGCGCAGAGCGCGGGCGCTAGTCGGCGCACGGCGAGCGGGTAATCAGAATCTGATTACCGAACTCGTTATAGTGCCGGCCCATGACAACTCCCTCGATGACCCGTCACCAGCTGCGCCCGTTCGCCCGACGGGGAACAGCTTGGGCTGTGGCGTTGGTTGGCCTGTCGCTCGTGGCCGCGGCGTGTTCGAGTTCGAGCAAGTCCGCCTCTACGACCACGACCGTGACGACAACACCGACGACGAGCGCGACAACGACCGCACGAGGTTCGGGCCCAGTCGACGTCTTGTACGCGGGTTCGTTGGCGAACGTCATGGAAAAGCAAATCGGGCCGGCGTTCCGGGCCGCGACCGGCTACACGTTCACAGGCACGTCGGGGGACTCCGGTGCGCTCGCAACCTCGATCAAAGGCAAGGTGCAAGTAGGCGACGTGTACATCAGCGCGAACCCGACGAAGGACGTCGGCCTGGAAGGCGCCGCGAACGGCAACTGGGTGACGTGGTACGCGACGTTTGCGAGCTCGCCCCTCGTGCTCGGTTACAACCCGTCGAGCAAGTTCGCCGCCGACCTCAAGACCAAGCCGTGGTACCAAGTCCTCCTCGAGCCCGGAATCCTGATCGGCCGGACCGATCCCGCTACGGACCCCAAAGGCGAACTCACAGTCGAAGCGCTCAACCAGGCCGCGACTGCGCACAACCTTCCTGCGCTGAAGGCAATCGGGACTTCGTCGAGCAACATCTATCCCGAGAACACCCTGGTCGGACGCTTGCAAGCCAAGCAGCTCGATGTTGGGTTCTTCTATGCGGCGGAGGCGAAGGCAGCGAACATCCCGACGGTTCCGCTCACCGGTGTCAATCTGTCCGCGATGTATACGGTCACGGTGCTCAAAAACGCACCGCACGACGCGGGCGCGCAAGCATTCGTGAGTTACTTGCTCGGCGCAGGCGCGAAACCGGCGCTGGAGAGTGACGGGTTCTTGCTCGTGACCCCGCCGACCGTCAGCGGCACTGGCGTGCCCGCAGGATTGCAGAGCGTCTTACCAGCGGCGTGAAGTCCCGGACGTTCCGCAGCCCGCTGGGCTGGTTGGGCGGGCTGCTGGTCGTCTATCTCGTTGTCCCGGTCGCGGCATTTCTCATCCGTTTCGCCGGATCCCACGACCGCGGATTCGGGACGCCGGGCCTGTGGAGCGCACTGCGCGTATCAGTTGTCGGAGCGAGCATCTCCACTGCGCTGATCGCCGTGTTGGGGATCCCGCTGGCGTACACGCTGGCCCGCTCGAGCAGTCGTCTCAGCGGCCTCGTCGGAATGGCCGTACAACTACCGCTCGCACTTCCGCCACTCATGAGCGGAATCCTCTTGATCTACATCCTGGGGCCCTACACGACGCTCGGTCGGCTGTTCCACGGGGACCTCACCAACTCACTCGCTGGTGTCGTGTTCGCGCAGTCGTTCGTCGCCGCACCGTTTCTCATCATCGCGGCGCGCTCAGCGTTCGCGAGTATCGACCCGGCATTTGAAGAGGTGGCCACAACACTCGGTCACGGCCCGATGGCCCGTTTCTTGCAGGTCAGTGTGCCGAGCGCAGCGACTGGGATCGGTGCCGGCATGCTCCTCACCTGGCTGCGAGCATTCGGCGAATACGGAGCGACGGTGCTCCTCGCTTATCACCCGTATTCGCTGCCCGTGTACACCGATGTCCAGTTCTCAAGTTCTGGTCTGTTCCCCACTCAGGCCCCGACCGCACTTGCGCTCGCGGTCGCGGCCGCCGCGGTCGTGTTAAGTCGGCAACGACGCCCACATCGACCCCGAAAAGCAGCCCCACTCCCCGCGCCCCGGCCACCGACTGCCACCGAACCGACCAGCGTGTCGTTCGATCTCGACGTCACCGTCGGCACGTTCCGACTCAAGGTCGCACACCGCGCCCAAAGTCACCGCCTCGCCATTTTGGGACCGTCAGGATCGGGAAAATCGCTGACCTTGCGGTCCCTCGCCGGGCTTCTCGGGCCCGACGCGGGAACCGTCGTCTACGGCGACGAAGCCGTCCAAGCAGTCCCGACCCAGCGACGCCGGATCGGTTATGTCCCGCAACGCCTCGCCCTGTTTCCTCATCGCACCGTCCGCGAACAGCTCCTCTTCGCAGCCGACGCCGACGAACGCCTCGCAACGTGGTGGCTCGACACATTGCACCTGCGCGGGCTCGAGAATCGGTTCCCCGATGAACTCTCAGGCGGGCAACGACAACGGGTTACCTTCGCGCAGGCTCTCAGCCGCAACCCGCGCGTCGTCCTGCTCGACGAGCCGTTCTCATCCCTGGACGCACCAGCCCGCGCCGAGCTACGCGACGAAGTTCGGCGACTGCAACACGACGCCGGCCTGTCCACCGTGCTCGTCACCCATGACCCCGAAGAAGCCGCGCTCCTCGCCGACGAAGTCGTCGTCATCGCCGACGGACGGCTCCTGCAAGCCGGCAACCGAGACGACGTGTACTCCCGCCCCGCGTCACCGCAAGTGGCCCGGCTGCTCGGTATGAGAAACATCAACAAGGCCCGCAGCGTTTCCGCGACCGCACTCTCGACGGGCACGCTGACTCTCACCGTCGAGCCGAATCGGTTCCCGACCGGCGTCGACGTGATGTGGTGCGTTCGACCCGAACAAGTCGACATTTCCGAATCTGGGAGATATCCCGCCCAAATCCTCGACGTTGCCAATCTTGGTGCCGTCACCGCCGTCAAGGTACGCGTCGACCGCGGTACAGAGCTTCAGATCCGCACCGTGAAGTCGATTCGCCTCGAAATCGGCGCACCTTGCCGGATTGACATCGATCCCTCCGCGATCACGGTATGGCCCGCGACGTCGGACCCCGATCGGGACGGGTCGGACGCCCAACCGAGCTCAGCCAAGATCTGACCGATCGTTTCGCCACGACGGCCGGCGGGTTCGCGTCGCATCACTCGACGAAACTGCCAGGTCACGACCGCGGCCCCGGCCCCGAAGGGAAGGTCCGGCGCCTCGTCGTCGCCGTCTGTCGTTGCAACGGCGACGAAACCGTGACGCTCGTCGAAACGCCCTGCGCCGGCGTTGGTGTGGAATGTCGACAGGTCGAGCGGACCGTCGGTCGACGTGGCGTACTCCGTGTGCGCCGCTCGGGCCCGCGCGTTGGCGACTTCGCTCCAGCGGCGGTACGCCCGCGAAGTGTGACAAGTGAGGTCAGTTGATTCGGCTTCTTGGCGGCGGAATGAACTTGGCAGTCTCGTCACTCGTAAACGATTCGAAAGGCGAAAAGACCTCGACCTCGTGTGTCCTTCGCTTCGGATTCCGACATGGGTCCAACGCTCGTCCGCCATGTGTCGAAAGGTGAGCCGTGCAGTCCTCCCGCCGTGCGGTGCTTGTGATCGTCGTCCTGGCTCTGGGCGCGGCCGCGTGCAGCTCGTCGTCGAAATCGGCGTCGTCAACGTCGACAACTACGGCGAGCGCGGCAGCGACCACTGCGGCGTCGACTCCGACGAGTGCACCATCGGCTGTTTCGTTCCTGTCCAAGTTTTCGACCGTGACCCCGATCGGTTCGACCGTCCCCGCCGACGGTGACGTGAATCCCTACGGGTTGGCCATCGTTCCGGTATCAGCTGGCAGGCTCGTCGCCGGAGACACCCTGGTGAGCAACTTCAACAGCAAGGCAAACGTCCAGGGCACAGGCACGACGCTGGTGCAGGTATCACCGACGGGGACACTGCAACTCTTCGCGGATCTGTCGCACTTGGCGTCGGGCCAGTCGTGTCCCGGTGGGGTCGGACTCACAACGGCCCTCACCATCTTGCCCGGCGGATGGGTTGTTGTCGGCAGCCTGCCAACCGCGGCCGGCGGAGCATTGCCGAGCCCAGATCCGGTCGGATGTCTCATCGTCGTGAACGATGCTGGGACACCGGTCGAAACCATCACGAACAACAACGTGGTCGGCCCCTGGGACATGGCGGTGGCTTCAACACCGAATACGGCATCGCTGTTCATCTCCAATGCCTTGGGCGGTAACACGAGCACCAACAAGGGAGTGCCCGTCACCGGCAACTGCACCGTCGTACGCATCGATCTGGCACTGACTGCCGGCGCGCCGCCCAAAGTCACCGGCACGACTGTTATCGGCACCGCCTACCCTTGGAAGGCGGACAAGGCCGCGCTGGTACTCGCGCCGACCGGACTGGCGCTCGGCGCGAACGGAACGCTGTACGTCGACGACACGCAGACCAACTCGATCTCCGCGATCCCGAACGCGACGACTCGCACCGACGCGCTGACGGCCGCCGCAACCCGAATCACGTCCGGTGGCGGGCTCAACGCGCCGCTCGGTATGGTCGCTGCTCCGAACGGCAATATCATCGTCGTCAACGGCAACGACGGCAACGCGACTGAGGTCACGCCGGCCGGAACCCAGGTCGCGCACAAGACTCTCGTCAAGAACGGCGCGGGCGACCTCTTCGGCCTCGCGGTCATCCCAGCCGCGAACGGCATCGTGTTCGTCAACGACGGCACCAACGCGCTCGATCTCTACCACGCCTGAATGAGGAACCGCCGCGTCGGCGCTACCTGCGTCGTGCCAGCGCAGGTGAGAGCGAAGGCGGGTTCCGGCAGATCGGTGACGCAAACCGATGCGACGCTCCGAGCATTGCGGGATCGGTACCACGACGGACGAGAGGTCCGTCTCGCAAAAGATGAGGTGTGTATTCGTTGTCGTCGCCCGCGACGCAACAACTCAGCGAACAGCCCGCCGTGTATCCGGCGATCTCTCACGAGCATCGAGACGTAGATGGAAACAGATATGACAGGACCGACTCTTGGTCCGATCCTGGCCGGTCTGGTCGCACTCTTCTTCGGGATCTTCGTCGTCTGCATGAAGTATCGACAGCAATCGAACCGGCCATCATCTCAGTCAACCTAGGGATGTCGTCCGCGGTACCAGGTCCGAGTGCGTGGCTCCGTCTCGCGCAGTGCCAACGCGGCCGGCTGTCCGGCCAGCAGGACGAGCACCGCGGCGTTGATCTTGGCGATCGTGGCGATGTTGCGCCATCGCGGCAGTCCGGTGTCGCTCGCCGCCGCGGTCGCGGCGCCGGCCCACCAGGCGAGGACTGCGCCGACGTCGACCGACAGCGCGAGTGGTCGCGCCCGGCAGGGATTGTCAGTCAAGCTCTGAGTGAGTTCAGCCATTCGGCGAGAAGACCACCGCAAACGCGACCGTCAGGACACCGAGGCCGGGCGAAGACAGCCGCCTCGTAGACAAGGGAGCGACACACTCTTGAACTATCGCTGCCTGGGAGCCGTACTGGTGTTGGACTGATCGACCACCGAGGAGAGCGAGGATCGATGCGAGGTCACCCCGGATGGATCGGTGCGTGTGTCGTCGTAGGCCTCGTCAGCGGGTCGCTGATTGCGGTTGCCCCAGCCGGCGCGGCGAGTAAGCCGTCCGCGCCGGCGAGGCCCTCCGTGGCGCCCGGCAAGGCGCAGGCGCGGGTGACATGGGTTGCGCCTCCGGACGATGGATCGAAGATCACCGGCTATGTGGTCACGCCGTTCCTGGGATCGAAGGCGCAGCCGGCGCACACGTTCGATTCGGCCGCCCTCGCCGAGGTCGTTACTCCTTTGACGAACGGTCGTAGCTACACCTTCAAGGTCGCCGCCCGAAATGCGGTCGGGACCGGCGCCGAGTCGGTCGCTTCGAGTCCCGTGACGCCGACCGCGACACCGACGTTGCGCGTCGCGACGAACGCGACGCTCCACAAGCAGATCCTCGTGAACGCCGCAGGCATGACGTTGTATCTGTTCGTGCCCGACGGTTCGAGCACGACGAGCACCGCCGGGCCCCTCCTGCAGACCTGGCCTCCCGTCACGTGGTCAGGGACACCGTCCGTGGGTCCCGGCCTCACCTCGGGAAAGGCGACGGTCCATTTTCAGCCCGACCGAGCCCCGCAAGTTTCCTACAACCACCACTTGCTCTACACGTTCGTCGAAGACACGAAACCCGGCGACGTTACCGGGCAAGGTCTGTCAGACTTTTTTGCGGTGTCGGTCGCGGGCAACATGATCCCATGACGACGACGCGAGACAGCACCCCGCCCGTTTCTCAAATCGTCGAAGCGTGCTCGATTTTCAGACGGACGACGACGATGCAGTAAAGAGGTTTCTGGGCATTGTCGCGAAAAGGCTCGTACCGGCGGCACTCATGCCGCCGGTCCCGGAGCGACAACAACCCGTACCGTGACACTGTTACGGCGTCTATCGAGGTCGGAGTCAACCATGTGGAGCCCGGATCTATCGGCGTCGTCCTGTGTCTGGTCGGGGCTCTTTGGATCGCACAGGGTACGGACACGATTCACGGATCGGGAATGAGCGGCCGTGGGTTGTACACGGTTCTTGGCGGCGCAATCATGCTGATCGGCTTGGCACTCGTTACGTGGGCCGTGCGGATTCGTAGGACTCGAACGACTGTGTAGCGTCCGGACCGTCGAGCATTCGGACGAAGGTCGTTCTTCGCCTACGTGAGCGCCGCGACAACCGCCCCCACTCAGATGGTGCCTGTCGGTGCCGAAAACTTGCTCGGATCGGATCAGGGCTTACGGGACACGCTCGCGTGAGCCCAATCGCGCACGCGACCGGTCTCGACGAACCGCGTTGCATTTCGTGATCGTCGTCCGTTCTTCGCATCGCCCTGCGGGCGCCGGAAACGCGTGCGCTGCGCTTCCACCACGCTGGCCAGCAGGTCGCGCGTCGGCCCACCCCTGGCCGATCGCCCACGGTGCTTCGCCGACGGTCGCGTCCCGGCGCGACGCCGATGCTGCGTCGCCGGGCGCGGGTTCGGCCTGCCCCGATCTTCGTTCGGACTCTCGCGAACCTGACCCGGATAGGTCGATCGACTCATTTCGGCGTGTCAGGGTCCGCCTTCGTTGACATGGTGCGGAATCGGAGCGAAAGTTTCCGCCGCAAGGATGCGCTTCGCGCGGCGTCGAGCGGCGAATACTGATGTTTGATCATCGGATGATCGGTGGGGACTGATGCAACGCGGGCGCAATATCGGAATGTCGGGTTCGCGCGCGCAGGCGCCGCGACGGTGAGCGGGCAGCCTCGGGTGCGGCGGAAGGTCCGGCACCTCACCTCAGTCATGGCCGCCGCCTTGCTCTTCGGCGGTGTGCTGGCTCCGGTGCTCGCGCAATCCGCGCAGCCGGCGCTGGCTGTGACGGCGGGCGACACGGTCGATTTGCGCGTGTTGTTGGTTGGTGCGCCGGGTGGGGGGGCGTCGGATCCGAATACCGCGGCGTGGGCGGCGGGCCTTTCGAGTCAGGGCGTTGCGTACACGGAGGTCGATGCGACTGGGACGTTGGGGTCGTTGACGGTGTCGTTGCCGGCGTTGACGTCGTCGGCGACGCATGGGTTGTTCAATGGTGTGGTGTTGGCGGGGAAACCGGCCGATTTCGCGGCTGGCCAGTTGAGCGCATTGTTCAGTTATGAGTCGACGTTCGGGATCCGTCAGGTCGACGCCGACTTCGTCCCGAACGGAACCACGGGATTGAACTCAGTCACGGACGCGGACAGCGGCGCCGCGATTTCGGGGACAACGGCGACGTTGACCGCAGCTGGGTTGAGCACGTTCGCGTCGCTGAATGGTCCGGTCGGCGTGGATACGGGGAGTTTCGCGTCGCCGGGCACTATTGCGACGGGGTTGCCGACCGGCGCGACCGAGACGCCGTTGTTGAACGACGCAGCCGGCAATGTCCTGGTCGGGGTGTACCAGCATCCGACCGCCGCGCAGGCACCGACCGACCCGCAAACCGGGGTGGCGGAGTTGACGGTCGGGATGGCCTACAACGCGAATCAGACGCAGTGGTTGTTGTTGGGTGCGGGCCTGATCGACTGGGTAACTGCGGATGCCCATTTGGGCGAGTACCGCAACTACGTCGAGATGGATATTGATGACACGTTCACGCCGGATGATGCGTGGAACACGACGTTGCACACGATCGACTATTCCGACGCGGACGCGTTGCGGATGGTCCCGGTGGATGTGGATTATGCGGCGCAGTGGTCCGAAGCGAACCACTTCCGGATGGACCAACTGTTTAACGGCGGTGGATCCGTCGCCTATCAGGAAGACAACGGGACCGATCCCCTGTTGGCCGAGTTCCAAAAGACCGACCCCGCGACCGGGAAACCGTACGCCGATGATTTCGGCTGGATCAGCCACACCTACGACACGCCGTACATGGATGTCGGATGCGCGACCCAGAATTACATCGAAGCCGAACTGAACGAGAACACGAGCTGGGCTGCCGCTGCGCCGACGAACGGCACGGGTGGGCTCGGTTTGACGGACAGCACAGACACGTCGTTGGCGTTGGGTGCGGAAGACCCGCAAGTGTTCGTGCCCGGCAACCATTCCGGGTTCGCGGATCTGGTGCCAGGCAACCCGGCGACGGTCGACCCGCCGATCCTCGACGACGAAACTGCCGGGACGGGCGGGACGCTCACCGCAGGGAACTACGAGTATGCGGTGACCGACCAGTTCAACGCGGCCGACTCGGCGAGCACGGATCAGAGTTCGGCGTTCGTGACGCCGTCGGTGACGGTCGCCGCGTCTGGTGAAGTGACGTTGGATTGGCAGGCGATCTGCCATGCCGCGAACTATCTCATCTACCGCGAAGTTGTCGGTTCGAACGACTGGTTCCTGATCGGCAGTGTCGCGACACCCGCGTCGGCCACCCTGCCTGACAACAGCTCGGGTGATCCGGCTTCCACCACGGATGTCACCAACGGCGGTGAGCTGGAACAGACGTTCGTTGATACCGGCATCGCCGGGACCGCGCAGGCGGCCGGTTGGACGCCACCCACGACCGAGAACGCGAACGAGCAGCCGTGGGAACAGAACCCGTACTTCATTCCGGCGTTGGAAGCGGTCGGGATCACCGCGGTCGGTGACGACGCCTCCAAGGCGTATCCGAACCCGCCGACCGACGAGTTCGGGATCGGGACCGCGTACACCGGCGCGTCGTATCCGGTCGGTGCGACGTTCGTGGACGGCACCGCCCAGGTGGTGCCCCGCCATCCGATCAACATCTTCTACAACAACTCGACCGAAACCCAAGCCGTCGACGAATACAACACGTTCTATCTCGCTAAGGGTGTCGACCAAGGCCAGTGCACGAACACGTCGACCACGACATGTTTGAGTACCCCGGCGACGTTCGCGGATATCGTCAACCAGGTCGTGTCCGGCATGTTCGCGAACATGTTGAACAACGATCCCCGACCCAGCTACGTCCATCAGACGAACATCATCGGTCATCCACCGGCTGGGCCGGCCACGACCGGGACCCCGCCGGCCACGGTCGACACGACGGGTGACGGCCTGCTCTATTCCGTGTTGAATCCGTTGTTGGCCGAATATCACGCCGACTTCAACGGGACCGCCCCGTACGTGCAGCTCACCGAAGGTGCGATCGCGGCCGTCTTGGCCGACCAGACCGCCTGGGCGACCACCCAACCGGCCGGCACCGCCAGCACGTCGAACACGGTCACGGCGTCCGAGACCGGCGGGAACATCACCATCACCAACACCGGGACCAGCTCGGTCGCGGTGCCGATCACCGCGCCGCTCGGCTACGAATACAACGGCGCCCTGTTCGGCAGCCAATACGGCGGCAGCCTGTCCGGCTGGCAGACCCTCACCGCCGGTCAGAGCATCGTCATCGCCGCCGTACCACCAACCGTGACCAGCGCCGCCACCGCCAACGCCAAGGTCGGTTCGCCGTTCACGTTCACGGTCACCACGACTGGGTCACCGCTCCCGACGGACGCCATCACTGCCGGGGCACTCCCGGCCGGGCTGACGTTTACCCCCAACGGCACGAACGGCACTGCGACCATCACGGGCACGCCGGCCGCGGGGACGGGCGGGACCTACCTGATCACCATCACGGCCACCAACCCGGGCGGCGTCGCGACCCAAGCGTTCTCGCTGTTCGTCGCGCAACCGTCGATCGGCATTACGCCGTCGACGAACCCGCCGTCGTTCGGGGTGGCCGGCACGCCGATCACCTATAGCTACAACGTCACCAACACCGGCAACGTGCCACTCATCGACGTTGGCGTCACCGACACGCTCGCCGGCCTGTCCGCGGTCACGTGCCCCGGCACCACACTCGCCGTCCTCGAAGCCGAGACCTGCACCGCGCACTACGTAGTCACCCAAGCCGACGTCGACGGCGGCGGCATCACCGACGCCGCGTCGAGTTCCGCAGCGTCGCAGTTGAGCGGCGTGCCGACCACCGTCGTGCAAGCCTCAGCCGCGGTGCACACCCCGGCGGTCCAGGCCCCCATGATCGCGGTCGCGCCCGCGGCGAACCCGGGCGACTTCTTCGGCGCTGGCACGCCGGAGGCCGTGAGCTTCCTCGTGACCGACTCCGGCAACGTGACCTTGCACGGCATCGGTGTCGCCGACCCGCTTTCGGGGCTGTCGGCGATCACGTGTCCGAGCGCGACGCTCGCGCCGGCGGCCAACGAGACGTGTACCGCGACATACACGTCGACCGCGGCTGACGTGAAGGCCAAAGGGTTCACCCTCGCCGCCGCCACCACGGGAACCCCGCCCACCGGCTCGTCCGTCGGCGGTGCGACCAGCGTCGTGGTCCCACTGTGGGTCACCCCGACGATTACGAGCGCCAAGCTCACGACGGTGCCCCGCAAAACCAAGGTGAAGTTCCCCTTCACCGCGGCGGGCTTGCCGGCTCCGCTGTTGACCCTCGCCGGCACCTTGCCGAAAGGACTCACGTTCGCGCAAGGCATGGGCCGCGCGATGCTGACCGGCACCGTCAACGCCGCCGGCACCTACCCGCTCATCCTGACGGCGAAGTCGGCGGCCGGGACCACGCACCGCAGCTATACGTTGCATGTGACCGCCCCCGAGCTGGTATCGGACGTGGCCGCGCAACCGGGCAACGCCAAGGCGACCGTCGGATGGGTACCGCCCGTCCTGCACGGAGGCCTCCCCGTCACCGGATACGTCGTGACGCCCTACATCGGACACGACGCGCTGGCATCGCACACGTTCCACTCCCTCACCACCCACGAACGCATCTCCGGCCTGCAGAACGGCCACACCTACACCTTCAAAGTCGCGGTCATGAACCGGCTCGGCACCGGCCCCGACTCGTTGACCGCGTCGCAGATCAACGCGCTCGGAATCGGTCCACTGACCACCGCGTCACCGGCGATCAAGATCGGCGCGCCCACCGCACCAGCAACCGTAAAGGCGACGACAATTCAGCCGGGCTTACTGCTCGTGCGATACGCGGCCGCATCGGGGAACGGCACACCTGTCACGAGCTACCTCGCGGTGTGCGTCTCATACGACGGTGGCAGCACCCGATCCGCCCGCGTGAACGGCAACACCCAATCGGTCCTCGTGGCGAACGTCACGATCGGCAAGACCTACACCTGCACCGTCACCGCAACCAACAAACGCGGCACCGGCCCGCCAACGTCATCGAATGACGTCGCGGCCTAGCTAGCGGCAACACACACGAGCGGGTCGGTCGATGACGGTGCGCACGCGCGACACAGATGCTCCGGGTGAATTTGAGATGCAAGAGGCGACAGACGTGCTCGACTTAGACGAAGAAACCGTCCGTGAGTACCTTCTCTCGCTGGGAGATCCGTTGCCACCTTGGATCTTCGATCCCGCGCACGTCATCGACGGCATCGATGACCCGATCGACCAGCTCAAAGCTCTCGCCGACGCGCGGCAGCATTCCCAGGCCACCGAACTCGAAGCCGAGTTCATCGACGCGGCCGCCCGCTGGTCAGCCAGGAACGGAATCACCAAAGACGACTTCGCTGATGTCGGAGTACTTGCCCGCGTACTGGAACGGGCGTTTGGCAACGCACGCCCCGCCAAAGGCAACGGCGATCGCGCCGCTTCCTACGCATCGTATGGCAGGGTCGCCGCCGGAATCTGCTCAAAACCAGCCGGAGCAACGATGACCGTTCCGCCGTCAAGAACGAGCTGGGCAGCTCCGGAACCACTGTCCGCAAAGTCTTCCGACGGCTCGCCGAAGACGGGATCCTGACCGAGATCGGACTCGATCCCCAATACAACGGTCCGGGACGACCACCAATCCTCTATCAACGCCAAGCCTGACAGGCAGTCATGGCCAACCCATCGGAGTATGCAGCATGAAAAAGTTTTGTGTCGGCGTGGGCGTTTGCATGTTGTCAACGCTGCTGAGTGTTGGCACGGCGAGCGCGTTCTCGACGACGAGCGTCTCGCCCATCCGCAAGATTCCTGTGAAGGCGCTCGACGACGACACAGGCAGCCCGGGCGTATGGGCAACCGATGCCGTCTACACGAAGTGTGGCCAGATCGGCGTCGACGCTGTGTTCTACAACAGCACATCAAATCCAAGAGTCAATACAGGCCAACAGACATACACCATCTCGATCGAGCGATATCACAACGGCGCCTGGACGCACGTCAAGGGTTCCGAAATTGAGAGTTACAGGCCCAGCCATCAGCATCATCGCTACGACTACGACCTATTCCTCCATCCTGGATGGGACTACATATATCGAGTGCAGGTCAAGAACAACACGCACGCACCCTTACTGGGAACGATGTGGGTGAACGCCAAAGCCAACGACTACAACCCCGCCGACCACGACATAGCCGACTGCCAATAAATCGCGGAGGTACATCGAAGCGAGCATCGACACCTCGGCGACGCAGTTTGCGCCCACCGGTCGTCTCGACGAGCCGGGCTGTGGAGAGGAACCAAAGGCACGCCAGAACTACAGCTTTCCCGATCCCGGCGACCGGACCGGGAGATTCATTTCACGGTGTTCGTCAGTGCGAGACCACAGGCGGAGCGCTGTGTATCGGAGCGAATTCGCGTCAACGCGGATCGACTCAGTCGCCGCGTGCCGTGTCGGTCTGTGTGCCTGCGACGAACCGGGCCACGGGCACTCGAACGGGCGGCGGCAGCTCTGGCACTTGGGGTGTCGCCTCATTCCGCGTGGAGGAGGACTGCGGTTGGCGTGCGGGCAGCTTGGAGTCCGGGGATTTCCAGTGCGCCACCAGCTGGCTGGGCTCACCTGCCCGCAAGTCTGAGCCCATCCTCCACAACCGCCAAGATGGTCATCCCTCACCTCGTGTCGTGCTACCACCAACACAGGCCCGCACGACGACAGAGCTGTTCGTGTCGTTCCGCCGAGCGATGCGGCGAGTCGAACTCAGCTCGACGTCGTGATCGCCTCCGACCCTCCACCGCGGTAATCGACGTCGCCGACGCAACGGCCTCGAGGTCGGTGTGACGGGCGCGGGATCCGTTCGCGCTCGTCGATCACTGAGGTTGGGTGAATCCGAAGATGAACCAGCGCGTGGCGTCGAGGCGGGAGTGCCAGCCTTCCGTATCGATGAGTGATGCGAGCTCGTCGGGTTCGTACATCACCTTCACGACCCGGTACTGCGAGCCGTCCTGCAGACGACGGACGTGCAGATCTGGGAGGTAGTCAACGACGTAGGGGTCCTTGACGTCCGGCTGCGGCGTCGGATCGGCACGGTTGTCGATCAGGAACACGCGGCCGGTAGGCGTGAGGCACGAATGCACCAGTGACCAGAACGCTGCGAAGCGCGACCGGGGAACGTGCGAAAGCCAGAACGAGAAGAACACGACATCGAAGGTGCGTTCGGGTGACCAGTCGAACAGGTCAGCGACGACGTATTCGACGTCCGAGCGTCGGACCCGATCGCGGTTCAGTGCGATCGTCTCGGGACTGGCATCGACCACCGTAAGCTGCTGCGCCACGCAGGCCAGGCGTTGGGTCCACCAACCGGTGCCGCCGGCAAGCTCCAACACGTCACCGCGCGGATCGAACGAGGTCAGCGCTGCGTCGACCACCGCGACCTGGCGATCCCACTCCAGGATCTCGTCGGCGTCTCCGCGGTCGTAGCGGCCGCGGCGTTGCCACCAATCGTCGTACTCGGGGGCGCGAGCGCCGTAGTACCGACGCTGTTCCTCCAACATCTCATCGTCGTCCACGACCAGATCCTTACCACGCCTCACCCTCAGCCTCGCCAACGCGGAGCTTCCGGGACGCTGCAGTCCTATGCGGCCAGCTCGCGATCCGCCGTCACCTCAGCTACGCGATTCGCAGCGCTCGCCGAGCATCACGCAGACCTTGCCGCGATGGCTGGCGCGTAGATTGGCGAGATGGGAATCGTCGAGTGCTCGTTCTGCGACGTCGACGGGTTCCGGACGAATTCGACGGTCGTCCTCGAAGACGACCTTTGCCTCTTCGCCAACGCCGAGAACACTGAGGTCCTCCGTGGCAGTGGCGTGATCGTCCCCAAACGTCACGCGGAAACAGTGTTCGATCTCACGACGGCCGAGATCGCGTCGACGTTTGCGTTGCTGTGCGAGGCGCGCACTTTGCTCGATCGGCGTTACCGGCCCGACGGATACAACATCGGCTGGAACTGTTACGGCGCGGCCGGCCAAGTCGTCCACCACGCCCACTTGCACGTCCTGTTGCGCTTCAAGGACGAGCCACGCGCCGGCAAAGGTTTGCGGTGGTTTCTCCGCCAGGACGACAACGTTCGGCCCGATCCATCGGCGTTCGGCGTCGGCGCACGCGACTTTCGCGAGTAGGTCGGCATCGTCGCGCGTGCGCGAGATGGCAACTGGCGGGCACGGCACGGCGGTGCCAGAGCGTGTCCGACGCTGTGCCATGCGTCGCGCGCGTCTAAGCTTTGATCCACCGATGAGTTGTTGTTGAGTAGGTCCGCGTATCCGCGGAAAGTGCCTCCTGGGCTGGGACGATGACGGTGTCGAAGTCGACATTGTCGTCAGCTCGGGGAGGCACTTCCGGTGAGTGGAGTATTGCACTCGATCGATCAGCTTGAGGTGACCTTCGATGATGAGTCGTTGGTCGCGAACGCGGGGCTGATTACCCCGGCGACGTTGATG
>JBKQIY010000117.1:0-6347 GCA_052148155.1 Acidimicrobiia bacterium | reverse complement strand
CCGTTCGAACGACGTCACCGCCGATGAACACCACCCATGTTCACCCTCGATGTCGCTACGACACCCGCGCGTCTCCATCCAGCGCGGCGCTCAACACCACACCATGGCGTGGGGTCGGTTCGCACTGTGGACGACGGACCACTTGGTCCCGTCCCATTGCTCGATGAGGCTCCCGCCGTTTCTCCAACCGACCGCGACGCAAAATCCAGGTGCGGTGCACGACACCGCGGTCAACTGGCTAAAGATCTTTGCGCTGGGGCTTCGGACGATCGACCAGCGAATCCCGTCCCAGCGTTCCACCAAGGTGCGCGTCATGGGTGTGGGCAGCGGCGAGAAATAGAGGCCGACCGCCACGCAGTCTGTCGTTGTCAGACACACCACACCGTTCAACGAACTGTCTTGACTTGTGGAAGGGTTCGGACTCGATAAGAACGACCACGACGCGCGCTTGGGCGCGGCGGGACGGTGGAGCGTCCCGATCGCGTGCTCGAACGCCCCCGCGATGACCTTGGCGCCACCATCGTTGGGGTCGTCTCCGAAACCTTCCGCGGCATGTTTGTGACAGGTGATGTCGAGCCATGTGCACGCGCGGTCGACCGCGACCGGGATCCGACCCCACGGCGAGGAGACGAGATGGGTCATGTCCGACGACTGAAACGCGCCCGTCACGTCAGCGACCGGGACCTTAAACCTGGCGTAGACCGTGTCTGCGTCGTGGTTCAGCGTGGCGAGTCCAGCCATCGCGGTCGAAGCGAGTGTGCGGGTCGGGCCGGGTCCGGCGAGCCAGTCACCAAGGAGCGGGTCGTAATAATTCATGCCGATGATCGGGACATGGGAGTGGGTTGCGGCTCGCAGACCGGCGAGGATGGTCGCCAGGTTCTTTTGCATCGTCTTGAGGCCGTTGACGAAACAGGTGGCCGGAGTTGGGGCAGAGATGCAGTTGACGACATCGTTGCCGCCGATATCGATCGTGACCAGCGCCACCTTGCCGGTATGGGCGCGCAAGAACGACAAGGCGTTCTGATATTGCGACCCGCCCGGCGCACACAACGAACGCGCGATCATCGTCGATGTGCTCTCCCCTGAGCACGCCATGTCCACGAGGGTCAGGTCTGGGACCGACGACGCGTAATGGTTCGTGATCAGATCCGGATAAGAGCGGGTGCCGTTCCACATCGCGGTGGAGTCGCCCAACGCCAGGTTGTACACCGGCGCGACCGTCTCAGACCGTATCGACGTGCGACTAGCAAGCTCACCTACCGCAAGACCGGCGTGGGCGGGGCCGGCCCAGGCGGCCATCAGCACGAAGACCATGCCAAGAACGCCGCACCGACGACCCATCACGACAACCATAGGTCTCAATCGGGTTTTGATCCTTCGTGATGGGTCGCGAACGCTGCGATGTTCTGGTGGGCGCGGTATTCGGTTGCTGCTTCCGGCGGGGTGGTGTCGGCGTGAGCAACGATTCGCTAGGTGCTCTGTTCGATCAGGGTGGTGAGGCCGTTAGGACTGAAGCTTCCACCTACGGCGATGCAGCTCGTTGTCGTCGGGCAGGCCACACTGTCGGCGAACGTGGTGGTCGTGCTGGTGGCGATCGGACTCGGGACGATTGACCACTTCGTGCCGTTCCACTGTTCGAAGAGCGGCTGGCCGGAGGGTGGGAGGCTGGCGCTCGTGTAGGCCGTGCCGACCGCGGTGCAGCTCGTTGCGTTCGGGCAGGTCACGCCGTTCAACGCGGTGCCGGGGACTGGGTTCGGGTTGGTCGGAGTGGGACTGGCGACGACCGACCAGTCCTTGCCGTTCCAGTGCTCGACCAGCGGCTGTTGGGTCCCGTATGTGAGCGTGTTGGCCTCGCTGTAGCCGACCGCAGTGCAGTCCGAGTCGGTGCGACAGGACACGGCATTCATCTGGAAGAACGTGCCCGTGGGGGGTTCCGGGGTCGCGATGATCGACCAACTTTTGCCGTTCCAGTGTTCGACCAGCGGCTGTTGGGTGCCGTATGCGCCATTTTGGCCGCCGACGGCGAAGCAGTTGGAGGCGCTCGAACACGACACTGCGCTCAACACTGCGCGGCTCAGGCTCGGAATCGCGACGACCGACCAGCGCGTGCCGTTCCAGTGTTCCGCCAACAAGTGCCTACTGTCGCCCTGACCGATGATGGTTTGGTAGATCCCGACCGCGTTGCAGTCCGTCGCGCCGACACACGACACGGCACTCAGATACCAAAGGACTGCGCCGGGCGGCGTCGGGTTCGCGGTCAGCGACCAGCTCTTGCCGTTCCAATGCTCCATCAGCGCTTTAACGGTGCCGGGGTTCGGGCCGAACAACGAGATGAAGTCGTAGCTGCCGACCGCTCTGCAGTCCGCGGGGCTCGGACACGAGATCGACGTGAACGCGGCGTGGACGTTGATCCCGACGGGCGTCGGGGCGGGAAGGATCGACCAGTGGGTCCCATCCCAATGTTCGACCAACGGGTTGTCGCTTTCGTCGAGCAGCGGAGCGGCAGTCCCGACCGCGTAGCAACTCGTCGGCGACGGGCACGTCACCGCATCGAGCGAGCTGTTCGACGTGGTCGCCGCGAGCGGGGACAGTGACCACCGCGAGCCGTCCCAACGTTCCGGCAACGCGGAGTCGCCGACCGCGAAGCAGCTCGTAGTTGTGCACGACACGCTGTAGAGATTGTCGAGCTCGCCGAAGTAGGCCTTGTTGGTCGGCACGGCGCTCGGGCGGGCCAGGATTGTCCACGCCGTCCCGTTCCAATGCTCGGTGATCGAATTCGGCACCGCGCTGTTGGCCTTCGCGAGTGAGGTGTCGAACGCGACACCGACCGCGAAGCAGTCGGTCGCGCTCGTGCACGACACGCCTTGCAGCACCGCGATCCCGAGGTGTATGTGCGGCACGGGGCTCGACAGGAGCGACCACGTCGTGCCGTCCCACTGCTCGATCAAGGCGTCAGAGGCGGTGTATCCGACCGCGAAACAGCTCGTCGGGCCCGTGCACGAGACCGCGTTGAGCGTGGGCGTCACGACGGGAGCCGCGACCGGTCGCACGGTCGGTGTCGGGGTCGGGACGATCGTCCAGCTCGTCCCGTCCCAGTGTTCCACCAACGTGCCACCCTTGTTGGCGGCCTCGACGTGACTGCCGACCGCGAAACAATTCGTTGCCGTCGCGCACGCCACACCGTTGAGCGTCGAGCCGACCGCCTTGGTCGGGTTCGGGCTCGCGGCCACCGTCCAACTGGCGCCGTCCCACTGCTCGATCAACGTCTCGACCAACGTGTTGTTGTCGGTCGGGGAGTAATGGCCGACCGCGAAGCAGCTCGACGCGCTCGAACACGCGATGCCTTCGAGGGTCGAGCTGATCGCGTCAATCGGGTTCGGGATGGCGTCAAGCGACCAACTCGTACCGTCCCAGCTCTCTGACAGTGTGGCGGTGTTGTCGGTGCTGCCCTGCGCACCCACCGCGACGCAACTCGTCGCGCTTACACACGACACCGCGTGCAGCTTGGCGCCTCCGGGGCCCAGCCCGGTGTCGGGGCTCGTGTCGGTCGACCACCTCGTGCCGTCCCACTGCTCGATCGCAAGGCTCTCGCCCGCGACATAGGGCACGCCGGGATAGCCGGCGACGTCGGACCGCGTGCCGACCGCGAAACAACTGGTCGCACTCGAACACGACACGCTCGCCATGGGGAGGTCGAGTGGACGGAACGGGCTCGGGCTCGGTGAAAGCGACCAGGTCGGGGTCGGGGCCGCGCCCGACAACGCAGCGCTCGTCACCACACCACCAGCAACGAGCCCGACCGCAACCAGCACCCGGACGAACAGCGACCCCCGTGAGCGTCGACGAGAAGGGACCGGACGCCCAATCGCATCACCGTTGCGATCCATACCGAACCTCCCGACGCGCCACCGCGCACTGCCACCCAGCATGCGCTCCGCCCCGAACCCGCGACAGGGCACATAGTCACCCCTGGCAAGGACCTCTGTGAACGACAGGCCGGCCCCGTCCCCGATCACCGGATGCCCGCCCACGATCACCAACGCCGGATCGCCAATGCGTCGAGACGGTTGCCGACGCGTCGTCCGAGGCAGCGCTCTGGAGTCGTTTCCGGACTGAGCTCAGACCGGCGGTGCCATGAGCGCAACGATCGCTGTCTGCGTACGAGGCTCGGAAGAGTTGGAAGTCCGATGCTCGCGTTTCGCGCGACGGCCAGTTGTCCGCATCGAGTTCGTCACGCGGGTCGAGCGTCGCAAGGTGCAACCCATCGCGCGTTTATCGCGCGGTCGCTGTCGATCGTGAGGGTTCGCTGACGTCCGCGCGTCGCCTCTGACCAGCGGTAACGGTTCGTCGTTGTCCGCCGAGGGCCGTCCGCTCTTGCCTTACAACCACGAGGCCTTCGCTTCCCAAGCAGAAGCACTGCCCATCGCCGTCGCATCAGTGCTCAAGAGAGAGCGCACTGGGGTGGCTTGGCGATATCGCTCCAGGGCAATTTGTGCGGCGGTCGGATCCGGAGGCCGGGTGTGGATGAGCGCCGAGACGGGTGAGGAGCGGTGAGATGAAAATCTTTGGAACCGGTCTTCCGAAGACCGGAACCACTCCTTGGTCGAAGCCATGTCGATTCTCGGGTACCGCGCCAAACACCTTCCGGAAAGCGATCAGGAGATCGCGGACAACGACTTCAGTTGCGAAAATCCGATCGTCGCCGAGGCCACACGCTGGACCGAAAGTATCCGGACTCGATATTCATCACGATGCAGCGCGACGATGCCTCGTGGCTGCGGTCAATCCGCGCTCACATGAATCGAAAGCCCGTAGACACACTCCGCCCGTCGCGCAGAGATCTTCGATTGCGGCTCTATGGCACGGTCAGCCCGACCGATAGCGAACTGCTCGCCAACAAGCATGAGCATGAGGCCGACGTTCGTCGGTACTTCTACGAAAGGCCCGCCGACATCCTCGACATCAACATCGTGGACGGACAGGGTCGGGAACAACTGTGCCCATTCTTGAACCGCCCAGTACTTGTTCAGCCGTTTCCGAAGCGAAATGTCACCAGCGATCTCCGTGGTTTCCGCGACGTCGACCCTGCCGACAAGGCGACGCGCGCGTGACGGCCGCGTCCTCGATAACGCAGCACGAGGGCGCCTGAGCGCGTCTGGAACGCACCGAACTTTCGATCCGGGCACCTCGTCAACCCGCATCCTCAAGCGCCAATAGCGGACACTGGGGTGCGGCGCACACCAAAGGACCTGCGAGTCCTAGCGTGAAGCTGTGTTAGTTGCAGAGCGGAAGTCGAAGCAAGATCCCCCACCTGGCGTAATGGTCGACGCCCTTGTCGGCGAACAGAGGATCTGGTGGGTCTCTGTCGAGGGCGAGCGCGAGCCGCCTGTGCTTGACGCTGTCCGGCCTGATCGGGTGATCTTTGCGTCGCCTTTCCTTTGGCGTCCCCGCGACGTGATCGAGCTGTCGATATCGCCACTGGGTGAGGGATGCCAAGTCCACCTGCGCCAGCGGAGCGAAGATCCCTTCGCTCCGCTGGAGGCCGCCGCCCTTCGCCACCGCTGGGGAGAGCACATTGATCGCGACCTACGAGACCGCTTCGACTACGGGGGACGCCCGACGCAGTATGAGGTCAGCCTCTACCGAGGGGATGTCGATGATTGGACGATCATCGACCGGGTACTCGACCGATCCTGGCAGGCCGTCGAGCGAGTGCCGATCAAACTGCGTTCAGTTGGTCCGTTCCGGCGTCCCTTTCCCGCAGGTAGCGCACTTCGACCAGGGGACGTTGTCTGGACTGGAGAATTTGGTCGGCACCGAACATCGGTCGGCTGCCTGCTCGAGGCATCGTCCGAGCTGGGCTCGGAGACGGCTGACGGCTTCGAGATCTTCGTACCGCTTCCCGAGTTCGGTCGTCGTCTCCAGCCGGCCTGAATTCAATCTACGCCGGGGTAGTCGGGAGTGGCCTGCGGACTCGGGTGCCCCCTGCGCTCTCGCCGGGTCCCGGTGCTTCAACAACCGCTGGTCGACGTGTCACCCTCACTGAACCGATGCCTTATTTTCGGCGTCATGCTGAATGTGGTGAGCACAAGGTCGTGCCCGGTGGCACTGTTGGCTCTCGTTCTGTGCGTGGCTGGGTGCTCGAGCGGCGGCGGGAAGCAGTCAACGTCGACGACTTCGTCGTCAACCATTCATGTACCCCCGACATCGCCCGTACTACGCCACGCGGTGCTCGCCGGTTGTCACTGCGACCCCGCATTGCGCCTCTCATTCGACTACCCACCCTCGCTTCACCTCTACCCGATTCACGTCGACGAGCACTACCTCCAAATCGTCGGCTACGTGTC
>JBKQIY010000116.1:0-58309 GCA_052148155.1 Acidimicrobiia bacterium | reverse complement strand
CTGGACGCGTTGCGCCTTGGTCCCACGAGCTCTGTCCCCTCAGTTGCCGGCATTCGGCCCGATCTCAAGGATCGGCACGATGCGGGTCCGGGTTAAGGACAGCGGGTCGTTTGCGGCGCGTTTGCGCAGGTGAGAGCATATTTCTGCCGTGAGCGGGGGCCGTCGGAACGTGGTGGTGACGCCGTCGCCATGGGCCGGGAACGGGTCCGAAATCCGGCTTGGCAGTTCAGCCCGCCGCGCGGATCTTGTTGGGCGGATCTTGTTCGGCGGATCTTGTTGGGTTGCGCCGCGGAGTGCTGTGGGTTCCGCTCATGTCGGCGGAATGCCCGGCTGGTCGATCACGCTGACGAGCCCGAGCCCTGCTGCGGTCGTGCGGCCGGCGCGGCGAGCCACCATGTTCATCGAAGCCTCGCCCGCTCCGCGACATCGACGGTCAGGGCCGGTCGAAGGTGGAGGCAGTCCGACGGTGCGGTTCGGCCAATCGTGTCTGGCCCGATCGATTTCGCCACTGTGCACGCCGTCGCCGTCGCGACCGACGTTGGCGACGACGGTGACGCCTGCCCGAGCGTCGATCGTGCCCGAGGACATGGCGACGCCTGGGCGCGTCGCCGAAGATGATGTCACCCCGGTTGGTATTGCCGGTCCGGCGGTCCAGCCGTCCGAGACGACGCCTTCGTGCACGGTCCGATTCGCCGACCCGGTCCTGATCGGCAACGGCAGCTTCGACTGGGACGGGGAAGAATGGCTGCGTGCGATCCGACTTGCGCAGCTTCCTCCTCGACGCCGGCGCGTCTGAGGACGACATGGCCCGCGCCGAAACCGAAGGTTGGCTTGCGCTCCTCGCCCTCGATCGTCTCGCTTCGCCCGGTGCGGCAACCCATGCCATCGCCGACGTCGCGGCGCTCGCCGACACGGACGAGGAGCGGCTACGTCGACTGTGGCGTGCTGTCGGTTTTCCGGACGTGCCCGACGGCTTGGCTGTGTACACCGACGCCGACGTCGAAGCCGCGCGACAGGTGATGCACGGTGCGTTCGCGCGGCGGTCTGACTTCGCGACCGTGCTTCGGCAGGTGCGGGTGATCAGCTCGTCGATGTCGCGGGTGGCGTCGGTGCTGGCCGAGTATTACGGCAACGAGGTTCGTGACCTGCGTGAGCAGGGTTTCACCGACGAGGCCGCAGCGTGCGCGGTCATCGACGATTTCGACGGCGACGAACTCGCCGCGCTGGTCGTGCATGCGGCTCGACTTCAGCTGCGCGCCGCGCTGTGGCGGCGACTGGGCCGCGACTTGGTACCGGAAACGGCTGTCGCGATCGGGTTTGCTGACCTGTCGGGATACACGCAGCTCAGCGCCGAGCTCGACGCCGACCGTCTCGCCGCCTTCGTCGGCCGGTGGGAAGCCGTCGCGTACGACACCGTCGCCCAGCACGGCGGGAGGGTCGTGAAGACCATCGGAGACGAAGTCATGTTCGTCGGCTTGTCGTTGCAGGTCGCACGGACCGCGATTGCGTTACGCGACGGCGCCCACGCCCACGAGCTGCCGCCAGTCCGGTCGGGGATCGCGGCCGGGATGGTCGTCGCACGGGACGGCGATTTCTACGGACCGGTCGTCAATCTTGCGAGCCGCCTCACTGAAATCGCGTCAGCCGGCGTGATCTACGCCTCCGACGCCCTGCACGAGGAGTTGGCCGCCGTTTCCTCGTTGGTGTGGTCGGAGGTGGAACGGCGGGAGCTTCGCAGCATCGGCTCCGTCGCCGTGTTTTCCCTGCTCGGCGAATCCGAGACTTCGACGTGAAACACGTCGGGTAGGTTGCAGGCGTGGCCGAACCCGACCGACTCTGTCTGCTGCAGGTGCATGCGCATCCCGACGACGAGGCGTCGAAAGGGGCGGGCACCACCGCCAAGTACGCGGCGGAAGGTGTCCGCAACGTGCTCGTGTGTTGCACCGGCGGCGAGGCCGGCGACATTCTCAACCCGGCCGTCGACACACCACAGACCCGTGCGAACCTGTACGAGGTTCGTATGGCAGAACTGCAAGCGAGCGTCGATGTGCTCGGCTATGCCTCGCTGCACCTCCTCGGATACCACGACAGCGGGATGCCCGACAGCGACACGAACGCCCGGACCGACAACTTCGCCAACGCACCGCTCGACGAAGCGGTCGAGCGGCTGGTGCGAATCATCCGCGCGGAACGGCCGCAGGTGATCATCACGTACCGGGACGAACAGAATTTCTATCCGCACCCGGATCACATCCGCGTGCATGAGATCTCCGGACCGGCGTTCGACGCGGCCGGCGACCCTGACGCGTTCCCCGATTCCGGCGACCCGTGGCAGCCGTCGAAGCTGTACTACGTGGCCTGGTCGATCGCTCGGGTGAAAGCGCTGCACGAGGCATACATCGCGCGTGGTGAGGAAAGCGCGTACACGTCATGGTTCGAGCGCGGGTTCGACACGAACCGCAAGGACGAGTTCACGACCCTCATCGACGTCGGTGACTTCTTGGCAAAGCGCCGCGCTTCGCTCCTCGCGCACCGAACCCAAGTTGATCCCCAAGGTCACTGGATGCGCCTCCCCGACGACGTCGTTCGCGAGGTGTTTCCGTGGGAGGAGTTCACCTTGGTGCGTTCGTTGGTCGACAACGGGGTAGCCGACGGCGAATTCGAAGACGACCTGTTCGCCGGTCTGCGGGCCGGAGCCGTCGATCGTGCCTGAGACGGTCGTCGAGTTCGTCGTCGCGGCCGGCAAGTCCGAACAGCGGCGGGGCTGGGTGCGGATCGCCGACACCGCGGTCGTCGAACGCGGGTCGGGCGCACCGCCCGAGCCGGCCGACGTGACGTTCACGGCCACACCGGCCGACGCGCAAGCGATGCACGACGGCACCCTCGACCTGTCGGTGGGATTCATGCGCGGCCAGGTGAAGATGGCCGGAGACTTCGGTGCCATGTTGCACTTTTTGGCGCACACCGGTGGCCTGCAGCCGCAGATCGCCTTCGCTGACGTCCTTCCGGTCTAGGACCGGCCTCCCGACGCCGCGGTGTCGGCGTCCGGGCCGTCGCCGCCGTTCCCGTCAACGAGGCCGGCTTGGGGACGTGCGCTGCGAGCGAGTGTTCGGCGTCCGCCGAGGAACACCCGCGAAACCTGGGCGCCGCACTTGCCGTAAAAGCGGAGGTTGCTGACCCACGAGATCTCGCCGGTGGCGACGCCTCGTCGTTCCAGCTCGACGCATACCCCGGCCAGCACCGCGGAGCCGACCCCGCCGTGCTGGCAGGTCGGGTCGGTGGCCATCGGACCGATCCAGCCGGCCCGGTTCACCGAGTGGCATGCGAACCCGATCGTGTGCCCGTCGCGGGCCCTCGCCGCGACCGCGGTGCCGAGTTCCACGGCACGGTCAAGTTCGGGGACCCAATGCGGATATGCGACGACGGCGAAGTCGTGCGCGCCCGATCCGGTTTCGAGTTCCACGCCGATACCGGCCGGCGCCGGCCGACGAAACGACGTGTCGATCGCCATGTTGATCCCGACCCAGTCTCGTTCGAATCCGAGCGTCTCGAGCAACATCCCCACCCGCGTGTTCGCGGTATCGACTCCCGGCCAGACGTAGCGGGGAATCGCGCTCGCCAGCAGCACGTCGTGCGCTCCGAGGGCCGCGGCGCGGTCGATCACTGCCCGCACCAGCTCTTTGGCGAGCCCGCCCGACTGATGAGCTGGATCGACGACGACGAGCACCAGCCACACCGCGACGTGCTCACCGAAACGTTGGACTTGCATGACGGCCGCGCCACGTTCGTCGCCGACGACTTCGTCGACGTCGCCGTCGGCGCTGACACCGAAGCACAGGTACGAGAGCTCTTCGACGGTGAGCCCCTCTTGGGGCATTGCGGCCCGGCACAGCGCCGCGAGCGTGTCGGGTGTCACCGGCTACACCGACGCGCGTTGCTCGTGACGTTGAAGTTCTCGAAGCGTTCGGTAGCCGATCAAGGTCGCGCCCGAACGCTCGATCAGTCCGCTCAATGTCGGATCTGACGTGACGAGCTGGTGGTCGTCGACACGATTCGGCCAGTCGGGATGCGATGCCCTGAGCTCGTCGGTGTCGATCGCAGGATGTACATACATTTCGGTGACGCCCGGTCCGAGCGATCCGAGCGCTTGGGTGATCTGCGCACGCGAACCGACGTTGGTGTAGACGAAGTGGTCGGGGAACACGACACCTTCTTGCGCCGCGAGCCGCCGATACGGGAACCCGATCAGACGTTCCGCAGCCGCGGGCGCCATCCGCAGCGGAAGACCGAAGTCGACCGCGGTTTCGAGGTACGCGTCGAAGAACGCCGGCCGTAGCTGCAGCGTGCCCATGTGACTGTCGAGATGCGAGACGTCGAAACCCCAGTAGATCGCCCGCTCGACCTGGGCCCGGCACTCTTTGCGTACCTCGTCGAGATCGGCGTGGTCCCAGACGTCGTCGACGGTGCGGGGAAAGCCGCCGTCCCCGTCGAGCAGGCTCGGTGAGTGCGTGATCGGACCCCACCGGTAGTTGGGCCATTCCGCGTTGAGCGTCAGATGCACTCCGACGTCTTCGCCGCGGTACATTCCGGCGGCGTCGCGCGCCCAAGGGCAGGGAACCATCAGCGTCGCGCTGGTTGCGACGCCGTCCCGCAATGCTTCGTAAATCGCGACGTTCGCGGCGCGTGACGAGCCGAGATCGTCACAGTTGACGATCAGCAGGCGCGCGTCGGGCGGATGACCTAAACGTTGCGCGAGGCTCGATCGCATCGCGCGAGCCTATCTACGCGAACTCTTTCGTGAGCAGCTCGCCTGCACGGGCGACCGTTTCGGGATCCGAGAGCGGCATGTTGAAGATCAGCCCGTCGAGGCCGGCCGCGACGAGCGCGGCGACGGCTTCGACGACCTCGTCGGCCTCACCGACGATGAACTGTTCGTCGAAGGCCTCGCCGGCCAGGCCTCGGAGAAAGTTGACGGACCGGTCGGTTTCGGCGCTCGTGTTCGTCAACACCAGGGTGCCGAGCCGGGTCGTTTCGACCTCGGACGGGTCGCGGCCGACGTCTTGGCAATGTGCGCGCAGCACGTCGAGCTTGTGTGCGACGGTCGCCGGGCCGCCGGACACGTTGCACATGTCGGCGTAGCTGGCGACGAGACGCAGCGTGCGCCGTTCGCCGCTGCCTCCGATCATGATCGGAGGGCCACCCTCCCGAATCGGGCGCGGCACGTTGCGGGCGTCGCTGATCGAGTAGAAACGGCCGTTGAAGGTCGGGCGATCGTCGCAGAACAGCGCTCGGCAGATCTGCACCGCTTCTTCGAGACGATCAAGTCGTTCGCCGGCCCGTGGGAACGGGAAGCCGAACCCGTCGTGTTCGGGCTCGTACCACGCGGCGCCGATGCCGAGGATGGCGCGGCCTTTCGAGATGATGTCGAGCGTCGTGACCATCTTGGCGACCAGCGCCGGGTTGCGGTATGTCACGCCGGTCACGAGTGTTCCGAGCTGTACGTGATCCGTGCGGGCCGCGAGCGCGCCGAGCAGCGTGTACGCCTCCAGGATCGGTTCGTCGGGACCTCCGAGCGCGGGGAGCTGCCAGAAGTGGTCCATCACCCACAGCGAACGGAACCCGCTCCCGTCGGCGGCGACCGCATGCGCGACCGTCTGATCGAACATGTCGCGGTCCGTCGCGCCGGCGTGGCGAAACCCGGGAATCTGATAGCCGAACGTGGTCATGCAGCGAAGCTACCGGTTCGGGTGACGGCGAGCTGCGGCCGTCGCCGACGGCGCGACCTCAACGATCCGTCTCCGCGCGTGGGTGTCGGGCGTCGCGGTCTTCGAGCGCGGCTTGCAGCGCGTCGGCGAGGCGACGCAGGCGCCGGCCCCGCATCGCTTCGACCTCGACGACGGCTCCGTTCTTGAGCGCGACCGCGAGGCCGGTCACGATCCCATGGCGCGACGTCGCGACTTCAGCGACGTCGGTGAGCGGTACCTTGCCGGCAATCGCGGCCGGTCGGCTCAGCCAGAACGTCGTGCTCCACACGACAAGTCGCGCGTTCGTGACGCCGAGCACCATTTCCGGTCCTGTCGTGGTGAAACCGACCCGTTCGGCGTGTTCGCGCCACGCGAAATATGCGTCCATGCGTTTACGAGCCGCGCTCAACGCGAGAGTCGACCGGGCACTTGCTGCGGTCGCGCCCCGAAAGCTTGCCGGCGCGCGGGCGAGGAGGCGTTCGTCGGGGTCCAGTCCGGGTCGGCGGAAATCCACCGCTGCGCTCGGAGTCGCCGGCTAGATGCGCTCGAGGATCGTGCCCGTACCCAGGCCGCCCCCGCAGCACATCGTGATCAACGCACGCTCGGTTCCGGTACGTTCGAGCTCGGCCAGCGCGGTGGTGATCAGACGAGCGCCGGTCGCGCCGACCGGGTGACCTAACGCGATCGCGCCGCCGTTGGGATTCACGCGCGCCATGTCGGGCTTCAACTCGCGTTCCCAGGCGAGCACGACGGACGCGAACGCCTCGTTGATTTCGATCACGTCGAGGTCATTCATCGTCAGTCCGGTCCGGTCGAGGAGCCGACGGGTCGCGTCGATCGGGCCAGTGAGCATCAGCACCGGGTCGACACCGACGAGACACTGATCGACGATTCGGGCGCGGGCGGTCAGACCGAGTTCACGGGCCCGGGCCGCGGTGGTGACCAGCACCGCGGCGGCGCCGTCAGTGATCTGCGACGACGTCCCGGCGGTGTGGACGCCGTTCTCGCGTGCGACCGGCTTCAGCTTGGCGAGCGCCGCGAGGGACGTTTCGCGCAGACCTTCGTCGCGGTCGACGCGGTGGCTGGTACCGACCGGTTTTCCTTCCTGGTCAAGGTCTGGTGCGTCGATCGGCACGACCTCACGTTCGAAGCGGCCTTCCGCCCACGCCTGTTGCGCGCGTCGTTGCGACTCCAGACCGAACTCGTCGGTGTCGGCCCGGGTGATTCCCCACTTGTCGGCGATTCGTTCCGCGCCCTCGAACTGCGACGTGAGCTCGTAGTGCTTGCGGTACGACGCGGTCGTGGGACGTCCGAACTCGCCCCTGGTCGCGGCGCCGAGCGGGACCCGCGACATCGACTCGACACCGCAGCCGAGCGCGACGTCGACGACCTGCGATTTTACGAGCGAAGCCGCAAGGTTGGTGGCATGTTGCGACGAGCCACATTGACTGTCGATGGTGGCGCCCGCGACCTCGAGGGGCAATCCGGCGCTCAGCCACGCGTTGCGGGCGATGTTGAACGTCTGCTCTCCGACCTGACTCACACAGCCGCCGAGGACCTGGCCGACCAGGCCAGGATCGATGCCTGAGCGTTCGATGACCGCGCGCTGCACCGTCCCGAGCAGATCGACCGGATGCACCGTCGCCAGTCCGCCGTTGCGGCGTCCCAGAGGCGACCGTGCAGCCTCAACGATGACGACGTCGTTGTCAGCGATCGTTCCCACCGTCATCTCCTTCGTCGACACGCGACCGAAACGGCCGTGCGAGTTGTTGTCGTGGAGATCGTACCGGTGTCCGTCGCGACAGGATCGAGGGTGCCATGATGCGGCCGTGGGTCGGTACGCGGTCTGGGTCTTTGTGGCAGCGACGCTCGTCGCAGGGTGCGCCAGCGGCGCACACCATGCGGACCGGCCGACCTCGACGTCGACCTCGACGCCGACCCGCTCCGCACGGGACACGACCGCGACGTCCGCGGCCAGTGCGCCGACCAGCTCCACGACAGCTGCGCCTCCAGAGACGACCACCAGATGTCCCGACTCGGGCGGGTCGACCGCGGCGGTCAATCCGCCCCAGTCGACCGCGACGTCGCTGCTCACCAGCGTCACCGTGACGGACGCACCATGTGCCGACCGGGTGATCTTCGCGTTCATTATGAAAACCTCCGGGACGCCGAGTTGCGGCGTCGCCTACGCGAACGGCCCGTTCAGCAGCGACGCCACCGGCGCGCCGGTCACGGTCCGGGGCGCTGCGTTCTTGGTAGTGCGCTGTTCGCCCGCCTACGGCCACGACTTCGAGTCGGGGCGGACGACGTACACCGGACCGAAACGCATCGATCCTTCCGGCGCCCGCCACGTCCGGGAGCTCGTCGAAACCGGCGATTTCGAAGGGGTCGTGACCTGGGTCGTGGGTCTCGACTCGCGACAACCCTTCCAGGTCGCGACCACCACGATCCCGCCGGGTGTCGCCACGTTCGCGGTCGTGATTTCTTGACGAGCGCCGCGGACCGACGGTGCCGTCTCGCGATCGACTCGACCCGGCCGCGCTGGCCGTGCCTGCGCGGTCCGCCCGCGCTCTGGTCCTGGGCAGCATCGTCGCGGAAATCACTGCCCTGACGTCGTCGGCGACCCGTCGTGACGAGCGCCGAACCGCCCAGGCCAGATCCGCCTCCGGTCAGCGCCGACCTCGCCGTGAGTGTTCGGGATCGTTCCGATACCAGGCCGAGTTGAGCGAGGCCGGGCATACCCGTTGCCGGGCCGCGCAACGACGCTCAGCTGCAGTCCAAGATGACCTTGCCGAACGTCGCGTCGGACGCGACCAGCGTGTAGGCGTCGGCCGCCCGGTCGAGCGTCATGACGGTCTCGACGACCGGGGCGACACGGCCATCGGCGAGCAACGGCACGACATCGTGCACGAACCCTTCGGTCGCGGCCGCTTTCTCGTCTGCGGTGCGGGCCCGGAGCACCGTCCCGATGATGGTGAGACGCTTCCCCATGACACCCAAGATCGGGAGCGTGGCCCGCGCGCCCGCAATCGCGCCGACCAGGACGATCCGGCCCTGCAGCGCGGCGCCAGCGACGTCGGCTTCGACGTAGCGGCCGCCGGCGAGGTCGACCGTGACGTGCGCGCCGCCGCCGGTTGCGTCGATCACGTCCGACGCGAGCGCATCGGTATCGAGCTGACCGTCCACGAGCTTCGGGACGAGACCGTACGCCAGACCCAACGCCCGGCAACGGTCCAGCTTCGTCTCGGTGCGGGCGGTTCCGACAACTTGGGCGCCGAGCGCGACCGCGAGTTGTAGCGCCGCGGTCCCGACACCAGAACCGACTGCGTGCACGAGCACCCATTCGCCGCCTCGGACCTGCGCATGGCTGACGAGCGCGTCGTGCGCGGTCACGAACGCCTCTGGCGCTCCGCCCATCGCGATGAGGTCGAGGCCATCCGGCACCGTCGCACACTGCGCGGCCGGCACGGCCACGTACTGCGCCTGGGCGCCTCCACCGACGATCCCGAACACTCGGGCGCCGATCTCGACGCCGCGTGCCTGGGGGCCGAGCGCTTCGACGACGCCGGCGAACTCCATGCCGGGAATGTCGGGTGGGGAACCGGCCGGGGCCGGATAGTTGCCGGCGAGCTGCATGAGGTCAGCCCGGTTGAGGCCGGCTGCGTGGACACGGACGACCACGAGGTCGTCCCGCGGCTCCGGATCGGGCCGTTCGGCGATCTCGATGCGGCCCTCGATGATCGTCGCGGCTTTCACGTTGCTCCTCTGGGGCAACCGACACGTTCGGCCGGCGCCCGAGGCTACGCCACGACGTACCCTCCTTTACGTGGTCGGCGCGTTGCGATTCCTCGATGAGGACGGAGAGGAGGTCGAACTCGACGCGGACGAAGCCGACGCTCTGCTGGCCGTCACCGCCGGACTTGACGAGGCCACCGTTTCGGCGTGTGTCCAATGCCGCTCCCGTGTGCTCGCAACGGTCGCGTTCGTAGATCTGCTCGACCGGGTCGAGCCGCATCCTCGCAGCGGCGAACTTGTCGAACTCGCCGACGAAGCGCCGACACTGCATCTGTACGTGAACGATCTCGTAACCGCCTGCCGTCACAGTCGATGGCGCGACCCCGGCTACGCCGAATGGCTCGACGTGGTCGAAGGCAACAGTCCCCGAATGCGGCCGTAACCGGTCGGCTGCGACTGGTCGGCGGCGCCGGGCGGCCCGCGAACCGCATGCGACCGCTGCCGCCGGTTCGACCGTCAGGATCGTGCCTGACGGCCCGAAGCCGGGTGCGGCCCGGTCAGGCGAACTCCAGGATCGCGTCGAACGATTCTGCGACGTCTGCCATGAACGCGCCGATGTCGGTCACCGCTACCGGGTCGATGTTGAACCCGACGTTGAGATCCTCGCAGTAGCTCAGGACGGTCGCGTTGAGTGCGGTCGCCGTACGCGGACCGAACGGAAAGTTGGCGAGCACGTGCGCGCCGGCGATGTACAGCGGCAGCGGGCTTCCCCGCAGGTTCGTTGCTGCGAAGTCGGTCGTGCGGGTCTGAGCTCGTGCCATCGCGACCAGCAACGAGGTCGGCAGCCCGGTGAGGAGGACCGCGAGACCTTCGGCTGCTCCGATGGCACGCTCATCTCTCGCCAGGATCAGCCGTTCACGCACAAGCTCGAATAGCTTCGCCGAATCGGCGCTCGGCTGGATCGGGATGACGACCCGGGCGGGAACGAATCGGTTGGCGGCGTCGTCACCACGGTCGCGGGTGCTGACCGGCATCGCCAACCGCAGCGCATCCGCGCCGCTCTCGAACCGCTCGTGGTATCGGCCGAGCGCGCCCGCGAGCCCCGTCACGTACGCGTCGTTGATGCTCCCGCCGAGCCGGTGGGCTGCCGCCTGCAACGCCGGAAGCGGAATCGTGTACGTCTCGAAGTGTCGGCTGAGCGAGCGGCCCTCCATCACGTCGGAGCGGGCCGGTTCAGTGCTGAGCAGCTGGCGTTGCAGCGACCGCAGCAGACGTGCGGTGTCGGCGGCAAGGCCGGGAAGTTCGCTGGGATGGGCGAGCACACGTTGCGCGTCGCCGAGAGCTCGTCGTGCCATGACAACGTTGCGGGTCGCCGCGTCGAACACCGCAGTGCGCGTCGCCTGCAACGGCGTGCTGTGATCACGCCGCGAGGCGAGGTTCGAGACCGGTGGGGGGACATCGGCCGGGCCGGCCGGTTCGAAGTCGATGAACGCGAGCGACAGACGCAACCCGCCGACACCGTCGGTGATGGTGTGATGGATCTTCTGCAAGAGCGCGGCGCGTCCGCCGCTGAGTCCTTCGATGAGGGTGAACTCCCAGAGCGGACGTGCCCGGTCGAACGGTTGCTCGGCCAGCGAACCGCAAAGGTCCAACAGCGCGCGGTCGCTGCCGGTTCCGGGGAGTGCGACCCGGCGTACGTGCGCGCTGAGATCGAGGGTCGGATCGTCGGCGAACGCGGGCGGCGCGATACGAAGCGGTGCGCTGACGACGCGTTGACCGAGGCGCGGGATCGCCGCGACCGCGCGAGCGACCGTGTGTTTCATGCGATCGTCTTCGGGGACGTGCTCGAGGATCGTCAGATTGCAGAAGTCGGATCGAAGCGCGGGGTCCTTTTCGACCGCCCACATGATCGCTTCGGTGTCCGACATCCGCACAGGGACTGAACCTACAGCCCTGCGGGCGACGCAGAAAGGTGTGGCCCGATGTTCGACGACTTCTCCGACTGGCACGACCACGGGGCGGGCAAGGAAGCGACGGTGACCGGACAAGCCCCCCGGACACGAAACTCACATCCGTCGTGGGCATCCGGTCATGTGAGATTGGTCAACGGCGCCGACAGCGCCCGGCACGACTCGCCGTGATGTGTCGGGCGTCGGTATGGGTCATCGACGAGCGATGGTGTCGAACTGTCCGTCGTCGACGCCGCCTGCATCGTCTGCGTCCGAAGGAACGCGGTGCGACTCGTCGAATCAGCGCGGAACGCTGGTGTGCTTGAACTCGTTGAGGTCGGTCCAGTCCAGCAGGTCCAGCACTTTGTCGACCTCAGCGGCGTTGGCGCGGTCCATGAGCCGCACGAACGCTGCGCGTTCGCCGACGATGAACGTCGGGACGCCGAAAACATGCCAGCGCCGGTCGGCTTCGCTGTGCTCCTCGGCGAGGACTTTGAGGGGGCGGCCGGACGCGACCTCGGCCGCGACAGCATCGGCGTCGAGCCCGACCGACGTCGCGACGTCGGCCAGGACGTCCACTTTGCCGATCTGACGTCCCTCGTCGTGGCGGGCGGCGAATGCCGCGACATGCCAATCGAGGAACTGCGGCGCGAACGAGTCACGCACCGCGATTCCCCACAGCAAGGCGTTGACGCCCGTGCCCCACACGTCGGGGTCACGTTCCCAGACGGGGGGCGCACCTTCTTCCACGTGCACCTGATCGAGCGAGAACGGCACAAACCGGACGTCCCAGTCGCGGTGCTCGCGCAGGCCCTGCACCACTGACTCGTGGCCGTTCCGAGCGAAAGGGCAGCGGTAGTCGAAGCTGACAGCGAACTGACGGGCCACGGGGCCTCCAGGTGACGGAACTGATGGGCAAGCCTCGGCTGCCAACCACGACAGCTTCCCACGCATTCCTGCTTCGGCGCGCTATCGCGACCCGGGCGGTGCCGACGACACGAAGCGGCGGGCAGCGGCGCCCAACAACAGTCCGAATGCCGCCCCGGCCGCGACGTCGGATGCGTGATGCAGCCGGACGTACACCCGGGTCGCGGCGACCGCGGCCGCGAGGCCATACCAGCCGGACCCGCCGCCGAGGAGCGTCGCCGCACAGAACGCGGCGGTTGCATGACCCGACGGGAACGATGTGGTGACGGGACGGTGCAAGCCGTGGTGAAAGTCGATGTCGTCATAGTCGGCGGGCCGGACGCGCCGAAACACGGTTTTGACCGCGCCGTTGGTCAGCAGCGACTCGCCGGCCATCGCGGCCCCGAACCGAGCGGCGAACCGTGTGTCACCCCCACGAGCGAGCGCGACGGCGGCCCCGCACGCCTGCCAGAGCAAGCTGTGATCCGCCGCGCTCGACAGCCGGTAGACGACACCGTCGAGACCGGGACCGCGGACGCGGTCGAAGACGTGGTCGACGGCGTCGTCGAGTCGGGCGATCTCCGAGCGCATCGGAACCGGCGCGGATACTCAGGCGACGGCGAGCGGCAGCTGCGGGCGACCTTCGCGATCGGCTTGGCGGGCGAACATGACCGGTGCGGCCTGCGCCGGCTCACCTCCGTACGCCGGACAGAACTCCTTGAACGAACAGTACGAGCACAGCGCGGAGGTGCGCGGACGGAAGTCGGCGCGGGCACATGCAATCCGCACCGCTTTCATCACCGCGCCCGATTTCACTTCGACTCCCCGCAACGACTGATCGCTCGGCTGCGTGATGATCCGTTCAGGTTTCGACAGGTACAGCAGTTGGATCCGCTTCGGTCGTCGGCCGAGCATCCGTTCGCAGAGCAGCGAGTAGATGTGGATCCCGGCCATGCTCTGCTGCTCCCAGCCTTCGCCAGGTTCGCGGCCGGTCTTGTAGTCCGTGATCACCAGTTCGCCGTCGGCGTCGAGTTCGAGACGGTCGATGATTCCGCGGATGACAACCCCGTCGGACGTTTCGGCGGTGACACGCAGCTCGACGCCGAGCACGGTGATCGTACGGGGGTCTTCGATTTCGAAATAGCGCCGGAGGAGCACCTCGGCGTCGGCGTGGAACGACGCCCATTCACTGTCCGAAAGTTCGAGCTGACTGAACTCGGCGTCCGCCGCGAGCTCTTCGCCGGCACGGGCGAGGTCGACGAGCGCGGCTTCGATCGTCCGGTCGGCCGGTGGCCGCCACATCAGATGCTGGAGGGCCAGGTGCACGAGGGTGCCCTTGCTGGCCGGAGCCGACGGCGGTTCGGGCAGCCGTTCGATGTACGAGAAACGGAACGCGAGCGGACAGCTCGTGAAGGTGCTCATCGAACTGGGCGACAGCGACCGAGGCATCGGCAGGGCCGTGCCAGGCGCGTCAACGGTCATGCGACGACGATACAGCTGCCCTGCGACACTGAGGGGGACTTCCCGAACCGCGCCTCGTCGGCCCGCCCCACACCGCGACGAGCGAGCGTGGCCGCCGCGGCCGTTCGGGTGCCGCGGCCGTTCGGGTGCCACGGTCGCCGGGTGAACCCACGGCGCGGCGCGGTTCGGTCTGGCGGTAGGCGAGCGCGCAGACGCGACCGACCCGTCACAGACCCAGACCGGACGTCGATGACCGCGAGGCCAACCCGGTCGCCGCCCCAACGCGCCGGACCCAACACGCCCGGACCGGCGCCGCGTGTGCGACGTTCGTCCGGTCGGTGTCCCGGCGAGGCACCGAAGTGGTGGACGCCGATCATGTGGTTCGCGACGACGGCCAACGCCGCGAACGCGGCCTCGATCGACCCGCAACGGCCGGGCGTGACGACAGTAGGGTCTGATGCCATGAAGGTGGATACCGGAATCATGGCGGGCGCGCTCGACGACATCGCGGTCAGGGCCCGCGAGCTCGAAGAGCTCGGCTATGACGGGCTCATCACAGCTGAGACCGGCAACGATCCGTTCCTGCCGCTCGTGATCGCGGCCGAGCACACCGAACGCATCGAGCTCGGTACCGGCATCGCCGTCGCGTTTGCGCGTACCCCGATGCTCACCGCGTACACCGCGAACGATCTGCAACGACACTCCAAAGGGCGTTTCTTTCTCGGTCTGGGTTCACAGATCAAACCGCATATCGAGCGGCGCTTCTCGATGCCGTGGTCGCATCCGGCGCCACGCATGCGCGAGTACATCCTCGCGATGCGGGCGATCTGGCTGTCGTGGTCCGATGGAACCAAGCTCGACTTCCGCGGCGACTTTTATACGCACACGTTGATGACGCCGTTCTTCAGCCCCGGCCCGAATCCGTACGGGCCGCCCAAGGTGTTGCTCGCCGCGGTGGGGGAGCGGATGACCGAAGTTGCCGGCGAAGTCGCCGACGGCGTGCTCATCCACGGTTTCACGACCGAGCGGTACGTGAAGGAAGTCACGTTGCCGGCCATCGAACGTGGACTCGCCAAGGCGGGTCGCGCCCGCACCGACTTCGAGGTCTCCGGTCCGCTGTTCGTCGTCACCGGCACGAACGAGCAGGAATTCGCGACCGCCAAGCAAGCGGTGCGCCAACAGGTCGCGTTCTACGGTTCGACACCCGCGTACCGTCCGGTGCTCGAACTGCACGGTTGGGGTGACCTGCAACCAGAACTGAACCGGCTGTCGAAACAAGGCGAGTGGGTGCAGATGGGCGAGCTGATCGACGACGACGTCCTCGCCGCGTTCGCGGTTGTCGCCGAACCCGATGCCATCGGCCCTGAGCTCATCCGCCGCTACGCCGGTGTCGTCGACCGTTGTTCGTTCTACGCGCCGTACCGTGCGGATCCCGCCCGGTGGGCTGCGGTCATCGCAACTCTGCAGGCAGCCTGATGGTTCGGTCCCGCCCGGCCTGGCTTTCCTTCGGCTGAAGCCTCTGACGTCAGCGCAGCGAACCCGCAGCGCGCCGCGCTCGGCGTGGCCCGCATCGTGGGTTCGGCCACCCCCAGCGCGCAGAACCGGCCGATGAAGTTCTGCCCATCGACGCGGCCTTCCGGTTGTGTTCGGTATCGCCGACCGCGACGACGTCGGGCCGTCGGTCCCCGCGTTGACTGCGCCCAGCGTCAGCTGCCCGCTCAGGGCATGGGGAGCTGTTCGGGGTCGGCGAAACCGAGGACCGATGCGACGCACCGGTCGAGGTCTTGTTGGGGACCGAAATGACCGCATCCCGGCCACACTTCGAGCTGTCCGTGCGGGAGGCGGTCCGCGATGCGTCGCGCAAGCGCCGGCCCGATGTCGGTCGACGTTTCACCGCACGCAACCAAGACCGGCGGTTGCACCTGCGGCAGTTCAGCCCACGCACCATTGTCCGGCGCCATCGCGAAGACACGCGATTCCACCTCGGGTCGACATTTGAGCTCGAAGGTTCTGTCGCCTCGATCGCGCAACCCGTACTCCACGTACGCGTGCAGCGACGCTGCGGTCATGACCTGCAGCGGAGGCTTCGACGAGTATGCGGCGTACGCCTCGTCGACGGAGGACCATGCGTTACGTCGCTTGCGTGCACTTGCGCTGAGAGGAAATTCGTGCGGCGACGATCGGACACGATCGTCGGGGAACAGGACCGGCTCGTAGGCCCAGACCCGCGCGAACGTTCCGGGCTGGTGTGCCTCTCCCAACAGGAGTGACGTCGCGCCCTTGGAATGGCCGCATGCGACGAGCGTCGGATCAGCTGCGATCCCGAGATGATCGACCACGGCGAGCGCGTCGTCGGCGAAGCCGTCCCAGCTGTACGCGTCACCTGACGGGTCGGGCGCGTCGCTGTCGCCGTGGCCACGAAAGTCGAACGACCACACCCGCCGGCCGCGGGCCGCGAGCCGAACCGCGATCGGCGCCCAGATCCGACCGTGGAAGCCGGTCGCGTGCGCGAGCAGCACGGGCGGGCCGTCACCGCCCCAGTCGTGGACGATGAGCGTCCCCACAGGTCCGTCGATGGCATGCGAACTTGGCAACGCGGTCATCGCGTGCATCATCGCAGTCGCGGTACCGTGCGCGCGTGAACGAACACGGCCACTCGGTCGAGGAATGGCACCAGCGGGGCAGTGTCCGCACACTGGCCGGGCACGAAGTGTTCGTGATCGACGAGCCGGCAGTGGTCGCACAGGCCGAACCGGTGCTCGTGCTGCACGGTTTCCCGACCAGCAGTTACGACTGGCAGCACGCGTTCGACGTGCTGCGGGCGCGCCGACGAGTCGTCCTTGTCGACTATCCCGGCTACGGACTGTCCGCCAAGCCCGACGTGGCCTACTCGCTGTTCGGCCAGGCCGATGTGGTCGAGGCGTGCGCGCTCGAGCTCGGGCTGACCGACGTCGCGCTGGTCACCCACGACGTCGGGGACTCGATCGGCGGCGAGCTCCTCGCACGCGAGCTCGACGGCACGCTCGGCTTCCGGGTGAGCAGACGTGTCCTCACCAACGGGTCGATCTACATGGATCTCGTGCAGCTTTCGAAGGGCCAGCAGGCATTGTTGGCGCTTCCCGACGCGATACTCCCAGCCGAATCTCGCCTGAACGTCGAAGGCATCGAAGCTGGCCTGTCCGTCACTTTCGCACCCGAATCGGCGGTAGATCCCGACGAGTTGCGGATGATGGCCGAGCTGGTGATGCGCGGCGACGGCGATCGTGTCCTGCCGCGACTGATTCGTTACATCGAGGAACGGCGCGTCCACGAGCGACGTTGGACGGGCGCGATCGAGTCGCACCCTGGCCCGCTGCATGTCATCTGGGGCGATCTGGACCCGATCGCGGTCTGGCCGATGGCCGAACGGTTGGCTCAGGTCCGGCCCGACGCGAACGTTGAGCGGTTCGGCGGCGTCGGTCATTACCCAATGGTTGAGGCACCGGCGCGGTTCAACGCCGCGTTGGAGTCCGCGCTGGCGTAATCCCTACGGCAGTTGTGTGTGCACCCACCGCTCGAGCGCGGAGCCGCTCTCGAAGCTGGAAATCAACGCGTAGCGCGGCGCGTGGCCGTTGTGGACCACCACATGCCACAGACGCTGCGTGTCGAGCACGAAACGCGCACCGCGGTGCAGGTCGAGTCGAACCTCGGTGGCCGGATCGGGAAGACCGTCGGGTCGGCTGTCCATCAACAGCATGTAGCTCTCGGGGAAGTCGGTCAGTTCCAGCCAAGCACGTACGACCCAACCGTCAGTTTCGGGATTGAAGCGGTTGTTGTCGTCGCGGTGGAAACTGCGGAAGGCGGTGTCGTGATCTTGGGGCTCGAGTTTGATCGTGCGTACCCGCCCGAAGTCCGCGCCGACCGTTTCAACCTGACGGGCGAGTGTGGGACAGTTGGCCGCGTTCGCGGTGAAGCGGGCACCCTTGTCCGGTCGTTCGCTGCCTTCGTTCCAAAAGCCGCGGCAGTCAAGGCTGCCGTCGGCGGTGGCGATAGGCGCGAAGTTGGTGTCGCCGCCGCTCTTCCAGTCCATGTATTCGAGGTCGAGGTACTCGTGTTCGGGAACGCGCTCTGCCAGGTCGGCGAGCTGCACGAAGCCCCGCTCGCGCAGCACCTCCAAACGCGGGTGGGCAGTGCCGAGCGGGATCTCACACGACCAGTGCTGCGCATTGGGCCAGAAGGTGGTCGGCACCGGCCCAGTGTACGAGCGTGGGCACGCTCAGATCGGTAGATGGTGGTCGCACCCACGGTGGTGCCGTCGTCTGGGTTGTCGGACATCGTGTGCTGTGTGATCGCACGAGGTGGAGCTCGTCGGACCGGCCGGCGCGCGCGGCCGGCGCGTGCGCCATCACGAGTTGCGCGGGGCCGAGCGCGATGCGTGCCCACTCGGGTGGTGTGGACGACAGCCCAGCCCTGTTGTGTGCCGCGTCGCGCATTTCGCCGATCCCTCCGATGCGGCGGGCGCGATCGTCGCGGTCGAGACGAGGCGTGATCGGGGACACGACGTCGCTCCGGCGGCGTCACGCGCGCTTGACCGATCGGTCAGGCGCAGTCGTAGACCGGACGCCAGAAGGGTGACGCCCATCGCGGCGACGTTCGAGCGTCGAAGGTCGCTGCCGCACCGGTATGACAGCATCGGGCGATGGGACGCCGTCTGACAGGCAAGGTTGCGTTGGTGACCGGCTCGACCCGTGGTATCGGCCGGGCGATCGCGACTCGGTTCGCGGCGGAGAGCGCGGCCGTTGTGATCACCGGCCGAACTGAGACGACCGGACGCTCGGTGCAGGACGAGATACGCGCCGCCGGAGGTGACGCGACGTTCGTGCGGACCGATGTCGCCCGGGAGGCCGATATCGCTCGGGCGGTCGAGCTGACCGTCGAACGCTACGGAGCGCTCACCACGCTGGTCAACAACGCGGCGCCGACCGACCTCGTCGGCCCCGGACGTGGCGACCGGTCCCTGGCCGACATCACCGACGACGCGTGGGACGCGATCATGACCGGCACGCTGAAACAACTGGTGTGGTGTACGCGCCACGCGGCGCCGCTGCTCGCGCAGGCTGAAGGTGCGTCGATCGTGAACATCTCCTCGGCGGCCGCGATGCGCGGCGTTCCCGGCATCGATGCGTACACGGCTGCGAAAGGCGCAATGAACGCGCTGACCCGGTCGCTCGCGGTGGAGCTCGCCGGTGACGGCATACGGGTGAACACCATCGTGTGTGGGATGGTCTTGACGAGCGACGGCGCGTTCAAAATGATGGACCATCCGGTGATCGGACCGGCGACGCGAGCGCTGCACCTGACGCGGCTCGGGCTCCCCGAAGACATCGCGAACGTCGCGCTGTTCCTCGCGTCTGACGAAGCCGCGTTCGTGACCGGCGTGAATCTCCCGGCCGACGGCGGCGCGCTCGCCAAGATGGGGATTCCCGACATCTCAGCCGTGGTGCTCTAAGTGTTGGCTTCGAAGCGTGCCTTCAACGCGACGACCGAGCCTTCGTAGGTGCCGAGGAAAAGCGCGAGCAGGTCGTCGGGTTCGACATCGACCGAATAGGTGAGGTGCGTCCCGTCGCCTTCGGCGTCGACCGCGATGGTGGCGAGGTGCGAAACCAGGTTGGTCATCGGCGACGCGATCACGCTGTAGGAAATGCGACGGGTGTCGTCGTCGAGGTCGCGCAGCTGCTCCTTCACCTCGATGCCCATCAGCCCGACGGTGCGGACGTCGCCGTCGACCGTGCACGACTCGACGCCGGGCATGTAGTCCGCGAGTCCGCCGAAGTCGCGCAGGACCTTCCAGACGTCGTCGGGGTTGCGTGCGATTGACGCTTCGGCTTTTCCACTTGCCATCGTCGGCTCTCCCTTGTCGTACGCGTTCGGATCAGCGGTTCGCTCATCATGTCATCCGGTACGCGCCGGCCGCCGAGAATGCGCCGCGGTGCCAGCGATCGGGCGTCAGGACGATCGCTCGGGGGTAGTCCTCGAACATCCATCGTGCGAAGTTTCGTCGGGTCCACGGGGTGAGCCCGGCGGCGGCGATGGCGGCCCGGGCACCGAGCGGTGACCGGAGCAACGATTGCAGCGCCGACGCCACCCGCAGGTCGCGTCCGAGTGCCTGTCCGACCCGCTGGCGGTAGCGGGCGGCCACCGCTTGGGGCGTTCCGCCGGCTGCGATGGCCTGCGCCGCGAGTGCGCCCGTTTCGAGTGCCTGGGCGATGCCTTCGCCGGTCATCGGGTCGACCACCCCGGCGGCGTCGCCGACGAACAGCACCCGACCGTTGGTGAGACGTTGCGGGTCATAGCGCGTCGGAATCGGCCATGCTCGAACCGGTTCGGTCGGGTGGGCGCTCGGGCCGAGGGCCGCACGCAATGCGGGACGGGCGAGGAGTTCGGGCCAGAGCTGTTTGAGGTCGCGGCCTGTACGTCCGGCGGCCCGCAACACTCCGAAGCCGACGTTCGCGCGGCCGCCGGGGAGCGGGAACACCCACGCGTAGCCGGGAAGCAGGTCGGCTTCGAAGACCACCCAGAGGCGGTCGTCGTCGACGTCTGCGAAGTACTGCCGTACCGCATGCCACTCGCCGAGATCGCGCGGCGTGTCGGGCTCGACGGCACGCCGAACCGGCGACCAATGTCCGTCCGCGGCGATCACGTGGCGTGCCCTCAACATGTGCCCGTCGCCGAATCGGAGCTCCACGTGAGCTGCCCGTGGCGTGACGTCTTCGACGGCGCATCGCTCACGCACGACGACGCCGTGCCGGCGGGCGAGCGCGACGAGCGCGGCGTCAAGATCGCGGCGGGTCGCGACCGCGGCATATAGCCCGTTGCCGGTCGGCAACGGGAGTGTCACCTGCCGGCCCGATGGAGACACGAGCACCGTTTCGTGTACCGACGCGGTCCCGACATCGCCGAGGTCGGCGCGGGAGAGGCCGAGCGCTTCAAGGCCGCGGAGCGCGCCGGCGGTGAGACCGTCGCCGCACGTCTTGTCTCGAGGGAATGTCGCCTTGTCGACACAGACCACCGAGCATCCGACATCCCGGGCGGTGATCGCGGCCGCGACGCCGCCCGGGCCGGCCCCGACCACGACGACGTCGACCAGTCCCTCCATCGCCGCGACGGTACCGGCGCGATCGGCGGCCAGCCCGCCGAGCAGAGCGACTTCGGCCTGCCCGTTTCGACGGAAAGGCCCTTCTCTTGCCAGAATCACTGGCTTCGGCGGCGCCTGGTCGTGTCCGCGCCCACCTAGAGGAGTCGCATGAATGTCGTCGTCTGCGTGAAGCAGATCCCGGATCCCGCGGTGCCCGGCGCGCTCGGCGCCGACCACACGCTCGACCGTGCCGGCAAGTTGATCCTCGACGAGTCCGACAGCTACGGCGTCGAGATGGCGTTGCAGCTCGTCGACGCGGCCGGCGAAGGTGAGGTCACCCTGGTTTCGATGGTCCCGAACGGCGAAGTGTCGGGTCTGCGGACCGCGCTGGCGATGGGGGCAGCCAAGGCGATCCTCGTGTCCGACGATGCGCTGGCCGGATCCGACGCGTTGTCGACCGCGAAGGTGCTGGCCCGGTGCGTCGAGCGCGCCGGAGGCATCGACCTCGTCCTCACCGCCACCGAGGCGACCGATGGCTATACCGGAACTGTGCCGGCGCAGATCGGCGAACTGCTCGGCTGGCCGTCGCTGACGTTCGCGAAGCACATCGAGATCAACGACGGCAAGGTCACGATCCAACGTCAGACCGAGGCCGGCTACGACGTGGTCGAGGCATCGTTGCCGGCGGTCGTGAGTGTGACCGCCGGCGTGGTCGAGCCGCGCTACCCGTCGTTCAAGGGAATCATGGCCGCCAAGAACAAGCCGGTCGACGCCGTCACCGCGGCGGATCTCGGGTTCGATGCGTCGCAGGTCGGTTGGGCGGGCGCGCGTCAGGACATCGTGAACGTCGAACAGGCGCCTGCCCGTCAATCCGGCGAGAAGTTCGAAGACGACGGGACCGGCGCCGACAAGATCGTCGCGTTCCTCGAACAGCTGAAGGTGGTCTGACAGTCATGGTCGACAAGATTTGGGTCTTCGCCGAGTCGGCCGACGGCAAGGCCACATCGGCGACGCTCGAGCTGTGCACCAAAGCGCGCGAGCTCGCGTCGACAGTGCAGGTCTGCTACGCCGGCTCCGATGTCGAAGCGGTCGCCGCTTCGGCCGGCGAGTACGGCGCGAGCACACTGTTTGCGATCGACCCGGGCGACGGCTTGCCCGGTCAGGTCGCGGCGGCGGCGATCGCGCAGCTCGCGGCCGACCATCAACCTGACGCGATGCTCTTTGCCCAAAGCTACGACGGCCGCGACGCCATCGCGCGGCTTTCGGTGAAGCTCGATCGGCCCGTGCTGACGAACGGCATGTCGCTCTCCGACGACAACGGACTCGTGTTCGGAACCGCGATCTTTGGCGGCGTCACGTTGGTTGACGTCAAGCTCACCGGTGGCGCTCCGGCGCTGATCGCGATACGGCCGAAGTCGTTCACGGCCGAGTCGGCCGGCGGGAACGCGGCCGCGATCGAGCCGGTGGCAGCAGTGGACGCGGGACGAGCGGCTGAAGCCAAGGTGCTCGAACGTCACGTCGAAGAACAACAGGGCCCGAAGCTCGAAGAGGCGTCGGTGGTCGTGTCGGGCGGTCGGGGCATCGGAGCCGCCGAGAACTACGCGCCGCTCGTGGAGGCCTTGGCCAGAGAACTCAAAGGCGCATGGGGTGCGTCGCGCGCGATCGTCGACGCTGGCTGGGTGCCGTACGCGTTGCAGGTCGGCCAGACCGGCAAGACCGTGAAGCCGAAGGTGTACGTCGCGCTCGGAATCTCCGGTGCGACGCAGCACCTCGTCGGCATGAAGAACAGCGACAACATCATCGCGGTCAACAAGGATGGCGAGGCGCCCATCTTCTCGGTCGCCGATCTTGGCATCGTCGGCGATGTGCACAAGGTCGTGCCCGCACTCATCGAAGCGATCAAAGCCAAACGCTAACCGGGTCGCCCATCAGGTCGGCATCCATACCGCGCCTTCGATCCTGGTTGTTCGATCGGTCGCGGCGGTGAGGTTCGCGAACGACGCGCGGGAGTCCCACATCACACGAGCGGAGCAGACGGCATCTCGTTCGTGCGCCGACCGGTAGTGCTGTTCGGCATTGCTGCGGACCAGACGGCGGAGGCGACTCGGGTAGATCTCGAGCGCGGTGCGTTCGCCGGCCGGATCGAACGGCCAGATAGCGAAACCGTGCGCGCGGAGCCGGGCAAGAAAAGGCATGCCTCGCACCGACCCGGCGCCGACCTGGCCGTTGCCGACGAGCTGAAAGATCGATTTCGCGGGAACGAGGTCGAGCTCGCACGCTCGGAACCGACGTTCGGCCGGGACGTCGCAGCGGTCACGCCAGAACGGCGGCGCCGGACGAAGCCACGTCTCGCCTTCGCGCTCGGCGAGCGCCCACATGTCGGCGATCGTTGCGCAGCGGTGCTCCCGTGCGAACCACTCGGGGAAACCGAACGAGAAGTCGAAGCCGACAACGACCGGCGCTGCGAGCTGTTCGACCAGTTCGATCGTCTCGACTCGGGTGCGGCCGGCTGTCGCGTCGACATCGTTGCCGCAACTGATCGCCACGCAGATCCCGGTCCGTTGCGCCGCCGGGGACCGAGCTCCGGACCAGTCGACCGCGACGACGGTCGCGGGAAACTCAGGCCGCACGGTCACGTCCGAAGAGTACGTTGCTCGTATGTCCGGCGAACCGGTGTTGGACGCGCGCGGCTTGATCAAGGACTACCGCCGCACGCGCGCGGTTGACGGAATCGACGTGGTTGTCGGGGCGGGCGAACGAGTTGCGCTGCTCGGTCCCAACGGTGCAGGCAAGACCACCACGCTGTTGATGATTCTCGGTGTCGTAGCCCCCGACGAAGGTTCGATCTCGATTTGCGGCATCGATCTCGCCCGCGATCGCAGCCGCGCCGCCGAGTGTGTGGGCTTCGCCGCGGGTTACCTGCCGCTCACCGAACGTATGCGGGTCCGTGAATACTTGCGGCTGTACGGACAGCTCTACGGTCTGGCCGATCCTGGACCGCGTATCGACGAAGGCCTCGAACGGTTTCGGGTCTCGCACCTCGCCGACGCGATGGGCACCGAGCTGTCGTCGGGGCAGCGGACCTTGATCGGGATCGTGCGGTCGACGTTGCACCGGCCCCGCCTGCTGGTCCTCGACGAGCCGACGGCCTCGCTCGATCCTGACGTCGCGTTGCGGGTGCGTACCGGACTGGTCGAGATCGCGGCGAACGAAGGCACCGCGCTGCTGATGACCAGTCACGACATGACCGACGTGGAGCATGTGTGCGAACGGGTGCTGTTCCTTTCGGCCGGCCGCATCGTCGCTGACGGGACGCCAGCATCGATCGCGGCGGCCTACGGGCACGGCAACCTCGAAGGCGTCTTTTTGCACCTGGCCGACGATCGCAGCTCGACCACATCGCAACAAAGCGATCATCCGTGAGCGTCGCAGCCGAACTTTCGCCGCGCGGCCGTTCCTGGCTGCGGATCCGTGCGATCGCCCGTCGGCACGCGTACGTGCTGGTACGCAGTCCACACCGGCTGTTCGACGTGACGCTCTGGCCGCTTGTCGACGTGGTGCTGTTCGGTTCGCTCGCGGCGTTCGTGGGCACGACCAGCGCGACGGGTACGGAGAAAGTGTCGGGCTATCTCCTCGCCGGCATCGTCTTGTGGCACGTCATCTACCAGTCGCAGATCGCGATGAGCACCGGCTTCTTGGAAGAGACCTGGACCCGCAACCTCCTCAACATGATGGTCACCCCAGTGCGCGAAGCCGAGTACGTCGCCGGAGTCGCAATGTTCGGGATGATCAAGCTCGTGATGGGTGTCGGTGTGATGGTGATCGGCGCGCTCGCGTTTTTCTCGTTTCATGTGTGGTCGCTCGGTTTCGGGCTGATCCCGATCGCCGTTACCCTGCTGATCGTCGGCTGGGCGATCTCCTTGTTCGTGATCGGACTCGTGCTGCGGTTCGGGACGGGCGCCGAGGCGCTGGCCTGGGGTGTGATGTTCGTGCTGTTGCCGCTGTCCGGTGTCTTCTACCCGACTGCGGCGTTACCCACGGTGATGCAGCCGCTGGCATTGGCGCTGCCGACGACGCACGCGTTCAGCGCGTTGCGCGGTCTCGTCGACCACCGCGCGCTCAACTGGTCGCAGGTGACGATCGCGGGTGCCGGTTCGTTGGCGATGATGCTGCTCGCCGCGTGGTTTCTCGTCAGGATGCTGACGACGTTTCGCAAGCGCGGCTACATCACCAGGTACACGTGAGGGCAAACGCGACAAGGCCCGGCATCGAGGCCGGGCCATGTCGGACGCAGAGGTCGTCAGGCGGTGACGGCCCGTGACGGGCTCCACTCGCGCTTGTCGTTGTACTGATAGTTGGTGATCAGGCTGACTGCGAGCACGGCCACGCCGGCGACGATGTAGAACGCGGTCAGGCCCGTGGCAGTGTTGTGGAAACCCAACGCGAACGGCGACACGATGAGCAGCGCGGCGGCGAGATAGTCGCCGGCCGAGTGCACGGTGAACGGCAGCACCTTGGCCACGCCGAGCGGGTACTTGGTGAGCATGCTGACAATCAGCACGACCGCGCCGATGACGACTCCGGCGGCGACTGCCTTACCGGAGCCGCCAGCCGCGACTGCGACGACGATGAGCGACAGGCCGACGGCGTAGTCGGCGACGGCATGCAACCAGGCCGGAAGCAAGCGAACGAGCGACATGAGTTCTCCCCTTGGTTTCGATCGGTGTCCCGATCGTTTTGCTGACCGCTGCTTGTTCGCAGCGGGAACATGTCTTGGATGACAGGACAGCCTCAAGGTGGGCAGACTGCGACGGTGCGCACCGCATTGGTTGACGAAGCTCGGGTCGCTGCATGGATGGATGCTGAGGGACTCGCGCCCGGCGCACCGTTGTCGATGACGCGCATCACGACCGGACATTCGAACGAAGTGTTCCGGGTCGAGCGGGGCGACCTCGTTGCCGTACTGCGGCGACCGCCTCGAACGCCGCTGTCACCGACCGCGCACGACATGGCACGCGAGTTTCGTGTCTTGCAGGCGTTGCAGGATCCGGCCGGCTGGCACGGTCGCTCACCGGTTCCGGTCCCGGTACCGATTGCGTGTTGTACCGATGTCGACGTGATCGGCGCGCCGTTTTACTTGATGCACTTTGTTGAAGGCGTCGTCGTACGCGAGTCGCTAGCGCCTGCGCTGGCCGCCGATCCGGACGCGGCGCGGGCCTGCGCGTTCGCGTTGGTCGACGCGCTCGCCGGGATCCACCGATTCGATTGGCGTGCCGGCGGACTCGAGGGCTTCGGGAGGCCCGACGGTTACCTCGAACGTCAGGTGCCGCGTTGGCTGGGCCAACTGGAGCGCTACAAAACCCGTGAGCTCCCCGAGGTCGACGAGGCAGCCGCATGGCTCGTTGCCCGGGTGCCTCCCGCACAAAAGCCTGGCGTCATCCACGGCGACTACAAACTCGACAACGTCATGCTCGCGCCCGATCTGCCGGTTGAGCTGGTCGCGGTGGTTGATTGGGAGCAGTCAACGATCGGCGATCCGCTCGTCGATCTCGGTTGGCTGGTCGGGTTGTGGGCACAGGCGAGCGACGCGGCGTCGCTTCAGGGTGTTTCACCGTTCGCCGGCCGTCCCGACCTGCCGACGCGACACGAACTGTTGGAGCGCTACACAAAAGACACCGAACGCGATCTCGAGCACGTGAACTACTACTGCGTGCTCGGCCTGTTCAAGCTCGCATGTGTGATGGAAGGGTCGTTCGCCCGCTTCCGTGCGGGCACCAGTGATGATGCCTACTTCGCGTCGCTCGAGCGGGGCGTTCCCGCGCTGGGCCGCCGCGCGCTCGAGTTCGCCCACGACGCCCTCCTCTAACCGTTCGGCCACACGCTGTGGCTCCTCGACCTTTCGTGAGACGTCGCCGACTGTCGAAGATTCGGAGTTTGCTCCGTCCCAGGGTGCACCCCGGCCGGCACCAAAGGAGAACACCATGGCCAAGTACGTGTTGCTCAAGCATTACCGAGGGGCGCCGGCACCTGTGAACGATGTCCCGATGGACCAGTGGAAGCCTGACGAGGTCGAGGCACACATCCGGTTCATGAACGACTTCGCAGCTCTCGAAGGCAGCGGCGAGTTCATTGACGGGCAGGCGCTGTCCCCCGACGGCGTATGGGTCCGCTATGACGGCGACGGGCGCCCGCCGGTGACCGACGGCCCGTTCGCTGAGACGAAAGACTTGATCGCGGGATGGATGGTGATCGACGTCGACAGGTACGAGCGAGCGATCGAGCTCGCCGGTGAGCTGTCGGCAGCACCCGGAGCCGGCGGTGAACCGATCCACGAGTGGCTGGAGGTCCGACCCTTCCTGGCCGCGCCGCCTACCGTCACCCAGTGACCGCCGACGACGTCGAGCTGCGCGAGTTCATCCCAAGGGTCTTGAGCCGACCTGGGTACCGATCTGCGTTGAGCCGTCGTAGACGGCGTTGCACGGTCGGCAACGCCGCGCAACAACGCCGGGAATGACGCGTCTAGTCGGCGAGGTCGATGATCACCGGTGCATGGTCGGAGGGGCCGGTGCCCTTGCGGGCGTTGCGGTCGATCACCGCCCACGTGACGCGCGCCGCCACCGGGCCGGTGCCGAGCGCGAGGTCGATGCGCATGCCTCGATGCTGGTGGAAGTCGCCGGCGCGGTAGTCCCAGTAGCTGTAGAGGCGATCAGCGTTCGGGTAGACGCGGCGGAACAGATCTTCCAACCCCCATTTCTCGAGCTGCACGACCGCGTCCCGCTCGGCTGGGGTCACGTGGGTCGCGCCAACGAACTTCTTCGGATCCCACACGTCTCGGTCTTCGGGCGCAACGTTGAAGTCGCCGAGTACGACAAGGGGATCGTCGGGTGTGCGGGTCGCTGCGAGCCAGTCGTGAAGAGATTGGAGCCATAGCAGCTTGCGGTCGTAGAAGTCAGAGCCGACCTCCCGACCGTTCGGCACGTACACACTCACCAGGCGCACACCCCCGCAGTCGGCCGCGACGATGCGAGCGTCGCCTTCGTAGGGATCGACATGCGCGTCGTCGAAGCCGTTGGTGACGTTCGCGATCCCGACCCGGGACAGGATCGCGACGCCGTTCCATTGGCCTTGCCCGTTATGTACCGACTCGTAGCCGAGGCCGGAGAACGTGAGTGCGGGGAAGCTCTTGTCGGACAGCTTCGTCTCTTGGAGACACAGCACGTCGACATCGGCGTATCCGAGAAACTCCTCGACTCGGGGGAGTCTGGCCTTCAGCGAGTTGACGTTCCAGGTGGCGATCCGCATACGTTGGGGACCCTAGGCGCAGATCTTTCGGTCCGGACAGCGGTCGGCGACAGGCACGGCCGTTCCAAGGTCCAAGGTTGGTCCGTGTCAGCCGCGACGCGGGGCCGAACGGTCGGGGAGATAGCCGGGATTGGCGACGAGGAGCTTCTCCCGAACGGTGGCCCGCACGTGCTCGCGCACCTCGGCGAGTCGGTCGTCGAGTGTGCCATTTCGGATCGCGGTCGCGAGTTCACCTTCGAGGGCGCGCACGTCACCGTCGTGGCCGAGCACAGACGCAGCTCGGCGCCGTTCAAGGGCGGCGAGGGCTTCGGCCTGATCGAGTTCTCGCGCCACGATGTTGAGGACGTTCACGGCGACACGCGTGTGGAACTGCACCCGGCCGTCGGTCGCGGCCAGGACGTCGTGTTCGAGGAACTCGCGCACAGCGGTGACGAGTTCGCTTGCAGTCGGTCGGTCCTGGGTCATCACCAGCCTCCGTCGAGCAGATCGAGCAGGTCCCATTCCATCTCGGCGACACGCCGGCCGAGCGCAGCGAGTTCGACCGATCGCACGATGCCGTTGACGTGCAGCAGCGTCTGACCGGCACAGATCACACCCCACTTGACGGTCCCGAGCACCACCCAGAACCGGACGGCGTCTTCGTCGACGTCGGCGCCGCCGCCGGCCGAGTAGGCGCCGAGGAGCTGGTCGAGCGAGCCAAAGCCGCCGACGATGTTGTCGGCCTGTCCGAAACGCCACGACTTCACGCACAGCCAGCCGAGATCTTCGATCGGGTCGCCGAGGTGGGCCAACTCCCAGTCCAACACGGCGCGGATCCCGTCGGCGTCGACGATGAAGTTGCCGTTGCGAAAGTCGCCGTGGACGAGTGCGGGCGGTGCACCGGCCGCTGGCTCATGCTCGTCGAGCCAACGCAACCCGAGTTCGAGCGCGGGGTGAGGCTCGTCGAAGGTGTCGAGGTAGGCGCGCTGCTGGTCGATCTGGGTTCGGGCGCCCATGACCGCCAAAGTCGGGAGGGTGTCGCGGTCGACAGTGTGGATGCGCGCCGCAATCGTGCCCGCTTGGGTGGTGAGCTGCGAGCGCGCCGTCGCGAACTCTGCGTCTCGCAGAATCCGCCGCGGAATCGTCTCGCCTTCGACACGGTCCATGACGAAGCCGGCACCGAGATGGTCTTCGGCGCCGAGCAGCGAGCGGACTCGGGGAACCGGCACGCCACCGCGTGCGGCTGCGGCGAGCACCGCGTATTCCGTCGCCCGGCTGTCGGCGTTTGCCTGCCCGGCCGGGTCGCGCCGGAGCACGAGGGGGTGCACCCGACCGCTCGTTCCGATCGCGTCGAGCGCCCAGGTTTCTCGCGATGCGCCGCCTGAGCAGCGGCGCAAGTTGTGCACATGGACAGTTTCGCCGACGAAGCGTTCGATCACGGCGGCCAGGGCAACGGGATCGGGAGCGCCGCGACCCTCGTTCATTCTTACGACTCGAGGCCCGCGGCCTGCGCGAATGCTTGCAGCTCTTTTGGAATGTCGGGACCCGCAGGCTGAAACGCGAGTTCGGTGACACCCGAAGCGGCCGCGGCTGTGAGCTTTTCGCCGATCTGGGCGGCCGTTCCGGTATAGGTGAAGGCGCGAATGAGATCCCCGGTGATGTAGGGCCGGTCACGTTCAGTCACCGCGACGAGATGACGGTCGTGGATCGCGAGGTGGCGTATGCGTACATCGATCGCGTCGACGCTTGCCGCCCACGTCGGATCCAACGGCGCACCCTGCTCGTAGGAGCCGTGCAGCAGCACCGCGACTGCCGGACCGGCTGACGCGATGGCGCGTTCGCTTCCCGCGTCCTCATCGTCGTCGAGCACCGTGCCGAACGCGAGTTGCACCATCCAGTCGAATCCATCGACGGCAAACAGGGAGAACGCGCCATCGCCGACCTCGTGCGCGACGGCTTGGCCTTTCGGTCCCTGGACCCCGACGACCCAGCCGACGTTCACCGGACGGGACGCACCGAAGCCTTCCGGATGCAACATCTGGATGACCGCACCGTCCCATTCCGTCTGCTCGCCGCGCAGCAATGCCTGAACCGTCCGCACGTATTCCGCCACGCGAGCCCAGGGCAGCGGTCGTTGACCGAGCGCGTGACGACCCGTAAATCCGGAGCCGACCCCCACGACGACGCGTCCAGGGGCGAGCGCCTCAAGTCCTGCGATCGACGCCGCGGCAGTCATCGGATGCCGAAGGCTCGGAATGAGCACGCCCGGGCCGAGCCCGATGCGGCTGGTCCGTTCCGCGCAACGCGCCAGCGTCATGAACACCTCGGGATACAGCGCCGGGGAGTCATACAGCCACGCGCGCCGATAGCCCAACTGTTCGGCCAGCGCGACCTGTTCGGGCGTGTCCATAGACGTCGCGAAAGCGCAGGAGATATCCACGACTCCAAACCTAGCTGCGGGCCGTGACGAGACCGCCCGACGCGCGGTCGTCGGCGTCGACCTGTTGACGGACCCCACGAAGGCGTACGGCCGAGCTTCGAACGCGACGCCGTCGACGGGCAACGCCCGATGCTCGTCGCTCGGTTGGACTTGGTCAGTCAGGTGGTCTTGGTAGTCAGGGCGATCACGAGGTCGCGCCGGCCGGTGAAGGCATGGCGATCCTCGATATTCGGCCGTCGACCGTCACGAACTCGTCATCGAGTCTGTGGCCGGTGGCGTCGGCGGTCGACGCGAAGTTCGGGTTGGACTTTCGCCGTCTGCGGGGACCGTTGCCAGCTGGCCGGTGTCCACCAGCCGTTCGTTGGCGGCGAATGCCCGCCGCGCCGCCGGTCGCCCCCGTCAAGGAGGACGGCGGTCGCCGCGGCTCGGAATCGTGCGGAAGAAGCTTGACATCGGCCCCTCGGAGCCTCACAGGAGTCGCTGAGAGCCCTCAGCATCCTCCCTGGTCACCAGGGGCAACTTCCATCTGCTTCCATCTGCACCATTTCTCCACAGGCCTATGCCGACTCCTCCACGCTTGGTCTTTATCCTCGAGTGTGTGAGTCACTCGTCGCCGGCTGCGCCGATCCAGCCCACGGCCGTTCCGGCCGCCGGACGGCGGATCGCGGTGATCGAGGACGAAGGCTCGATCGCAGCCGCGATTGCCACACGGTTGCGCAGCGAGGGCTACGACGTCGAGATCGCCGCCGACGGTCCCGGCGGCGTGGAGTTGTGCGAGCGCTACCGCCCTGATCTCGTCGTGCTCGACTTGATGCTGCCCGGCCTCGACGGAATCGAAGTGTGCAAACAGATTCAACGAGAGCGTCCGCTGCCGGTACTCATGCTCACGGCCCGTGACAACGAGGCCGACCTGCTCGTCGGACTCGCGGTCGGGGCTGACGACTACATGACCAAGCCGTTCAGCGCCCGGGAGCTTGTCGCTCGTATCCACGCGTTGCTTCGCCGTGCCGACCGACCGGTGGTGGGCGATGAACGATCGTTGCGCATTGGTGTCATCGAGCTCGACGCGGTTTCTCGTCGCGTGCGTCGTCGCGGTGAGCTCGTGCATCTCACGCCGATCGAGTTCGACCTGTTGCAATACTTGGCGTCGCATCCCGGTCGCGTCGCCGGTCGCGAAGAGTTGCTCGTGAAGGTGTGGGGATACGAGGTGCCTTCGGGGGCACGGACTGTGGATTCGCACATCCGGTCCATCCGCCGCAAGCTCGGTTCGGACGTGGTGCGTACGGTGCACGGCGTCGGATACGCGGTCGAAGAAGGTGCGGCATGAAACGACCGCCCGACCGGCCACTCGATCCGCTGCCGACACTCAAACTCAAGTTGAGCGTCGTGATCCTCGCGGCGGTCGCGGTCACGGTGGTCGTGTTCTGGGTCGGAGTACGGCTCGGGATGTGGCCGTCGTTGAGCGGAGTGATCGCCGGGTTCCTCGCGCTGGTGGTCGTGTGGTTCTTGTCCCGCGGACTGACCTCACCGCTACGCGAGATGGTCGCCGCGACCGAAGCGATGGCGCGGGGCGACTTCTCACAACGAGTGACCGCGGTGTCGCACGACGAGATCGGCACTCTCGCCCGGTCGTTCAACCAGATGGCGGCCGAATTGGCCGAAACCGACCGGATGCGGCGTGACCTCGTCGCGAACGTCAGTCATGAGCTCCGCACGCCCATCACCGTGTTGCAGGCGGTACTCGAGAACATTGTCGACGGTGTCGCCGCACCCGACCCGGAAACGTTCGCGACGATGCTCTCGCAGGTCGAACGGCTTGGTCGGCTCGTCCAACAGCTGCTCGACCTGTCGCGTCTCGAATCGGGCACGCTGGCGCTCGACCGGCGGCACTTCGAGATCGCGCCGATGCTCGAACTCGCGTTGCGGGAGTCGCGTCTCCATGCCGGTCCGGTGTCGTTGTCGATTGAGATCGAGCCGGGGCCGTTTTCCATCGAGGCCGACGCTGAGCGTCTCCATCAGGTCGTCGCCAACCTCGTCGAGAACGCGGTGCGGCATTCGCCGCACGACGGTCGTGTGGTCGTGCGCGCGATCGCCACAGCTGACGGAGCGCATCTTGAAGTGATCGATGAAGGGCCGGGAATCCCCGACGCCGACGCGACGCGCGTGTTCGAACGGTTCTACCGTGCCGACTCGGCGCGCTCGTCGCGCGACGGCGGCGCAGGACTGGGCTTGGCGATCGCGCGGTGGATCGTCGAGTTGCACGGCGGCGAAATCCGCGCCGAGCGCCGCGAACCGCACGGCTGCCGCATGATTGTGCGCATCCCCGGTCGGGTCGAGGTCCACGAGAACCCTTCCTCAGCCGGTCGTCCCCCGCCGCGTGCCGAACCCGGCACGAACTCTGCAGGTGTTCCGATGTCCATCAGCGAAAGAGGGTGACGGTGTCCCTGACTCCGATCGAGGACGCACTGCGCCGAATCCGTCGCGGTGAGATGGTGCTCGTCGTGGACGACGAGGATCGCGAGAACGAGGGTGACCTCACCCTCGCCGCCGAATGGGTGACACCCGAAGCGGTCAACTTCATGCTGCGGTGGGCGCGCGGCCTCGTGTGTATGCCCTGTGACGGGACCTGGCTCGACAAGCTCGACATCGAGGCGATGGTGCCGCCCGGCCGCGCCGGCTGCGACACCGCGTTCACGGTGTCCATCGATCATCGCAACGCGGGTTCGGGTATCGGCGCCGCAGATCGGGCGCTCACGATCCGACGGGTGCTCGACCCTGCAGGCCGGCCCGACGACTTTGTGCGGCCCGGCCATGTGTTCCCGCTGCGCGCCCGCGAGGGCGGCGTGCTCGAACGGCGAGGGCACACCGAAGCCGCCGTCGACCTCGCACGTCTCGCGGGACTGCCGCCGATCGCGGTGATCTGCGAGGTCCTGCACGACGACGGCTCGCCCGCTCGGATTCCCTATCTCGAACTGTTCGCCCAGGAACACCGCATCGCGATGATCTCCGTCGGGCAGGTCGCCGATTATCGCCTCGCTATCGAAGATGTCGGCTCGTCGTCGCGTCCGCTGCTGCTCTGACGCAGTGGTTGTCGGTTCGCGCCGGATGTCATGATCGGCGCATGAGCGAACCCACCATCATCGACGTCGCTTCCGGTCTCGGGTTCCCCGAAGGGCCCGTGTGGATGTCCGACGGAACTGTGCTGGTCGTCGAAATGAAGCATGGGCGCGTGACACGCGTTCATCCCGATGGCCGGACCGAAACTGTCGCCGAGCCCGGCGGAAGTCCGAACGGTCTCGCGATCGGGCCCGACGGCGCGTTATACGTCTGCAATAGCGGCGGCTGGGACTATGTCGAAATCGGCGCGTTCACGATTCCGCAGACCGAGCTGCCCGCGCACCATTCCGGGGGCCGCATCGAGCGGGTCGATCTCGCGACCGGCGACGTGAAGGTGCTCTACCGCGAATGCGACGGACATCCGCTCATCGGCCCCAACGACCTCGTGTTCGACGCGCACGGCGGTATGTGGTTCACCGACCATGGTCGCCGCGAGGGCCGGATACAACACGTCGGTGCCATCTATTACGCGCAGCCTGACGGTTCGTCGATCCGTGAGGTGATCTTCCCATCTGATTCGCCGAACGGCATTGGCTTGTCGCCCGACGGGACGCGGCTGTACGCGGCGGAGACGCACACCGGACGGGTGTATGCGTGGAACGTGACGGGCCCCGGAGAGGTCGAGCGCAACGCGGTCGGTGCCGCCGGTGCGTTGGTGTGCGGGCTGGCCGGCATGCAGCTGTTCGACTCGCTGGCTGTCGACGGCGACGGCAACGTCGTGGTCGCGACGCTCGTGACCGGAGCGCTCACCGTGATCTCACCCGCGGGTGAGGTGCTCGACCAGGTCGTGCTCGGCGACGCGATGGTCACCAACGTGTGTTTTGGTGGCGAAGATGTGCGCACCGCGTATGCGACGCTGTCGGCTACCGGACGACTCGTGCGTTTCGCTTGGCCGCGGCCGGGCCTGCGGCTCAACTTCTGAGACGACGGCAACCTGTCCGATCATGATCGTGGTGGCGACAACCTGACACGGTTGTCAGGTAGTGCGTATCGTGTCGCCTTCGTCGAGCGAGCATGTGGAGGATGTCGTGGGACCCTTGCAGGGCGTCAAGATCGTCGAGCTGGCCGGCATCGGGCCGGGCCCGTTCGCCGGGATGCTGCTCTCCGATATGGGCGCCGACATCGTGCGGGTCGACCGGGCGGCCCAGGTGAATCCGGGAATGTTCGACCGGCCCAACCTCGAGCCGCTGTACCGGGGGCGACGTTCCATCGGAGTCGATTTGAAGAACCCCGAAGGTGTCGAGCTCGTGTTGCGGCTCGTCGAACAGGCCGACGCGCTCGTCGAGGGCTACCGGCCGGGCGTGACCGAGCGTCTTGGGCTCGGTCCCGACGTGTGTCTGGCGCGCAATCCCAAGCTGGTGTACGGCCGTATGACCGGCTGGGGCCAAGACGGTCCGATGGCCCAGGCTGCCGGCCATGACATCAACTACATCGCGTTGGCCGGCGCGCTCGCGCACTTCGGTCGGGCGGGCGGCAAACCCACTCCGCCGATCAACGTCGTCGGCGACTTCGGCGGCGGCGGCATGTTTTTGGCGTTCGGCGTCGTGTGCGGGATCCTCGAAGCGCAACGCTCAGGCCAAGGTCAGGTGCTCGACGCCGCGATGGTCGACGGCTCGGCGGTGCTGATGACGATGATGTGGGGCTTGAAGCAGATCGGCTTCTGGGACGAGACGATGGGCGCCAACGTGCTCGACACTGGAGCGCCGTTCTATGACACCTACGAAACTGCGGACGGCAAGTTCGTGTCGCTCGGTTCGCTCGAACCGCAGTTCTATGCCGAACTGATCGAGCGGCTCGGACTGGCAGGCGAAGAACTTCCGGCGCAGATGGACCGCAGCGGCTGGGATGGGCTGCGCGACCGTTTCACGGCACTGTTCAAGACGAAAACTCGTGACGAGTGGGACACCGTCCTCGCCGGCAGCGACGCCTGCTACGCGCCGGTGCTGACGATGTCGGAGGCGACGCACAACGAACATATCGTGGCGCGCAACACGATCATCGAACGTGACGGCGTACCGCAGCCGGCGCCCGCGCCGCGTTTTTCGCGTACGGTGCCGCAGGTGCAGCGTTCGGCGCCCTGGCCGGGCCAGCACACCGACGAGGTACTGGCTGCCTGGGGCGTGGACGCGCACGACGTCACGAAGCTACGCGAGACCGGCGCGATCGCCTGATCGTGGTTCGGGCTCAGCCCACGCTCGCGGCCTGCACGAGAGCTTGCACGGGCGCCAGCCGCGCCTGGAGCTCTTCTGCGCCGGCCGCGACGACAGTGACATGACCGACCTTGCGTCCGGGCCTGGGGGCCTTGGCGTAGTGGTGGGGGTGCGCTCCCGGAATCTTTAAGACGGCACGCACGTCGGGCATTGCGCCGATGCAGTTCACCATGGCGCTCACAGACCGGGTCGCGGTCGAGCCGAGCGACCAGCCGAGCACTGCTCTCAGGTGGTTCTCGAACTGACTGGTTTCGGCGCCCTCGATCGTCCAGTGGCCGCTGTTGTGCACCCGCGGCGCCATCTCGTTGGCGAGCAGCTCGTCACCGACTTGGAAGAGTTCGACGCAGCCGACACCGACGAAATCCAACGATTCGAACAACGGTCGGATGCACGCTTCGGCGTTCGTCTGGAGCGCAGCGTCGAGGTTCGGCGCGGGGGCCCGGGTCAGCCGGAGGATGCCGCCGACGTGGGTGTTCTCGACGGCTGTCCAGCATGCGACTTCGCCCGAGTCGCGGGCGCGCACCCCGACAATGGACAGTTCACGGTCGAACGGGACGAAACCTTCGAGGATGAGTGGGACGCCACCGAGCGCGGCCCATGCGACGTCGGCGTCGCCGGCCGAGCGGAGCAACGCCTGGCCTTTGCCGTCGTAGCCGCCGCGCCGGGTTTTCAACACTGCCGGAAGCCCGAGCGCGGCGATTGCCGTGTCGAACGACGGGCGATCGTCGACCGCGCGAAACGGCGCAGTCCCGATGCCGAGCGACCGGAATGTCTGCTTTTCGACGAGACGATCTTGGGACACTTCGAGCGCCCGCGCCGACGGCAGGACCGTCACCCGCTGCGCCAACGCGCGGGCGGTGGCGGCCGGTACCCCTTCCCACTCGTAGGTCACGACCGTCGCATCCGCCGCGGCGTGTGCCGCGGCGGTGAGATCGTCGAGTTCGCCGACCACGAGGTCGCCGACCGCGGCGGCGGTCGCGTCGGGCGATGGGTCGAGGAACGTGAACTCGAGCCCGAGCGGCAGGCCCGCCAAGCCCAGCATTCGGCCGAGTTGACCGCCGCCGAGCACCGTCACCTGCGTCACGGCCGCGAACGTTAGGCGCCCGCGCTCAGCTCAGGGAACGTGAGCGGGGCGATGTCAGCGTCGAGGAGCCCCCGCTCGTCGTGGCGGAGGTGCTCGATCTTGTCGAGCGGCCGTTGCAGGGCGCGGTGACGTGTTGTCATCAGTGCCGCGTACTCCTTGGCGACCTGCTCGAAACGCGACTGCACCTTCTCGAGCTGAGCCGAGTACTTCTCCCACTGGCAGGAAAACTCGCTGAGGAGTCCGAGAATCTCGCTCGACGTGCGCTCGAGCTGGAAGTTGTCGACCGCCTGACGGACCACCGCCAGGACCGCGTACAGCGTCAGCGGGGAGCACACGACAATCTTGTGGCGCATGGCGTCGTCGAGGATGCCGCGATCGTTTTCCTGAACGAATCCGTAGACCTGCTCGTTCGGGATGAACATCAACAGGCAGTCGACCGTGTCGTCGCCGGAGTCGAGATAGCCGCGAGTCGTCAGTTCCTTGACCCGGTCACGGACGTCGCGAAGGAACAGATCGCGGAACTGCGCACGTTCGAGATCATTGGTGGCATCGAGATGTCGCACATAGTTGTCGAGCGGGAATTTCACGTCCATGTGCATCACCCGCCCGTTGGGTAACAAGAACGTGTAGTCCGGTCGGCCGGCGCTGTCGAGCGTCGTCTGCTTGCGGTAGTTGACACCTTCGAGCAATCCGGCGAGTCGAAGCACGTCTTCGGCCATCCGTTCGCCCCATTGACCGCGCGCTTTCGAGCTGGCCAACACCTCGCGCAGCTGTTGGGTATGTTCGGAGAGGGCCGCCATGCCCTCGTGTTGGCGGCGGAGCTCGTTGCTCAGTTCGCCGTACGCCTTGCGTTGGCCGCCGTCGAGCTGACGCACCAGCGCGGTCACCTTGTCGAGTTCGCCGGTCATGGTGACCAGCTGCTGATCGATCAGCGACTTTTTACTGTCGAGCTCCGAGCCGGCCCGCACCCGTTCCTGTTCGAGGAGGGCACGGTTGGTTTCGAGCAGCCGGCTGAGTGTCTCGTCGTGCGCGTGACGTTGTTCGTCGGCCAAGCGCGCAATCTGGGCGGCGAGTGGGGCGATCGGATCCGCCGCCGGCGTAGGCGGGGCGGGCGGCGCCGCGACAGGTCGGTGAACCCTGGACAGCACGACCGCGCCTGCCCCGCCGAGAGCACAGCCGGCCACGATTCCGAGAACGAGGATCATGTCGGCGACCATAACGACCAGCTGAGACACCGACGGGGACCGGTCGGGCCCGATCCCAGTCCGGCACCAGACTCCGGCCCGGACTGCAGCACGCGTCGCCGCGCATTCCGGCACCAACGTCGAGGCGGGCTCCCGTCGGTCTACCCGAAGCCCGACGAGTCATACGTCGGGATTGCCCCATAACCGAGCACGCGGGCCGCGAGACTGCGAGCAGGTCGGCTGCGGGCCTGCTCGAAGCTGTCGACCGTCGCGTCGAAGTGGTCGGCCGCCGCGGGCGGTGTCAGCGCCGCGTACGCGTTCACGGGGGCGAGGGCGGCGGCGTTGGCCGCCAACCGGGGCGTGGCCCGCGCCGCGAGGACGAGGCGCCGGCCGAGCGATTCGAGGTCGTTGGCGGCGACAACTTCTGCGGAAACGCTGCCGTTGCGCTGTTCGAGGGTGTGCCAGGTGCCGTATGCGGCGGAAACCTGTTCCACAAGTTGGTGCAACGGGCCGGGGACCGATTGCAGACCGTCGTTGGCGGAGGCGAGCGTCAGGTAGCGACGATCGAGCATCATGCGCAGGGGCGCCCATGCGCTGTCCACCTGCTTGCGGGAGCGTTGCAGGTCGCTGCGCGCAGTGAGAACCAAGACGCTACCGGCGACAATCGCAGCCACGATGAGCAACGGAACGAAGATGCGCAGCAGGCGCAGCACGTACATGACCGCAACACCCTAGAGCGGCCCGCGCAGCATCGTCCCGGATGGTCTGGCCCGATCCGGCCCACGTGGATGGCGGACTTGGGAGCCGACAAGCGGTGCGTGCTCGCCGCAGACAGGGACCGGGCAGGTGCCGGCGGCCGCGCCGTGCACACCTGGCCGGATGTGGTTGTCGCTCGTCGAGGTCGCTGTTCGCCATGAAGGCAGCCGCCCGGTCCCCCGGGTCGGCTGGGGGTGACGGCGAGCGGGTCAGAAGGTCGTCGCGAGGATCTCGTCGACGATCTCGAGCGTCGTGTCTGGATGCAAGAAGGCGAGGCGCGCGACGGCTTCGCCGTGCCACCGTGATGCGGCAACGAACGCGATCTGATCGTCGAGCAGACGCGCGGTCCAGCTGTCGTAGTCGGCGGCGTTCCACCCCGAGCGGCGAAACAAGACGACCGACAGTTCGGGCTCGCGGACGAGCTGCAAGTGGGGGAGCGCCCGGATCCGCTCGGCCGCGGCGCGAGTTGTGGCGAGGACGCGTTCGATCGCGTCGCGGTAGGCGTCGGATCCGTTGACGGCGAGAGAGAACCACAGCGGCAGCCCGCGAGCACGGCGAGTCAGGTGGTAGGCGTAGTCGGAGGGGTTCCAGCCGTCACCTTCGTCGTGGATGACGTCAAGATACGACGCATCCTGCATGTGGACTGACCGCGCGAACGCCGGATCGCGGTAGATCAACGCGGCGCAGTCGAATGGCGCGTACAACCATTTGTGCGGGTCGATGACGAGCGAGTCGGCGTGTTCGATGCCGTCGAAGCGTGCGCGTACGCTCGGCGCGAGGAGCGCGGCACCGCCGTATGCCGCATCGACGTGCATCCAGATCCCGTGCTTGTGGCACACTGCCGCGATGCCGGCAAGGTCGTCGACCAGGCCCGCGTTGGTTGTGCCTGCGGTCGCGACAACCGCGCAGACCGAGGTCGGGTCGCCGTCGGTTTCCAGCGCGGCCTCGAATGCTGCGCCGGTGAGGGAGTCGTCGACACTTGGGACGACGAGGGGATCGACGTCGATGATCCGCATCGTGTTCGCCACCGACGAATGGGTCTGATCGCTCACCGCGATGCGTCTGCGTCGCCGGCCATCGTCGACGCGTCGGACGCGTGCGTGCTCCCGTGCTACCACCAGCGCGGAGAGGTTGGCGGCTGAGCCGCCGGACACGAAGACGCCTCCCGCGCCTGCAGGTAACCCGGCGAGGTCGCTCAAGAACCGCAGCACCTGATTCTCGGCGTGCACCGCACCGGCCGCCTCGATCCACGAGATTCCGGAGATCGAGGCGCACGAAACGATCATGTCGAACAGGAGTGCGGCTTTGGTGGGCGCCGCGGGGATGAACGCCAAGAACCGCGGACTGTCGCACGAGATCACCGAGGGTGCCAGGACCTCGCTGTAGAGCGCGAGTACATGATCGGGATCATGGCCGGCAGGCCCGATCATGTTCGGTGCTCGCGCCGCGAGATCGTCGGGTGGGACACTTCGGTCGAGTGGCACCGGCTCGAGCGCGAGTCGCTCGCGCATGTACGCGAAGACCGCCTCGGCGATGCGGCCGGTGCGATCGTCGTAGCGGTGCATGCGCGGGTCAAGCTAGCGGTCGCGCCCAGCGGCGGAAGGTATCGCCGCGTCAGCGACGGATGCGGCGGGAACGGCTCGTCGGCAGCGGTTTTGTGGCCTGTTGCAGGGTCGCGAGCGCGTCGACGACGCGTGCTTTGCGGTCGACCGGCGCGACAGGAATGCGGTCGATTGTCCGTTCGAGTTCGCCGAGCCACGGGCTGGGCTGACGGGTCGTTGTCCGGCCGTGCGCCGTGCGTTCCCGCGCCCATGAACACTGCACCCAATCTTCGGCGCGGCCGAGCGCGACGTGTAGCAGGCGTCGCTCCTCCGCCCGGGCCGTCGGGCTGGCCGCCCACGAGATCGGTACCAACCCGCGCTCGAGTCCGGTCACGAACACGACCTGCCACTCCAGTCCTTTGGCCCGGTGGAACGTGACGAGGTCGACACCGCGTCGGTCGCCGGCCTCGCTTCGAGCCGCGAAATCGAGCCACGAGATGAAGCCAGCGACCGACGCGGATCCCGGGTCGGAGGTCGCGTAGTCGCGACCGAAACGAAGGAGCGCATCGCGATGGCTCCGCAGCTCCTCGTCGGTCGTCGCCGCGAAGTCGGGCGCGGCGGGTGTCGGTGTCGCGATGGCGTCTGGATGTTGTTGCGAGGCCAGTTCGGCGTCCGAGTCGGCGTCGGCGGCGAGGTCGGCGAGGTGATCGGCGAACGAACCGGTCGGACGTTCCCGTTCTGCTCCGCGTAGCTGGTCGAGCAGGACCCGTACCGTCGGACGGGTCGCGAACCGTGGTGCGCCCGTCACGCGAAACGGGACGCCGCGGCGGGCGAGCGCAGTTTCGAACAGCGACGACTGCGCGTTGGTGCGGAACAACACGGCAATACGGTTCCAGGGCACGCCGCCGGTGAACTCGCGCCAGCACGCGTCCGCGACCATCGCGGCTTCGTGCATGTCGTCGTCGAACGCGACGATCGTGACCGCACGATCGGCGGGACGAACCGCGCGTGGAGGATCGCGTTCGACGCCCGACGCGGCACCGAGCGCCGCTTCCGCGACCGCGACGATCGCGTTGGTTGACCGGTAGTTGTACGTGAGGGAGATCGTGCGGCCGCCGGGGAAATGTCGCGCGAAGTCCGTGAGCGGCGACGTGTCGGCACCGGCGAACGCATAGATCGCCTGGGCGCCGTCGCCGACGACGCACAGGTCCTCGCGATTGCCCAGCCATGAGCGCAGCAGCTGTGTTTGCAGCGGCGTCGCGTCTTGGAACTCGTCGACGAACAGGTGACGGAAACGCCAGCGTTGCGCGGCCGCGAAGTCGGCGTCGTGGTCGATGGCGTCGGCGCAGCGGGCGAGAAGATCGTCGAAGTCGAGCCAGCGTTGACGGCGCTTCTCCGTCTCGTAACGGGCGTAGAGGTCGGCGAGCTCGTCCGCGGGACGGGCCAGCCGACGGTCCGTCGCGCGCGCGGCGGCCACGTACTGGTCGGGTGGGATCATGCGAGCCTTTGCCCACTCGATTTCCGTGGCGACGTCGACGACCGCCATCGCGACTGACGCACCCGACGCACCGCGCGATCCCAGGAGCGGACCGAGGACGCGGCCCTTGCGGTCGAGCACGCGCGGAAGGTCCTGGCCACGATCGGCGGCGCGGCGGCGGAGCTGCGCCAGCGCGAGCGCGTGGAAGGTTCCGGCCGTCACCGCATTGTCGACTCGCAATTCCTCGAGGCGGTCAACGAGTTCTCCGGCCGCGCGCCTGGTGAACGTGACGGCCAGCACGTGGCGGGCATCGGCGAGCTGCTCTCGGACGCGGAAGGCGATACGACGGGTCAGTACCCGCGTCTTGCCCGAACCGGCCGGCGCGAGAATCGCCAGTGGCGCGTGCAGCTCGGTGACAGCCGCGCGCTGGTGCGGGTCGAGGTCGGCGAGCAACCCGTCGTGATCAGGCACGCCGGCGACCGTACCGGAGGTGTGCGACGTCATCAGCTCCTACACGCGGGAAGACCCCGAGTAGTCTTCGCTGCAGCGCAGCTCCGATCTCCTCGGGGCCCATCCCTCGGCCGTCGTCGCTTCACGCGGACAGGCCCTCGCGGGTGCCCACGCCAACCTTCGGCAGCTGGTCGCACACAACCCCGAAAGGTTCCGTGCGGTCGGCCGCTCGTGCGCCCGTTCCGAGTCCGCCGGGTGGCAGATCCGGAGTCGGCGCAGCGGCGAACCGGCATCGGCGACAGTACGACCGCGACCCGCGAGGGTCAAGCGGAATTTCGCTCGTTTTTCGAGGACAATTTCACGTTCTGGAAACAACACATGTGCTTGTACGAGCGCGACACCGATACCGTTACGCGACGCCGCCAGACGATGTGATCGGTTCCGTCCCAAGCGCGAAGAAGCGCGACAGAACTGTCGCCCTGAGACGATATAGATGGAGTTATGGAGATCGAGCTGGTTCGAGGAACTCGGCGCCGCAAGCACGTCGAAGCGGCGCTGGTCGGGGATCGGTTGCGCGTCTCGTTCCCGCGCTGGATGTCGCTCGCCGACGCGCAAGAAGCGGCCGAGGAGTTGGCCGAACGCATGCGGCGTCGGATCGATCCTGCCCAGATCGATGTCGTCGCACGCACCCGTCGTCTCGCACGCGAGTACGGCTTGCCCCGCCCGAAGAAAGTGCAATGGTCGGATCACCAACGCCAGCGTTGGGGATCATGCACACCGGAAGACTCGACGATCCGGGTGTCGTCCCGGCTCGCGGCGTTTCCTCCGTGGGTGCTCGACTATGTCCTCGTGCACGAGCTCGCCCACCTGCTCATCGAACACCACGGCCCCCAGCACGACGAGCTGGTCAACCGTTTTCCGCTGGCCGAACGGGCGCGAGGCTTCCTTGTCGCCAAAGACCTCGATCCCGATGAGTTCGACGAATGCGACGAACCTCCGCTCCTGGAAGGCGACATCCGCCCTTGACGGACGCGCGCAATGCGCCGTGCCTGACTTAGCATCGCGTTATGCCCTACCCGCAGCGGCTCCTCAATGAGGGCGAGACGGTCGCGCTCGATCTCCGCCCCCACTGGTGGTACTTCTCGAGACACATCCTGACTGGCATCCCCTTGCTCGTGCTGCTCGTCGCCGCCTTTGATTTCGCCAACACCTACTTGTGGTGGTTCTGGGCGATCGTCGCGCTCATCTGGGCGGGCTGGCTCGGAATCCAGTACCTGAACTGGACGTTCACACATTTCGTCGTGACCGACAGCCGCGTCGTGTTTCGCACGGGCGTTCTCGCCAAACACGGCGTCGAGATCCCGATGGATCGCATCGCCAACATCAACTTCAACCAGTCGTTGTGGGAGCGGGTGATCGGGGCAGGTGACCTCGAGATCGAGTCAGCCGGGCGGGACGGTCAGTCCAGATTCGAGGACGTGTGGCATCCGGACGCGGTGCAGCAAGAGCTGTACCGCCAGATGGAGCACCATGCCAAGACACGCGCCGCGTGGGCTGCCGGCGGCGCCGGGTCGGCCGCCGCCGCACCGGCCGCGGCGAGCGTCCCCGAACAGATCCAGCAGCTCGCCGACCTGCGAGATCGTGGTGTCATCACGGCCGCCGAATTCGACGCGAAAAAGGCGCAGCTGCTCGAACGCATGTGACCGACGCGCCGCGTGTCGTCTCCCTCGTTCCGTCCGCCAGCGAAACCCTGGTCGCGCTCGGTGTTGTCCCGGTCGCCTGTACACGGTTCTGTGAGCTGGCGGGCGTCCCGACGGTCGGTGGGACCAAGAACCCCGACGTCGCCGCGATCTGCGCCCTGGCCCCCGACCTCGTGGTCGTGAACGACGAAGAGAATCGCTGGGAGGACGCAACCGCATTCATCGACGCGGGACTTTCGGTGCACTCCATGTCGCCGAGGTCGGTCCACGACGTCGCCGGCGAGATACGCGCACTGGCCGAACGGCTCGACGTGGCGGTCCCTGGCCGCTTCGAAACCGACGAGTGGGACGCGTGGACCGCGTCGGTACTGTCGCCACGCTGGTACGACGCGTTTATCGCAGTGTGGCGACGTCCGTGGATGTCGCTGGCGAGCGATACCTACGCCTCGTCGCTCCTCGACGTGCTCGGCGTCAACAACGTGTTCGCCGACTCGCTCGACCGGTACCCACAGGTCACCCTCGGCGAGGTCGCGGCGCGGGCACCGAACCTGATCATGCTTCCCACCGAACCCTACGCGTTCGGTCCCGAGCACCTCCCCGAGGTGACACGCGAAGTCTCGGGAGTCCCGGTCGTGTTCGTCGACGGCCGAGACCTGTTCTGGTGGGGTGTCCGCACCCCCGACGCGGCTGCGAGACTCGCCACGACGCTCGGTCGGTGAACCACACCGCCGGTAGGTTGAGCCGGAACGGCGGACACGGCTGACCAGACCGTTCGTCCGCCGTGTGGTGCGGGGGACGGGTCAGGTCAGGCTGGTCGTGACCCGATATCAAAACGGTGACTGGCGCCGTCCAGACTCCAAAACGAACCATGGGTGTGGTCGGCGCGTCGCTGCTCATTTTCACGGCCGGACCGGCCGCGATGCTGGCCGTACCCTGGCTCCAGCGCGCCCATCTCATCGCGGACACGCCGCTGTGGCTCCTCGTGGCCTTGTTGGCCGCGTGCAGCGCAACCAACGCCTGTGCGCAGAGTTTCGAAGGACGGATGTCTCCGACGCTCGGGTTGCAGATGCGAGCCGCGACGGCTGCTCTCAGCACCGCGTGGGTCATCTACGCGACCGGTTGGGGATCCATCCTCGTGATCGGGTTCGGAGTCGGGATCGCGGACGCGATGCGCGCGCACGGGTCGCGCGCCTGGAAGCCCTGTTTGTGTTGGAGCGCCGTCGCGGTCTTCGGCGGCGAAATGACGATCGCGTTCGGACTCGCGCCGACGATCCTGCGACCGGCCGTCGCGCACGCGGTCGCGGGGACCACGTTCTTGTGCCTCGCCCTCATTGCCCGCACGCTCGGGTCGTCCGCCGCCGCGGCCGAACAAGCGACCGCACAGCTCGCGCGCGACCGGTCGTACTTCCGTGACCTTGTCCAGCACGCAGCCGACGTAATCGCGCTCGTCAGCCCTGATTTCCGGATCGATTACATCAGCCCCGGGATCGAGCCACTCGTTGGACTCTCACCGTCGTCGTGTGTCGGTCTGCACATTCGCGACGTGCTCGGCGACGACGCCGCACAAGACATCGCGCGCGCGTACGACACGTCAGCCTTTCCGACTACGTCGCCTGCGAGTGGCATCTCACGAACGAATTTCACGAGCAGCGGCGCGCCTACGCACGGCTGACGCGTCGCCTCGATGGTTCGCTGGTCTTGAACCTCCGCGACGTCACCGAGCAGCGGGCGCTCGAAGCGCAGCTCGAATACCGGGCCAGCGTCGACGCGCTCACCGGTCTGCCCAACCGGGCGGCGCTCATGCAGCAGCTGTCGCAGCGAGGAGCGCTCGACGACACCACCGTGTTGTTCATCGACCTCGACGGATTCAAAGAGGTGAACGACGCGCTCGGTCACGAGTCGGGCGACGGGGTGTTACGCGATGTCGCGAGCCGGATCTCCGCCGATATGCCGGCCGGGGTGTCCGTCGGGCGACTGGGCGGAGATGAGTTCCTCGCAATCATGTCCGGTGCCGAACAAGCCGCCGCGCTTGCCGTCGCACGCCACATCATCGTCGGGATCGAACACGTCGGTGCGACCCTGACGCGGTTTCCGCTCAGTGCGAGCATCGGCATCGCGACCGGTCTCCGAGCCGAGTCGGCAGAGCAACTCTTACACCGCGCCGATCAGGCCATGTACCGCGCCAAAGCCGCCGGGCCCGGACGCTGCGACTACGTAGGCCGGGGCTGGGAGCTGGCTGAGAGCTGACGGCCGTCGTTCGGAGAGCAGGGGCGACTCGCAGCCCGTCGGCCGATATCGCAGATGTGCATATCGGCGGAGTGGTCGTAGGCTCGGTACATGGCGGTGGTGGCGGCACGCGTCGACGATCTCGAACGGGGCGACCTTCCCGCGATCTGCGCGAAGACTGGCGAACCGTGCGTCGGTCTGGTGAAAGACACCTTGTGGGCCGTTCCCCGATGGGTTTCGGCGCTCGCCGTTCTCGCGATCGTGCCCTACTACCTCGGACGCATGTCGGTCGGGCGGCGAATCGAGGTGACGCTCCCCATCGCGCCGAGCCGCCTGCAGTGGATCCGATGGTTCGTGCGGGCCGCGTGGATCGCGCTGGTGTTCGCCGCGGCCGGACTGGCCGCAGCGCTGTTCGGTGCCGGCATGATCGGCATCGCCGCACTGCTCGTCGGGGTCTGCGCCTACATCGCGATCGTGTACACCGGCGATCAGCTTTGGGTTGGGGCGAGACCGAGCCACCGCCAAGAAGTGGTGATCCTCACCCGCGTTCATCCCGACTTCGCGCGGGCCGTCGGCGACATGTACGACGAACGTGCCGCAACCGACAGTCCGCTCGTGGTCCCGGCTGACTGCTGAACCGCGAGTCGTTCGAGGGTTACGGCGCGGCGTCGACTTCGTTACGGCCGAGCTCACGCAAGCGCACGCGTAGGCGTTCGGCAGCGTCGTCGAGCGCCTCAGCCGACGGAGAACGATCGACGTTGGCGAACGACAACTCGTCAGGCCGGTTGATCGGCACGACATGGATATGCACGTGCGGGACCTCTTCACCAACGATCAGCACACCGACCCGCGCCGGATTCCATTCCAGACGTTGAGCCCGGCCGATCTGCTGCGCGACGACGAACAGATGAGCGGCCAACGCCGGATCGAGATCGATCCAATGATCGACCTCTTCGCGCGGAACGACGAGCACATGGCCCGGTCGCATCGGCTCGATCGACAAGAACGCGACCGCGCGTTCGTCTCGCCACACAAACCGACCGGGAAACTCGCCCGAAATGATGCGGCTAAAGATCGTCGGCATGTGAACCCTCCGTGCGCTGTCGTGGTGTATTTCACTCGGTTCCGCCCACAAGGCCGGCACCGTCGACCGCGGACACCACGAACGCGTTCGGCTCGCGGCCGGTCTTGGCACGGTACTGGTCGCTGACCGCGGCCGCGACGGCTTCGAGTTCGAGACGGGCGACGAGTGCGATGACGCATCCGCCGAACCCCGCGCCGGTCAACCGGGCTCCGTACGCGCCGGCATCGACGCTGAGCTCGACGAGGAGGTCAAGCTCCGACGTGGATACTTCGAAGTCGTTGCGTAGCGATTGATGACTCGCGAGCATCAACGCACCGGCTGTCGCGACATCACCGGCGGCGAGCGCGCTGGCGAAGGCTTCGACTCGGACGTTCTCGGTCACGACGTGGCGCGCGAACGGATCGTCGGCTACCTGGTCGAGCGTCGCGTCGCGTAGCGTCGCGACGCCAAGACGTGCGGCCGCGTGTTCGCAGGCATGACGCCGAGCCGCGTACGCGCTCGTGGCGAGCTGACGCTCGACGCCGCTGTGGAGCACCAACACCCCGACCGAGGGCGGCAGCTGCACCGGTGTGATCGCACGGGTGCGACAGTCGAGGAGCAACGCGTGGTCCAACTGTCCGAACACCGACGCGAACTGATCCATGATCCCGCACGGCACGCCGGTCGCGAGCTGTTCGACTTCCTGCGCCGCGAGTGCAAGGTCGACCGGGTCGAGGTTCAGGCCAGCGACCGTCGCGGTGACGATCGCGAGCGCGACGCCGAACGCCGCGCTGGACGACAGCCCGGCGCCGATGGGGACGGTGGAAGCGACGGCCGCATCGAAACCGGGGAACGGGCGCGGCGCACGTCGTGCGAGCACGGCGATGGTTGCCGCGACCGGACGCGCCCATGGTCCGTCGGTGATCTCGGCGTCGAGATCAAGGGAGTGCACGCGAACCCGGCCATCCGACGCGGCCCGGAAGCCGATCAGCACGTCTCGGTCGATCGCCATCGGCAGACACAGCCCGCCCTGATAGTCGGTGTGGTCCCCGATGAGGTTCACACGACCAGGCGCTCGAGCGAACCGCAGATCGTCTGCGATGCCGCCGAGCGCCGCGCTCAGCCGGTCGAACCGGGCCGGTTCCCCGACGCGTGCCATCGAACGAGCCTATGGACAAGCTCGACGTTCGGGCGCAAGAACCCGGTGCGAGAACCGATGAACGTGCGACACGCGTCGAGGTGGAGCCCGCGGCGGCAGTACGCTGACCTTTCGACAAGACCGCCGACAGGTGTGGCCCAGGAGGATCGCCGTGGGACGGCTGCAGAACTCGATTGACCTGGCGAAGTCATCGTGGAATGTGCTGCGCGAAGACAAGCAGCTGACGGTGCTGCCCCTCCTTTCGGGGCTGTGCGCCCTCGTCGTCGCCCTGGTGTTCTTCGGTCCGGTCGCGCTCATCGCCCACAACGGTGCGCAGGGCTCGTCGAAAACGCTCGAATGGATTCTCGGCGTGGTCGGCTATCTCGCGATCACCTACGTGGTCGTCTTCTTCAACGCCGCGCTCGTCTACGCGGCCGACAAGCGTCTGCGGAGCGAGCCGGTCACGATCGGTGAGGCAGTACACGCCGCCGGCGCCCGGGCGCACGTACTGCTGCCGTGGGCGGTGCTCAGCGCCACCGTGTCGCTCGTGTTGCGGGCCATCGAAGAGCGTTCGGGCATTGTGGGCAGGATCGTCGGATCGCTGATCGGTCTGGCATGGGCGCTGGTCACCTTCCTCGTGCTTCCCGTCCTTGTCATCGAACAAGTCGGCCCGATCCAGGCGGTGAAACGGTCGGCGGAGCTCTTCAAACGCACGTGGGGCGAGAACATGATCGCCAACGCCGGGATCGGCATCGTCGGCCTTGTCGCCACCCTCGTCGGGGTCCTGCCCTGCATGTTGCTGGTTTCCGTCGGTGGGCCCATCGCCGGGATCGGCATCGTGCTGGGAGTCACGTGGGTGATCGCGGTCCAGCTCATCTGCGCGACGCTGACCGGAATCTTCCAGATCGCGCTCTACCGTTTCGCCAACGACGGCACCGTCCCCGGCTTCGACAACGACAAGTTGCGGGAGGCCTTCCGACCCCGCCGCTCGCGTGGCGGATTCGGAGGTTTCGGCGGCGGAGGTTTCGGCGGCAACGGGTTCGGCGGCAACGGGTTCGGCGGCCCCAGCGCTTCGGACTCCTAAAGGATCCCCGTCGGGTCGATCAGAGCGGGCCCGCGCCGTTCGCCGCGTCCACGATCCACGGGGTCGGTTCGCGGCCGGTTCCCTTTCGGTACGCGGCGGATGCGGTGGCGGCGATGGCGCCCGCTTCGTCGGCCGGTACGAGCGCAACGACACAGCCGCCGAAGCCGGCGCCGGTGAGCCGCGCGCCGAGGGCGCCCGCTTCGACCAGGCACTCGACCAGCGTGTCGAGCTCGGGGATGGACACGTCCATGTCGTCGCGTGATGAGGCGTGACTGGCGAGCATCAACGGGCCGAGCTCGTCGAGCGCACCTTCACGCAGCGCGTCGGCGAACGCCCGGACGCGGGCCATCTCGGTCACCGCGTGGCGGCCGCGCGGCTGGTCCCGTACCTGTTCGAACGTCGCGTCGCGCAGCGCACGCAGGCCGAGCCTCGACCCGACTTCGATGCTCTCGGCGCGCCGCTGCGCGTACGGGCTGTCTTCGAGGGTGCGGGGAACTCCGCAGTGCACGACGAGGACTCTCAGCCCACGCGGAAGTGCGAGCGTCTCGATCTCGAGGGTTCGGCAGTCGAGCACGAGCGCGTGGCCGGCCTGTCCGAACACCGAGGCAAGCTGGTCTTGATTGCCGCACGGCACGCCGGTGGCGACATGTTCGGCGCGTTGCGCGGCCAGCGCGAGTTCCCGCGGCTCGACCGAGAAGCCGGCGACCTCGCACAAACCCAGCGCGACGGCGACCTCGAACGCCGCACTCGATGACAAGCCGCCGCCGATCGGAACGGTCGACGTGATCTCGAGGTCGGCCCCGACTGACGCCCGACCGAGCGCGGCCAGTACCTGCACGATTCCGCCGATCGTGCGGCCCCATGCGGGCTGCACGGCACGGGGATCGTCGCTCGCATCCGCCGCGACGTCGACGACGCCCTCAAGGTCGTGCGAACGGCCGACGACTCTGCCGTCGGTCCGTGGTCGGGCCGTCACGACGACGTCGCGGTCGATCGCCATCGACACCACCCATCCCTCGTGGTAGTCGACTTGACCGCCGATCAGGTTGACGCGGCCGGGCGCCCGGAACCGCTCAGGCATCTCGTAAGGCCCGCGCCGCATCCTCAGGCACGACCGTGTTCGACAAGGTGCCGCTGCCGAGCTCTCCCGACGCGACGTATCTCGCGACGCCGGGCGCCCGGAACGGCGGCGCGACATGCGCATGCACGTGCCAGCCGTCCCCGCCACTCGCAGGTGCCTGATGGAACCACAACAGATACGGGAACCGGTCGGCACCTTCCGGTGTGGGCCATAACCGGTCGTAACGGCCGAGCGCGTCGATCAGAAGCTGCGACAACTCGTCGCGTCCCGTGTCATCGAGCGCCGGGAGCGACGCGATGTGCGTGCGCGGCGCGAACCGCATGCCGTACGCATAGCCCGACGCGAACGGGACCCACGCGACCCAATCGCCGCGTTGCGCGACGATGCGTACGCCGGCCCGCAGTTCCGCCGCGACTTCGCGGCACACGCGACAGCTGTCGTCGCCGTGACCCATCTCGCGTGCCGGAGCAGGAGGCACGAACGGGTAGCCGTAAATTTGGCCGTGCGGATGGTCGATGGTTGCGCCGACATCGCGGCCGCGGTTCTCGAACACCAAGACGTATTCGATCTCCGGTCGTTCGAGGAGCGCCGCGGTGCGCTCGGCCCACACGTCGACGACGTTGCGTACCTGAGCGACGGGCAGACCCGCCAACGACTGGCCGTGCTCGGGTGAGAACAACACCACTTCGGAGGCACCGACCGCCGGGACCGACGCGTATGCATCGGGATCGGCTGCTGTGCTGGCGTCGGTCCCGAACGCCGCGAATTCGACGGGTGCGCCCGGAGCCAACGCCGGCCATCGGTTGGTGAACCAACGGACGCTGTACGGTTCGGGAGCTTCGAGCCCGCCGACGCAGAACGGGCAGTCGTCATTCGGCAAATTCGGACGCGCCTGACGGTGGCCGACCACGTTCACCCAGTCGCCGGTCAGCGGATCGAGACGCATCTCACCGCGCAGTGCGTCGCGCGGTCCGGTTTCGGGACTGTTCGTCACGTTGCCATCCTTGCACTGACCTAGGATCCGCCGGTGCGCCGCAGCGACTCCGGGCGCGATGGTCGCCTCGCCGCGCTCGTCGGCACCGTCTTGTTCGCGGCGTACGTCGCCGCGCAACGTGGACGGATTCTGTCGGTCGACGGCTCGATCATGGTGAATCTCGCGTCGCGTCTGCTCGCGAAACACACCTTGACGCTCGCACCGTCGCTCGTCGATTCGTTGCACCTGTCTAGTCGTTACACGTCGTACGGATTTGGGACAACGCTTCTCGCCTTGCCGTTCGACGCGGTGCAACGCGCCGTCCACCCGCAGGGAGCATCGATCCTCACGCTTGCGAATCCGGCCGTGCTCGCGGCGTCGGGATCGTTGCTGTTTCTCATCGGCCGTCGGCTGGGGTGGAGGGCGTGGGTGTGTGTCGCCACCGCGCTCGCCTTCGGTCTCGTGACACCCGCACTTTGGCAGAGCACCGAGATGTTCTCCGAACCGGGCGTCACGCTGGGGTCACTTGCGATCGTGCTCGGGATCCTGTCGTGGCCGGACCGACCGCGGGTGGGGCCGACCCTGGTCGGGGTCGGCGTCGCGACGGCATTCTTGTTTCGTCCCGACTCGCTGGTTCTCGTCGTCCCGTTGGTGTTCGCGGCACCGTTCCTGATTTCGCGCCGCCAGCTCATGACTCGAGCCGCCGCGCTGGCGTGCGCAGCGCCAGTCGTGCTCGTCGGCATCTTTCAACTCTGGTACAACCAACACCGGTTCGGATCCGTCTTTCGTACCGGCATCGAACAGCAAGCCCGAGGGCGCGGCTTCGATACGCCGATCCTGTCTGGCCTCGATCTTCTGCTGCGTTCGCCCGGACGTGGGTTCTTTTGGACGTCGCCGATCCTTTTGATTGCGCTCCCCGGGTTCGTGTGGCTGTACCGGCGAAACGCCCCGATCGCGATCGCGATCGGGGGTGTCGTGGCCACACGTTTTGTCTTCTTCGCGCATTGGTGGACGCCGGGCGGCGGCGTCGCGTGGGGTCCGAGGCTGCTGTTTCCCGCAACGGCACTGTTGGCCATCCCCGCGGGTGGTGCCGTCGAACGGATCGCAACCTGGCAATCGGCGCGGCAGCGACGGATCGCATGGGGAGCGCTCGGCGTGCTGACCGGCGCCGGCGCCGTCGTGTCCGTGCTCTCCGTCGCGGTCGCGTACGAGCTGTACTGGCGGCTTTGGACGTCGGCGGTGACCAAGCCGTTTCGGCCCGCGAGGGTTCATGCCTACTACTGGTCGCTGGGCCACAATCCCATCGCCGGGAACCTCCACCTGCTCCGCGCCGGGCAGCCGATCGCGCCGATCCACTTTCGCCACTCACCTGACCTGATCGGCGTGCTCGCCGTCGCGGTCGCCGCCGTCGCCGCGGTCGTCGCCTTCGTCGACGCGCGTCCCGCGCGCGTGGCGGCACCGGCTTGACAACCTAGATTTGGCGGGTGGACCGTATGGCCGAGGCGCGCAGGCAGTCGCACCAGATTCGCAAGATGACCGTCGACGACTGTCCGACGATCGCCCGCGTGCAAGCCCGGGCGTTTTTCGACGACCCGCTCCAGGTCTGGGCGCTGCCCGACGGATCGACCCGCTTGTCGATCCTCGAGCGCGTGTTCGAACTGCTGAGCCGCTATTCCAGCGTCCCGCGCGGCGAGTCGTACACCGACGCGACGCTCGCATGCGCTGCGTTTTGGGTGCCGCCCGGCCCGTTCGAGCTTGACCGCGAGGCCGCGGAGGCGATGGTGCCGATCCTCGACCTCCTCGGCGACGCCAACGCGCGGTTCCGTGCCGCCGAAGACACGATGCGCGCGAACCGGCCGATCGACCCTCACTTCTATCTGCAAGGTCTTGGCACCGATCCTCCCCGGCACGGTGAAGGGCTCGCCTCGGCCGTGATGCAACCGGTGCTGGCACGTTGCGACACCGATGGGATCCCCGCATACCTCGAGAGCACCAAGGAGCGAAACGTCGGCTTTTACGAAGGACACGGTTTCGTCGTCACCGGCTGCGAACAGATTCCGCTCGACGGGCCGCCGCTGTGGCTCATGTGGCGCGAACCGCAGTAGCGGTCAGGGAGTGGCGTCCGCACGGCAGGAGGTTTCGCACACCGGTCCTCGAGGTCCTTTCGTCGTCGGGGACGCTCAGGTCCGAACGGCCGGGATCACGTCACCCGCGAAGCGTTCGAGCCCCGCTCGGTCGAACGGCGCGCGCATCGCCAGAATCACCCACTGCGCGCCGGCGGCGACGTACGCGCCGACCTTGTCGACCATCTCTTGGACGCTGCCCGACAGCACACCCGGTTTGACGTAGTCGGACATCCGGCCGAACTGGCGTTTCAGCTCCTCGTCAGTGAACGCCATGCCGACATTGACCGTCTTGACGATCTCGTTGGGGTCGCGACCGAACGTCGCGCAGTGCTCGTCGAGCACGCGTGCTTTGTGCTCCCACTCGTCGGGTGGGATGAACGGGACGTTCCATCCGTCGGCATGTTCTGCGGCGAGACGCAGCGTCACCCGTTCGCCGCCTCCGCCGATCCAAATGGGAAGGCGGGACTGCATTGGTTTGGGTTCGCACTGCGCGTCGGTGAGGTTGAAGAACTCGCCGGCGAACGTCGTGTGCGCATCCGTGAGCAGGCCACGCACGCACTGCACGTATTCGCCCAACATGCGAAGACGCTCGCCTGGATTGCCGTAACGCAAACCGTAGGCGTCGTACTCGTGTTGCATCCAGCCGCCGCCGAGTCCGAGCACAACACGTCCGTTTGAGATCTGGTCCAGTGTCGCCATCGCGTTGGCGAGCACCGCCGGATGCCGGTAGCCGGCGGAGTACACGAGCGAGCCGCACGCGACATCGGTGGTCGACATCGCGAGCGCAGCATGCGACGTGATCGCTTCGAGGCAATGCGGGTCGCCGGTCGCGTCGGCGGCGTAGAAATGATCCCAGATCGAGATCCATCCGAAGCCGAGCGTCTCGATATGGGGCCAGAGCTCGCGCAACTCGGCGATGCTCGTGTGCTGCAAGCCTGTGTGCACTCCAAAACGAACGTCCATGCGCGCGTCGGTCCTCGTATCGTTAGACGTGGGGCGCGATCTCAGCGGCGATGAGTCGCACATGGTCGAGGTCGTCGAGATCGAGGACCTGCAGGTAGACGGTTTCGCAGCCCGCGGCCGCGAATTCGTGGATGCGGTCGACGACCTCTGACGCGAGCCCCGCCGCCGCGTTGGCGCGCAGGTCGTCCGGCTTGTGTTCGATCGCGGCAGCCCGCCGTTCGAAGTCGGCTTCGTCGACCCCGACGCACGCGACCAACGCGACGGTGAAACGCATCGAAGCCGGGTCGCGTCCGATTTTCTCGCAGGCGTCGCGCACGTGGTCGCAGCCTTGGCGGAAGTAGCTGGCCGGCGCGAACGGCATGTTGAACTCGTCGGCATACCGGGCCGCCAGGCGCGGTGTGTGCTTGGTGCCCCAACCGCCCATGATGATCGGCGGCCGCGGACGTTGCTCGGGTTTGGGCAACGCAGGCGACGCGTCGAGCCGGTAGTGCTTTCCCTCGAACGTGAACGTCTCGCCCGGAGCGGTTCGCCAGATGCCGTCGACGATCGCGAGCTGTTCCTCGAGCATCTCGAATCGTTCGGCGGTCGTGGCGAACGGGATCCCGAACGCCGCATGTTCCCGGTCGTACCATCCTGCGCCGAGGCCGAGCTCGATGCGGCCACCGCTCATCGCGTCGGCTTGCGCCACCTGAAGGGCGAGGGGACCGGGAAGTCGGAACGTCACCGGCGTCACCAGGGTCCCGAGGCGGATGCGCGAGGTTTCGCGACCGAGCGCGGCGAGCGTGAGCCATGCGTCGCTCGAGCCGACACCGTGTGGCCCGTCGCCGATACGCAGATAGTGGTCGGAACGAAAGAACGCGTCGAAACCGAGCTGCTCTGCGAGTTGTGCGACCGCGAGGAGCTGGCCGTAGGTGGCGCCCTGTTGAGGTTCGGTGAAGATCCGCAGTTTCACGCCCGCCGACGCTACCGCCGGCGCTTGGAGTCGTGGGCGACACAGACGTGGTTACGCTGCGCGGGTGCTGTCCGTCGAACGCTGGCCCGAACTCACCGAGCCGCTGATCGTTGTTGCGCTCAGCGGCTGGGTCGACGCGGGAGGCGCAGGCGCCGGGGCGATGGCTGTGCTCTCCGAGCAACTCGAAGACGCGCAGACCTTCGGCTCGATCGACGTTGCCGACCTCGCCGACCTCCAACAGACGCGACCCGTCGCCCGTTGGGAGGCCAACGCACGCGTCATCGACTGGCCGCGCATCACCTTCGAATGCGGTCGCATCTCCGGCGGTCGAGAGGCCGCGGGCCGAGACGTCGTGCTCGCGCGAGGCCCGGAACCGTCGCTGCGGTGGCCGACGGTCGCGTCGGCCTTCGTTGACGCCGCCCGCCGGCTCGGCGTGCGCCAGGCAGTGACGCTCGGCGGCATCCCGGCGCTGGTGTCGCACCGAAAAGCCGCGGTCGTCACCGCGTCGGCGACGCAGCGGTCGCTCGCACAGGAACTCGTGCCGCTCCGACCCGACTACGCCGGACCGACCGGACTCCAGACCGTCGTGCTGCGCGGGTTGGGCGACGCCGGAATCCCAGGTTCGGGGCTTTGGGCGCAGGTCCCGCAGTACGTGTCGGGATCGCCGTCCCCGCCCGCGATCCGCGCGCTGCTCGGCCGGCTCGTCGAGGTGTACCACCTCGATCTCGACCTGCGCGGCCTCGACGACCGGGCCCGGGCGTACTTGCGCCGTGTCGAAGCCGGACTCGCGGCCCGTCCCGACGTCAAGGCGGTCGTCGACCAGATCGACCAACGGCAAGACGGAACGACCGGCGATCTCGTCGCCGAGATCGAACAGTTCCTCAGATCGCAGGCCGACGGCGGAGAACCCTGAGACGACCCGGACAGCTGAGGTTGGCCTGTCGGTCGGGACCGTTCGGCGGCGCACCACGCGACCCGGCAGAATGCACGTTCCCGACCGAGGAGAGCTGACGTGAGCGTCGTGAAGATCAATGCGATCACGGTTCCGGCGGCGCGTGCCGACGAGCTGGTCGCACGGTTCGCGAACCGTGCCGGTGAGGTATCCAAAATGCCGGGATTCGAAGCGTTCGAGTTGCTGCGGCCGACCGACGACCGCGAGGTCTTCCTCGTCTACACCCGTTGGCGTTCCCAGCAGGACTTCGACAACTGGCTGAACGGTCAGGCATTCCAGGCCGGACACGCCGGGCACGCCAAGGGCGGACCGGTGGGCACGGGAAGCGAGTTATGGTCCTTCGACGTCGTGCAGCACGAGGTCGCTTCCGATCCGGCCCAATAGGTCGCCGCGATGAGCTCGGGTCGTAGTCTTCGCCGCCGTGACTGAACCGGATCCCGTCCTCGCCCAGCTCACCGGCCCGGGTGGTCCGTTCGAGATCGTCCACGAAGACGTCTTCGGCGTCGACACCCAGGTGTACGCGAAGCGTATGCGGACGATGCGCGAGCTGATGGCGCAAAGCGCGGCCCGCGCCGCCCTCGATTTCGTGGTGCAAGGCACCGACGACGCGGACCGTCTGACCTTCGGACACCACGACGCACGGGCACGTGCGGTCGCCAGCGCACTCGTCGGGCTCGGGATCGGCGTCGGTGATCGGGTCGCGTTGTGTTCGGCGAACAATCCCGATTGGGTCGTGACGTTCTGGGCGTGCGCGTTGGTCGGCGCGGTCGTCGTGCCCTTGAACGCATGGTGGAGAGCCGACGAGCTCGAGTTCGGGTTGGTCGACTGCGAGGCGAAAGTGCTGATCTGCGACGAGCGTCGCTTCGCGGTGATCGGCGCCCGCGTCGCGCAGATCCCGACGGTCCGCCATGTGTTCGTGATCGGTTCCGCACCCACGCAGGCCCGCCCGTTCGCAGAGCTGGTGTCCGGTTCGGGCGATCTCGAAGAGGCACCACTCGACGAAGACGACCTGCTCGCCATCATCTACACGTCGGGGACGACCGGCCGGCCGAAAGGCGCGACGCTCACGCATCGCCAGGTCATCGCCAACCTCTCGAACATCATCGTGCTCGGCGTCGCCGCGGCCATGCGCGGGACGCCTCCGCCGGAGGCCCAGACCAGCGTGCAGTCGGCGTCGCTGCTCGTCGTGCCGCTCTTCCACGTGACCGGATGCCTGTCGACGATGACGTTGAGTTACGCGACCGGCGCCAAGGTGGTGTTGATGCCGCCCGGTCGTTTCGACCCCGAAGTGGCGATGCAGCTCATCGAACGCGAGAAGGTCACCGCCATTGGGGGAGTACCCACCGTCATGTGGCGCATCCTCGAGTCCCCGAGCCTGGGGCGCTACGACCTGTCGTCGGTCACACGAGCGTCCTACGGCGGGGCGCCGGCCGCGCCGGAGCTGGTCGAGCGGATCGAAGCGGTATTCCCGAACCTGCGCAAAACGCTGACCACCGCGTACGGACTGACCGAAACCGCGTCGGTCGCGACCGCGCACGGCGGCGACGACTACTTCGCGCATCCCGGTTCGGTCGGCCGCGCCGCTCCGACGGTCGAGCTGCG
>JBKQIY010000115.1:0-29467 GCA_052148155.1 Acidimicrobiia bacterium | reverse complement strand
CACTGCCGGCCACGCAGCCCATCCCTGTCTACGAGGTCGTCGTCGACGGCGACGACGTGAAGGTCGTGGTCCCGTGAGCGTCTTGAAGATCGACGGACTGCGGGTCTGTGTCGCCAAGCACGAGATCCTGCACGGCGTCGACCTCGAGGTCCGCTCGGGCGAGGTTCACGCGCTGATGGGCCCGAACGGATCGGGTAAGTCGACGCTCTCGCACGCGCTGATGGGTCGCTCCGACTACGAGGTGACAGCCGGGTCGATCACGATCGACGGCGACGAGCTGCTCGGCCTCCCGACGTGGCAGCGGGCCCAGCGGGGGCTGTTCCTCGCGATGCAGTATCCAGTCGAGGTGCCGGGCGTTCCGCTCGAGACGCTGGTCGGCGCTTCGCTGCGTGCCCGAAACCTCGACGCGTCCGGGTTGCACGACGCGGTGCGGGCCGAGGCCGCCGAACTCGGCGTGCGCGACGAGCTCCTGGCCCGGGGAGTGAATGACGAGTTCTCCGGCGGCGAGCAAAAGCGGGCCGAGACGGTACAGCTCGCCGTATTGCAGCCGACGTTCGCGGTCCTCGACGAGATCGACTCCGGCCTCGACGTCGACTCGTTGCGCGAGGTGGCTCGGCGCGTCGAACGGATGACCCACGAGTCGAACCTCGGTGTGCTCGCGATCACGCACTACGTACGCGTCCTCACCGAGCTTCGACCGGACCGTGTGCACGTGATGCTCGACGGGCGCATCGCCCTTTCGGGCGGGCGGGAGCTCGCCGACCAGCTCGAAGCGCGCGGCTACGAAGGCATCGCCGCCGAGATCTAGCCAGGCGCGACCTACGTCGTGCTCGACCCCGACGGCTTGGTCACGGGCACCGTCGGGTGCGGCACCGACGTGGTGGTGTGCTCACGCTTGGTCGGGGCCTTGGCGTGCCGTTTCGGCACGGTCGTCGGTGTCGTGGTCGACGTGGTGACCGGCACCGGTCCGACGTACAGATCGCCGGCCTGCATCGGAGTGCCGACGACGTAGACGGACTCGCCCTGGGTCACGAGGGACGGGAAGTAGTTGGCGATCTCCATCGGGATGCGCGCGCATCCGTGCGACGCCGGGTAGGGAGGCACCGACGCGAGTCCGTGCACTGCGATCCCACCATTGAAGTAGTAGGGATTCCACATCCGGCCGAGCTTGCCGTTGTCCCAACCCCGGTGCAGGTACTGGAAATGGAAGTGGCCGGCGGGCGTGATCGCATATTGGCATCCGTCGGTCCCGCCACAGAAGTACTCGCCGCTGCCGGTCGAAGTCGTGGTGAGCAAGATCGGCTGGTAGTTCTGGAAGACTGTCAGTACCTGCGTGTCGAGATTGATCTCAACACGGTTTGGCTCGGCATTCGGCATCGCCGCCGTGTACTTGAAGTGGTCGAGGCCCAGTTCGACGGCCGGTGTGATCACGCCGTCGCGCGGAAGTCCCAGCAGTTTGTCGGCTGTCGTCACCGCATAGTTCGTGTCCTGGCCGTATTCGCCGTCGATCGGGCCCGGGTCGAAGTGCAGTTTCTTCAACCGACGCTGCACCGCGGCGACGACCGGTCCGCTGCTGCCCCAGCCCAGCCCGCCGCTCGGAGCGAGAGGAAGCATCGCAGCGGCCGGCTGACGAATGCGTGGGCGGGCTTTGGTCTTCGTATGCGGGCGCGTGGTGCTCGCGGCGCCGGTCGAGAGGGGAGCGAGGGAATGCGCGGCGGCCAGCTTGCCCGGACCCGACGATGACGAACCGTCGCTGTGGCCCGACACGGCCGCGACCGTGCCGACGGTCGCGCCGGCGACGACCACGGCCGCGATGCCGACGAGCGCGACCCGGCGTGCTCTTCCACGCCGCGAGGCCCAACGCTGCGCGCGCGATTCCTCCGCTGCCGCGTCGTCGGTCGCGGCGGTGTCCGGTACGACACTTTCGACGCTGACAGTCTCGGCCGTGGGGTCGTGCGGCAAGGGGTTTTCGGGCACCACAGGGGGATCAGACACCACGTCGAATGCTAGTAGACCCCTCGTGCAAAGAAACGTCGCGGCGCCGGCCGCCGACCCGTCGTGATCAGTGCGCGGGCTGGGCCTCGGACTCGATCAACGCAGCGATCGCGGCGTCGGAAATAGCCGCGGTCCGCATGTCCAGCAAGAGGTCGAGGACCTCGTTGGACGAGACGAGATCGCGTCCCGCGAACCGCTTCAGCGCTTCGTCGATCAGCGTGACGATCCCCGCCTGGTCCATCTCGTCCTCCTGGTCCTGTGTGAGCAGCGTACTCGCCACCGCACCTCTTTGGTGCAACACCGTGACGAAAGACACCGTTCCCGTTTGGATCAGTTCGACCGACCTAGGCAAGAACTTGTGCGAGATCTGTGCGAACTGGGCCGTTCGACCTACCTGACGGACTGGTGCACCTGATGTCTAGACCGTCTCGGCGTTTGCCTCGTCGAGCGCCTGTTGGAGCGTGTTCCAAGCCAGGGTCGCGCATTTGATGCGGACCGGGAACTTCACGACGCCTTGGAGGGCCTCGAGATCTCCGAGTCGTACACCCTCGAGATCGGCCTGGAGGTCGCTGCCGTCGGATTCGCCCTCGAGTTTCGACTCGTGGATGGACATCAAGGCCTTGAACGCTCGGATCAGCTGCCTCGCCTGTTCGAGGGTCTTGCCTTTCACCGCTGCGCTCATCATCGAGGTGGACGCCTGACTGATGGAACAGCCCTGCCCGGCGATCTTGACGTCGCGCACCGTGTCGGACTCGGGGTCGACGTCGATGTAGAGCACAACCTCGTCGCCGCACAGGGGATTGAAGCCCTCAACCTTGTGCGCGGGCGGCACCGGGAGTTCGCCGCGGTTGCGCGGCGAACGGTAGTGGTCGAGGATGATCTCTCGGTAGAGGTCTTCGAGGCCGGCCATTTCCCCTCGATCCTATGGCGTGAAGAACTTTTGGGCTTTGGCGAGCGCCTCGACGAGGACGTCGATGTCGGCTTCGTCGTTGTAGACGTAGATCGACGCCCGGGTCGTCGCGGGAACGCCGAGCTGGCGCATCAGCGGCTTGGCGCAGTGGTGGCCGGCTCGCACGCATACGGCGTCCTCGTCGAGGACCTGGCTGATGTCGTGCGCGTGGATGCCGTCGAACAGGAACGAAACCGCGCCGCCGCGCACGGAGGTGTCGCGCGGGCCGTAGATCGTGAGCGTGTCGGGGAACCGTTCGGTGAGCGCGTCGAGGGTGTAGCGGGTCAGACGCATCTCGTGTTCCCGTACCTCCGCCATCCCCAGGGAGGTCATGTAGTCGACTGCGACGCCGAAGCCGATCGCCTCGGCGATCGCCTGCGTTCCGGCCTCGAACTTCCACGGGACGTCGTTGGTGGAAAAGCCGTCGAGCCGTACGTCGCGGATCATTTCGCCTCCGCCGAGGAACGGCGGCATCTCCTCGAGCAGCGCGCGACGAGCCCACAGCGCACCGATGCCGCTCGGCCCGCACATCTTGTGGGCGGAGAACGCGGCGAAGTCGGCATCCCATGCCTGCACGTCGGTGGCGACATGGGGGACGTATTGGCAGGCATCGACGAGTACGAGCGCATCATGGGCGTGGGCGGCGTCGGCGAGCGGGCGGATGTCGTTGAGTGTTCCGAGCACATTCGACATTGCGCTGACCGCGAGCAGACGCGCGCCGTCGAGCAGCTGTTCGAGATTGGCGAGATCGAGCTGGTAATCGGAGGTCATCGGGATCCAGCGGAGCTCCACGCCGCGCTCGGCGGCGAGCATCTGCCAGGGCACGACGTTGGCATGGTGCTCCATGTGTGTGAGCACGATCGCGTCGCCGGCCCGCAGGTTGGCCCGTGCCCACGTGTAGGCGACGAGGTTGATCCCTTCGGTCGCGTTTCTTGTGAACACGATCTCCGACTCCGAGCCGGCACCCACGAACCCCGCGACCTTGCGGCGCGCCAGCTCATAGGCCGCGGTGGCCTCCTCGGCGATGGTGTAGACCCCCCGATGAATGTTTGCGTAATAGTGCCGGTAGCAGTGGTCCATCGCGTCGAGCACGGCGAGCGGTTTCTGCGCCGACGACGCCGAGTCGAGATAGGTGACCCGCTTGCCGTTGACTTCACGTTCGAGCAGTGGAAAATCGCGCCGGATGGTGGCGACGTCGAGCACGCTCACCGCGCGACGGTTTCTTGGGCGGCGCTCGTGCGGAACGAGTCGAAGCCGTGCGTTTCGACAGTACGGGCGAGCGCGGCGTCCCCGGTTTGTACGATCCGGCCGTCGATGAGTACGTGCACGACATCTGGCTGGAGGTATTCGAGGATGCGCTGATAGTGGGTGATGAGCAGGATTCCGAGATCGGTCCGCTCCGTGCGGATCTCGTCGATCCCGGCCGCGACCTGGCGCAGGGCGTCGATATCGAGTCCCGAGTCGGTTTCGTCGAGGACCGCCATGACCGGTTCGAGGAGCGCCATCTGCAACATCTCGTTGCGCTTCTTCTCGCCGCCGGAGAATCCCTCGTTGAGGTACCGCTCCTGGAAGCGGGAATCCATGCCCAGACGCTTCGTCCACGCGATGAGCTGCATGCGGACCTCGAGCACCGAGTAGTCGTCGATGCCTTTGCGCTGCGCGATCGCCTGGCGCAAGAAGTTGAGCACCGAGACTCCGGGGATCTCTTCGGGATGTTGGAAGCCGAGAAACAGGCCGAGGGCGGCGCGCGCTTCGATCGGCAACTCGGTGATGTCGGTCCCGCAGACCAGGATCTGACCGGCCGTGACGTGGTAGGCGGGGTTGCCGAGCAACGTGTTGGCGAGGGTCGACTTGCCGGAGCCGTTGGGTCCCATCAGGGCGTGGAGTTGGCCTCGCGCCACCTCGAAGGTGACGCCCCGCAAGATCTCACGGTCGTCGACGGCCACGTGGAGATCGACAACCTCGAGTGCGGGCGTCAACCGCGCGGGTTCTCGGGGCGGCGGGGGGGTCTGCTCGGCCACGCACACAGTGTAATAACACTACCGGTGTAGTGGAAATCTACGGGGCGGGCGACCGCCCCAGGGTACGTTCGTACACGGCCTCGTAGCCACGGACCATCGCCTCGCCCGAGAAGCGCTCCTCGACCCAGCGCCGGCACTTGGCTGGGTCGAGGCTGTCGACCCGGCCGATCATCTCCACGAGGTCGTCCTCGCCGTCGCGGCGAAAACCGGTCACGCCATCCTCGACGAGTTCGGGCGCCGCACCCCAGTTGGTGGTGACGACGGGCGTGCCGCACGCCATCGCCTCGATCATCACCAGGCCGAACGGCTCGGGCCAGCGCATTGGGAAGACCATCGCGCACGCCCGGCCGAGCAGTTCGATCTTTTCGTCGTGTGTCACGTTCTCGTACAACATGACATCCGAGGCGAGCAGCGGCTCGATCTCGCGTTCGAAGTACTCGCGTTCGGCTGGCTCACCGCGTTTGAGGAGCATGTGCAGCGGCAGTCCGGCGCGTCGCGCGATCGTGATCGCTTCCTTCGGTCCCTTGTCGGGATTGGCGCGACCGATGTACACGAGCGAGTGTTCCTTGTCCGTTCGCAACTTGTAGGCCGACAGGTCGATGCCGTTGTGAACGGTTCCTGCGTACGGCACGTCGAGGTTGGCCGCGCGTTGAGCGTCGCTGATCGCGACGAGCAGCACGTGGCGCGAAAGTACCGAGTAGAGCGGACGGTTGTGCTCGGTCCACGGTCCGTGCAGCGTGTGCACGACGGGCGGATCCCCCCGTAAAAACGCACCGCAGATCGGTCCGACGATGCCGGCGTGGTCGTGGACGATGTCAAAGCCGGTCATTTGCAGGTACGACGCGAGGGCGTGATACCCGTCGTACCAGGCGTTGCCGAGCTCGTGCGGGTCGGGGGGCTGCGACATGGGCGAGATGAGCTTGGCCTTCGTTCGTGATCCGCCCGATGCAAACAGGGTCACGTCATGGCCGGCGTCAACGAGACCGTCCGCGAGTAATGACACGACGAGCTCGATTCCGCCGTATCCCGTTGGAGGAACGGCGAACCATGGAGGTGCGACGACCGCGACGCGCATCGTCGAAGATTAATGCGGCCCCTGGAGCGGCTAGCGTGATCGGAATGCCGCAGCCGTGGACGACGAGCGCGAGCGCGACGCTCTCGGGAGCGGATGGCATCGTCACCCTCGTCGAGGGTTCGTCGTTTTGCATCTCGAGCCGATCAGGTGAGATCGACCCCGCCCACCCGCAAGGCTTGTTCTTCCGTGACACCCGATTCGTGTCCGAGCTGCGCCTCACGCTCAACGGCGCGCCGCCGGAGCCGCTCGCCGCGACGACAACCGACCCGTTCAGTGCCGTGTTCGTGTTGCGCGGGCATCCGTCGCGGGGCCGCGCCGACTCGCATCTCGTGGTCTTCCGTCGACGCTATATCGGGCGTGGGATGCGAGAGGACCTCGAGATCGAAAACTTCGGCGAGGAGGCCGCGTTCTGTTCGGTCGAGTTCCTGGTCGGGGCCGACTTCGCCGACCTGTTCGAGGTCAAAGAGGGCCGGGTCCACAAGCAGGGCAAGCTCGGGATCCTCGAGGCAGGCAACGGACGTATCACCTTCACCTACCAGCGGAGTTCGTTCACCCGGGCCACGCACGTGGACTTCACCGGCGAGCCCCGCATCTCGGGATCGCATGTGCACTACGAGGTCATCGTCCCGCCGCGTGGCCGCTGGGCGGCATGCATGCAGGTGACGCCCGTCATCGGCGACCAGGAGATCACCCCCCGTCATCTGTGCGGCCAGCCGGTGGAACGGTCCACGCCGGTCGCCCGGCTCGAGGAGTGGACGCGGCGCTTGCCGGTGGTCACCACCGATGACGACCAGTTCCGGGCTCTGCTCGAGCGATCGACGCGCGATGTCGCCGGCCTGCGCATCTTCGACCCTGAGTTCCCGGATCGGGCCGTCGTCGCGGCCGGGGCACCGTGGTTCATGACGCTGTTCGGTCGTGACTCGTTGATCACCTCATGGATGACGATGCTCGTCGATCCGGACCTGGCGCTCGGAACCCTGCAGACGCTCGCGCGCTTTCAGGGCACCGAGGTCGATCCACGCACCGAGGAGGAGCCGGGTCGGATCCTGCACGAGATGCGCTTCGGCGAGACCGCGTCCCTCGCGCTCGGTGGCGGACGCATCTACTACGGCACGGTCGACGCGACCCCGTTGTTCGTGATGCTGGTCGGTGAGCTTTCGCGGTGGGGCAACCGTCGCGCCGAGGTCGATGCATTGTTGCCGGCCGCGGATCGCGCGCTCGCCTGGATGACCGAGCACGGCGACAAGGACGGCGACGGCTACGTCGAATACCAGCGCACCACCGACCACGGTCTGCAGAACCAAGGTTGGAAGGACTCCTGGGATTCCATGCGGTTCGCCGACGGTTCGCTGGCTGCGACGCCGATTGCGCTGTGCGAGGTGCAGGGTTACGTGTACGCCGCGCTCGTCGCTCGTTCGCACTGCGCGACCGAGGCCGGCGACCTCACTTTGGCCGGATCGCTTCGCGCCCGCGCCGACGAGTTGAAACGTCGGTTCAACGAGGATTTCTGGGTGGACTCGGCGGGCGGAGGGTATTTCGCGCTCGGCCTCGATCGCGACAAGCGGCGCATCGACGGCGTCGGCTCCAACATGGGCCACTGCCTGTGGACCGGAATCGTCGACGAGGACAAGGCGCCCCAGGTGGCGCGGATGCTCGTGTCGGATGAGATGTTCACCGGTTGGGGCGTGCGCACACTGTCGAAGACCACCGGCGGTTACAACCCCATCTCGTACCACTGCGGTGGAGTGTGGCCGCATGACAACGCGATCTGCGCCGCGGGACTCATGCGGTACGGCTTCGTGGATGAGGCGCACCGGGTCATGCGCGGTCTCGTCGAAGCGTCGCCTTGGTTCGGTGATCTGCTGCCCGAGTTGTTTTCCGGCATCGAACGCGACACGTTGAGTTTCCCGGTGAGCTACCCGACGTCGTGCTCACCCCAGGCATGGGCGGCCGCGTCCCCCTTGCTGTTCTTACGCACCCTGTTGCGGTTCGAGCCCGACATCCGCAACGCCAAACTGCACCTCGCGCCCGCGGTCCCCGACTGGATCGGCACGCTGCGTCTCGACAACATCCCGCTCATGGGCGGTCAGCTGGCGGTCGAGGTGGTCGGTGAAGTCGTACGCGCCTTGCAGGTCCCCGACGGCCTCACGATCGTGTCGGATCCCCGGTCACCGACGCGCTAGCAACACGGCGAAGTCGCCGTCGCGGTCGGTCCACCACCGTGTGAGCACCATGCCCGCGTCATCGAGTTCGTCGATGACCTGTTCTCGAGTGAACTTCGCGCTCACCTCAGTTCGCATCTCTTCGCCTGCGACGAACGGCACTGTGAGCGCGAGTGCCCGGACCTGCACCGTGTGCGTGTCGACGGCGCGGAGTCGCATCTCGATCTGAGCGGGGTCTTTCTCGTAGACCGCGACATGTTCGAAGCGGGCGTCGTCGAAGTCGGCGTCGAGCTCGCGATTCATGACCGCAAGGACGTTCTTATTGAACGCGGCGGTGACGCCTCGACTGTCGTCGTACGCGGCTTCGAGACGATCGATGTCCTTCACCAGATCGAGGCCGAGGAGCAGATGGTCGTCGGAACCGAGCCCGCTGGCAATCTCGCGCAAAAAGTCGGCGCGCCGCGGAGGTTCGAGGTTGCCGATCGTGCCCCCGAGGAACGCGACCAGCCGTCGACCGCCACCGGGAATCGACCCGAGGTGGTGTTCGAAATCGCCGACGACTGCATGCACCCTGACGGTCGGGTAGTCGCGGGTGACCGCGGCCGCCGCTTCGCGCAGCGTCTGTTCGCTGACGTCGAAAGGTACGAATCGCGTGATGATGCCTGTCTCGCGCATCGCGTCCAGGAGTATGCGCGTCTTCTCCGACGTTCCCGATCCGAGCTCGACAAGCGTGTCGGCGGCGGCGACCTGGGCGATCTCGTGCGCGTGGGCCTCGAGAATGGCCCGTTCGCACCGCGTCGGGTAGTACTCGGGCAGCCGCGTGATGTCGTCGAAGAGCTGCGAGCCGCGCGTGTCGTAGAACCACTTGGGTGGGATGTCCTTGGGGGTCGCGCGCAGGCCTTGGTCGGCGTCGAGACGCAGCGCCGCGCGGAGGTCATCGGCGGTGAGGTGCACGTCGACGCGCGGCGTCGAAGCGTCGGGTGTAGGCATGTCCAGTCCCTCCTGGTGGTGTTCGCTAGGTGTCGGACGCAAGTCTCAGGCCTGCGAACATCCAGCGGCTCGAGGGCGGAAAGAAGTTGCGATACGTCGCCCGGGCGTGCCCCGCCGGTGTGATGCAGGCGCTTCCCCGCAGCACCATCTGGCCACTCATGAACTTGCCGTTGTATTCGCCCACCGCGCCCGGTGCCGGCGCGAAACGTGGATAGGGCAGGTACGCGCTCGCGGTCCATTGCCAGGCGTCCCCGAATGCCTGGCGCAGACCGGAACCGGCCGGCGCGGCCGCGGGCTGCAAACGAACGCCCGACGGAACCGACTCGATCAGACTGGCCGATGGTCGGGCCTTCGACCCGACGTCGTGGGGATCTCGACACGACACGGCGTGTTCCCACTCGAACTCGGTCGGAAGCCTCGCTCCGGCCCAACGTGCGAAAGCGTCGGCTTCGTAGTGGCTCACATGTACGACGGGCTCGTCGGAATGGATCTGACGGCGGCCGTTGAGCGTGAAGCTCGACCAGCCGTCGTTGTCGTCGCAACGCCAATACGCCGGTGCGTTCCATCCGTGTTCCTGCACGGCGTACCAACCGTCGGAGAGCCAAAGTTCGGGCTGGTGGTAGGCGCCGTCGGCGATGAACTCCATCCATTCGCCCGCGGTGACGAGGCGGTCGGCGAGACGGAACGGTTCCAGGTACACCTTGTGCCGCGGCGATTCGTTGTCGAAGGCGAAGTTGCTTCCCGAGTGCCCGGCCTCGATGAGCCCGCCGTCGCAGTCGACGAAACGCATCGGCTGTGCCCTGTGTTCGATCGGCGGAGATGTTTCGACGTAGGCGGGCTCGAGCGGATTGCACGAGAGCACGTGTTTGATGTCCATCAGCAGCAGCTCTTGGTGTTGCTGCTCGTGGTGGAGTCCGAGCTCGACGAGCGCGGCAAAGTCGAGCCACTCGCTGTCGTAACAGTCGATGAGCTTCTCCATGGCGGCGTCGACGTGCGCGCGGTAGCACCCGACCTCCTCGACGTTCGGTCGCGACACCAAGCCGCGTTCGTTGCGAGGATGTCGAGGTCCGACGGTCTCGTAGTACGAGTTGAACAGGTATCGGAACTCGAGATCGAACATGTCGTAGCCGGTGAGCTGCGGCTCGAGCAGGAACGTTTCGAAGAACCAGGTCGTATGCCCGCGGTGCCATTTGGTCGGGCTCACGTCGGGCATCGACTGAACGACCTGGTCTTCTGGGCGGAGCGGCGCGGCGAGTGACTCGGTCAAGTCGCGAACACTGCGGAAACGCACGCGCAGCGCGGCGCGTTCCTCATCACCACCACGTGCACGGACGGTCGTTGTCGGGTCGTGCGGAGGACGATCGTGTGTCGTCATGCGCCGAGCGATCCGAAACAGGCCGCGACCCATGCCGCGTTACGGGCGGGAGCGTGCCACTCCACGACGGAGATCATGGTGTTCCCCTTTGCCTCTGCTTGCGACGTCCGGCGCACCATGCTGCCCTGGATTGCCGTTCGGAGCACCGCGCCCGATTTGGGCAGTTTCGGAGCACGGGTGAGCCTAACGACGAGACAACGGGTCGAGCCCTACGGACATTCCCGCCAGAACGCTGCCACCAGGTCGTTCCATGCTTGGGGCTGCTCGAAGTACGGAGAATGACCGGCGCCGTCGATCAACTCGACCCGAGCGCCCGGGATTCGCGCCGCGGCCTCGGCGATCGAGGCCGGCGGGAAGATCTCGTCCGCTGTGCCGACGATGAACAGGGTCGGGATCCGCAGCGCGGCGAGCTCCTCGTCGCTGAACGTGACGTCGCCCATCGTGCGCAACACCTGCATTGGATCGGCGTGCGGGTCACGACGAAGGCCGCCGATCTGCAGATACAGGTGGGCACGGTCGGCGTTGTGGAGGCAGAACTCGTTGGAGAGCGCGGGATGGTTGAACAGACCTTCGCGGGTTGCGCTCGCCGCGGTCTTCCACCATCCGTGGATCGGGATGCCGCCCAAGGTGTCGGCGAGCACGAGACTTCGAACTCGGTCGCTGTGCGCGACGGCGAGTCCCATCGCGGCCCACCCACCCATTGACTGCCCGACGACGTGCGCACACTCGACACCGAGATGATCGAGGATGGCGAGCAGGTCTTCGGTCGCGGTGCGGGGACTCGCGTGTCCGTGAAGGTTTGTGGAGAGGCCGAAGCTGCGCTGGTCCCACGTGATGACGCGGTAGTGGCCGGCGAATACCGGAACCTGTTGGAACCAGATCCCGTGATTGCCGCCGGCACCGTGACCGAGTACGACGGCCGGCGCGTTAGCCGCGCCGTAGGTCTCGAAGTACACCTCGTCGCCGTGACGCGACAAGTAGCCCGTCGATTGGTCTGCCACGGCTACCAGCCGCGCGCGATCCACTCGTCGAGATGCGGCGACTCGCTTGCGATCGTCGTGTCGAGTCCGTGTCCGGGAAGCACGAGGGTGTCGGGCGGGAGTGTGAACAGGCGCCGGTCGATCGACTCGATGATCGTGTCAAAGCTGGCGTTTTCGAACGTGGTGTTGCCCGGCCCGCCGGGAAACAGCGTGTCTCCGCTGAACACGACCGGGTGACCTTCCAACAAAAAGCAGGTCGAACCGGGTGTGTGGCCCGGCGTATGAATCGTGCGCAAGCGCAGATCTCCGACCTCGATCACGTCGTCGTCAGGAATGACGAAGTCGTAGCTGGGCAGCATCTTGGCGTCCTCGGCGGCAATGCCCACGTCGATACCGGCGTCGCGCATCTGTGTGACCGCCTGGATGTGGTCGAAGTGCCCGTGGGTGGTGAGCACACGTCGCACGCCGGTGCGCCGCGACACCTCGAGCAGCAGCTCATGCTCGTTGGCCGCGTCGATGATCACGGCGTCGCCGTTGCGCAGGCTCCGCAGGATGAACACGTTGTTCTCGAACGGCCCGACCACGATCTTCTCAATGCGCGCGTCAGTGGTTTCGTAGTGCGCGAGCCCCGTCATCACCATGACCGCGAGGCTACTCGCGGGGGGTCGGGCGATCGTCGGCGCGAAGACCCGCGACCGGCCCCTTTCGAGTTGGCGAACTCCAGTCCCAGTACCTGGTCGCGGTCGTCGTCGGAGACGCCGACGTGACGGCGTCGGTACCGGTGGGCGACGGCACGGTTGATCCACGTGTCGGTCGTGTCGCGCAGCGCGTCGAACGCAAGGATCGACACGCTCATGGCGCGACGTCTCGTCACGTGCCAGGAAATCGTCCGTGCGACATCGTCGGGCACGGACAACGGATCTGGTCGCCGCTGACGGCGTTCGTCGACCAGATCCGCCAGCGCTCGTCGACGGACTCCGCTCGCACCCGGCTGACCGGTGTCCTTATGTCGGTTACCTCATGAGGAATGAGGGACAACGCTCCGTTTTGGTCAGCAGCAACGCGTCGAACCGTAGGTCGACGCACTCGAGCGTCGTGGGTGAGGCGGGAGCGGGTCGACCGCGGCTGTTCGACATCGCTGCGTTCCCGCGGCGCGTGTCGCATCCGGGCCGGTCCCGCGGTACCTGCGAGCCTGCGGCGGTCGGCCGACAGGCGGGGCGCCCGTCGCGCCACCACGACTCGAAGAAGATCTCGGCCGGGCGCTCGGGTATCGCGTCCGCCGGACCCGTTGGTGAGGTGGAGACGCGTGAAGAGGGTGTCGAAGGGGACACGACGGCACCATCAGCCGTCGATCTTGTCGAGCGCCGACCGGCCGAGCCGGGCAGGTCGGAGAACCCGAGCTTGGTCGGAGCTCCTCGGTGAAGTCGGCAGTGACCGCCACGGCTGCGGATCGAAGGAATGGACCCGGTCGGCGTCGAAGCTCACCTAGAAACCTGACCGGTCGGTCAAGTAGCGTCCCGCTCGGCATGGACTTCCGCGACACCTCCGATGAGGCGGCCTTTCGTGCCCAGGTGCGCGCCTGGCTCGCCGACCATCTCACCGGCGAGTTCGCGGCGCTTGGCCCAGGCGGCGGCCCGGCCGACGAGACCGGCTGGGATGTCCGCCTCGAGTGGGAGCACGTGCTGGGCGCCGACCGCTGGGTGGGCATGTCGTGGCCCGAGGAGTACGGCGGCCGTGCGTTGCCTTTCTCGCTGCAGGTGATCTTCAACGAGGAGTACGCGCGGGCGAACGCTCCGTCGCGGGTCTCGTTTTTCGGTGAGGGTTTGTTCGCTCCGACGCTCATCCAGTTCGGCACCGACGAGCAAAAACGTCGGTTCCTGCCGAAGATCCAGTCGGTCGATGAGCTGTGGTGCCAGGGATTTTCCGAACCGAATGCCGGGAGCGATCTCGCGAACATCCAAACGCGCGCGGTCCTCGACGGCGACCAGTGGGTCATTACCGGTCAGAAGGTGTGGACCACGCTCGCCCACCGTGCCGACTGGTGCTTCGTCGTGTGCCGAACAGATCCCGAGTCTTCGTCGCACCACGGCCTGTCGTACCTTTTGTGCCCGATGCACCAACCGGGCATCGACGTGCGGCCGCTACGCCAGATGACCGGGAGCGCCGAGTTCAACGAGGTGTTCTTCGACGGCGCACGCACAGCCAAGGAGAACGTGCTCGGTGCGGTGGGCGACGGCTGGAAGGTCGCGATGGCGACGCTCGGCTTCGAGCGCGGCACCGCGTTCTTGTCGCAACAGCTCGCATTCGAGCACGAATTCGCCGAGCTGGTCGACGTGGCGCGCAAGCGGGGCGTATCCGACGATCCGATCCTGCGCGACGAGTTGGCGAACCGGTACATCGGCTTGCAGGTCATGCGTTTCAACGGGATGCGCATGCTGACGAACATGCTGCACAGAGGCGAGCTCGGCCCAGAAGCGAGTGTCGGCAAGTTATTTTGGACGAGCTGGCATCGACGCTTCGGCGAGACGGCCATCGACGTCATCGGCGCCGACGCGCTCCTTGTCAATCATTCCGGCGCCGGCACCTACGAGCTCGATGATTTGCACAGAATCTTCATGGCGAGCCGCGCGGAGACGATCTACGCCGGCTCGAGCGAAATCCAACACAACATCATCGGTGAGCGCGTGCTGGGACTTCCACGCGAGCCCCGCTAACAGGAGAAACACATCGTGAACTTCGCCTTCTCCGAGGAGCAAGAAGAACTGCGGCGTGCTGTGCGGCAGTTCCTGGAAGCCAAGTCGCCTGAGACGGAAGTACGCCGTTTGATGGAGACAACCGAGGGCTTTGATCCCGCGGTGTGGAAGCAGATGGGTCAGGAGCTCATGCTCCAAGGACTCGCGATACCCGAAGAGTTCGGGGGTCAGGGATTCACCTTCATCGAGCTTGGCATCGTGCTCGAGGAGATGGGCCGCGTCCTGCTCTGCGCACCGTATTTCTCGTCCGTCGTGCTCGCCGCCAATGCGATCCTCAACGCGGGAACCGACGCCGACAAGCAGGCGCTGCTCCCAGGCATTGCGTCGGGAGACACGATCGCCGCACTTGCGTTCACGGAGCCGTCCGGAAAGTGGGACGCGGCCGGGATCACGATGGAAGCGAACAAGTCGGGCGACGGCTACACCCTCAGCGGCGAGAAGATGTTCGTGATCGATGGACACATCGCCGACCAGATCATCGTTGTCGCGCGCGTCGCCGGCACTACCGGCACCGATGGCATCTCGTTCTTCACGGTCGCCGGCGACGCAGCCGGCCTGACCCGGACCCCGCTCCAGACGATGGACACGACTCGCAAGCAGGCGAAACTCGAATTCACCGATGTCGCGGCGTCGCCGCTCGGTACGCCGGGAACCGGCTGGCCTGCCTTCTCGAAGGTCCTCGACCAGGCGGCCGTAGCCCTGGCCAACGAGATGATGGGCGGCGCCCAGCGAGTGTTGGAAATGTCGGTCGAGTACGCGAAGGTGCGTGTGCAGTTCGGGCGGCCGATCGGGTCGTTTCAGGCGATCAAGCACAAATGCGCCGACATGCTGCTCGAGGTCGAGTCCGGCAAGTCGGCCGCCTACTACGCCGCGTGGGCTGCAGCCGAGGACAACGATGAACTCCCCGTCGTCGCCGCACTGTCGAAGGCGTACTGCTCGGAGGCCTACTTCCACGCGGCTGCCGAGAACATCCAGATCCACGGCGGCATTGGGTTCACTTGGGAGCATCCTGCGCACCTGTACTTCAAGCGCGCCAAGAGCTCCGAGATCTACCTCGGCGACCCGACGTATCACCGCGAATTGTTGGCACAACGCATCGGCATCTGAGCGGTGGCATCTGAACACCCTCATTTTCTGACACGCTGATCGTCTGACCGATTTCACCCTCGCCTCGTTCAACGCCCACTGGGGCGTAGGCCGCTTCGGTGCACTCCGCCGAGAGCGGTTCGATGTCGCGCAGGTCGTGCGCGGCTTCGACGCCGATCTCGTGGTCGTGGTCGAGTCGTTTCGCCGGCACGACGGCCAGGGTGTGCTCGACGATTTGACCGACGACGGTTACCGCATCGAATCGCTCGAACTTTCCACACTGACCCTCGGCGGCTTTCGACCGAGGTACGACGTCCCCGGCGAAGGGCGGTGGGAGATCGCGATCTGCTCGCGGTTTCCAATACGCGCGCGCCGCGAGCTTCCTATCGGCCGAATCCCGCGCGACGCAGGCGGTGACCGTTCCGCATTGATGTGCACGATCGACGTCGAGGGAACGGACGTCGATTTGGTGGGCGTCCACGTCTCCTCGAAACTGTGGAAGCTCGCTCCGATGCGCCATCTTCGTGCGTTACGCCCTCAGCTCCCGACACAAGAGCGGACCGCGATCGTGGCCGGCGATTTCAACCTGTGGGGTCCGGGAGTCTTGGCCGTACTTCCTGGCTGGCACCGCGCGCTGCGCGGCAGGACATATCCCGCGCACAGGCCGCACAGCCAGATCGACCACATTCTCGTCCGGGACGACATCACCGTCCTGTCAGGCGAAGTGCTCGCACCGACACCTTCGGATCACCGTCCGGTTCGTGCTCGCCTCCGTGTGCAGCACGGCCCGAACCCAGATGGAGGGGGTACCGTCGGCTAACTTGCCCGTTATGCCAGAACCGGCCGCGCGTGCCCCGCGTGTCGCACACGCACGCGTCGTTCGACCCCGTACGTCCGTGCTCGAACGTTTCCGGCGGATCATCACCTACCACGAACTGCTCGTGTCGATGACCCGCAAAGAGCTCAAGGTCAAGTACAAGAACAGCATCTTGGGGTTCGCGTGGTCCCTGCTGAACCCGCTCCTCTACCTCATTGTCTTCTACGTCGCGTTCGTGAAGATCCTGGGCTCAGGTGTTCCGGACTTCCCGATCTTCTTGCTGTCCGGCCTGCTCGTCTGGAACTTCTTCTCCTCCGGCCTGGCCGCGGCCTGCGGATCGGTCGTAGGCAACGCAGGGCTCGTCAAGAAGGTTGCGTTCCCGCGCGAGATCCTGCCGCTGGCCGCGATCGGCAGCATGCTCGTGCACTTCTTCTTGCAGAGCTTGGTGCTGTTCGCTGTGCTGTTGCTCATCTTGCGACCCGTCGCTTGGTCGTACATGGCGCTGCTGCCACTCGCGCTGCTCGCGCTGATGCTCCTCACCGGCGCACTCGGGATCCTGCTGAGTGCGACCAACGTGTACCTCCGAGACACCCAGCACTTCCTCGAGCTTGCACTCCTCGCGTGGTTCTGGGTGACGCCGATCGTGTACGGCTTCATGACCATCGACCGCCGTCCTGGTGGCTGGTTCAAGCACGTCTACCTCCTCAACCCGGTCACGCCGATCGTGTTGATCTTCCAACGCGCGATCTACCGCAAGCTGGACAACGCGAAGATCATCAACCCGCCCGGGAAGAAGCTGAACGGAATCCTTCCCCACTGGCATATGAACATCTACCTGGGCTACCTGGGCTACTCGTTCGCCGTCGGTTTTATTCTGCTCGCGATCGGGATCTACGTGTTCGGTCGCAGCGAAGCGAACTTCGCTGAGGAGCTCTAGCCATGGCCGCCGCAATCGAAATCCGTCACGTCTCGAAACACTTCCGCCTCTATCACGAGCACTACTCGTCGTTGAAGGAGAAGGTGATCAACTTCGGACGTATCCCGTTCGAAGACTTCGTTGCGTTGAACGACATCGACATCGACATCGAGACGGGCACGACAGTCGGGATCCTCGGGCACAACGGCTCGGGCAAGTCGACCCTGTTGAAGTGCGTTGCCGGGATCCTGCAGCCAAACGAGGGCGAGATCGTCACCCGGGGCCGCCTCGCCGCCCTGCTCGAGCTGGGCGCGGGATTCCATCCAGAACTCACCGGTCGCGAGAACGTGTTCATGAACGCGGCGATCCTCGGCCTGTCGAAGCGCGACATCGTCCGGGTGTTCGACGAGATCGTGGCGTTCTCGGAGCTCGACAAATTCATCGACATGCAGGTACGCCACTACTCGTCCGGCATGTACATCCGGCTCGGGTTCGCGGTCGCGGTCAACGTCGACCCTGACATCTTGCTCGTCGACGAAGTGCTCTCGGTCGGGGACGAGGCGTTCCAGCGCAAGTGCGTCGAGCGCGTCGCCGAGTTCCAACGTCAGGGCCGCACGATCTTGTTCGTGACGCACGCTCCGGATCTCATACGCAAGGTATGTGAACGCGGACTCGTGCTCGACCACGGCGAACTCGTCGCCGATGCCCCGTCGGGCGAAGCGATTCGTACCTTCCGGGAGACGCTGCAACATTCGGGCCTGGCCGACCCGACGATCGAAGCCGTCCATGCCGCGGACGCGGCCGCCGCCGAAGAAACCGGCGACCACGCGTCGCACGGGCATGTGATGGCGGCCGCCGCGAACCACCGCGTGAAGGTCACCAACGTCGTGATCGAGCACCCGGGCGCGCTCGTCGGCCGGCAGTGGTTGCTCCCCGACGAAGCGATGTCGATCCACGTTTCGTACCATGCCGACGAGCCCACCGACGACCTGTTGTTCGGCATTGCGATACACGACGAAGACGGCAACAACATCTTCGGCGCCAACACCAAAATTATTGACGTGCCAGTTCCGATCGCCGACGGCGACGGCGAAGTCACCTTTGACTTCGAACATGTGCCGTTGCTCGATGGTACGTATCTCGTCACGTTGGCGATCCAGACAACCGACGAAGGAACCGTGTACGACTGGCGCGATCAGCAATATCAGTTCTCGGTGATGAACCCGGCACGTACTGCCGGCCTGGTTTCGCTCCCGCTCGAAGTGCGTTTCGGTACGCCGGTCGCCGAACGCGTCGAAGGCAGCGGCTCCTGAAAGAACTGCACGGTATGCTCCCGCGTTGCTTGGCCCGAGCGCGACGGGAGATGTGATGTCGGTAGTGCAGCGCGTCAAGGGTTACGTCCGACCGAAGGCCGTGCGCAAGCTCGATGATGTGCTGGCTCCGCACTACGTGCGCCAAGAGCAGGTCGTGCGCGCACTGACCGAGCTCGCCCGTTTGCTCACCGACCGGTTCGACGCGGAAGCGGAGGCGGTCGCCGTACTCGGACAGCGGCTCGCGGTGCTCGGCGCGCAAGTCGAGCGAATGCAAGACGAACTCCACGAGCTGCGCGCCCGTCCGTGACGACATCCGCGGTGCCGGGTCCCGTCCTGTTCGACGTTCAGGCAACCCAGAGCACGAGCCACCGGGACCGGGGCGTCGCCCGCTACACGGCGGAACTTGCCGCCGCGCTGTGGCGCACGCACCGTCCGCTTGTCCATAGCTTCTTGCTCAATCCCGACCTGCCGCCGCCCGGCTCGGTCGAACCGCTCGTCGCAAGCGGCCGGCTTTCGTACAGCGACCGCGGCGATCTCGGGCTCGGCGATGGCGCACGCCTGCTGCATGTTGCGTCGCCATTCGAGCTCGACGTTCCGATCTCGCGGCTGTGGCCGGCGGCCGCCGCGACGAGCGGCCTGCGCCTCGTCGTCACGCTGTACGACCTCATCCCCGAGATTTTCTCCGAGCGCTACCTTGCCGATCCCGGCCTCCGCCGCCGCTATCGCGCCCGGATCGAACTCGTGCGTGCCGCCGACGCGATCTTCGCGATTTCCGAAACGACGGCCCGCGACGCGGTCGAGCGTTTACACATCCCCGACGAACGGATCGTCGTCGTGGGTGCTGCTGCCTCCAGGTCGTACCGGCGCGCCGCAGTCGCGGGCGAGGCGGGGACCGCGGCGCGTGCGGCCGTACCTGGACTCGAAGCACGGTTCGTGTTGTACACCGCGGGTATGGACGACCGGAAGAACTTCCACGGTCTGTTTCGTGCGTGGGCACGTTTGCCCGAGTCGGTGCGCAATGAGTGGCAGCTGGTGATGGTGTGCAAAGTCGACGACGGGACCCGCGACTACCTCGTGCACCTCGCGCGAGCCGCCGGAATCGAGTCGCGGCTGCTCCTTCCCGGCTTCGTTCCCGACGGCGTGTTGCAGCTGCTGTACCAGTCGACCGACCTGTTCGTGTTCCCGTCGCTGTATGAGGGTTACGGGCTCCCGATCGCCGAGGCGCTGGCATGCGGGGCCCGCACGATCGGCTCGAACACGTCCGCCGTTGCGGAACTTCTCGTGCCCGAGGCGAGGTTCGACCCGGACAGCGACGACGCGATCGCAACCGCGATCGAGCGGGCGTTGACCGACGATTCGAGGCGCGCAATGCTCGACGCCCAGGCCCGGCGGCCGCTGCCGGGATGGGACTCGGTTGCCGACCGCGTCGCCGGCGCGTACGAACAGCTGTTGGCGCGCCCACGACCCGCAGCGCGGCGTCGGCCATTGGTCGCGATGGTGACCCCACTGCCTCCTGCCGCAAGCGGAGTCGCCGACTACAGCTACCGTTTGCTCGCCGCGTTGCGCGAACACTGCGACCTGCACGCGTTCGCCGACGGATGCGACCGAGTGGATCCCGAACTCGGACCCGCGCGCGCGCCGGAAGGAGTGGAGGTGTTGCCGGTCCGGCGGCTGGTTGATCACGAACGCGCACGCGGCGGATACGACTGCGTCGTGTACTGCCTCGGCAACAGCGAGTACCACGCCGGCGCGTTGGCGCAGCTCCGTCGGCGGTCGGGGATCGTGCTCGCGCACGAGGTCCGGCTCATCGACCTGTACGCGTTCGGTGTCGACGAACCGGGCGCCGTACCTGGCGGCTTCGCGGCCTGTCTCGACGCGATGTACGACGGCCTCCTCCCGGACATCGGCACCGGCGGCCGGCTCGCACCCGACGAAGCGGAGCGGCTCGGCGTGCTGATGGCGGCCGAGGTAGCCGCCCTGGCTGATCGCTTCGTGGTGATGTCAGCATTCGCGGCTGATCGGGTTCGCCTCGATGTCCGCGCTGGCGACGCCGAACGCGTTTGTGTCGTGCCGTTCGGGATGCCCGACCCGGTCGAGGACGCCACGCCGGCTGAGGCCCGCGGACCGATCGTCGGAAGCTTCGGAGTGGTCAACGAGGTGAAGCAGTACTCGCTGCTCGTCGCATCGCTGCCGGCGGTGCTGAAGCGTTGTCCAGACGCGCGACTCGTGTTTGTCGGACCGTGCGCCGACGCGGATCGCAACGAGGTCACGGCGCGGGCCGCCGCGCTTGGCGTCGGCGACCGTGTCACGGTGACGGGCGCGGTCAACTCGGTCGAATACGCGCGCTGGCTCGACTGTGCCGCGGTCGCCGTACAACTGCGCCGCGCCGCCAACGGTGAGTCATCGGCGGCCGTGGCCGACTGTCTGGCAGCGGGAGCTGTGCTTGTCGTGACCGCCATCGGCGCCGGACGCGACCTTCCCGACTCAGGAGTCGTTCCTGTCCCATCGACCGTATCTGAGGGCGAACTCGCCACAGTCGTCGCCGATCTGCTCCAAGACCCCGAACGACGAGCCGAGTTGGCTGCCGCCGCCCGCGTGTACGCCGAGCGGCACAGCTTCGAGATCGCCGCGACGAGCCTGTTCCGGAACGTCATCGTGCCGGCCACCCGCGCCGGTCTGAGCGTGGCGCGCCTGCACTGAACCCCTCAGACGCCCGCGTCGAGCGTGCCTCGGCGCGCGGCGCGGCGGTCCTCAGCGGCGCGCCGCTGCACACGCTCCATCACCGCGGCCGCGTCGCTCACATCGTCCCAGCCGTCGTCGGCCGGTCGGCTCGGCGTCGCGGCCACTGCAGGAAGCTCGACCCGTCCGGCTGGCGCACCGCCCTCGTCGATCAGACGGCGCCGACCACGCTCGTTCCCGACGAGGAGATGGTCAGCAGCGGCCCACAGGAAACGGCCGCTGCGGCCGCCGACCGATCGAGGCACGACGTCGGTATCGGCGACCACCATCGTGGCCGAACGCACCGCGCGTAGCGCCAGGCCCCACGCCAAACAGTCGACGACACGGTCGAATCGGGCGCGTCGTCCATCGGAAATCCGAAGCGGTGCGCCGCTTTCGACCTGCACCACGACCGCGTCGTAATGGCGACCGCGCCACCACACGAGCGCGGCGCCGACCGGTCCGGCGATCGGACCGCGAAACTGGGCGGCGGAACCGCGGCGCGACAGCACTTCGACGTCGTCGCCCTGCGCGCCGAGCCGGTGCACGGTCGCGACCGTCCGGTTGGCCTCGCCGTGCGCGGGTGGCGGGTAGCTGCCGACTACGAGGATGCGCACAGCAGCTCGCCCAAGCTGGCTTCCATCGCGTCGAGCACAATGGGCCACTGATAGTTGGCAAGGACATACTCGCGGCCTGCCTTCGCGAGACGGGCGGCGTCGTCAGGCGCGGCCGCGAGGAACGTGAGGGCCTGCGCCAACTCGAACTCATCAGTGAAGGTGAGACCGCCACCCGAACGCTCGCAGTGCCAGCGCACCACGTCGCTGCCACCGGCGGCGAGGACCAGTGTGCCGGCCAACCACGACTCCATGATCGTGCGCGAGAAACTCTCGTTGGTGCTGGGCTGCACGTACGCCGCCGCGGCTGCGAACGCGTCGGGGACCTCTGCGTCGTCAAGGAAGCCGAGGTCATGGACACGGCCGGAAAGGTCAGCAGGCGTGTCGGCCGGGCTCACACCGATCGTCACGAGATCGAACGGCAGCCGGTATTGGCGGATCGCGAAATGGAACGCCGAAAGCAGCCAGTCCCAGCCCTTGCCCCGCTCGCGTCGCCCGGCGAACAGGAGAAATGGGCGCGTGAGACCGTGCCGAACGCAAAACCCCTCCGCGTCATAACTCGCGGGGACATGCACACCCGCACCGACCACGAGATGATCCGGCAACACGGCACACTCGTGCGCCAGCTGGTGTTCGGGTTCGGAAAGGAACCATAACCGGGCGACGTCGGACAACACAGGGCTCAGCACCTCGAGCCGCGCGTACGGCTCGTCGTGAAGACACGGCATCACGATCGTGCGCTCCGGCACGACCGCCGCGCCAGTGACGGTCGTCCAGAACAGGTAGGGCGACAAGATCACCGCGTCGTAACGGTCGGAGTTGACCACCAGATGATGGAACAATCGGGGAACCCGGAACAGGCCGTCGAGCCAGGAGAGTTGGTCGGCCAACGGCACCGACGCGCCCGATTGAATATGAGCCTCGATGCGAGCACGCGACCGGCTCGGCTTGGCCCCTTCCACCGGGAACCGGTGCACTTCGACGCCGTCGTCGTCCGTACTCGTGCCCGGTGTGTACTCGTTTCGCCAGGTGTAGTGATCGCGCGCGCACGTGGTGAGTATCTCGACGTCCCAGCCGCGCTGTGCGAGACCGTGCGCAGCTTCACGCATCACAGCCTCGGAACCGCCGACGATCTCGGTGCCGTACCGGGGCGGCACGAAGGCAAGGCGACCCTTGTTCTCAGGCACTGGCGACATCCCTACTCAAGCTGTCTCTTTCATGAGCGTGCGCAACGTGTCGAGAAGCTGCGGCCCGGTGCGTGCAATGGAGAAATGCGAAACTCGCTTCCGGCCGGCTTCGACGAGCGCATCGCGAAGCGATGCATCCGAGCGTAGGCGTTCCACCGCGGCGGCGACGAGGACCGGATCTTTATCGGGCAGCACGAGCCCGCCGTCGCCGACCGTGTCGGGCACCGCCGAGGAGGCGTACGCCACCACCGGCACGCCGAAATGCATCGCCTCGAGAACCGGCACGTTGAAGCCCTCGTGCTCCGAGAGCAACACGAACACGTCGGCGGAGCGATAGTAGGCGAGGAGTTCGGCGTGGCTGACGACATCGGTGAACGTGACCGCGGCGGAGATGTTCAGATCGTCGGCCAGGCTGTGCAAGGCACGCCAGTAGAGCCCGGCGCTTTGTCCTCCCACGAGTGTCAGTCGGGCGCGCGGATCATGGACACGGCGGTAGACCGCGAACGCGGCCAGCACATCGTGCTGGCACTTGTTGGGCGCGATTCGGCCGACCGTGAGCCAGTCAGAGCCACCGCCTGCCCGGGCACGCTCGCGTCGAGCCATCAAGGCCGGGTCGGGAGCCGCGTCGTAGTCGTTGAAGTCGATCAGTATCGGAGCGACGGCGGTGCGAGGGCAGTCCAGTTGCAAGAGCTCGTGCTCGTTGTAGGCGGAATCGGCCAGTGCGAAACGGACGGCGGGCGCGGCGACAGCGAGCTGGCGGCGCCCCTCCATCATGCTCGACGCCGCGCGCGGTTCCCATCGCCAGAAGTACTTCGCGTCGGTGATGTTGTGGTAGTCGAGGGCCAACGGGACGTCGAGCTCACGGACGCGATCGAACAGCGGGCTGCCGATCGAGAAGTGGTAGAGAATCCACAGATCGACACGTCCTCTCACACGATCACCGAACGTACGCGGGTCGAAGGCCTGCGCCCGCACGTCCGCGTGTGCGTCGAGGGCGTAGATGTCGGACTGGAAGCCGGCATCGCGTAAAAGGTTCCGTACCCGCAAGGTGTGCATCCCGATGGCATCTCGGCCGGCAAAGGTCGACAGGAACTGATGAACTTCGGTCACGACTTTGACGGGTCCTGGTGTCTTTCGCCGGGATCGATGCGCGCCAGGCGCACCTCGAGCTCGCGCACGCGATCCTCGAGGGCCTCGATGCGTTCAGCTGCCGCATTTCCGACCGAAGTGGCCGCCCAGCCCAGGGCCCGCATCTGTTCGGTCAGATGATGGACCGTGAAGAACACCGCCTTGCGTACGACCTTCTTCGCGGCGCCCACACCTCGGTAGCGCGAATCGATCGGCGCGAGTGCCTGCACGTTCGTCTGCTCCTCGAGCAGCGCGATCGCCGCCCGGATGTCGTCCGGCGCGGCGGTGCGCAACGAGAAGCGCGCCACCTGGTCGTATACCCGGTCGACATAGTCGCCAGGGAAATCCGGGCGCGCGCGGGTCTGGCGCGCGGTCGCTTCGATCTGGGTGCGTTCGGACTCGTACGGAAGCAGGCCGAGCGGGGGAGGCCCGTTCTGAGCATCGCGCAGAAACCCGTGCGGGAGTGAGTCAGGAAGGCGGTCGTTCGCCATGGCGGAGATGCGCACGCTAGCGCCTCACCGACGCGGCGGAACGCCTCCGCTAGATTCATGTCGTGCCGTCGGATCCGACTCACGCGTCCGCCACGGGCCAAGCCGCTGACCTTGACAGCGTGATCGGCGAGTTGAAGGCTCGAATCGAGGCGCGGCGGCGGTCGGGCGAGTACCCCGACGATCTCGAGGCGACGCTCGACGAGCACTTCGATCGGCTCGTCGGGGTGCGGCCGCGGTCGTCGCCGGCGTTGCACGATGAGCTCCAATCGGCGTTGCGCGAACTCAACCAGGTGGGGTTCTCGCGGGCGCGCATCGACCCGGCCAGCCGCCTCCCCGGGGGGCGATTGGTCCACCGCACCATGTCGCGCGCGCTCAGCCGACAGATCGACGGCGTGCTGTCACAAGTCGAGCAGCAGAGCTGGCTCATCACGCACGCGATCGCGCTGCTCGGCGAGATCGCGTCCACCATCGGCGACGAGTTCGACACCAAGGTCTTGCAACAGCTCGACGATCTTCAGGTTCGTCTCGCCGAACAGGTACGCGAGGTGAACCGCCTCGAATATCAAGTCGAGGAGACACGTGAGCGCATTCCGGGTTGCGCGGTCGACGCGTGGTACGGCCAGGACCAGTTCACCGCGTTCTTCCGAGGCGGCAGCGACGACCTGCGTTCGCGGTACGCCGAACTCGCCAAGGAGTTCATCGACTGCGAACCGGTGATCGACATCGGCTTCGGCCGTGGCGAGTTCATGGAGCTGCTGACCGAGCTCGGCGTCGCCGTGCACGGCGTCGAGCCAGATCTTCAGCTGATCACAAGCGCGCGCGGACGTGGGCTCGATGTCGAGCAGGGCTTTGCCGTCGAGTACCTGCGCAGTCTCGAGCCCGGCAGCCTTGGCGGGATCGTGATGATCCAAGTCATCGAGCACCTGTCGCCTCAACACGTCATCGACTTCGTGTCACTCGCCGCCGAGAAGCTGCGTCCGGGCGGCAAAGTCGTGTTGGAGACCGTGAACCCGGCGTCGCTGTACACCTACGCCCGGGCCTTCTGGGTCGATCCCGACCACGTGCGGCCGGTCCACCCGAGCTTCTTGGAGTTCTTGTTCCGCGAAGCGGAATTCTCGCGGATCGCGATCGAGTATCGCTCGCCGGTCTCCGACAGCGAAGCGCTCCTGCCCTTGCCGGGCGACGACCCGCAGACGCGTCTGCTCAACGAGAACTTCGAACGCATCGGAGCGCTGCTCTTCGGCGCACAGGACTACGCCGTCATTGCCACGAGATGACCTCTCGCACATGAGTATCGCGCGGGCAGAGGTCGGTTCGGCCGTCGAACGCCGCGAGCGGCGCGGTTCGGTTTCTCACATCGGATCTTTCCCGACCGGCGAGTTCGGCATCCATCAAATACTCGCGGCCGCTTCGCCAGGCGACGCGATCACCAACGCGGCGCTCGACTATCGCGACGTCCTCCGCAAAGTCGGACCGTCGGAGGTGTTCGCGCGGCACATCGCACCCAGCTCGGCTGGTGAGGTGAGACCGTTGAGCGAGTTCGCGGCGAGTGGTTCGCGAGGGCTGCTCGTCTATCACGCCTCGATCGGCGAACCCACAGTTTCGGCGTTCTTGCTCTCGCGGCCCGAGCCGATCGTGCTCGTCTACCACAACATCACGCCGGCGAAGTACTTCGAAGGCATCGACGACACCTTCGCCGAGCTGCTCGTGCTCGGCCGTTTGGAGCTCGAGGCTATTCGCCACCGGGTCGTACTGGCAGTCGCCGCGTCGCATTTCAACGCCGCCGAGCTCGAGGCGATCGGCTACGAAGACGTGCGTGTGATCCCCCCGGTGGTGAACCCGTTCCGGCTCGTTCGCACGGAGCCCGATCCGGAGATGCTCAACCTCCTCGACCGGGAGTTTCACGAGCCGATCCTGCTCTTCGTGGGACAGCTGCTGCCGCACAAACGTCCCGACCTTCTCGTGAAGGCGATGCACGTCGCAACGACCTACTTCGGGACGCAAGCGGTGCTCCTGCTCGTAGGCCAAAATCGTTTCGCTCGGTACGCCGATGCGCTCAGCGCGCAGGTTCGAGAACTCAACCTCCCCCGAGTGCACGTCGTCGGTTCCATCGACGATGCCCGGCTCGCGGCGATGTTCCGCCGCGCGATCGCCTTCGTGACGGTGAGTGAGCACGAGGGGTTTTGCGTGCCGCTGGTCGAGTCGCTCGCGTTCGACGTCCCGGTGGTCGCCCGGGCGTGCGCGGCTATCCCCGAAACCGTGGGCGATGCCGGACTGCTGCTCCCGGCCTGGGCCGGCGCCGAGCTGGTCGCAGGAGCGATCGATCGCATTGTCTCGGACGCGGACCTTCGACGAGAGCTGATCGCGCGGGGTCGGCGGAGACTGCGTGAGCTGACCGAAGTCGACGCGAGCGTCGCGATGCTTGAGGCAATCGGCGAGATCGTCTGATGCGCGTGCTCTACGTTGTGCAGCGTTACGGGGAAGAGATCGCGGGAGGGGCTGAACAGCACGCCCGTGCGTTCGCCGAGCGCCTCGTCGAGCGAGACCACCGGGTCACCGTGCTCACGACATGCGCGAAATCGTACGTGGACTGGTCCAACGCCCTGCCGCGCGGTTGGTCGAACGCGAATGGGGTTTCGGTATTTCGAGCCTGGGTCGCCGGGCGTCGTAACCCGCATCTGTTCGGCCGGTTCAACTCACGTCTCAGTAATGCGCCGAGTGTGCGTCCACTCGCCTTGCAGCGGGAGTGGATGCAGATGCAAGGTCCGTACGCTCCCGATGTCGTACCGTGGCTCCGCCGGCACGCACGCACCTATGACGTCGTGGTGTTCATCACGTATTTGTATTGGCTCACCTGGGCGGGATTGCGTGAGTGTGCAGGCGCGGTGCCGACACTCCTGCATCCAACCGCGCACGACGAGCCGCCGCTGCGGCTGTCGATCTTCCAAGAGGTGCTTCGCGCCCCCGACGCGTTCGCGTTCCTGACGCCAGAAGAGGCCAGTCTTGTCGCGGAACGCTTCCCGGGATCTCCTCCGGGCGATGTCGTCGGTATCGGAGTTGAGCTCGACTCGCCCGGCGACGCCGACGAATTCCGGCGCAAGTTCGGGCTCGGCGCTGCTCCGTACTTGTTGTATGTCGGCCGGGTCGATCCGGCCAAAGGCGCGTCAGAGCTCATCGACTATTTCGTGGCCTACAAACGACGGAACCCGAGCGATCTGCGTCTCGTGCTGCTCGGTGAGTTGCTCGTCGACGATCCCGGCCGTCCCGACATCATCGCGACTGGATTCGTCGACGAACCGACCCGCAACGGTGCGTTGGCCGGCGCGCGGGCAATGGTGCATCCGTCATATTTCGAGAGTTTCGCCATGAACCTGACCGAGGTCTTCGCGCAGCGCCGCCCGGCTCTGGTTCAACGTCGGTGCACCGTGCTCGAAGGCCATGCGCTGCGCAGCGGCGCGGCGGTGCCCTACAGCGGTTTCGCCGAGTTCGAAGCCGCGGTCGATCGGATCCACGCGTCGCCTGAGCTCGCCGACGCGCTCGGCGAGGCCGGCCGCCGGTACGTCGAACAGCACTACCAGTGGGATGTCGTCATGGACCGGTACGAACGAACGCTCGCGCGAGTCGCGAGCCCAAACTGATCACACGCTCGCGGGCGGCTTCTCGTTACGGTCGCGGGTCGCACGCGTGACGAGGTCGGCGAGCAGGCCGATGGCGATGACCTGAAACGAGGCGAACAGGATCAGCAGCGTGTCGGCGGCCACGTGCAGGTGGAACTGGAACAGATCGACGATCATCTTCACGGTCCCGACCGTCAGCAACGTGAGCCCGACCGGCATGAAGATCCGTAACGGGTTGTACGACAGGATCATGCGAACGACCTGGGTCGCGTAGCGCCGTGTGTCCTTGTACCAATGGAACTTCGATTCTCCGGCACGCTTGGCGTACTCGATCGGTACGTACTTCACCGAGTAGCCGTTGGCGAGGAACGTCATCGTGATGGTCGTGACGCACGAGAAACCGACGGGGAGTTGGTTGAGGTATTGGCGCGCGACCTCGGTGCGGAATGCGCGGAAACCGGAGTTGAGATCTGGGATCTTCGTTCCGGTCAGAAAGCTGGCCAGCTTGCGGATCAGCCACTTCGCCGGGACCCGCAGCGCCTTGACGGTGCCTTCCTCGGTGGTGCGGGCGCCGACCACCTGGTCGTAACCGTCGAGTTCTTTCACGAGTTGGGGAATCGTGTCGTTCGGGTAGGTCATGTCGACATCGGTCCACACTGTGACACGGCCTCGTGCCGCCTGTGTGCCCGCTTTGCGCGCCGAACCTGATCCCCGATTCTGTAAGAACTGGATGAATCGGATGTCGTCGATGCGGGCAGCGACCTCGGCGGAAGTGTCGGTCGAGCCGTCGTCGACGACGATGATCTCGTAGCTGTACGGCGACGCGTCCATCGCGGCGCGCACTCGTGTGACCTCGGCTTCGAGATGCTCGGCCTCGTTGTAGACCGGCAGGATGATCGAGACGTCCAGGTCGGCGTTGTCCTGCTCAGATGTCGTCTCGGAGACCATCGGCGCAAGCGTAGCGAGAGTGTCCCCGAGCCCGGTACCCCCAGGCGAGCGTCGCGCCGCGAGCGTCACCGTATGAGCGTCGTGGTGCGACGATCACGGCGCCGGCGCCGATAGCCTCCGCTCGTGGTGCGTCCTGAAAGTTGGATCAGGCCAGCGGGTGTGAGTCCCGTCCGGGTAGTCGCCGGAGAGCCCGGTAGCAGACCCCGGTTTGTCATCGAGAGGTGGCGGGCTGAGCGGGGTGTCGAGAGCCTCTTTGGAGGGAGCAAGCGCGCGGGCCGCAGCGTTATGCGAATCCTGCAGCCTCGTCAGAGTTGCAACGGGAGAGCCGAGCC